>JBAUAN010000213.1:0-44977 GCA_049675725.1 Candidatus Sulfotelmatobacter sp. | reverse complement strand
AAGACGCCACGAAGTCGAAGGACCCCTTTAAGCTCTCACGCCAACAAGCCTCAAAAGGAATTTCCACCACAATTTCCAATCGCAATCCTGCACCTATCCGGCTTCCCGCGCCGCGTCCAGTTCCTCTGGCGTATTCAAATTACGAAACATTCCCGCCGAAAAACCCGCCAACGCCAGCTCTTCCTCCCCGATCGCCTGCACGTCAGCATCAGCAAACAACGCATCAATCCTGTAACGCCCGGCCAGCAGCGCCGTCTCCGCAGCCTCGCCGAACGCGCGCCGATAAACCGCGCATAACGGCTGCCAGCCTCCGCCCGCTCGCGGCACGGACGCAATCGCATGCGAACCCCGCGCCCGCTCCACCAGATAGCGCAACAGCCCAGCCGGCACAAACGGTACATCCACCGCCAGCATCAAGTTCAGTTCCACCGCCGACGCCCGCAATGCCGCATGAATTCCTCCCAGCGGCCCGCACTCGCGAAACACATCTTCCGCCACCGGAGCAAACGCCGCAAACTTCTCCGCGCTGCCCACCACGCGCACGTCGTCCGTGACGGTCCGTGCCAACTCCAACGCCCGCGCCAGCAGCGTGCGCCCATCCAGCAGCACAAACGCCTTGTCCGACCCCATGCGCGTGCTCCTGCCGCCAGCGAGAACAAAAGCCGCCACGTCGGCACTGGAGTCGGCTCCATCCATGCGGCGGAAAACCATGGGCCGATGATACACGGCTTGGCTTCGCGCCTTCACCCCCCGTCCCCGCACTGCACGAAAGTAACCTACCCAAAGTCAGTCCTTCAGGCGATGATGGCCTTGCGACCGAGGCACCTGCTCCGGAAGTAACCATCATGCCGCAAAAATTAATGGATGTTCTGATGCTAGGGCGTTGTTCCCACGAATTTTCCTGGCCGCGGCGCGGCGCTGACGGCGACTACTACCAGGTCTGCATGATCTGCGCCGCCGAGTACAAATACGATTGGACCACCATGCGCCGCACCGAGCGCGTGGAGCATGCCAAGCCCGAAACCGGCATCAAGCGCAGCCACACGCGCGAGAAGCGGCCGTCCTGGGTGCCTCGCGCGCGGCGACTGAAGCTCGACGTACCGCTCCGTTTCCGCGTGAACAAAACCGCCACTTGGTACGAAGGCATCATCGACAACATCAGCCAGACCGGCGTCCTCTTCACCGGACCGCAACAATTGCCCGTCAACGCCCTGATTGAAATGGTGTTCGAGATGCCCGAAGAAATCTCCGGACAGAAGAACAGCAACGTGGTGTGCCAGGGCCGCATCATGCGTTCCAAAGAAACAAAAAAGACCGAAGACGGCGTAACCCTGGCCGCCTCCATCGTCGACTACAAATTCATCCACTAGAAATTCAATCCTGTGGGACGGGCACTCTTGAATGTGGGGACGGGCACTCTTGCCCGTCCGTCGAGCGCAGCTCGACCGTTTTTTCGTCGTTCCCGGCAAGCCCGTATACCACCGCAATGTATACCCCCAATGTATCCCGCCCTGCCTTCGCGTACACTCTTTCTCGGCTCTCTGCGCCGCGTTTCTCACACCATGCCCGCCATCACTGCACTCCTGCACGCAAGCAATGACGCTCTGCGCCTGGGCCGCGCCATGGAAACGCTTCTGCCCTGCGACGAAATCGTGGTGGTCGATCATGCGACGCACTACGCCACTCGGCGGATCGCCTGCGAATACGGGGCCCACGTAGTCTCGGCGAATGCGGACATAACCCCCAGCCAATGTCTTCAGTTCGCCCGCCACGATTGGATTCTTTGCCTGGAACCGCGCGAGTCCCTCACCGAAGCGCTCGCCGCGAGTCTGTTCGAATGGAAAGCCGAATGGAAACTGGAGGCGCAGGCCTTGCCTGAGACGACGGCCTTTTCAGTTCTCCTGCGCGAGGAAACACCCCACGGCTGGCAGACAAACTCCACGCCTCAAACCCGTCTTGTGTCGCGCCGTTGGAACCGCTGGCAAGGCCTGCTCCCCGCTCCAGATCCTTCCGCCATCACCCTGGCAGGCGCACTGTTGCGTTTCACACAGCCCTAACGTTTCAGGCACCAGTCTTGGCGGAACCCTCCCCCTTGGTCACGTTCCCCTGTGATGCCAGTCACAGTGCCGGAGCCATGCGTCTCCTAAACTCAAACGTTACGGATTTTTGGCCCAGTAGCCGAAGGAGGAAAGCAATGCGTGTAATCAAATTCATCAGTTTCGTTGCTGTTCTGGTCGTGGCCTCGACCTTTGCCGTGACACAGGATAAAGCAGCCGAGTCCACCCCCACCATGAAACATGTCACCATCACCAACGTTTCCCCCGCTTCAGGAAAAGAAATGTTCAAAAGCTACTGCGCCGTTTGCCATGGAAGCGACGCAAAAGGTGGAGGCCCCGCGGCTTCGGCTCTGAAAACCCCACCCCCTGACCTGACGATTCTCGCCCAAAAGAACGACGGCAAATATCCCGCTGCCCACGTCGCATCAGCGATCCGCGGTCAGGCGGACATGGTTTCCCATGGCACCCAAGACATGCCGGTTTGGGGGCCACTGTTCTTGAGCATTAGCCAGGGCAATAGGCCGATCGTGCAGGAGCGGGTCGCGAATCTGGTCGACTACATTCGAACTCTGCAAGCAAAGTAGGCTCTGGCCGCCGCTGCATCGAGTTGATGAGGATTCCGGGGGCACAGTCCTCGCCCCCGGTCTTTGCCCCGGCACCATCCCCGTTATCGCCGCCGGATCCCGCCAAGTTCCACGCGGCCAAGGCCTTGTCCCCCATCGGCCTATCGGACAGTGACTTCGGTACCTTAGTCCGACCCCGCATGATCGACTTATAATCCAACTTAAGGCTGGCATCAGGCGCCGTCAAAAAACGACTGGACCTCGGCTTTTTCGCAACTTTTTTTTTCAACCTAACGTGGACCCGATCTTCGCAACGTCGATTTTTCTCTTCGGGCTGTGCTTCGGCAGCTTTCTGAATGTGTGTATCTACCGCCTGCCGCTGGATTTGTCGGTGGTTACGCCGCGCTCCGCCTGCCCCAAGTGCAAACACGGCATCGCGTTCTATGACAACCTTCCGGTGCTGAGCTGGCTGATTCTCGGCGGCCGCTGCCGCTACTGCAAAACCAAAATTTCTCCGCGCTACGTGTTCATCGAGTTGCTCACGGCCGTCCTTTTTCTGGCCTGCTACTGGCACTTCGGAATGACGCTCGCCACTTTGAAATATTGCGTCTTCGCATTCCTGCTGCTCGGCCTCATTTTTACTGACGCGCAAACCAAGCTCCTGCCCGACAAGCTCACGCTGCCCGGGCTGGCGCTGGGCTTGCTTTTCAGCCTGCTGGTTCCGGTGCACGATGTGGCTGCGCAGTTCATGCCCGGAATCGTAAGCCTGCCGTTAGGTGACGATCTCACGATCCGTCTGCTTTCCCTGTTCGATTCCCTGCTCGGCGCGGCCGTGGGCGCGGGCTTCATCTACGGCGCGGGAGCTATCTACCTCCGCTGGCGCGGCACCGAAGGCATGGGATTCGGTGACGTCAAGCTCATGGCCATGGTCGGCGCATTTCTCGGCGTGAAGCTGACCGTGCTCACAGTTTTCTCCGCCTCGCTCGCGGGATCATTTTTCGGTCTGACTACAGTGTTCGTCGTCTGGCTGAAGCGTACCCATCGTTTCATGCGCAGCCTGGCCAACGCACAAGCCGCACGCCGCCGCGGATGGCAATCGGCGCAAGTGGTCTATCGCCATTACCAGATGCCGTTCGGCGTATTCCTCGGCAGCATGGCGCTGTTCGCATTTTTCTTCGGCAACCGGCTGCTGGGCTGGTATGGGGGGCTCTGGTGAAAATTTTCGCCAATCCCATCGTGCTGCACGCGGCTGTCGTCCTGTTCCTGTCCGCGTTTGCATTCATGATCGTCCTGATCTTCATGCGCAAGCTGCGCCAGAACATTGAGGACGACGCCCATATCTCTTCGGAAGGCGCGCCCTCGCTCGAGACTTTGCCCCTGCACCTTTACAACACGGTGATCCAGCAGCTCAAGCAGCAGAAACAGGAACTGCAGGTGCAGTCGCAGACTGAGCAGCGCCGCGCCCGCACCAGCGAAAACTTCAGCCAGGCCGTCCTCTCGAATCTTTCCTGCGGCGTGCTCGTCTTCGGAACCAACGGGCTGGTCACTCAGTCAAATCCCGCCGCCAGGCAGATTCTTGGTTTCGCTTGCAGCACCGGCATGGGCGCGGACGATATTTTCCGCGGAGAGATTGCCGCCGAGGTGCACTCCGTTCTGCGCCAGGGCAGCGCCCGGCGCCAGGTCGAAGCCGATTACGCGACCCCGGCCGGTGAGAAACGCCACATCGCGGTGACCGTTTCTCCCGTGCCCGCCCTCGACGGCAGCCTGCTCGGCGCCGCCTGCCTCATCAATGATCTCAGCGCGCTCGAACACATTCGCCTGCAGCAGGAAATGCGGGCGCTCGAATTGCGCAACTCGCTGACCACCATCGCCGGATACGCGCAGCAGCTGGCAAACAATCGCGATCCCGAGCTGGCCCAGCAGTTGGCCGCCGACATCGCAGAAGAATCCGCGCGTCTCGATCGCAGCCTGGGCGGATTTTTGACCGAGAGAAGTTCAACTGGCAGCGGGACTGCGCAAGCGGCTTCTGCCAGCCAGGGGTAGAAACCAGATTCGCGGGCAAGCCGCAGAATGGCAAGCCCGCAAGAAAGTAATTCTGAATAAAAGGTGGGACCTATGGGTGGAAACATGAAACGCATCGCATATTTCGGCGTCGGAACGTTTTCAGGATCACTGCTGCTGGTGAGCTTGCTCGCTTTGCCCGCGGTGGCGCAAACCGATTCGTCGAGTCAGCCGACCAGTGCACAAGGCCAGTCCGGATCTTCGCTGGGCGACTATGCCCGCCAGATCAAAAAAGACGGCGCTCCTGCCAAAGCTCGCCCCAAAGTTTTTGACAACGACAACCTGCCCACCGAAGACAAACTCTCGGTGATCGGCGAGGCACGCCCCGCTACCACGGCGCAGAATGGCTCCGACAACCAGTCGGCCCAGGCCAATGGCAGCGCCGCTTCCTCGGCCCCGAAATCTCCCGCCGAAGAAGCTGCCGCGAAAAAAGCCGCAGAAGCCAAGCAGTGGCAGGACAAGATCGACGTGCAAAAGGGCCAGATTGACCTGGCCGCGCGCGAACTCGATGTAACCCAGCGCGAATATCAACTGCGCGCCGCCGCCATGTACGCCGACGCCGGCAACCGCATGCGTAACGAAGCGGAATGGGACAAGGAAGACGCGCAATACAAACAGCAAATCGCCGACAAACAAAAAGCCCTCGATGACGCCAAGGCCAAGCTCGACGACATACAGGAAGGCGCCCGCAAGGCCGGAGCCGAACCACCCGCGAATCCCGCTCCCGCCACCACCGCCGCCGCGCCTCAGCAGTAAGCCGAAAGTAAGCGTAGAAAGTAACGTAGAAAGTAGCGTAGAAAGCAGCGCCGCCCGTCCCGGCCGTTGTGGGGACGGGCACTCTTGCCCGTCCGGCGAGCGTAGCTCGCCCTCTTCGCCGAAAGCTCCCCAGCAGCCGCAGTCGGAGGAAGTGCTGGAGCACCTCTACCCGAGGTATTCAATCACTTCCTGCAGTCGGCCGCACCTTCCGGAGATGGGAATCCATTTTGCGTCTCTCGCGTTTCCCCCGCTTCGGTTAGAATGTTGCCCGACCAACCAAACTACCGAAGTTATAACAGGAAGGATGCCATGAAGAAGCGGAGCCTTGCCCGAGTCGCACCCGCACTCGCCCGTGAGAAGTTGCCGCCAGTTTCTATCCGCCGTCGGCGCAGCCGGCTCGCGACACTCGCCGCCGCAACGATGCTGCTCGCCGTGCTGACCGCATGCACCTCGGAACCCAGCAAGCCCGCCGAATCCGCACCCCAGCCCACAGGTCCCGAACTGCTCGCCGGACGTTCCGCGTTCCAGAAAACGTTCGTCGCCGCTCGCGGCTGGGCACCGGATGCCAAGCCCTTTCGCATCGAGTCCTTGGTGACAACCGATGGCGGCAATGGGCAGGACGGCAAGTGGGCCCTGTGGCGCGGCAGCTTTGCTTCCGCGGCGCAGCACTCCACCAAGTCCTACACCTGGTCCGGCAGCGGCGCAGACGGCGCTCCATCCCGCGGCGTCAACCCCAACCCGGAGGACAGCTACAACCCCACAAATTCCTCCACGCAGGTCTTCGACGTCGCCTTCCTCAAGGTCGATTCCGATCAAGCCTTCGCCACTGCCCAGAAGCATGGCGGCGACAAGATTCTGGAAAAGGATCCTGCAACTCCCGTCACTTACATCTGCGACTGGAATCACAACACCAACGAGCTGACCTGGCACGTGATTTATGGCGCCAGCCGCGACACTGCGAAGTTAACGGTGGCGGTCAACGCAACAACCGGCGATTTCATCCGCGTGGAAAAATAATTTCCGGATGACCCCGACCCGATCAAAGGCAGGAGTAATGATCGGATCGCAGCCCGGACCAGCTCCCAGCCTCGGCCCGAACCTGTTTTATTTTTTGCCCTCTTGCAGCTTGAGTTGGGACTCAATTTCGCCGAAAAAACCGCTCAACGCCCGCGCCGATGCGAGGGCTCGCTCCAAAGTCTGGCGTTCGCCAAACGAGACTATATAGGGGATGGGATACTGCATGCGAAGCCGGTCGACTGCGCACTGCGCGCTCAAAAGCTCCACTTTGACGTTGCGCAGGTCCGCGGTAAGCTTCGCCACTTCTGCCGTTTTTTTCCCATCATCGGTGAACATCTTTACTCCACTTCCGTCGAAAGATTTCCGCAAGCGTGTCCCGCCAGGCCGTACGTTTCGGGGAAGGGCTGCTCGGCGGGCGGGACACGCTCGCGGAGAATTAAGTTGTTTGGGTAGATTTATTATACATTGTTAGTTTAACGCCCCGCAATCGAGGCTGTAATTTGTCATTCCGAACAAGCGTTCTTTGCGGCGCAATAATCGCGCGCTTGGCTCGCTTCCCTATCGAACTGCATCTCAATCGGCAATGAAGCTATGAAGCGAAGTTGACGCGGAGGAGGCAAGTCGTTGCCCAGGCATCCCGATCCTGAACTCGAACAGAGAATTCTCGAAGTCGCCTGCCGCCTGTGGGCCCGCGGCGGAACCAAAGCCCTCACCATGCGTGCCGTAGCCCGCGCCGCGGGCACTACCACCCCCACGGTTTACGAGCGCTACCGCGACCGTGAAGACCTTCTCCGCGGCGTCCGCCTGCAGACTCGCCGCGATCTCTTCGACGCCATGAGTTCGTCCCGAACGCTCGCCGAGGCCTGCGAACGCTACCTCCATTTCGCCCTCGATCATCCCCACGCCTTCGAAATGCTCTTCGACTCCTTTGCCAAGCCCCCGTCTCTGCACGAAGCCTGGCCCTCGTTCAACCTCATGCGCCAGCGCGTTGCGCAGCGTCTCGGTGGCACGCCTCGCCAGCACACCCGCCTCATGCTCTCGCTGTGGTCGCTGATGCACGGCGCCGCCACGCTCATGATCCGGGGCGGCGTGGAAGGCCCGCTCCGCACCCAGATGTTCCACGCCTGCCTCGATGCTTTAGAAGATCTCGTCCGCCGCAAGGGGCGCAAGGCTCACTCTGGTCCCAAGTGGCCGGCCAACCTGATCCTCGGCGAAGGCCCGCAAAGCCGCATCGGAGGCCCCAAGACGCGCGATGGTGAAAAGCACTCCGCAAAAAACCCGCCGAAGAAGCGCGCAGCCCGGCGCCGCCCGCCGCGCCACGGCTAGCAATCCAGGGTGAGGAATCAGAATGAGCAATCCACGAAGGAATCTCGCATTCCCTTCGTGAACCTTTGTGCCCTTGGTGGTGGTTTTACGCCCGAGTGTCGATGGTTGTGCGCTCGCTCACTTCGCCGCGCGAGTCTTCGCCGGCGCCGTCAGTTCCTCGATCGCTTCATGAGCCTCTCGCGCATGCGGACCCGAGGGCAAGATCTTCAGATAGCCCCGGTATTGCTCCAGCGCTTCCTGCTCCCGTTCCATTTTCTGCAGGCACAGCGCCAGATGAAACGTGGCTTCCGCGTCATTCTCTTTGTAGAACAGCGCCTCGCGGTAGCGGCTCTCCGCAGCTTTGAAGTTCTTACGTTTGAAATAGTAGTCGCCAACCTCCACATCCTTGGCCGCCTTATGCGGATTCCACGGATGGAATTCCCCGACTGACGCCGTACTCCCTGCCGCCGCAGACTCTTCGGCCACTGCATCCGCGCTCTTCGGATGCGCCCGCGCGTCGTTTTCCGGCACATCCACATTCGTCTCGGTATCTTTGCTGGAACTCTCTCCCAGATCCGTTCCTAAATCGCTCGCATTGACGCGGTCCGACCGCGGCGGATCGAACTCCGGGCCCTGCGCCTTGGCCGGCTTCGTCGCTTGAGACGAACTATCCGGCGTTTGCGAATTCGCCGGAGAAGCCGGCGCAGCCCCGCCCGGTTGCGAGCCGGACGAACTCTGCCCCCAAGCTCCCACGCTACCCGCAAGCATAAAAAAGCCAATCAGCAAACCAAAAACGAAAACGCCGATGAGCTTGTGGTTCATGCTTTTGTTTTTAGCCATCGGACTTCGGACGTCAGACCTCAGCGGATCCACCTTGCCGAGGTCTGACGTCTGAGGTCCGACGCCCAATGTCCGACGCCCTCTGAACTCTATTCTACCGCCCCCCCATGCGTCGCGCGAAACGCTTCCAGGCATCGCCGCGCCGTCTCCAGTTCCGGAAACCGGCTGCCTTCCTGCTCCACCAGGTAATACTCCACTCCGCCCACGCTCTCCGCCGCCTGAAAAATTCCTTTCCAATCGGCCACGCCCTCGCCAAACAAAACCTTGTATCCCTGCTGCGGCGACCACTCCTTACAATGGATGGACTTTATCCTCCCCGGGTTGGCTCGAATCCACGCCACCGGATCCGCTCCCGCCTCGAGACATGTCCCCACATCCAACTGCAACATCACCGACGGCTTGGCATTCTTCGCGAGAATATCCATGGGACGCTGGCCGCCCACCCGAGCCCACTCCGCCTGATGATTGTGATATCCCACCCTCAGCCCCGCCGGTTCCAGTTGCTCAGCCGCCGAGTTCAGTTCGTCAGCCAGAGCCTTCCACCCATCCGCGCCGCTCTTCGGGTCCGACCACGCCAGCACCGCGTATTTGCAACCCAAAATTAAATTCAGTTCGCGAACATGCCCAATGTTCTTCGCGTCGAAATAGCCTTCGTCGTTGTGCGTCGAATAACACCAGATGCCGAGTTCATCCAGCACCTTCCGCATCTGCTTCGCCTGCGCCTCGCTCCACTCAAAATAAGGCGCATAAAATTCCACGCCCTGGTATCCCATCGCCGCCACCGCCCGCACCGTCCCCTCCGCGTCTTTCTTCAGCGCGTCACGTACCGAATAAAGCTCGAGCCCCACGGGAATAGTGCCCGCGGGATTCGCACCGCCCAGACTCGCGCCAGAAGCCGCGCCGCGGAAAGCCCAAGGCAGCAAAGCAGACATAGCCAGAAACGACCGGCGCGAGAGAGGTAACGAAGTCATCCCAGAATCGTAACTCGTCGCGGCCTTCACCGAAAGCAAAAGCTTTAATCGCAAAGTAGACCGGAAGTTCGTTCGAGCTCGTGGAGGGGCGGACGCCCTCGTCCGCCCAGGCGAGCAACGCTCGCCAGCACATTTTGCCGATAGTGCTCAGGAACACCGTGCTGACCCCGATCTCGCGGGAAAGGCGCTTGACATGACCTCCCAGGAAACGAAAAGTATTGCTGACAGGGGTCAGTTACTTTTGTAACGCCAATCCTTGTCAAAGTCAGCTTTGCCCGCTGACATTGGAATAGAGTGTTGGCGACTGCGAGAAGACCCGCATGGACACCTACTACGACGCCGACCTTACGTGTGCCAAGGTGTACTCGTGGCTGTCGTCTCATGCCGATGGGCACGGGATAGTCACTGCCAAGGGAGAGGACATAGCGCAAACCCTGCATCAGCCTCTCGATATGGTGGGATGGGCAGTGGGCAGACTGGAAGCCTTAGGCAAGGTGTGCTTCGTTCAATGGCGTCCATCGACTGTGGTCATTGTGCGGGAAATGGCCGATCCTGTTTGCAGCGATCAGTGGTCATTTGTGAAGACAGGATCAAACCCCATCGCACACACGTGCGAGGAAGGTATTCCGGCTGAACCATGCTGTGCCTGTTATTGGGCTGAGCGCCATAGCGACCTCATTGAGTGGCGGCGTGCACTGATCGCACCTCGGGTGCTGATCATTTGAAAGTAAGCGCTCAGGACTTAGGAGCTGGAAGCTGGTGGTAAAAAAGCAGGCCGCTCAGGGGGAGAATTGAGCGGCCTGGTTGGCGAAGTCCTCCGGGGAGGAGGGTAAACTTGGGGCGCGATATCGCCGCGCCGAAATCCTGAGCGAAGCGAAGGATCTCTTAAAAGTACCTCCGCCCGCTTCTCTACATCGACGACGGAGTCGCCGCAGTCGTCGCGGGCTTCGTCGCATCGCCGGTGGTGTTGGTCATCAGGCGCACATCCACGCGACGGTTATCCGCGCGTCCCGCCCTGGTCTTGTTGTCTTCGACCGGCTTATCCTTGCCCAGCCCGATCACATAAATCTTATGTGCCGGCACGTTGTATTTCGACGCCAGGTACTGGATCACCGAATTCGCCCGGCGCTGGCTCAAATCATAGTTATAATCCGCCGAGCCCACCGAATCCGTTCCACCTTCCAGCGCCAGGATGTAGCCCTTGGTGCTGGCCAGGCTGCCCGCCAGTTCATCCAGCGCTTCCTTCGCCTTGGGCGTCAGGTTGTCGCGGTTGAAACCGAACTTCACCGACGTCTCAGCCACGGCGTGATAGTTGTCGAGGTTGGCGACCGTATCGGTCAGCACGCCCACGCGCGCATTGGCGGCATCCGCCACCTGCTGCGCCGAAGCGGCCGTCTCGCCGGCAACCGTCGCCTTCTGCTCAACATCGGCCGTCTTGGCGTTCACCGCCGCAATGCCGGCCTGCGCCCGCGCGTCGACATCCTTGATGTCCTTGGTATTCTTCGCGGTCAGGTCGTCGAGCTCGTTGGTTTTGTTGATCAGCGGCGTGGTCTCTTGTTTCACGTAGTTCTTGCTGGCGCAACCTACCGTGGCCAGCATGCTGGCCGCCAGGAACAGCGTTACCCTGGTTTTCACTAACGAAGTGCGGGTCATAAGAAGGCTCCTTTTTAAATCTTGTCCGGCTTTGTACGTTCGCGCCGGAAAACCTCAAAACTGGCCTTGCGGCCCCTGGGAAAATGCCCTGGGAAAGTGCTGCAACCTTGCCTCGAACACCCTTCTCTAGTGCACGGGACGTGCCAGTTTCCCATGTGGACGCCAAACCCCCTAAGTATATACGTTTTCAATCATTTGCAGCAGTGATGTCAATGCAGTCCCCTCCCCGGCTCGCCCCCACGAACGCAAACCCCACATACGGAATGGAAATTTTATACAGTCCCGCTCAGATTCCGGGCTGGCACCAAGGACTAGCAAGAATTGTGTGTGGGCAAGGACGGTGTGGGTCAAGGATTGTGTGGGGACGGGCACTCTTGCCCGTCCGGCGAGCGCAGCTCGCCTCTTTGCCGACAGCTCCACGACGCCGCCGAGAACCAGCCGAGATTGACGGGGTCTTCGCGCCTAGTTGTGCCGTGGCGGGCAAAGAATAGGGATCGTCTCCCGCTTGTTCCTGCGGTAGACGCGGAAATCGCTCTCGTCGACTGTGATCACCGTATGGCGTGGATACAACTCGCTCATGCGGATCAGGCAGAGGTCGGCGAGGTCAGGTTTGCGGTCCGCATACCGTCGCGCCAGTTCCCGCAACTGTGGCATATTCTCGGAAAAATCAAACGCCACCTGCAACATCTCGTCTTCTACCAGGGACAAGACGTAAGAGCTGGATTCCAAGTGAAACGCAGCCTCTGCGAGAACTGCTTCGCACGTTAGCAAGGGCTCCCGCGTTCCCTCCGCGACATCAAGTGCCCACGAGTGATAGCGATCGTTGCTCCTGGCAAACGCTACGATGAAGCCTGTGTCCGCAATGCCCTTCATGAACGGGAGAACCCTTTGCGGGAGGAAAGGTCAGCAGGCCCGCCACGAATCGTACCTGCATGGCGCATGAATCGCTGCTTCCCGCCGTTGGCTTTGGCACTTTCCAGTTGCTCGCGGACGAGCCTACCCATGGGTATGCCGGTTCGACGAGACGTCTCCTTCAGCCAGGAAAGAAGTTCCTCGGTAAGACGAATTGTGAGTGTATGACTCATATGCCAATATTGTAACACAAGCCTCAACTGCGCCGATTCGCTCGTCTCCGCGGCATGGTCGCGTTCGCAGATCGGGGGATTTTGAGCGTAATGCGGATGTTACGCCAACCGACCTTCTGCGATGCATCGAATCGTTTCAGGCACGCGAAGCTACTTCGAGGCCAATTTGGGGTTCACCGTCAAGAACTCATGTTCTGGTTCTGGTCCCGGTTCAGGAAGAGCTACCGCACCAGAACGGAGATGAGGCTTTGGTTTTAGTGGGGAACGGACAAGGGGATCCGTTTCGCCAAGAATTGGGGGCGAGTCGCCGCCCGCGCGCGCTGGAGCGTCTCGCCATGCCCTCGCCAAGAAACTTACCGCATCGGCGTGTTCGGCGCGCTCGCGTTCAGCGCGCTCACGTTCGGCGCGCCCGCCTTCAAAGCGCTCCAATTCCTTTTCTTTGATGAGGTCCAGTTCTTCTCTCGTGCGCTGGCTTTGCTTATTGTGTTTACACCTCTTTTTTCGACTTTTTCCCATTCGGTTGCTCTTTACCAAACGTATTAGCACAGCGCGTTGTTCTACACAACTGCTGAAATCAGGCCACGGCGCTCATTGACCCTACGCCGCGCGATCCGCCTTCCGACGGCGGCACGTTCACCTTCTCTTCCATCGAATAGAATGACCCTATCCCGCCCACATGGACCTGCTCGCCAAAATCCGTTCCATTCCCACCGAGCCCGGCGTGTATCTCTACAAAAACGCCGAGGGCGAAGTCATCTACGTGGGCAAGGCGAAGAATCTGCGCAGCCGCGTGGCCAGCTATTTCCACGAAGGCCGCTGGGAGGACTCGAAAACCGGAACTCTGGTGCGCGAAGCCGCCGACGTGGAATACATCGTCGTCGCCAACAACAAAGAAGCGCTCGCGCTCGAAAACAATCTGATCAAGCAGCGCAAGCCGCGCTTCAACATCCTGCTGCGCGACGACAAGACTTACCCTTACGTCAAACTCACGCTGGCCGAGCACTGGCCGCGCGTGTACGTCACGCGCCGCCTGCTCAAAGACGGAGCCGCTTACTACGGCCCGTACTTCCCTGCCAACCTCGCCTACCGCATTGTCGATCTCATTCACCGGAATTTTCTGATTCCGTCGTGCCGGGTCGACCTCACGCGTTTCCATCCCCGCCCGTGCCTGCAGTACTACATCAAGCGTTGCCTGGGCCCGTGCGTCGAGAACTTGACCACGCCGGAGATTTATCAGGAAGCCGTCCGCGACGTGAAATTATTCCTCGAAGGCCGCCCCACCGATCTCGCGCGCTCCCTGCACGCGCGCATGGAGCAAGCCGCCGAGTCGCAGGAATACGAACGCGCCGCCAGATATCGCGACCTGATCTCAACTGTCGAGCAATTGCAGGAGCGCCAGCGCATCGCCGCCGCCGAAGGCGACGACGCCGACGTCTTCGGTTACCACTCCGAAAACGGAATGCTGGCCGTAAATCTATTCCACATGCGCGCCGGCAAAATGGTCGACCGCCGCGAATTCTTCTGGGAAGACCTGCCCGAGTTCACCACAGACGACGCGGAGACAGTCAAAGATGATGTGGGCAAAGATTGTCTGGGGACAGATTGTGTGGGGACAGATTGTGTGGGGACAGATTGTGTGGGGACAGATTGTGTGGGGACAGATTGTGTGGGGACAGGCACTCTTGCCCGTCCAGGCGAGCGCAGCTCGCCTCCTGCCGACAGCTCCACAGCATCGGTGGTAAGCAGCCGAGCTGCGCTCGGCCCGGACGGGCAAGAGTGCCCGCCCCCACACAATCAGCTCAGCCCCGAAAATCAATTCCATCCCGGCGAATTTTTCTCCGCTCTTCTCAAGCAGCTCTACATCGGCCAGCCCTACGTGCCCCGCAATATCTACGTCCCTGTCGATTTTGAGGACCGTGAAGCTCTCGAAGACTTGCTCTCCGAGCAAGTGGCGGACAAGAGTGTCCGCCCTACACGAGTCCACATCATCGTTCCACTGCGTGGCGACAAACGCTCGCTCATCGACCTCGCGGGCAATAACGCCAAGCAATCGTACGATCAGCGCTTCCGCGTGCTCAAGCCCAACGCGAAAGCCATTCAGGAAGAATTGCAGGACGCACTCAGCCTGCCCGAACTTCCCAAGCGAATCGAGTGCTTCGACATTTCGCACATTCAAGGCGCGGAGACTGTCGCGTCGATGGTGGTCTGGGAAGACGGGCGCATGAAAAAGTCCGACTACCGCAAGTTCATCATCCGCACCGTCGAAGGCGTGGACGATTTCGCTTCCATGCGCGAAGTAGTTACGCGCCGCTACAAGCGTCTGCTCGAAGAAAAAAAAGAAGAAAAGAAAAACGAAAGAAAGCCGGAAGACAAAAACAACATGCCCAGCCTCGTGCTGATCGATGGCGGCCTGGGACAACTTCACGCCGCGGCTGAAGCGCTCGACTCTCTCGAAATCATCAACCAGCCCCTAGCCGCGATCGCCAAGCGGGAAGAGATTCTCTACGTCTACGGACAGGAGAAAGATCCCATCGCGCTCGACCATCACTCGCCGGTGCTGCACCTGATTCAACTCATTCGCGACGAAGCTCACCGCTTCGCCGTCACGTTTCATCGCAAGCGCAGACAAATGCGTGACCGCTCCACCGAACTGCTGGAGATTCCAGGCGTAGGCGAAAGCACGACGCGACGTCTGCTGGAACATTTCGGCAGCGTGCAGAAGGTGAAGCAGGCCGACGCTGCCGCATTGTCGGCAGTCGTGACTCGCGTGCAAGCCGATGCAATCCGCAATCACTTTCGGAAATAGTGGGTCCAGTCGTTGATTCTCGGCTGTTGATTCTCGGTCGTTGATTCTAAAGAACAAAGCGGCCAGATTTTGCTAACAACTCGCCACTAGAAGTCATCTCATAAATGGGTTCGGGAAGGGCACGGCTTCCAGCCGTGCCGCCCAAATGCCTGGGAATCTGGGCTTTAGCCTCTGTGGTTTCGCTCGTATCCCCCGCCGAGGGTTTATGAGATAACTTCTAGTCACTAGCCACTGCTCCTAAGTCGTTGAAATTATCTGTAAGTTATTGAGCCTTGGTGTAAGTGATTGAAAAGTCGTAGAGGCCGTCTGGCGTGCCCCAGGACGCGCGGCGAACTCGCGGATGAGGTTTTCCACGTCGCCGCCCCCGATCGTCGAAATTAGGGCTGTTTCCGGCTCAGGAAATGGCATCCCACGAAGGGCTCCGGTTGTAAAACTCAGCTTAACCCTGCGCGAGCTTCGATTAGGAGTCTGATTCTGTCAACTTAGCTTGGAGATAATTCGAAATGATCAGTGGACTTTACAGTTTTTTCAATCACTTACACCAAGACTCAACAACTTACGGGCAACTTCAACAGCTTAGCCTCCCGGAGTCCGCTCGAACCCGGAACCTTTAGAGGCTAAAGCCAGAGAGGCTAAAGCCAGAATTCTGGCCATCTGGACGGCACGGCTGAAAGCCGTGCCCTTCCCACGCCACTTCCGCGAGAACTGCTTTGCTTTGACTGGCCACTTATTTTCACTTCCCTGTATAACTCACCCGCCAGATCGAGTTTGTCCCATCGTCGCTTACCAGCAGCGAGCCATCGGGAGCCACGGTGATGCCTACGGGACGTCCCCACACTTGACCGCTCGGAAGCACGAAGCCGGTGAGGAAGTCCTGATATTCGCCCGTGGCGTGGCCCGTGTGGTGCAGGGGCACGCGAATCACTTCGTAGCCTACGCGGACGGACTTGTTCCACGAGCCGTGTTCCGAGGCAAAAAGGTCGCCGCTGTAATCTTCGGGAAACTGCTTGCCATCATAGAAAGTAAATTCCAGGGACGCGTTGTGCGGCTGCAGCAAGACGTCGGGCACAATCACTTTGTCTTTCAGTTCGGGATGCTTCCCTTTGTGCCGCGGATCCTGATGCCCGCCCATGTACCACCACGGCCAGCCATAGAATCCGCCTTCCTGCACGTGCGTGATGTAGTCGGGGACGAGGTTATCGCCCAGCGCGTCGCGTTCGTTCACCGAACACCACAACTCGCCAGTTTGCGGGTTCACGAGAATGCCGCCGCCGGCGTTGCGAATGCCGTAGGCGTAAACGCTCAAGACGCAGGACGCGGGATCGCAGGTGAGAATGTCGGCGCGGTTCTTTTCCCGCGGACTCGTATCAGGGTCGTCGACGTTTGAAGCCGAGCCCACGCCCACGAACAGCTTCTTGCCGTCGGGAGAGAAATCGAGCGCGCGGGTCCAATGGCCGCCGCCCGCAGGCAGATCGGCAATATGTTCAGACGGGCCGGTCGCCTTCAAGTCTCCGTTGTGATAGGGAAAGCGAATGATTTCGTTGGTATTGCCTACGTAGACCCATTCCGGATTGGGGCCGGGCGGATAGAAGGCAATTCCATAAGGCTTCTTCAGGCCGCTGGCGAAAACCTGCATCTGATCCGCTTTGCCGTCGCTGGTCATGCCGCGAAAAATGCGGATGCGTCCGGGATCACTCTCGGCGAGGAAGATGTCGCCGTTCGGCGCGGTGCGCAGCAGGCGTGGATTGTCGAGGCCCGCGGCGTAGAGGTCGACTTTGAAACCAGCGGGCGCGATGGGCCAGGCGGAATCGGGACGCGCGACCAACTCCGGGCCGTTGTCAGACGACTTCGTGGCAAAGGGCTCGGGAAGATCGGCGACGGTGATTTTCCGAGTGGTCCCGGGCGCTTCGTAACGGAAATCGGTGAACGGAGCCGTTGGAGACTTGTCGGTGAGCTTCGCGGTCGAAACCTGCGCATCTTTGTCTTCGTCTTTGTCTTTATCTTTGTCTTTATCTTTGTCTTTATCTTTGTCTTTATCTTTCGCGGCGGCGAGCGCGGCAGTCGCCATGGCCTCGACATAGGTCACAATCTGCCAGCGCTCCTTCTCGGGCAGGAATGCCCAGGAGGGCATTCCGTTGTCTTTGCTGCCCTGCGTGACGAACCAGAACACCTCACCCGCGGTCACGGCACCCAGCTTGCCATCGACCAGGGAGGGAACATTGCCAGTTCCTTTGCCGGCGCGGCCGTGACAGGAAAGACAGTTCCTGGCATAGAGCGGCCTGCCGGCGGCCGCGGCTTGGCCCGCGTAAGGGTTCTTCTGCTTTTTCGCGGAATCGGGCGCATTGTGAAAATCCTGATTCACGGCGTGCAGGTTGGCGATGGGGAGAAGAAAAATAACGGCAGCGGCAATTCTTGCGGAAGAGCGCATAGGTATCCTCGCGGTAAGCTTGGTCTGCCAGACTGGCACTATGCAGTATAGATGCGACCGCGTGCTTTGCGGTTTCGCAGGAAAACGACATCCTCTCCCAGCAGGCTATTTCGGGGTGGCCGCGGCGACGAATGTGTTTCCCGTCTTATACTGGGGCGCGTCCGGACGGTGATCATGAATACGCAGTGCAATCCGCTTGCAGCCTCGAGGTCCGCCGGCATGAGACAGGCCACACGATTTCTGCTTCTCGCTGTTCTTGTTCTTTTTCTTTCTCTCCCTTCGATATCGCGTCAGCTACCGGCGCAAGCCGGCGACAGTTCGAAAGACTCCCAGGTTGTGGTCGTCGACGCCTCGGCTGCCGCGCATCCGTTTCCACATTTCTGGGAGAAGATGTTTGGATCGGGCCGCGCCATCCTGACCCTGCGCGATGACTACCGGCGCGACCTGCGCGAGGTGAAGGGCATCACGGGGTTCGAATACGTGCGCTTCCACGCCATCTTCCATGATGAGGTCGGCCTCTACGACGAAGACGCGCAGGGAAATCCTCTCTACAATTTTTCTTATGTGGACCAGATCTATGACGGGCTGCTGGCCAACGGTGTGCGCCCTTTTGTCGAGATCAGCTTCATGCCGAAGAAGCTGGCGGCCCGCGACGCTCCGCATGCATTCTGGTACAAGCAAAACGTTTCCCCGCCCAGGGACTACGCCAAGTGGGATGCACTGATCACGCGGTTCGCCCAGCACCTGGTGGAACGCTACGGCATCGGCGAAGTCTCGCAGTGGTATTTCGAAGTGTGGAACGAACCCAACATTGATTTCTGGGTGGGAGATCCGAAGCAGGCGACGTATTGGGAACTGTATGACCATACGGCGCGGGCGCTCAAAGCCGTGAACTCGCGGCTGCGCGTGGGCGGGCCCGCGACGGCGCAAGCGGCGTGGGCGAATGATTTCATCAAGCATTGCGCGGACCAGAAGGTGCCGGTGGATTTTGTTTCGACACACGTTTACGGGAACGACAAATCGGAAGACGTGTTTGGCACCAGCGAAAACATCCCGCGGAATCAGATGGTTTGCCGCGCGGTAAGAAAGGTTCACGAACAGATTCAGGCTTCGGCGAATCCGCACCTTCCGCTGATCTGGAGCGAGTTCAACGCCAGCTATGCCAACGAACCCGCGGTCACGGACACGGTCTACATGGGGCCGTGGCTGGCCGATACGATTCGCCAGTGCGATGGACTGGTTGACGTGATGTCCTACTGGACGTTTTCCGATGTCTTCGAGGAACAAGGGGTGGTGAAGCAGCCGTTCTACGGCGGGTTCGGGCTGCTGGCCGAGGATGGAATTCCCAAGCCTGCGTTTGCCGCGTTCGAACTTCTGCATCGTCTTGGGGAGGAACGGCTCGCGGTGGATTCTGATACTGCTCTGGTAACGCGCAGGAAAGACGGATCGCTGGTGATTGCCGTTTGGAACTACGCAGCCCCCGGCAAGAGCGGGGAGCCTAAAACAGTGACTCTACGATTCAAGGGAGCGAAGGTGCAGCAGGCTTCGATTTCACGTGTGGACCGGGAACATGGCGACGTGCAGGCTGCGTACGAAAGAATGGGAGCGCCAAGCTTCCCAACACAGGCACAGATCACAGCGTTGCGCCAAGCCGCCGAGCTTCCCGCAGCTGAGGTACGTGATTTGCGGGACGGGGAATTGACCGTGACGTTGCCATCGCATGGTTTGGCGGTGATCGACGTAAAGTGAGGCAGCCGCGGGAAAATTCGGCGATGCAGGCGAAGCTCATTGAAGGACGGCTTATTCTTTTTAGTGAATCAGTGATTCAATCTCTCAAGCAGTCAATTTCTTCGTCCAGCCCAGGCTCCTTTGGGCAGGCGCTCCGCTGCCGTAGAGACTGAGAATCCACCGCCGCGATGAAAAACGCGGACGTCCGGAATGACAAGGGGGGAATCGAATGGAAGATTGAATCTGGTATTATGGCCGCGACTGTGCGGTTGCGATCTAGTGAAACGATTTAGATTGGGATCATGGCCAAAAAAACGACACCAGGCCAAAAACCGCAGGTCATCACTCTCAAGGCAGTCGCCCAGCACCTGGGATTGACTCCGGGCACGGTTTCCACGGTTCTGAATAATGCGCCCTCGGCGCGTGCGATTCCGCAGGAGACCAAGGATCGAATTCACGCCGCCGCCAAACAACTGAACTACCGGCCGAATTTTTTCGCGCGCACGCTGCGCAACAAGCGCACCTATACGATCGGAGTGATTTGCGCGGAGCTTGGCGACAACTATGCCTCGGCGATCATCAACGGGATTGAGGGCTATCTGGCGCAGAAGGATTATTTCTTCCTGACCGTGGCGCATCGCCATAACCCCGAGCAATTGAATCGATATTCGCGGTTGTTGTCGGAACGGGGCGTGGAAGGCTTTATCAGCGTGGACACCACCATTCACGAAACGCCCGATCTCCCGACGGTGGCGATTGCAGGGCATAAGAAGGTGCAGGGCGTCACGAACATTGTGCTCGACCACCACCGGGCGGCATTCCTGGCGCTCAACCATTTGAAGGATTTGTTTCACGAACACATCGCCGTGCTGAAGGGGAATCCGTTGAGCTCCGATTCCAAGGATCGATTCAGCGCGATCTGCGAAGTGGCGGAGCAGCTGAAGATGAACATCGATCCTGAACTGACGGTGCAGATTGATATTGACGATCCGACGCCGCAGCTGGGATATCCCTTTGCCAAGCAGTTGCTGGCGCGCCAGAAACCGTTCACGGCGCTGTTCGCCTATAACGACATTTCGGCGATTGGAGCGATTCGCGCGTTCCAGGAACAGGGATTGCGCGTGCCGCAGGATATTTCCGTGATGGGGTTCGACGACATTGCGGGCGCGTCGTTTCATACTCCGAGCATCACGACCGTGCGCCAGCCGCTGACGCGCATGGGGCAGGTGGCAGCGGAGACGCTGCTCGAAAGAATTGAAGGGAAGAAAGAAGATCCGGAGGAGATTGCGATTGAGCCGGAGCTGGTGGTAAGAGAGTCGACCGGGCGGGCTAAATAGACGCTGTCGCGGTGGAAACCCCACCTCGCGGATTCGCCTTGGTAACGAGTTTCGAAATCTTCGCCCCCGTTTTCGTAATCACCTTTCTTGTAATAGGCGAGCACAAGGCGGGCGGCAGTAAATCTCTCCTCCAATGTGTACTTTTTTGCCACCCTATTTTCACAGCCAGGCGACGAGCGACGATGAGAAGCGTAAACTATTGATATTGCGTTTCTTATGGGCAGGCGGCGAACGCTGAAAGTGGCCTTTGCCGTGCATTCTCTAGGTTGGCAGCCCGCCTGGGTTCTCCTTGGGGACTGCCCCAACAGGTTCCCCCAACAAATTCCGGCTTGCCAGAGAGCTTTTTGCTCGTTAGCTGGGTTCTAAAATTGGGGTCTAAAATTAGGGTCCAAGATTACGGAGAAGCGCAGGGGCGCGATTATGGGATCATCTGTCTCCCAGCAAGGTCTTTTTTCTCTCCTACCGGAGCCGAAAAAGCCCTGGTCCGAGGTTGCTCTTAGTTTCGGCGTTCAGGCCGCGGCCGTGGCCCTGCTGGTCTGGGTGCCTGTGCTCCATCCAGAGATCATGGAATCTCCAGTTCGCGATTATCACGCCATCGAACTGGTGCCAACGCCGGTGCCGGTGAATCATCAGCCCCAGCCGATTCGCAGATTCATCCCGCCGCCGCAGCAGGTGGCACAGCTTGATCCGCCAACGGAAGCGTTGCGACTTCCCGCTGCACTGCCGAAACCCAAAATCAAGCTGGACGATCCTGCCGCTCCCGAAGTTGTGATGGCTGCGAAGAAATTGGAGAACGTGCCGCCACTGCCGAAGCCGGTGATTCCTCGCGCACCGGTGAAGATGAATGTTTTTTCGTCCGGAAGTTCGGCTACGCCAACCGTTGCGCTCGCGGCTGAGAAAGTGCAGACCGGAGGGTTCGGCGATCCGCACGGCGTCCCGGCGAAAGCGAGCGTGGGAAAACCAATCACGATCGCGCAACTTGGATCGTTCGATATGCCCACCGGACCGGGCTCGGGCAACGGCACGGGAGGCGCGAACGGAGCTCGCGGCGTGGTAGTCAGCTCCGGATTCGGCAACGGCGTCGCGGTCAGCGACTCGCGACCGAGTCAGCGCGGGGTGGTTCAGCAGGCCGGATTTGGAAACGCGGATGTTCCCGCTCCTCCGACTTCCGGATCGCGTACTGCACAAACTATCGCGCCAAAGATTGTGCCCGCGGAAATCCTTTGGAAGCCAGTTCCCATCTATACCGAAGATGCCCTGAAACAAAAAGTTGAAGGCGAAGTGCTGGTGGAAGCGGTGCTCGAGGCTTCCGGCAAAGTGAAAGTGTTGCGCGTGGTTCGCGGTCTGGGACATGGGCTGGATGAGGAAGCCGTGAAAGAAGCGGGGCAGCTTCGCTTCAAGCCCGCTCTGCGCGATGGCCAGCCCTCGGACTCGACGGTGGTACTGCACGTCATCTTTCAGATAGCATAACTTCTTAATGAATATGCGAATTTTACGTTCATTTATTCTCGGGTTTCTGGTAGCAGGGGCTGGGATTCTGCCGGCAACCTCGCAGGCTGCGCCAGCCGCTGGGCAGCCGATTTCGCCTGCGCTTGGCGTTGTCGCGCAACCAGCCGCCCCAGCCGCCGCGCAACCAGCCGCACAAGAATCCGCCGCGACACAATCCGCCCTTTCACTCAATGATGTGATCGACCGAGTGGTGCAGCGTGAGCATTTCTTTCTCGCCCAGATGCGCCACATGCATCCCATGGTGGAGACTTATATTCAGGATCTCAAGAACGACAGCTCCGGCGACCCCACTCCCGTCAAAGACAACTATTTTCTCGGCCGGCTGGATATGAGCGACGGCCCTGAAGACACCTCGTTCACGGGCCAGCCCGGATTCGGACAACGCATGCTGGCCAAGCTGACCGGCGTTTATTCCATGCACTTTCTGCCGCTGGGCTTTGCGCAGATGGTGGTGCTCGATACCGACTTCCAGAAAAGGTATTACAACTTTACTTTTGTGCGCCGCGAGTTTCTGGGCGAAGTCCGCTGCCTGGTGATCGACGTTGAGCCGCGAGCCGGAGAAAAGATTCCGCGCTTCAAGGGACGCATCTGGGTCGAGGATCAGGATTACAACATCGTTCGTTTCAATGGCACGTATGCGCCGCCGCCGAAAATTAATTTCTATTTCCACTTCGACAGCTGGCGCCTGAATATGCGCCCCGGAAGCTGGCTGCCCGCCTATATCTACACGGAAGAACAGAACCTGAAGACCGGCCTTTCCAAGACTCTGCATTTTAAGGCCGAGACGCGGCTGTGGGGCTATGACCTGAAGGGGTTGACCAGGAACGAGGAATTTACCCAGATTGTGGTGGACTCGCCACAGTCCGTGAAAGATCAAACCGAGGCCGCCGCCGATGCGACTCCGGTGGTCGCGGAGCGCATGTGGGAGCGGCAGGCGGAGGACAACGCCGTTGACCGCATCCAGAAAATCGGGTTGCTCGCGCCTCCGGGAGAAGTGGATAAAGTGTTGCTCACGGTGGTGAACAATCTTCTCGTGACCAACAACATTGATCTTCAGGGAGACATCCGCTGCCGCGTCCTGCTGACCGCGCCCCTGGAGTCATTTACCATCGGCCACACCATCATTATCAGCCGGGGGCTTTTGGATGTGCTGCCCGATGAGGCGTCGCTGGCGATGATCCTGGCGCACGAATTAGGCCATGTAGTGCTGGGGCACCGCTTCGATACCAAGCTGGCATTCAACGACCGCATGTTCTTCCCCGACCAGGACTCTTTCCAGAATCTTGCGTTTAAGCACAGCGAGAAGGAAGAAGAAGCGGCGGACGCGAAGGGTCTGGAGATGTTGAAGAACTCTCCCTACAAGGACAAGCTGGGGAGCGCTGGATTGTTTCTGAAGGCTTTGCAGGAAAAGGCGCCGGATCTTCCCAACCTGCTGCACTCTCACCTGGGAAATAATATTGCCGACCGCAAGACCGTTCGGATGGCAAGCCTGATGGCCTCAGCCCCGGCTCTGCAGGATAATCGCACCGACCAGATCGCGGCGCTTCCGCTCGGCGGCCGCATCAAAGTGGATCCCTGGAGCGATACGGTGGAACTGGCCAAGGCTAAACCCGTTGCGCTGAATTCGGCGCGAGAGAAAATGCCGTTTGAGATCACGCCGCCGTTCCCGTTCCTGACGCGGATCTCGACCCCGGGCGCAGACAAAGTGGCACAGACCGCGCCGGCTGGCGACCCGAAGCAAGATCCGAAGCAATAAGCCCGTAGAAGTTTACGAGCGCCGCACACACCAAGGCGCACGCTGCGAAGCAAACACACGCGGGATCATCTGAACAGATTGTTTTGGAATTGAGGCAGAGCCGGGATCAGCACGCTTGACGGCGCCGCCCGCTCTTTGCAGCTGTGATGCTGGGACGGCTGCGACCGGAAACTACTGCAGCGAACTGCCAACGTTCGAGAACACGTTGTTGGCGTTCGAACCGATCAGCCGAATTGTACCCACGACGATGACTAGAATCACCGCCAGCATCACCGCGTATTCCGCGATGTCCTGACCGCGCTCATCGTTCCAGAATTTCTGCCAGAGTTGCTGTAAGAGTCTTGCCACGGGCTCCCTCTCCTTTTGAACCGACCTTCCCCTTTCGGGGACTCTCAGTTACACACCGACACACAACCTCTGCGAGGGCTCTGCAAACAATCCTAATGATCCAGAACGCCTCGGCCAATGGCACAAAAGTGCCATACGGGTGACCTTCGTTTCGCCTTACTGGTTACTTTCGCGTTTCGTAAATCAGGCCGTAAATCAGGCAATACTCTTGAGCGGCAACGCCTGGTTCACGGCAAACAGCGCCAGTTCCAGGCGCGTCGAAACTCCCAGCTTGTCAAAGATGTTGCTCAGGTGGTGCTTGACGGTATCTTCGCTGATCTTGAAATACTCGGCGATTTCCTTGTTAGAGTAGCCGGCTACGACGGCCGAAACAATCTCCAGTTCTCGGGGTGTAAGGCCGAACTTCCTCTGCCGCGCCTCGTCGCTGGAGGATTGCATTAACGTCCTCAGGTATTGCACCAGATTGGAAACGCTCTCGCGTCCCACCCAGTATTCTCCCGACATCACGGTATGAATCGCGCGGAGCAGCAGTTGGGTTGCGGAATCCTTGAGCACAACGCCGCGAGCGCCCAGCTGCAAGGCTTCCACGATCTGGCTTTTTTCCGCAGCCGCGGTCAGCAGAATCACGCGCACCGGCGATGAATTGGACGTTGAACTCAAATCGCGCAAGGCCTCCAGCCCGGGATGCTTGGGCATGGCTAAGTCGAGGAGAAGAATATCGGGCTTCAGCTGGCGCGCCAGTTTCACGGCCTCGGCGCCGTCGGAGGCTTCTCCAAGAACCTTCAGGTCGGGCTCGGCTTCCAGCAGCCGGCGCAGCCCATCGCGGAAAATCGGGTGGTCGTCAGCAATCACGATGCGAACGGTTTGTGGCTTCTTAAAATTCATGCGGCACTTCCCCGCCACGGGGCACCGTGACTTCCAGGCGCGTTCCCTGACCCGGATTTGATTCTACCGTGAGTTCCCCGCCAATCAAACGCACGCGTTCCTTTATGATCATAGGCCCCTTCCCAATCTCGTCCATTTCGGCCTGCGTGAGGCGACCGGAAAACGAAAAGCCTTGGCCGTCATCCTCCAGGCTCAGCGTCCACAGGGTCTCGGTCGACCCCAGGCGCACCAGCGCGTGGCGTGCCTGGCTGTGTTTGCGCACATTCACCAATCCCTCCTGCACAATGCGAAGCAGTTCGCGGCAAACTTTCTGCGGCATATCGAACTCTTCCAGGTCGGTGACGAAGCGGGCGGAGATTCCTGTCTCGCGCTGAAAGCGCTCGACCGTGTCGTGCAAAACGCTCAGCAGCCGTTGCGCATCTACATCGATCGATTTCATCTGCTGCATGAGTTCGCGCAGCTTGAGCACTTCCTCGCGGAGCAATCCCTGGATCCTCCCGAGTTCGCCGCCAATGGGCCCTTGCGCGTCGGCCTGGCGGCGCAGAACATCCACTTGCATTTCGACGGCGATCAGCGACTGCACCGCGCCGTCGTGCAGCTCGCGCGCGAAACGCGCTCTTTCCGCCGCGCCCGCCCTGCGCCGCAGGCGGTGAAGAAGATACACGTTGTAAACCGCCGGGCCGATCTGACGAATCAGATCGAGCAGAAAGCGGAGCTCTTCCAGTTTTTCCCCCTGCCGCGACGGGTCGAACAGGAACACGCGTCCCCGCCACTCGCCTCCCAGCAGGAAAGAAACTGCAATCACGCCATCGAAACCCTGATACTCATTGAGCCGGGTGAGGGACTCCGTGTGCTCAGCCGTAACCTGGTTGCCATCGCGATCCAGCGCCAGAATCGACCAGCGCCCGGAGTCGCGAATCGCGCTGCAAACGTCTCCGGGAAAATCGCCGAGGTAAGTCACAGTATCCCGCGGGCTGGAATCGAGCCAGATAAATTCGGAGGCCGCTCCTTTGCCAGCGTTCAATTCGCCGAGAAATATCCGCTGGCTGTGAGCCTCTTGCGCGGCAATCAACAGACGCGCGCCACCGTACATGGTGAGGGCCTCGCCGAGAATCTGCTGTAGCGTGCCGGTGAGCCCCGACTCCACCCGCGCCTTGGCCAGAATTCGCGTAACCGCGGCTTTTTCGGCTCGCAGATGTTTTTGTTGTTCCGCCAGGTAACCGAGCAGCAGCCCCATCACCAGCAGATAAACCGATTGCATGAACAATCGCTGAGGTTGAAACTCATCCAGGTTGACGCGCAACCCAGCCCATGCCGGCCAAGGCAGTGCGCCAACCGGCGCCAACCACCCGTGGAGTAAGACAACGCTCTCCATCCAGAGCAGTCCCACTTCGGCGGCGGCGGTGGCTAGAGTCTCCCAAAGACCCCACCGGTAGGCGGCCGCAGTGAGGACGAAAACAAAAAATAGGAAAAATGGACTTCTCGGCCCTTCCGCGAACACCGAGATGAAGGCGGGCCAGGCAATGTCGAAGGAGTGGACGAGGATGCGAAAGGATGGAGTTGATTGCTTCCGCCGTCGCAAGAGCATCAGGATCAAGATGCTGTTGCCCATGTAAAAGCCAAACAGGCCGTAGGCCGCCGGCGAATAGCCCAGCCGGGTGGGGTCCATGCGGATGGCGAGGAGTGCGGAGATGGCCAGAAACACTCGTGCCGTGGCCAGCCAGCGCTCGATACGGCGAATTTCGCCGGGATCGGTGGGGGCCTGCAATCTCCACGAATGCCTGTAGCGGTCGAAGCGAAACAAAACAGTCTATCTCCGCGGGGGCCAGCGGCTGTGCTGCATATTATTGATAAGAAAGGCTTAAATCAAGAGGAACTTGCCAACCCTTCGAAGCGTTGAACCAGGTTCTTCGTAGGGCAACGGCCCGGCCCAGATTACTACAGTAACCATCGACCCCGCTCAATCCGAACTAGAATGACCGGGGATAACTTTTCTTGACTACCCGCACCAAAATCTGGTCTGGCGGCGTGATCGTCTGCCTGGCGATAGCCGTGCTCGGAGCCCTCACCCTGCCTGAGTCGTTTCGTTTGGCCGCCGTCAGCGATCTCACACAATGCTTTCTGCTGGGCACGGCGGCGGCGGCGATGGTGCCGCGCGCGCGGCGCTCGCAAGGCCGCCTGCGGCTGTTCTGGAGCATGCTGGCCCTAGGCCTTGCTCTGTGGCTGATGTATCAATTTCTGTGGACGTATTACGAAGTTTTCCTGCACCGCGACGTCCCCGATTTGTTCGGCGCCGATATCATCATTTTTTTGCACTTCGTTCCCTTTATGGCGGCGCTCGGCCTTCGCGCCCACGTCCGCGGAGGCGAATATGCGGCACGGTTGGGACGGCTCGATTTTACGCTGCTTCTGGTTTGGTGGATCTATGTCTACGTCTTCGTCGTAATGCCGTGGCTCTATGCGGTTCCCGACGCGGGCCCTTACAGCCAAAATCTGAATGCACTGTATCTGGCTGAGAAAGTAGCCTTCCTGGTGGCTCTGGCCGTATGTTGGAACGGCAGCCGGGGTCATTGGAGAACCCTGTACGCAAATCTGTTTGGCTTCAGCCTGCTCTACGCCAGCAGTTCTTATTTTGCGAATTGGGCGCTGGAGCACAAAGTTTATTACAGCGGAAGTCTTTACGATATTCCCCTATCCATCTCAGGAGCCTGGATTGCCTTGATCGCACTGTGGAGCGGCGCCGGAGAACCGGAGGGGGAAGGCAAAGCGGCAACGGCTTACGGAGTATGGGTAGCGCGCTGCGGAATGATCGCCGTATTTTCGCTTCCAATCTTTGCCGCCTGGGCGCTGTCCGATACCGCGGTTCCGCATCGCATCCTCTCGTTCCGGCTGATCCTCACATTATTCGCCGCCTTCGCGATGGGCGTGATGGTGTTTGTGCGCCAGCGTCTGCTGGACCGTGAGTTGGTGAACTTCTTTCATCGCTCGCAGGAGTCCATCGATAACCTGAAGCGTCTGCAGGCGCAAGTGCTGCAGTCGGAGAAACTTGCGTCCATCGGTCAACTTGTCGGCGGCGCGGCGCACGAACTCAACAATCCGCTCACCGCGATGATGGGATATTCTGATCTGCTTCTGAACACTGGTCTCAACCCGGAACAACGGGTGCAGGCCGTCAAGATCGGCCAACACGCCCGGCGCACGCGCTCGCTCGTCGCCAGCCTGCTCAGCTTTGCCAAGCGCACGCCCGCTACCCGGACCCCGATCGATCTCAACACTCTTTTGCGCACCGCGGTCAAATTAGCGGAATCGCAGTGGCAGCCTTTGAATCTGGACGTGCGTACAGAACTTGATAACCAACTGCCCCGAGTTCTCGGGGACTCCAACCAGTTGCTTCAGGTCTGCTCTCAAATCCTGGGCAACGCGCTGCACGCGCTCGAAGAAAATGGCGGCAAAAGGCTGACCATTTGCACCACTCATCACCACGACGTTGCGGTGCTTCAGGTCTCCGCCGAAGGAACGGGGCGCATCGCGGCGGGCCAGACCGACCAGAAAAAAGAAGATGCCAGCATGATGGGCATGAGCGCTTGTCAGGGCATAGTCCAGGAACACCGCGGCCGGATCTGGCTTGAGCAACACAAGCAGGACGGGATCACCGTGAACGTGGAACTGCCCGTGGCCTCTTCCGTGCTGCAGTCCACTATGAGGACTGATCCGCTGCCGGCATGACCTTTGTCGGCATGATCTTTGCTGGCACGATCTCCAGAGTGCTCCCAATCGTTCTCTTCAGTTGCCCGCAAGCCGCATAAATATCGCGGCCGCGCGGACGCCGCACAAACGCCGGAATGCCGGCATTGGTCAACACTTTCTGGAACGCCAGCACCCTCTCTTCCGCAGGAGTTGCAAAATCAATGCCGGGTCCAGGATTGAGCGCGATCAGGTTCACTTTCGCTCGCAGCCCGCGCAACAACTCAACAACTTCCTGAGCATTCCGCACCGCATCGTTTGCATCGCGAAGCAGAACATATTCAAACGTAATTCTCTCCCGATTGCGCAAAGGAAAATCGCGGGCCGCGGCCAGCAACTGCTCAAGATTCCATTTCCGGTTCAAGGGCATCAGCCGGGTGCGCAGTTCGTCATTCGAAGCGTTCAACGAAATTGCGAGCTTTGGACGAATCGGCTCCAGCCCAAAGTCTCGGATGCGTGGCACGATTCCAGCCGTGGAAACCGTCATGCGCGACTCTGGAATTCCCACTTCTTCCACCAGCAGCCGCACCGCCTTGATGAAATTCTCATAGTTCAGGAAAGGCTCGCCCATGCCCATAAAAACCAGATTGATGCGGTCCTGCGGCGGTGAAACTTTCTGATCGTTCAGCACCGCGCAGACCTGGCCGACAATTTCGCCGGCGCTCAGGTTGCGCTTTACGCCGAGCAGAGCAGTCAGGCAGAAGTGGCAGTCCACGGCGCAACCCACCTGGCTGGAAATGCAAATCGTGGCCCGGTCCCAGTCCCGGTTTGTGCTATCACGGGTCGTGCTGACACGATCCGCGCTGACACGGCCCGCGCTCAACTCACCCGAGTCACCAGCCTCGGTTCCGTCGCCGGCCTCGCCGCCATCGCCTTCGGGCATCCACACCGTCTCCACGCTCTCGCCGTCGGCAAAGGCCACGAGGTAACGGACCGTGCCATCCCCCGACCCAACTTTTTCCTGGATACGAGGCGAACCGATAGCGAATCCGCGTTGCGAAAGATCTTCGCGGAACTGGCGCGGCAAAGTGGAAACCTGATCCAGCGCCTGCACCCTTTCGCGATAAACTCCGCTCATAATCTGCTGCACGCGGTATGCGGGCTCTCCTGCGTTTGCAACGAGTTCCGCCACTTCCTGGCGATTCATCCCAAGCAGCGACGCCTCCGCGTTACGAACCAAGGTTTTGCCTCTCATGCTGCGTCAGCAAGTCTGATGCCTGAGCCTGACCTGGCTTTTCCCCGCGAAACCCGAAGATCTGACAGCAACCGCAAAACCGGGATCCTCCGCAAACCACTCATTCTAAACACTTAAACATTTTCGCACACCTCGCCGCCCTATGTCAGAATAGTTACAGACCCTTCCACGACCAGTTTGCTGGGGTTTTACTGATCGTTCTGCGGGGAAGCCGGGAAGTATTCATGGTGAAAGAAGTTCGCAATATTCGTCGTCAAGTGCTGCCCAACGGGCTGACAATCATAACCGAGCAGATGCAGCATATCCGCTCGGCTTCGATCGGAATCTGGCTGCAGACCGGCTCGCGCGATGAAGACGCCGCCTGGAACGGCATCTCGCACTTCATCGAGCACATGCTGTTCAAAGGCACCGAACACCGCACTGCGGAAGAAATCGCCCGCCAGGTCGACTCCATCGGCGGGAACATGGACGCTTTCACCGCCAAGGAATGCATCTGCTTCAACGTGAAGGTGCTCGACGAGCATCTCCCGGTCGCGCTTGAGATTCTGAGCGATCTGGTGCTGCATCCGGTCTTCGATTCCAACGACATCACACGCGAGCGCGGCGTGATTCTGGAAGAAATCAAGATGGACGAAGACAATCCGGATTATCTCGTCCACGAAATTTTCACCCAGAATTTCTGGAAAGATCATGCTCTGGGAAAGCCGATTCTCGGCACCAAGGAAACGGTGAAGAAATTTGAGCGCCATGCGGTTCTCGACGCATACTCTCACCGCTTCTCGCCCGGAAACATTATCGTTTCCGCCGCCGGCAATCTGGATCATGACCGCTTCGTCGAGCTAGTCACCAATCACTTCGAGCACATGAAGCCGCGAAAAAACGGCTTCCACTCTCCAGTCCCGAAGATCGTGTCGAAAATCACACTGCGCAACAAGAAGGCGCTCGAGCAAGTGCAGCTCTGCATCGGAGTGCCCTCGCATCCCATCGCGCACGAGAAGCGCCACGCCGGCTACATTCTCAACACCCTGCTCGGCGGCGGCATGAGCTCCCGCCTGTTCCAGAACATCCGCGAGCGCCAGGGATTGGTCTATTCCATTTACAGCGATCTGAATCCCTACCGCGATACCGGATGCCTGGCGGTCTACGCCGGAACTTCACGTGAGTCGGCGTCGAAGGTGGTGCAATCGGTGGTCAGCGAGTTTCACAAGCTGAAGGCCGAGCCGGTGCCCGCCGAAGAACTGCGCCGCTCCAAGGATCAACTCAAAGGCAGCCTGATGCTCTCGCTCGAATCGAGCAGCGCCCGCATGTCAAATCTCGCCCGTCAGGAAATGTATTTCGACCGCTTCTACGATCTCGACGAGCTCATCGAAAAAATCGAGGCCGTCACCGTGGAAGACCTTACGAGCCTGGCCAACGAATTCTTCAACACCGAATCCGTCGCCGTAACCATCCTCGGAAATCTGACTGGACTGAAAATCTCCCGCAATCAACTGGCCTGCTGAAACTGGCGTACGAACCTGCGCGACGGCACAATTCGTTGCACAAATAGTGCACCAGCTCAGGCCAAAAATGTCCAAACTGCACGCAAAAACTGTGACTTTTTCGTGGCATTTACAAGCTTTTCAAGGCATACTATCCCGAGCAGAAGTCCCCCACGAACGGCCCAGGTCCCGCATGTTCGAGCCCAAAGCGTTGGTTCCCAAAGGTGATCGCGTTGCCCTGGCAGAGCTGCCCGAGCGCACGCTCGATCCTAAACAGCGAAGCCTGATGGTGGCAGCCCTGGTGCTGCTGCTGGCGGGCTTAGGCGTCTCGTTGTACCACTATCGCGACTTCTGGTTTCCGGACACGGAAGAAGCGGAATCCGACCAGCCCGCCGTAAGCACGCCCGCGGCGACGCTAGCGGCGCAGCCCGCTCCAGTCGCGGCCAAACTGACTTCGGCGACGAAGTCCAATCATCGAACCAAGGCCAGCGTGGGGTCCATCACGAAGAATGTTGTCGCGTCCGCGCCGGCGCCTTCCATGGCGACTGCTACCACCACCAGAACCGTACTGCCGCCGCTGGAAGTGGAAGTCGTCGCCGGCGACAGTCACCGCACCATCCGCCCCGGCAACAACTCCCTTCGAGTGGACCTGCAGCCGGGCACTCCCGCACAAGCGGACGGCCCCGCGGGCGCGGAAACCGCCGCAAGCGTAACCAGCAATGCCGCCGAGCGCGTGCAGATTTCACGCGGCACGAACGACGTGGTCAGCCGGCCCGTCAGGCCGGACTACCCTCTTCTCGCCCGCCAGATGAAGGTGCAAGGCTCGGTGATCCTGCAAGCCCTGATCAGTAAAGACGGGGCGATTCAAGATCTTCGCGTGGTGAGTGGACCGCCGATTCTGGCCGCCGCGGCGCAAGATGCCGTGCGCCAGTGGCACTTCAAGCCTCACTACCAGGGCGGCGAGGCGGTGGAAACGCAGGCGAATATCACCGTCAATTTCACCATCTCCACCAACTAAAATCTCTTTCACCCCGCGGCCCGCGATAATTTCTCTCCAAAAATAACGAGCGTCCCGAGACTCTTTCGAGTCCGGGACGCCCGGGCAGCCCTCCCCCAGAACTGCTCACCCGTAAAATTAAACTCGTCCCTTTCCGCTGGAAATAGCCCGGAGGTGCTACCTATCCCCCTAAAGTGCCATAGGCCTATCTTATTGAAAGCGAAAGCTTTCCATGATTTTCATGCCGTGCAGATTGGGATCGCTCCCTGAAGTCGCTGTGGATTATGCCGATGAAGATAGTCGAGCCCCTCCCTAACGGCAAACGATGTCCGCATTTCAAGATCCCGAGATATTTCGAACCATTCTGGAAAGCCTGCAGATTGGAGTCTGCGTGGTCGACCTTCAGAAAAAAATTGTTTTCTGGAGCGACGGCGCGGAACGCATCACCGGCCACTTTCGCCACGAAGTCGTGGGACGGCCTTGTGCCGGTCGAACTCTTTTGCAATGCGATCAGAACACATGCGAACCCTGCGGCTCGGAATGTCCCGTGGGAGCGGCGATTCAGGCAGCGCACCCCAGCGAAGCCGAATGCTATCTGCATCACAAGCAGGGCCACCGGATTCCCGTGCACGTTTGGGCCGTTCCGGTGCGGGACGCGCATGGCTCCATCATTGCTGTGCTGCAAAGCTTCGAAGATCACCACCAACCCGAAGACGGCGAGCAGCGCGAAGATAGCCTGATAAACTCCGGCTGCGTCGATGACATTACCGGCATCGCCAACCACCCCATCATGCAATCGCACCTGCGCGAGACTCTGGGGACCTTCGCCGAATTGCAAGTCCCTTTCGGCGTTCTCTGCCTGAAGCTGGAAGGCCTTGACGTTTTTCGCGCGAACTTCGGAGCGGAAGCAGCCTCCTGCATGCTGCGCATGGTGGCGCACACGCTTGAACTCGCAGTATGGAGAACCGACCATGTGGGGCGCTGGAGCGATGATCAATTCCTGGTGATCCTGAATGGCTGCAGCGGCGACTCGCTTCGCGCGGTGGGCGACCGCATCGGCCGCATGCTGGCCAACGATGGCATCGAGTGGTGGGGAGAAAAGCGGTCTCTCGCCGTCTCCATTGGACTCGCCGCTGCCCAGCCCGGCGACTCGAGCGAGTCCATGCTCGAGCGCGCGCGGCACAACCGGCAAACCGTTTCCACCTCTAACACCACCCCCACAAAGCCCGCTCGGGGCGCGGCATCCGGGAGCTAGAACCAAATGTTTTCGATTATCGGCATCGTGATTGTTTTCGGCGCGGTGGTGGGCGGCTACCTCATGGAGCACGGGAACCTGCGCGTGCTGATGCAGCCGGCGGAACTCCTCATCATCGGCGGAGCCGGCATCGGCACGGTTTTGATCGCGAATCCGATTCACATTCTCAAGGACATCGCCGGCGGAATCGGCGGCGTCTTCGGCGGCTCGCCCTTCACCAAACAAAGATATCTCGACACTTTGAAAATGATGTACGACCTCCTCAACAAAGCCCGCAAGGATGGCCTGATGGCCCTCGAAGGCGATGTGGAAGAGCCCGAGAAGAGCCCCATTTTTTCCGCCCGGCCGGAATTTCTGAAGAACCATCACATCCGCGACTTCGTCTGTGACTCGCTCCGCATGGCGGTCACCGGAGTAGAAGCCTTCGACCTGGATCAGATGCTCGATCTGGATATGGAAGTCCATCACCATGATGCCAGCCAGCCCACGGCCGCGCTCAGCAGCATGGCCGACTCCCTGCCCGGCCTCGGAATCGTAGCCGCGGTGCTGGGCGTAGTCATCACCATGGGCGCGCTCGGCGGCCCGCCCGAGGAAATCGGCCACAAAGTGGCGGCCGCGCTGGTGGGAACGTTTCTCGGCATTCTGCTTTGCTACGGGCTGGTCGGTCCGGTCGCGGCCAACATGACCAAGATTGCCGACGAAGAACACGCCTTCCTTTATGTTCTGCGCGTTCTGATGGTGGCGTTCCTGAAAGGCAGCGCGCCGATCATGGCCGTGGAAGTGGCTCGGCGGGCTGTGCCGGGTCATGTCCGCCCCTCGTTCAAGGAATTGGAGCAAGCCTGCCGCGGCGGGGGAGCGCCCGCCGCCGCGGCAGCGGCGTCCGCCTAAACATCTCCGGCACAGGCCAAAACCATGAACAAGCCCCGGCCCATCCTGATTATCAAGAAAAAAAGTGGTCACGGCGGCCATCACGGTGGCGCCTGGAAAGTGGCCTACGCTGACTTCGTCACCGCCATGATGGCGCTTTTCATCGTCCTCTGGCTGCTCAATACCAGCAAGCAAATCCAGGAAGCGATCGGTGGATATTTCAAGGATCCCACCGGAACTTCAAGAAAAGTCGGCTCCAATATGGTGGGCTCGGGCGAGAACTTTATTCTGACCAAAGACAACATGCCCAAGCTGAAGCAACAACTGCAGCAGGCGATGAAGCAGATGAAGGATTTCGAGAAGCTGAAGAGCCACATCGAGATGACCGTCACTTCCGAAGGTCTGCGCATTGAGTTAACCGAATCGGCCTCCGGCACTTTTTTCGAGAGCGGCCGGCCCGAACTGAATCGCGACGGAAGCGAATTGCTGATTATGCTGGCCCAGGAACTGGGAAAACTTCCCAACAAGCTTTCCATCGAAGGCCACACTGACGCCAAGCCTTACGCGGCCTCCGCCAACTATGGCAACTGGGAACTCTCCAGCGATCGTGCCAATGCCGCCCGCCGTCTGATGCAACGCAACGGCATCCGCGCCGACCAGGTCACCCAGGTTCGCGGTTTTGCCGATCAGCGCCTGCGCAAACCAGACGATCCGCTCGACCCCGCCAACCGCCGCATCTCGCTCATCGTGCAGTACCTCGTCAAGAATAATGATGACGACGACGCCAAGCCCACGATCGGCGAGGCAGAACACAAAAGCGGAGAATCGCACGCAGAAACCCATTCGGATCCCGCGCCCGCCCCTGCGCCGAAAACGAACTGAGATAACTTTACAATCGCCCTCGCTTGCAAGCCTCCGCTCAAGTTGTATAATCCCCGCTTTGATCTCAACCAGCATCTTCAAACCACGAATTCTAGAACTCGTATCTCGAAGCAGGTTGATCCTCGCCCAGGAGCGCCACCCATGAAAAGAGCTGTTCGCGTTGCCGGTCTTATTGCCTCCCTCAGTTTGCTTTCAGCCATCGCATGGTCTCAGGAAAAACAGGAAAAAGTCGATCTGGAGACCATCACTCGGATTCGTTACGAAGGCTTCCACAACTCCAAGGTCATGGATTTCGCCACCGGACTGATGGATTCCATCGGCGAGCGCCTCACCGGCTCGCCCAACATGAAGCGCGCCAACGAATGGACCCGCGATCAGCTGGCTGCGATGGGCTTGAGCAATGCGCATCTCGAACCCTGGGGACCGTTCGGCCGCGGCTGGGCCAATCAGTATGTCAACGTGCGCATGACCGCGCCTGATATTGTTCCGCTCCTCGTCTACGCCAAGGCCTGGACTCCCGGCACCAACGGCGTCGTCACCGGCAAGTGCATCCGCGTCGACATCCAGAAAAAAGAAGACTTCGACAAATACAAAGGAAAACTTGCCGGAATGATTGCCATCTTCGGGCCCGACGCCGACGTCAAGCCCATTACCGAAGCTCCTTACAAGCGTTACACCGACGAAGACCTGGCCAAGACTGCCGAGTATCAGATTCCCGGCGAGCGTCCGCCCTTCCGTTTCGCCGACTTCATTAAGCGCCAGCAATTCGTCAAAGAACTGAATCAATTCCTTGCCGACGAAAAAGTTCTTGCCGTCATCGACCACAGCCGCGGCACCGCGGGCGGCGGCACTGTCTTCGTTCAGTCCGGCGGATCGTACAAGACCGGCGAGACCACCACCATCCCTCAACTCACCATGGCCTCCGAGCATTGGACCCGCATCGCCCGCCTGCTTGACCAGAAAAAAGATGTGACCCTCGAGTTGAACGTCACTAACACTTTCTACGACGACGATCCCATGCAATACGACACCATCGCCGAAATCCCGGGCACTGACAAAAAAGATGAAGTCGTGATGCTCGGCGCCCACCTCGATTCCTGGCACGCTGGCACCGGCGCTACCGACAACGGCGCAGGCACCATTGTCATGATGGAAGCCATGCGCATTTTGAAAGCGATCGACGTCAAGCCGCGCCGCACCATTCGCATCGGCCTATGGAGCGGCGAGGAAGAAGGCTTGCTCGGCTCGCAAGGCTACGTGGAACAGCATTTCGGTTCGCGTCCTCCCATGGACGAGCCCGGCATGAAGGGCATGCCGACGTTGCTCCGTCGCGAAGCAGGCCCAGTCACCGTCAAACCCGAGCAGGCAAAAGTTTCCGCCTACTTCAACGTCGATAACGGTAGCGGAAAAATTCGCGGCATCTATCTGCAGGAAAACGAAGCCGTCTTACCCATTTTCGAAGCCTGGATGCGCCCCTTCAAAGACCTCGACATGACCACGATCACCATGCGCAATACCGGTGGCACCGATCATCTTTCGTTTGACGCGGTCGGTATTCCCGGATTCCAGTTCATCCAGGATCCCATCGAGTACGAATCCCGCACCCACCACTCCAACATGGACGTTTACGATCGCCTGCAGCCCGAAGACCTCAAGCAGATCGCCGTGATCGTCGCCAGCTTCGTCTACGACACGGCCATGCGCGACCAGATGCTGCCGCGCAAGCCCATCGAACCACCGCTGCCCCACGAACCGGCGAAGAAAGACGGCCAGTAGGCGGCGCCGAAAAATCTCTCCGCAGCCGCTCTGGCAGCGCGGCGGTAAGAGACGAGCGGCCATGATTGCCGCCTCTGAGGAAAATGATGATTACACGACGTGAGTTTCTCGACGCACTGGCAGTGAGCGCGGCCGGCTTGGCCGTGGGATCAACCGCAAAGAGTTACGGCCAGATCATGGGCTCCAATGATCGCCTCAACTTCGCGGTGATTGGTCTGAACGGTCGCGGCTACGCTCATCTCTCGTCCCTCAAGGCAAATAAGGCCGCAGCCCGCATTTCGCACGTCTGCGATGTCGACAGCAATATTCTCAAGAAGTTCGCCGACGCTACAACGCACGAAATGGGCGAAGCCCCCGCGGCCGAAAAAGATTTCCGCAAGGTTCTCGAACAGAAAGATGTCGACGCCATCACCATCGCCACTCCCGACCATTGGCACACGCCGATCGCCCTCGCCGGATTGCAGGCGGGCAAGCACGTCTATGTGGAAAAACCCTGCAGCCACAATCCAGCCGAGGGAGCCATGCTGGTCGCGGCGCAGCAGAAATATCAAAAGCTCGTGCAGATGGGCACGCAGCAGCGTTCGTCCCCGCACACGATAGAAGTGATCGAAAAAATTCGCGCAGGCCTCATCGGCCGCCCTTACTACGCGAAAGCCTGGTACAGCAATGACCGCAAGTCGATCGGCATCGGCAAAGAAGTACCCGTACCGCCGCAACTGGATTGGGACTTGTGGCAGGGCCCGGCGCCGCGCCGTCCCTACAAAGACAATGTGCAGCCTTACAACTGGCACTGGTTCAGAATCTATGGCACCGGGGAAGCTCTCAACAATGGCACGCACGAGGTTGATGTCTGCCGCTGGGCGCTGGGCGTCGACTATCCGCAGCGCGTCACGTCGTCAGGCGGCCGATATCATTTCAAAGACGACTGGCAGTTTTACGACACGCTCGTCACCAGCTTCGAGTATGAAGACAAGATGATTTCCTGGGAGGGCAAGTGCTGCCAGGGCATGAAGTTTTACGGCCGCGATCGCGGCGTCACGATCATGGGAACCACCGGCACGGTGCTGGCCGATCGCGACGGCTACGAGATTTACGACCTCAACGGCAAGAAGACCAGCGAATTCAAGGTGGGCAATAAAACCTCGTCTTCCGATCTCATTGGCCGCGACTCCATGACCGACGCTCACTTCGCAAACTTCATCGCAGGAATCCGCAAAGGCGAAAAGCTCAACGCTCCCATCGCGGTCGGCAACGTCTCAGTTACGATGCTGCAGCTTTCGAACATCGCCTGGGAAGTAAATCGTGAACTCCACGTCGACGCCAGCGACGGCCATATCCAGAACGACCCGGAAGCGATGAAGATGTGGGCACGCGACTATGAAAAGGGCTGGGAGCCGCATGTGTAACGTCATGCCTGCGATTCGATATTAGAGGACGATGAAAAGCAATCTCACTCGTCGCGATCTCCTGCGCTCCGCCGCGCTAGCATCGGCCGCCTTCGCAACCCCGAGCGGCCTCGCATCACTGGCTCACGCGAGCCCCTCCGCTGACCAACCGTCTCCTCTTCGTCTCGGTCTCGCCAGTTACACGTTCCGTAACTTCAGTCGGGCGCAGCTCATCGCCTTCATGAAGCAGCTCAACGTCTCTGACCTGAACACGAAAGACGTCAAAGATCATCTCCCCATGGATCCGCAGCCAGAGGCCGCTGCCCTGGCCGACTATGCCGCCGCGGGCATCAAGCTTCACGCCGCCGGAACCATCTATTTCCCTAAAGATGAAGATGCGGATATCCGCACCAAGTTCGAATACTGCAAGCGCGCCGGCATTGGCGTGATCGTCGCCGGCGATCCCGCCCCGGAAACTTTGCCGCGAATAGAAAAATTCGTAAAGGAATACGACATCCGCGTCGCCATCCACAATCACGGCCCGGAAGATAAGCTGTGGCATTCTCCCTTGGATGTCTTAAAAGCAGTCAAGGGTATGGACCCGCGCATCGGCTGCTGCATCGACGTCGGTCACACGGTCCGCGCCGGCACCGACGTGGTTCGGGCCATCCACGAAGCCGGCCCGAGGCTCTTCAATCTACACATGAAAGACCTCACAAGCTTCCAGGACAAAGAAAGCCAGGTCGCGGTAGGAGACGGCATCATGCCGGTGCGCAAAATGTTTGAAGCCCTCATCGCCATCCACTACAGCGGCTTCGTCGATCTGGAATACGAAATTCATCCCGACGATCCCATGCCCGGCGTCATCAGCAGCTTCGCCTACATGCGAGGAATGCTGGCCGGCCTGCGCTAACGCAAGCCGTACCTGATTTGGGTTTCGAGCGTGCAAGCATCAAATTCACAAACCACCGCGCGCGTGATCACTCAATGAACCATCGGTGTCATCGAGCTCAACGCCGCAGGTTTTGGTGGTTGCGGGCGTCCAAACATAATGCCGGTTTCTACTTCCACCGGCCTTCCGCCCTGCATGTACGGCCTGAACCTCCATTGCCCCAGGGCATCAGTAACGGCTTTCGACTGGTCGGGAAATGCGCTGAGAAAATGAATGTGTCCCACGTTTCCATTCTTATCGATGATGATTCGGACCGGAACGGGGTTGAACCTGTGCTCGGTAAAAACCGGGTCCACCCGCGCGATCATATTTTCGTCGCGCGCGTAATCCTTGATGCACACCGGGACAGCGCCCCCGCCCGCGCCCACCGTGGAACCGGCTTCCGCGGGCAACTCCATCTTGTTCATGTCATGCTTGTTCATGTCATGCTTGTTCATGTCATGGATCAACCTCTCCAGCAGTTTGGTGTCTCGGCTGGTTAGCACAATTTCCACCACGTGGCAGCGGATCTCGGTAGCCAGAACATACCAATGCAGCTGCGCCACCGGAGACATATACCCAAAGAAGTGGAAAGTGTGGCCGGCTATCTTGACCTCACTAAGCGGGAGGTCGACTTTGTAATCGGCCTGCAAATGGTCTTTCGTATAACTCGTCAGCTCGAGCGCGTTCGACGCAGGCAGAGGCGTAAAGAACATATCCTCGGCGGTGATCAAGATACTGCCCGGGATTGGTTCCTTATGTGTGTCCACGGGTGTGATCTCGGCGAGCACATAGCGGCCGCTATCCGATGGAGGCGGGCCGTCATATTCCTCGGTCCAACCCAGAGGCAACGTGTAAGTCATGCCAAAATACTGGTTATGAAAAACGTTATCAGTCACGCTCACGCCTTCTGGCAGGGGAGTTGTCGAGTCACTCGCGCTCGACCATGCACCCCTTACCAGAATCTCTGGTTCCCGCGACCGCATGCTTTGCGGCTCGGTCTTTTGCCCCCAGGCTAGTGACAAGAATAGTGACAAGAATAAGGATAAGGACAATAAGGATATAGATCGAACGATAACCCCCGAGGAACCCGTTAACAGTGAATACATACTTCTCCTTCCCGTACGAGTAATGATTTCGACATCGACAGGCGCACCTGCGGCCCGGTCGCACACTATCTTCTGGTTTCGTTCTAAGTTTCGTTTTAACTTGGAGGAAAGCTGGCGAGACTGCCTCTCGCCAGCAAGGTTGCGTAAACGGTTACAGCGAGCGCAGAAAGTTCAACAAATCCTGCTGCTGTCTGGTGGTGAGGCTGGAGAAATGCGTCACCACGACGTTGGCCTCGCTGCCAGAGCTCTTGTGGTCCACGATCGCCGTGTACAGATCGGTGGTGCGGCCATCGTGCAGCAAGAATATCCGCTGTCCCAGGCCCCACAACGGAGCGGTGCGGAACTGCGTGCCGCCGGCGCCCCCCTGCGAGACATTGTCCTCCAGGCGCGTACCCATTTTATGGATCTCAAAATCGGAGAACGCCGGCACCGCGACATTGCTCAATGCAGGAGCGAAGTTTGACGCTTGGGTTGTGCCCGATGTCGGATTGTGGCAGGTGGCGCAGCCGACCGAGCTAAACAAGGCGCTGCCGTTGGCAATCGACGTGGCGGCGACCTGCTGTCCGTTGAGCATAACCCCACCTTGCGCCGGCGGAGCCAGGAACCGCATGAAGTTGGCAAACGCCGACACGTCATCGAGAACCGCGGCGTTCGGCGTCGCGTTTGGGTTGGATACATCTTCCGGATACCCGGCCCCACCGAGGTTGAGGCAGCTGGCAGGCAACCCAGTAGCCTGCTGCTCTTCCTCCGGCAGCGGACGATCTTGGGGAAACAGCTCGTTGCTGATGCCCATCTCCACGTTGTAAGCCTCACCGGTAAAGATGTGCAGCGACTTGTTCTGTGCCTTCCAGCCAAAGCGGGAAATGGTGCCATCATTGCCGTTGCGGTTGAAGGTGCCGGAGATGCCAAAGGAGTTGGCGAGATTGGCGGCCTGGTTAACTAACAGGGTTGAGTCGTCGAGGTTCTCGATCAAGCCCGCGCCAAACACTGGCGTCGGAATGCGGAAGATGATGTCGTTCGCCGCCTGAGCCGCAGTGAAATTCGGCTGTGCCAAACTGCAACTGCCCGCATCAGGGCGACCTGTAACTGTGAACAGGTCTTCCACTCCGCCATTGGGAGCTTTGGTGTTGGCCGCTCCGCTGGCGGTAAGGAAGAACGGGAATCGGACTTCCACGGTGGGACCATTGGCCGTAATGAAAGACGGTGTGGTGTCGCTCGGCGCGACTCCGTTGCTGGTGAAAAGGAATTGCGGGTTGACGGCAGCGCCGCTCCCACCGGCTGCAGGTTGCGCGTGACACGAACTGCACTGATTTGCGTTAAACCGCGGCCCCAGACCCACATTCGCGGAGCCGGAAACCGTCTCCACTTCCTGGAAGCGAGCGAGACCGTCGTTGAAAAAGGCGGTGAAGCCGTTCGGGTCATTCGCCGGATTGATGATGGTCTCGCCTGTGCCGCGGCTGGCACTTTGCACTCCAGGGTCGGTCTGAGCAAATGCCATTCCGGTGAGGAACAACGTCGCCAAAATAAAAACTGACGCGAGTTTCCTTGTATTGATATTCATCACGTTTCCTCCTTGTAACGGGTTCGTCTCCCAATTGCCCAGAGATCTCCATTGGCCCAGGTTTGAGCACACGGGGGCGGGGATCCCAGGGGAATCCAATGCCGGACGGCCTTGTCCGAGCGTACGGATACGCCAACGGACAGAACTCCGCCCAGAGTTTTCAGACGATGGTGGCCGAGGTTAGCTTCCCACCCGAGGTCAGAAGAGTGAAGAGGAAGCGTCCAACGCGTGATTCTGAAACGGTGGACAGAAGCACGCGTTCACGTTCGTGTTGAACTCGCGCATTACCATGCAGTCAATTTCAGCTGCTCTGGCTGCGGCTTGGGCCTGAAGAGTAAGTGGCCCGCGCACGGATGCCGCATTCGTTTCGTCGCGGCTCAGGGCGCGGGAAATCGTTGCCCAGAACTTAGCAGATTCCTTCGCGGTGTCAAGCTAAATGATGGCCTCGTTACGAAATCCGAAAATAGTTTGTACAGACAAGCGACCACGCTTGCAGTCACGATCTCGGCTAGAAACAAGGCGGCGCTTGATTTGAAGATAGCCGCGTAAACCTAACACAGGGCGGGCAATAAATGGCTCCTCAGGTAGGAAACTAAATCGGTAAGGTGCCTAGAATACGAACCTGTCGTCGCCCACAGCCTACACAGTGCGCGATTCTCAGGGTCTGCATATAGATACGCATCCTGCCTGACGTTTCTAGCCTGAAAAACGCTCAAATTGGCTCGAATCTAGCGCGGGCGGAGCGTGAACTATCGTCCCCGTAATTCGTTTCCGAATTGATGCGGCCCGTATCCGTGAGCCGCCAACGGTTGATAGACCGATGGAGCGACATTGGTCGCCGCAACCGACACCGACTCCCTTTGAATCCCGCCGTGGCACCGCTTGTATTTTTTTCCGCTTCCGCATGGGCAGGGTTCGTTTCGTCCGATCTTCTTCGAATCACGATGGGCGACGGCCCCCTTGAACCGCAAGTTGCGAATCGCAGAATCCTTCCCAGTCACGGCTACGGCAAGAGAAGCAGGGCCGGGACGTTTGGTATCGCCGCCGAATGTAATGCCGCCGTACATCTGAAATCGCCAGACGGTTGCTTCTGGAACGTCGGTGGCTTGTGCACCGTCGCCATCGTGTTTCGTCGCAATGGGATCACTCGCAAGCTCGGGCGTCCTTTCAAGGCGGTGTCCCATGTCTAACGCCCACATCACAGCGGTACGTCGCTGCAATCGATTCGACAAGAGCACTCGCCTGCTGTTGATGATCCTAGCTGACGCTGCTTCGAACGGCGAGAAAGTCACGAAAGGTGGATTCTACAATCTCCCATTCGGCTGGACGAGCAAGAGCGAGCAACAGATGATGAAGGATATGAATACCGATCGGCGTCAATCGATCACAGATATGCTCACCGAGCTGAGTGAGGCGGGAGCGATCAAGCGCCAGCGCAGGCTCCGCAAGAACGCTCTGACATTTGTCGATATCGAGTGGCTCAAGGCTCATGCATGGGCTACAGATGCCACGGCAAACGAGGCTTCTGGAGATGAAAGCTCCGAGAGTGCTCTCGGAGGAAACGATAAGACTGATTCTACGGGAGATAGCACATTCGTTCGTCATGAGTTGGTCAGGGGTTCGTCAATTTGTGGGTCTGACCCAGTGGTTGACAACGCAGAACGTGGCATCTGTCCAACAAATAACGTGGCTTCTCAGATGCCACGGAAAACGTTGCCAAGCACAACGCAGAACGTGGCAAGAAGTACTCCCGTCTTTGACCCTGTTGTAGATACTCCCGCTCCTGTCGGAGAATATACCCGCTCACGAGTGAGGACGGACGCGGGTACGACTATGTCTGACGACAGGTCAGAAGCAAAAGCAGCCCCAAAAGCAAGACCAGAACCCAAACCCGCCCCACCTCCGTTGATGTGCCGGGTATGCAAGAAGGAGCCGAGGAAGAAGTATGACGAGCAGGGTCGATGCGTCAAGTGCTCTGTCCCGGTCGATGTCACGGCTACTCAGATCGCGGACCTACTCTCCGCGGACAGGGTATCTTTGCGATTGCGCGAGGGGGTTCTCCGCGTCCGATTGATAATTTCCTCACTGACGATCCAGCTGGAGTGAACTGGGTCATGATCAGCGATGCCACCGAGAGCGGGAAATACATCAATTCGACCAAGAAACGTATCCGTGAGGAAGGAGTGAAACGTTCCCGCGTGGTTCAGCCGGGAGACTTTCTCCTGACGAACTCGATGAGCTTTGGTCGGCCATACATCATGAACACCTCAGGCTGTATTCATGACGGCTGTCTTTCGAGCAATGCACCGCGTCCGCGATTTCTTGGATCGTGAGATCAGCATCGGCGGCCAGCTCCACAATGCGCCGATTCCGGTCAGCGATGATCTTCAGTATTTCTCGATTATTAGTTTTCAACAGCCTCCATTTGGAGAACTGGCAGTCAGACAATTCACGCATTGTCAAAGCATTAAGATTCTGACTGCTTGTCTCTAAGTAAATCGGTGCGACCTCATAAGAGGCCACCACTCACACTCGGCGTCCCGCGTACAGTCTCCAACTTACCTAGCAGCCCGGGGTGGAAGTAAGTAATTTTCGGCACGACCAGCCGCGCCGAGCTGCGAGTCGAGCTGCGTGATTCGATGACCGATTTCGTACAAGATATTGAGATTCGGCTTCCGGAGAGCCGATT
>JBAUAN010000212.1:0-21918 GCA_049675725.1 Candidatus Sulfotelmatobacter sp. | reverse complement strand
GGATGAAAATCACAGCCTATAATCAGCATGACGTTGGCTCCTCTCACGAGCCTTGGTCTTCTTCATCGCATACCAATCTACTCGCGACGAGCCAACGTCGTTATGCAATCAAGCGCAGCGAAGGACCCATGCAGCTTTGCAGCAGCATTGGCCTCACAGCGGGTTTCCATCCCGCGACGTGCGCGCTCAAATATCGAATCCGCCCTTTCGCGTTTCCCGGAGCAGGCGTTCCATATCGATTCTGAGCTTTTCCTGTTGCTGCTTCATCATTTTCTGCTCGTGATGCATTTTCTCCAGCGCCTGCGGCTGCAGCGCCTTTTGCTGCGCCTGGCGCATGTGGTCGAGCGCGGACTTCAGCGCTTCACTCTGCGCATCGGTTTTTCCTCCAAGCTCTTTCATCTCCGCCGCTCGTTGCTGGGCGCAACTGGACTGCCGTAGCGCGTCCACCGCCTGCTCGGCTTTCTCGCTCTCATCCGTGATCAAAACCATATCAGGCTGGACTTCCGCCAGTTCGCCTTGCAGCTTGCTCATTTCCAGCTCAGTCTCGGCATTGAGAAGGGGCTGATCGTCCAAGCTTTCTTCCTCGATCAACGTGCCAGAGTCCCCGTGTGGAGGCAGGTCAAGAGTCAGGTTCTGTTCCTTTTTGTCGCGGATCACGCCGACGCTCACGGTGCCGCTATCGCGCGTGTGCATCACTTCGGTGAAGTCGCCAGTGTCATGCACGGGCTTGTCGTTGATCTTGACGATGATGTCTCCGGCGCGGAAACCAGCTTTTTCCCCGCGGCTGCCCTTTTCCACCGAGCGAACCAGCACTCCGTTGCCGTTCTTGACGCCGAAAAATTCGCCCAGCTGCGGCGTGATGTTTTCCACCATCAGGCCGCTGCGAGCGGAGGACCGCACCACTACGACGTTGATCTGTGGTATCTCAATATCCGGATTGATGGAAATGGATGGGATTTCCACGTGGAAGTCCTTCATCTTCGGACTTTCCCAGGCATACTGCTTGCGTCGGTCGGCAAGCTGCACCTTGATGGCCATCGGCTGCCCGTCGCGGCTGATCCCGAACGTCACGAAGCGTCCCGGCGGCGTCTCCCGGATCATGCGCTTCAGTTGCACCTGGCTCTCGATCGGCGTGCCGTTCATGCTGAGGATGACATCGTGTTCCTTGATGCCCGCCTTGCCAGCCGGAGCATCCTGGTCCACCATGGTCACTTCAACTCCTTTCTCTTCTTTCAACTTCAGCGCCGATAGCCGCTCTGTGGTCACGTCGTTAATGTCCACACCCAGATACGATCCGGTACTGGAATCCTCGCTGGGAAACCCGTAGGCCGCCGGCGGATCCACTGACCAATTTTGCGCCGCGTGAGAAAAGCTGAACAGCAGAGGCAGTACCGCGAGCGACGTCAGAATATATTTCCGCATGGTCATTGCCCTCAGAATAGTTTGGTAAGCGCGCCGCAGAAGCTTGCCGGAAAAACGCGGCGGGCTTCAGCCATTTCCTCTAGTGATTCGCCCGCTTGATGCAGATGTCGCCCGTAGTAGTTCGCACCTTCAACACCGGACCCCCGCCGTTCAATTTGCCTTCGGCCGTGAGCGTCTTCGGGCCGCCCCAGTCCCCACCGCCTTCGCTGCTGATGTGAATGTCAGGGAAGTCAGACGTGATGCGGTGGCCGTTGCCAAGTTCCACGCTCGCGCGCACTGAAACCGCCACATCGGGCGCAATGTATACCGTGATGTCGCCGGCAGAAGTCTCTAGCATGGAATCGTTTCGCTCGGCGCCCGTGTTCACCAGCTTCACAATGATGCTGCCCGCGCCGGTTTCTGCGCGCGCCGAGGGCACACCGTAGAGCTCGATGCCGCCGCCGCCGGTTTGCGCCCGAACCGCGCCTTTCGCAGAACTAAGATGAATCGTGCCGCCGCCGGTCTCGATTTCCACTGGTCCGTTGATATCTCCCAGGTCGATGCTGCCGCCACCGGTCGAAACCTTCAGCTTCCCATTGCACTGCTTCACTTCGACGCTGCCGCCGCCCGTCTCGATCGTTGCGCCCTGCGCGCCCGACTGAATTTCAACGCCTCCGCCGCCCGTCTCCGCCACTACCTTGCCGTTGGCGTGATGCACCATAATCGTGCCGCCGCCCGTGTGCAGCCCCAGGTCACCGCTCACCGTGCCCACGTCAATCGAACCGCCGCCGGTCTCGGCATTGGCGCCTCCTCCAATGTCATCGAGGTGCATGCTGCCGCCGCCGCTCTCCGCTTCCACGCGGCCCGTAAGGCCCGTGGCATCCACGTTGCCACCTTCGGTTTCAAGTTTAACCAGCGCCATCTCGCGGGGAACGTTGATGGAAACTTCGCCGGAAAAATGCCGCGGCTGGCGTCCCCCCTGCCAATCGCCCACGATCCAGGCGGTGTCGCCCTTTACGTATGCGGTTACTTTGTACTGCTCGAACTGGCGGCGCGCGTCCTGCTCGGAAGAGGTTTTGAAGTTCGTATGAACGACATAATTAATGCCTTGTTGCTGCCCTCCCCGCACCACCACCGATCCCATATCGACTTTCACTTTTAAAACCTTCACCGACGCCAGCGAACCGGTGATCCGCTCACCCCAGGTCTCACCCTCCCGGGATACCTGGGTTTCTTGCGACCAGCCCTTCGGAACAAGCGCCAACGGCGCAACCAACGCCAGCACTCCGGCCAGCCCAACGATTTGTGACCAACGTTTCAATTCATCCACCTCATAAACTTCTTTAGTCAATTTCCGGCAACTGGGCCAGCATGGTGCGAGCCTGCGACCGGATGTAGGTACTCTGATCTTTCGCCGCCAGCGTCATCAGCACGCCCCGCACGCTGCCATCGGCCTTGACCGGCTCGATTAGCCGCAGCGCTTCGGTGCGCACGCCCTGATTCGCATCGTTCACCAGCGCCGTCAACACTGCATCACGCACCCGCTGGTCGCTCTTCACATACGCACCGAGAGCGCCCAGAGATTTCAACCGCGCCCCCGGATTCGAGTCATACTGCAGCACATACAAAAGCGCTTCCTGCACCTGCGCGTCATTCGGTTTCTGCGTCAGCAGATTGACGGAATCCATGCTCAGGCCGGAATTGTAATTATTGCGGGCCGCGTACAAAAGCAGCTGCTGGATCTTCTGGTCGTTCAGCGAGCCGGTCGCATCCTGCGTGGCGACTGTGTCGTATTTGATGTCGATCTGGCTGGTGCCCGGAGTCTGCGTGATGGAACGAATGCCAGCGATCGTGGCCTCGGTGGGAACTGGCGTTACAGCGGCGGGAGCGTTTGCAACCTTGGCCGCCGGAAACATCTTGTAAGCGGTGCCGACTCCGCCCGCAAATCCAAGAATCAAAATCGCCGAAGCCAGCGCCGGCGAAAACTTTACCTGCCGCAGCCAGCTCGCCGGGTCAAACGCAAAACGGTGCCAGAACGCGCCCTGCTGGGCAGTCTCCAGCGCTTCCTGCAGCCGCATGCGCGACGCCGCCACCAGGTTAGGTGTCGGCTCGACTGCCGGAACGTTCGCGAGCAGCGCATGAAACTCCTGCTCAGCCTTTAACTCCGCCGCGCAATCCGCGCAGCGCACCACGTGCTGTTCCAGTTCATGACGAGCGTCGTCCGCCAGTTCCCCATAAACCTGCAACACGATATTTTCTCGAACCCATTCACATTTCATAATTGCACCTCATCGACACCAACCACATAGAGACAGCCACGACGAATCATGTGGAGACAGCCGCCTCGCCTGTCCGGCCCTGGCAAAGCCGGGCCGCACCCGTCCCTACTGCCAGTTCACCTCATATCCGCCAGCGCCCCGCGCAACTTCTGCGTGGCACGAAACAAAGTATTCTTCGCCGTCTCTTCCGTCGTATGCAAAATCTCTCCCACGGTCCTCAGCTTCAATCCGTGATAATGCTTCAACTCAAACACCATGCGCTCGCGCGGCGTCAGCTTCTCCAGCGCTCCGGAAATCCGCGCTCCCAGTTGCCGCCGCATCAAATCCCGTTCCGGATTCGCTCCCGCCCGCCCGTCCGGCACCTGATCGAGCAGGTCATACTCGCCGCCTGAAGCGTCTTTCGCGACCGGCGCATCTTCCTTGCGCACGTTTTTCTTGCGCAAGTGATCGAGACACAGATTGGTCACGATCCGGTAAATCCACGTGTAAAAGGAACACTCAAACCGGAAGCTGCCGATATTCTTGTAAGCCTTCAGGAACGCGTCCTGGTAGACGTCCTGAGCGTCTTGCTCGGTCCCGGTGAGATGAAGCGCCAGTCGCAGAACGGACTGGTCGTAGTGACGCACAAGCTCCTCGAACGCTGCGCGGTTACCGCGCTGCGCCTCGCGAATCAGCATCGTGTCGTCGATGCGGCGGTCTTGAGTTTGGCGATCTAGCCCAGCCATGCGGCCCCGCGCGGGGTCCTGGTTCTCAGTAAGCTGGTTCTCACTTCTTCCACCGCCGACTTTTTCCGCTCTCTCGCTTCGTCCCGAGTGGGCCCGTTGGCTAACCGCAAACGGCACTACCCATGCTTCGGCCGGCATTCTGTCGTGTCCTCTGCAGGTCCCGGGTCAACGCTATATGGTTCAACACTGTATCCGGGCTTGCACAGGAATAGACGGGTGGTCCATGGAACCGTGAGCAGAAATTATAGCTGGCGGGATGATTTTTGTGGGCGCTAGGTGGTTCAGGGGCAATGATTTAGAGGTAAACAGAACAGTGGAGCACAACCATTCGTCCCAGTTTGGCAAGGAAATTGCCCCCGATTGTGAGGCAATCACGTGGAATCCGTCCGTAGAGACGTTGCTTGCAACGTCTCTCCCGCACGCAAGGCGGGGCCTCGACCGGTGAAACTCACACGAACTCGCCCAGGCCTTGTACCGGCGAAATCAGCGCGAAACGTGGTGAGAGAGACGTAACAAGTTACGTCTCTACGACGGCTTCTTTTTCTATAACCACCTTCAAGTGCGCAGTCACGTCCTTGTGCAGCTTGACCGGGATGGTGAACTCGCCCACGGTTTTCAGCGGTTCGTGCAGCTGGATCTTGCGGCGATCTACGTTGAATCCCTTCTTGGTCAGCGCCTCGCCGATGTCGCTCGAAGTGACAGACCCGAAAAGCTGATCGCCCTCACCCGCCTTGCGATGGAACGATACCGACACGCCCTCAAACTGCTTGGCCAGTTCCTCGGCCTGGGTCTTCTCCTTGGCGGAGCGGCGCACCGACGCGGCCTTCATCTGCACGATGACGGCCTTGTTCCCGGCGTTGGCCTCAATGGCCAGCTTGCGCGGCAAAAGATAATTGCGCCCATATCCCTCGGCAACCTTCACCACGTCGCCGCGGGCGCCCAGCTTCACTACATCTTCTTTGAGAATAACTTCCATGGGTATCACTCCGATTTGAGCTTTCAGCTTTCAGCTCTCAGCTAGATCAAGACCTTCAGCACCAGCACGAAGTAAGCTGATAGCTGACGGCTGATAGCTGGTTTCCTACGATGCCCGCCCGGCAAACGGCAGCAAAGCAATATTCCGCGCCTGCTTGATCGCAGCCGACAGCCGGTGTTGGTGCGGCGAGCACACGCCGGTCAGCCGCCGCGGCACAATCTTGCCGCTTTCGGCCACGAACTGGCCGAGCATGCGGTAATCCTTGTAGTTGATGCTTTCGATTTTCTCGACGCAGAACTTGCAGACTTTCTTGCGCCGGAAAAACTTGCGTCCGCCTTCGCGTGGAGGACCGCCCGGACCCCGTCCGCCGCCGCCCCCGCCGCCGAAACGTGGCCGGTCGCCGCCGGGACGATCTCCACTCGGACGATCTCCGAAAGATCGCGGGGCATGCGCCTCGCGCGGTGCAGGTGCATCGCCCGCCGCTCGTTCCGCCGCTGGCGCTGGTGCTGGTGCTTTCGTTTCTTCAGCCATGGTGCTCCTTAAAATCTTTCACTCAACTCACTGGTTAGTAACTAGTCAAATCTCCGTATATGCGCAGACCGTAGCCCTCAGTCAGTGCCCGTCTTACTGGCCACTGGCCTCTGGCCCCTGCTCTTCAAGCCGTAGCTGGAGCTTCTGCCGCCGGCGCCGCCACAGCTTCTTCCGCGGGCGCCGCCGCCACCACAGGTTGCGCGCTTACTTTCTTGCGCGCGTCGCGGATGGCTTTGATCTTGTCGAGGCGTTTTTGTTCCTCGTCGATGCGCACGGTCAGGAACTTAATCACCGGTTCCGTCACGCGCAGCCGGCGCTCCAGTTCGTGCATCACCGCGCCTCCGCCTTCCACGGTCAACAGGACATACACGCCCTCGTGGAACTTGCGGACGGTATACGCCAGGCGCCGCTTGCCCATCTTTTCCACGCTCTTCACGCTTCCACCCGAAGACGGCACCGCCGCCCCCAGCGTGGAAATCAGTTTGTCCAAATCCTCGTCCGTCATGTCAGGCCGGACGATAAACATCAACTCATAAGTACGATTCATTCGCTGTCTCCAAATCTTTAAGCAGAGGTCAGGGGCTAGTAAATTCCGCAGGGCCTTCTAGCCCCTGTCCCCTAATCCCTGGTCCCTTCGTCTTTCCGGTTAAAGCGATTCATCGCCGCCGCCGGACCATCTTTCAAAATTACCTTGACCGCCTCCGCCGCAGTGTCGAGGACCTCGTCCACCACCTTGAGGTCGGCCTTGCGCATCGGAGCCAGCAAATAGCGCTGGCCGTCTTCCACCTTGTGCTCCGGCGCTACGCCGATCCGGATGCGCAGGAATTCATTCGTTCCCAGCGCATCGATGATCGACTCAATGCCGTTATGCCCCGCCGAGCTGCGCCGCGTGTGAATGCGCAACGTACCCAGCGGAAAATCCAGTTCGTCCTGAATCACGATCAGATCCGCTTCCGGAATCACTTCGTGCTTTTCAACCAGCTCCCGAACCGACAACCCGCTCAAATTCATGTAAGTCGCGGGCTTGGCCAGCAGCGCCGGAACGCCCTCGATCACCACCCGCGCCGTCAAAGCCCGGCACAGCCGGTTCCTGACTTCGACTTTCAGATCGCCAGCAATGCGATCCACCGCCAGAAAGCCCACGTTATGCGGCGAAAACTGGTACTCGTCCCCCGGATTGCCGAGACCGACGATCAGTTTCACGCCACCATCCCAAGCCTACCTCAAACCATGGAGCGGCCGGGCAGCGCCTCGAACGCCCAACGCCTCACCCAATGCCCGTGCATTACGCCAAGCCGAGCGTAGCTCGGCCGGACGGGCGAGGGCGCCCGTCCCTCCACAAAGCTATTTCTTCTCCTTCTTCTCGGCCTTCTCGGGCTTCTCGGGCTTCTTCTCGGCCTTCTCGGCACCCTCGGCGCCTTCCTCTTCGGTCTCCTGCTTGCCCTTCTTGATAACCTCGGGCTCGGCTGGAGCGGCACCCACCTCCGCCGCCACCGCTTCTGGCGTCGCCACCACTTCTTCCTTCACCGAAGTCACGTGCGCCACCGGCTGGTGCGGATCCGTCAGCACTTTCAGCTTCGCGCCCAGCGGCAAATCCGATACGCGCAGCACTTTGCCGAATACCAACTCGCTCACGTCGGCATCCACGTGGCTGGGAATGTCCGCCGGCAGGCACTCGATCTCCACTTCGCGCAGAATCTGCTCCAGGATGCCGCCTTCCTGCTTCACGCCCGCCGCTTCGCCTCGCAGGAAAATCGGCACGCTCACCTTCAGCGCTTTATCCATAGCGATGCGCTTCAAGTCGATGTGCAGCAGCTTGCCTTTAATGGGCTCGTACTGCCAGTCGACGATCATGGCTTTGGTGTGCTCGCCGCCGTTCAGGGCGAGATCGAAAATCGTGTTGTGCCCGGTCTCCGAGTTCAATATCCGCGTCACTTGCCGCGGATCCACGCTCACAGAAAGTGAGTTCTTGCCCGCGCCATACAGCACGCCCGGAATTTTTCCGCCCATGCGGACCCGCCGAGCCATGTTCTTGTTGCCCGACTCCCGCGGATGCGCTTCGAGTACATTCGTTTCAATTGCAGTCGCCATAGAATTAAAGTCCTTAGCTTTGAGCCGGGAGCACTGAGCACGAGCAAACCTGCTTGCTCGCGACTCGGGACTCGCAGCTCGGAACTAGATAAACAGCTTGCTCACCGAAGTCTCTTCGTGATTCGCCTGAATCGCGCGCCCAATCAATCCCGCAATCGAGAGCACCGTAATCTTTCCGCCCTTTTCCGTGCGCGCTGCATCCGCTTCCGCATTCAGCGGGATGGTATTCGTCACCACCAGTTCCTTGATCACCGAATTCTTAATATTCTCCACCGCCGGCCCCGAAAGCACCGCATGCGAAGCGCAGGCGTAAACCACGGTCGCGCCTTTTTCCTTCAGCGCCGCCGCCGTCTTCACCAGCGTGCCCGCCGTATCGATCAAATCGTCGATGATCAGGCAAGTCCGCCCGTTCACATCGCCGATCACGTGCATCACTTCCGCCACGTTCATTTCCACGCGGCGTTTATCCACGATCGCCAGGGCCGCATCCACTTTCTTGGCAAAAAACCGCGCCCGTTCCACGCCACCCGCGTCCGGCGAAACCACCGTCAGATTCGGCAGATTCAGCTTGCGGAAATGATCCACCAGCACCGGCGAAGCGAATAAATGATCGACGGGAATATTGAAAAACCCTTGTATCTGCGGCGTATGCGGGTCCACGATCAGCGCTCGGTGCGCGCCTGCGGTGGTCAGCAGGTCGGCCACCAGTTTCGCCGAAATCGGAGAGCGCGGCTTATCTTTGCGGTCTTGCCGCGAATATCCAAAGTATGGAACCACCGCCGTGATGCGCCGCGCCGATGCCCGCTTCAGCGCATCGATCATCAGCAACAACTCCAGCAAATGCTCGTCCACCGGACGGCACGTGGGCTGCATCACGAATACATCCGCCCCGCGCACATTCTCCTGAATCTGGACGTACGCCTCGCCGTCGGCAAAGCGCGTCACCTGCGCCTGCCCCCGCTGCATGCCCAGAAACTGGCATATCTCGTCGGCTAACTGCGGATTGGCCGTCCCGCAGAAAATCTTGAACTTCTCATCCACCCGCGGACGCGGCTTACGGTCCAGCTTCTCGTCCGTCACAGGTGGACTCTTCTTTTCAACCTTCTCAGCCTTGTCAGTCGGCGTGACTAAAGTAGCCATAGGTTCGCTCTTGGCTCTTGGCCTTTGGCTCTTGGCTTGAAGCCTCGCCTCCGAGCTCGCCTGAGCCAAAAGCCAAGAGCTAACAGCCAAAAGCGTTTTTCTGGCTGGGCCGCTAGGATTCGAACCTAGACAAAGTGCTCCAAAGGCACTTGACCTACCATTAGTCGACGGCCCAGTAAGCCATTGTTGATTGCCCGATTGTTGATCGCTGATTGCAAGCCCCAAACCGGGGACCGACCTCATTGTCAATCAACAATCAAAAATCAACAATCAAAAATTCTCACGGACCATGTGGCGACGGGCGCCTCGCCCGTCCAAGCGAAGCCGAAGGCGAGCGCCCCGAGCACAGTCCCTGGAGCAAACTCCTACCTTGCCACAATCCGGCGCCAGTAAGCCCGCCGAGTCAACGTAACCGTAGCCCGCGCCGCCCAGCCCTCACTCCGCAGCCTGCCCGCGGCTTTAGCCGCGTCCACCCGCGACCGAAACAATCCATACAGCGCCGACCCGGAACCCGACAAGGACGCATATACCGCCCCGGCACGTTCCAGCGCTCGCTTACCTTCACTCAACTCGGGATACTCAGGAAAGACGACCTGTTCAAAGTCGTTTTCGATCCCGGTCCGGACAAGCTCGAGAAGCGGATTCTCGGCCCGGCCCCTTCTAAAAGGAGCACCGGAGTAAAGCCCGCTCAGCCACGCCGACATCTCACGGCCAAGCCCAACCATTCTATCGGATGCTCCCGGCATCGTCAATTCAGCGGCCATGCCTGTGCGGGAAGCCCCCGTGTGGGGAATGCCTGTGTGGGGACGGGCACTCTTGCCCGTCCGGGCCGCGCGAAGCTCAGCAGTCTTTCCTGCACGTCTAGAAGCAGTAGCCGCCATCGCCGCACCCCCCGCTCCCGGCGTCCTACGGTCCCACTCCGCAAACGCCCTCGGCGTCGAGACCCCCACTTCCGGAGTCACCACCACACAAGCCATCGCCGGCAAATCCTGCAGCGGATAAACCCGCTCCCCCCGCCCCACCCCCAACACCGTCCCGCCTACCAGAAACAAAGGCAGATCAGATCCCACCTCCGCCGCAATCCGCAGCCGTTCCGCCGGAGCCAGCGATTTCTTCAGCGCTCGTTCCAGCCCCAGCAGCGCCGAAACCGCATTCGCCGACGCCCCGCCCAGCCCGCCCTGCACCGGCAGCCGCTTCTCAATCTCAATCACCACACGGCTTTTAACTTTCAAGACTTGCAGAGCTTCTTCAACAATCCGGAAGCACGTATTCGATTCATCCCGCGGCACGCGTACGTCGGCGCACCGAATCTCAATCCCACTCCCGCGCCCCACACTCACCCGAACATCGTCATGCAGTCCAATCGTCTGGTAAACCGTCAGCAGCTCATGAAATCCATCGTCCCGCGCCGCCCCAATGCGCAGCCCAAGATTAATCTTCGCAAACGATCGGACGGTGACAGGCATGGGCAATGATTGTAAAGTCTCACCCGCCCATGTGGCGACAGCCGCCTCGGCTGTCCAAGCCTGGGCGAAGCCCGGCGCCGCCTCCAGGAACCCTTGCCACCGGGGTGTGCCTATGTGGAGCGGCGGGCACCCTTGCCCGTCCAGCCCCAAGAGCGTACCCGGCCCCCGCGGGTGACTTCAGTAATCTCGACTACTTACCATTTCGGGCGCACCCTAAAAGGGATTCCGCTCACCTGCCGTTCAGCGAAACGGTTCCTCCATGCCGGAATCGCAAGAAACGCAACCACAATTGCTGTACCCGGAGAATTTCCGGCCCTATTACAGCTTTTCCCCAAAGTGGGAATGTACGCCCGTGGGAGCGCGCTCGATTTAACGCTAATTCATGCGTGGCGCGGGGCAAGATTCGCTGCAGTCGCCAGGCATTCGGAGGAAAACGATGCGCCGGGCATTTCAAAGTGCTTTTTTTCTGACTCTCTGTTTCGCGGCCGTAACCGCCGCCTTCGCTCAAAGCTACCAGGTCATCCAGGTCACGGACGGAGGCACCATCTCCGGCACCGTCAAATGGGCCGGACCGCTGCCGCACAACCTGGACTTTCCCATCACCAAAGATCCGCAGATTTGCGACCCCGATTCCCACAAGATCACCGATCTGGAGCGCCTGATCGTGGGCTCCAAAGGCGGCGTCGCCAACACCATCGTCTATCTGAAAGACATCTCCCGCGGCAAGGCCATGGATTTGCCCGAGCAGCGCCGTCACCTCGACCAGAAACAGTGCCACTACGTTCCGCATATTCTTCTGGTCCCGCAGAATAGTGAACTAGCGATGCAAAGTTCCGACGCCACCCTGCACACCATCCACATGGAGGGGGCTGCCAGCTTCAACCTGCCGTTTCCTTTCCAGAACCAGGTCACCTCGCGCACCATGTCCACTCCGGGACTGGTTCACCTGCACTGCAACGGCGGCCATGTTTGGATGAATGCCGAGATGATGGTGGTGACCCATCCCTACTACGCCGTCACCGATGACAGCGGACAATTCGAGTTCACCAACGTGCCTCCCGGAACCTATCAGATTGTGGCTTGGCACGAAGGCTGGGGAATCCTGGGTCACCAACAGGCCTATGACGTCCTAACCGAAAAGAGGGTGGACCGTCCGCTTTTCTCCGAACCGAAAATCTGGGAAAAGTCGGTAACTGTCACCCCCAATCAGCCCAGCACCATAAACTTCGTCATCAGCAGCAAGTAAGCGAATCAGCGCAACTGCTCATGTGGCGACAGCCGCCTCGGCTGTCCAAGCAAAGCCGAAGGCGAGCGCCCCCGTCCATGCCCCTCGTCAGTGTAGGACGGACACTCCTGTCCGTAGCCTTTGACTTTAGCCTTTGACTCTGAGCCCGGGAATCCATCCCGATCGGATTCCAAGAACCCTGCAGAAGAGACAGCGGAAGAAAGAATTTCTTTGGCCTTTAATCCGCGTTGATCCGCGAAAATCCGTGGCAAAAGATTTAGCCCGCCTCTACCCGTGCCGCCTATACAGCACCGCAAACTCAAACCCCGCATTCGCCGGAAACAATTCCGCCACTTTCTTCAACCGCTCGGCCAGAGCCGAAGGCGCCAGCAGAGGATAATCCCGCTCCCGCAAATCCCGGTAATCCACGTCCAAATACAGTGACAACAAATAAATCGAAATCGTATCCGCGAACGTAGCCTCAAAATACTCGTTCTTGTAACGCTCCGCATCTGCCCCGCCGGCCGTAGCCAGCTTCCGCGCCTCAAACGCATCCAGAGAAGTCTCGCCCCGAACCCCAGCTTCCACCTGGCTCCACGCCAGTTCGCTGAAGTCGTGCGACACTCCCGCCCGCTCCACCAGCGCATGACCCACATTGATATAAAACTCAAACGCCACCGAAAACTTGTCGTCCATCAACCGCGTCGAAATAAATACGCACTGCGAATCGCCCAGGTTCAAATTGCGATGGCAAACCGCATTGTCGCTGAGCGCCACATCATAGCGGTCGGCGATCAACGTCTCCTCGCCCTGGCTCACCGCCAGCGGCACAAAATAATACGCCTTCCGCTCCAGCGCCGACGCCACTTTCCCCGGCACCGCCGCAATCATGCGCTCCAGGTCAAACGAATTCACCGCCGTCTCGCCCGCCACGGCATAACAAATCCCGTTCGTGGCCTGCGAAACCGGCGTGACCCGCACCACCTCCGCCGGACTCCGCGTAATCGCTGGCGCCGCCTGTGACATGCTGACTATCTTATCCTTTACCCCCGCCAGCACCAAGTTTCGCGCGCTCCCGCCCTCGACTCATGTAGGACGGACACTCTTGTCCGTCGCTTTTGACTTTAGCGTTTGACTTTAGCGTTTGACTCTAGCCTTTGACTCCAGTCTTTCGCATGCGCCCAACTCATGTGGCGACGGCCGCCTCGGCCGTCCAGCGAAGCGAAGCGAGCGCCCCATCTTCCCCGACCGCCGCCCGCTTGCCCCAACCCAAACTCATATCACTAACCCAGTCGCAACTTTTCGCCACACGATCCTAGTAGAATTCTCTCAATACCCATGCCACCCCATCGCACCCCGCTCTGGTACGCCATTCCCGTCCGCGTTCTTCTCGCGACCTTCCTCGGCACCCTGCTCTGCTTCGCCGTGACCCTGCTCTTCGCCATCCTCGGCACAGTGATCACCGCCAAGCTGCGCGGCATCCATCCCGACATGCGTATCGCCTACCGCTACATCGCCGCCCCCGTAGCCGCAGTCGCAGGCGCCATAATTTTCGTGCTGGCCCTAATCATGGAAGTCCGCCACTACCGCCAAGCCAAAGCCCTGGCCGCCATCGAACGCATCAGCTGAAATAAAACATTTCATGTGGGGACGGGCACTCTTGCCCGTCCGTCGAGCGCAGCTCGACGGTCTTTTCTCCCACACCGCCCGCCGAAGAGACACCCACCTCAACTCATGTGGCGACGGCCGCCTCGGCCGTCCAGCGAAGCGAAGCGAGCGCCCAATCTTCCCCGCAGCCGCTCCCGTAGTGCCACCCTTCCCGGCAACGACCCAACCCGCAAGAAAGTTACAATAATCCCATGCCCCGGATCGCCATCCCCCTGCCCCACTCCTCCGACCGCGAATACGCCGAGCGCGCCATCCCGCAATACGAACAAGCCGTCGTCCAGGCAGGCGGAGAACCAATCCGCATCCCGTTGGACGAAACCCCCGAAAAAATAAAAAAACTCATCGCCACCTGCGACGCCGTCCTCCTCCCCGGCAGCAAAGCCGACGTCGACCCCGAAAAATTCCACGCCCCGCGTTCCCCGCAAGCCGCCCCAGCAGACGTCCCCCGCCACACCATCGACGAACTCCTCCTCGAAGACGCCTACCTCCACCGCAAGCCCATCCTCGGCATCTGTTACGGCCTGCAAAGCCTCAACGTTTTCCGCTCCGGCTCCCTGATCCAGCACATCCCAGATTTTCTTCCGGAAAACTTGCGCATAGCCGTGGATCACGCCGCCGGAAAAAACGTAGTCATCGCGCACACCGTCGAAATCGAAAACACGTCCAACCTGGCAGAAATCCTGCGCCAAGACACCACCTCAACTCATGTGGCGACAGCCGCCTCGGCTGTCCAGCGAAGCGAAGCGAGCGCCAACTCTTCCCGACCCTCGCCCGCTCGCACGACGAAAACCCACCCCACCCGCGAAGGCCACGGCTTCGCTCTAGAACCGGCCCTCAGCGAGGAGAGCGAGCGGAACGGTGCCGCCAATTCGCCCAAAGGCAATCAGGCTTCAGCCCCTGCAAGAGCCAATCTCCTCCTCCCCGTAAACTCCTCGCACCACCAATCCGCCGACGCGATCGGCCACGGCCTGCGCATCGTAGCCCGCTGCTCCGCCGACGGCATCATCGAAGCCGTTGAAGGCACCGCCCCGGATCATTTCGTGTTAGCAGTCCAATGGCACCCTGAACGCTCCGTAGAAGACGATCAATCCTCTCGCTCGATCTTCCAAGCATTAGTAGAAGCAGCCACCGAGCGCCGCAAGCAACTTGCGAATGAACTCGGTAAAGCAAAGTGAAGCTCCTCCCGCCGGGAAGAATACTCAAAGAGAATCAAAAGGACCAAAGGGGAAAAAAAAAGAGAAGAGAAGAAACAAATTAGAGGGGGGGAAAGAGAAAAAAGAGGTAAAGAAACAAAGAAAAATCCGCGAAGATCCGCGCAAATCCGCGGCGAAAAAGATTTTGACCTTCCTACCTCTTCTTCCGCCGAGTCTTCTTCGCCTTCTCCAGCAACACCACCACATGCGCCAGCGCCGCATTCTCCAGATTCAAACCCTCCGGAGTTTTCGCCTTCAGCCCCACGCAATCGCCATCCACGCCCAGCAACTCCGCCACGCGCGCCCGGATCGCGGCCGCATGCGGAACAATCTTCGGCGCCGCCAGAATTAAACTCGCATCGACGTTGGCCACGCCATAACCGGCGTCCCGCACCCGTTTCAGCGCCTCGCGCAAAAAGATCACCGAGTCCGCGCCCTTCCACTTCGCGTCCGAAGGCGGAAACAGCGCTCCAATATCCGGAGCTGCAATCGCCCCCAGCAGCGCATCCGTAATCGCGTGCAGCAAAACGTCGCCATCCGAATGCCCGCCCAACCCGCGATCATGCGCCAGCGTAATCCCGCCAATCCTCAGCGGAATCCCCACCCGAAATTCATGCGAGTCAAACCCATACCCAATTCTCAAGCGCAACCCCTAACTCGCCGCGGATTCACGCGGATCAACGCGGATCTTCTTTCTTTCATTCTCATAAGCCAGCCGCCGGAACTGCGCCTTCGCACCAAAATTAAGCAGCAATCCCACTTCGATATCCGTAGCTCGCAGGTAGTTTAGTAGTTGCTTCTCGTGAGCCTGCTCGATCGTGCGAGATGCCTTGAGCTCAATCAGAACCTTTTCCTCAACCAGCATGTCGGCACAAAATACTCCTACCCGCTGGCCGCGGAACCATACCGACACAGCAACCTGCCGCTCAGCCTTCATGCCGGCTTCCAAGAACGCAACAGCAAGCGCCTGCTCGTAAACGCTCTCCAGAAATCCATGTCCCAGCTCATTGTAAACATCGTAGAACACGCCAATAATCTTCTCTGTCAGTTCCCGATGCTTAAGTCCTTCAGACAGCCTTGCGCTCTATCCGCGCAAATCCGCGGCGAAAAAGGTTTTATTTCTTAAGATAAAACTCCGCCAGTTCCATATCCGCCGGGCTGGTAATCTTGATGTTCTTCGCCGAGCCCATCACCACCGCCACTTCATTCCCCGCCCGTTCCGCCAGCGACGCTTCATCCGTCCCCATAAATCCGTCTGCCGACGCCTCATCGAACGCCTTCTTGATCACGCCATAACGAAATCCCTGCGGAGTCTGCGCCAGCACCACTCCGGCCCGCGGAATCGTCGCCTTGATCACCGCGCCCTCGGCCGTCCGCTCCACCTGCTTCACCGTATCCACCGCCGGCAGCCCCGCAATCGCCGCGCCATATTTTTTCGCCGCCTCAATCACTTCCTGAATAATTTCCGCGGTCACGAACGGCCTCACCGCATCATGCACCAGCACAATGTCATCCGCCGACGCCTCCACTTCGTTCAGCGCGTGCTCCACCGATTGCTGCCGGTGCTCCCCGCCCACCACCAGTTCCACTTTTTTCTTCAGGACATCTTTCGCTTCACTCTCCAGCCGCGCCCGGAATCCCGCAATCTCGTTCTCCCGCAGCGCAATCCAGATTTCGCTCACCGCCTCCATCGCGGCAAACTTCCGCAGCGTGTGAATCAGAATCGGCGTCCCGCCCAACTCCGTGAACTGCTTCGACAGCCCCTGCTGCCCCGCTTTACTCTTCGCGCCGGCCACGGGACCCATGCGTGTCCCCAGCCCCGCCGCCGGAATAATCACAATTACCTTCATAGCGGCCTGCAAGTATACGAGCGCCAGCGGCGCGAGTTCAAATCAGCACCGAACCCGTCGTCCTCCTCCTGATGTCGCTGCCCCGCCTCGAGGAATCTAAGTACGCCCTCAGAAACACCCAATCGCTGGCAGCTCTGGAACTTTTTTCATCACTCCCACCGCCCGTCCGCCGCCAGCCTATGTGGTTCTTGGCATTCTTTATCACCAACTTAGAAGCAACCCTCCAATGGCCACCCACTTGCAACTGTTCCAGCAGCCACTTCTCGCACGATATCGCCCAGACACCGTCCTGGCGAAAGGCTGGTGACCGCCATGCAACTGAGGGGCAAAAAAACGAGGCTTTTCTGGATTGAAATTGTGGCGCTCGCCGCCGGCACGGCCTGCGCCTTAGCCCTGCTGCTCGCGTCCTTGGGAGCCGTTGCCGCTGTGGCCAGCAATCCCAAACCCGCGCCGCCATCCCAGCAGCAGGCTGATCAGGATCCGCCGCCAGTTCACGAAGCCCCGCAGCAGGCTCGCCCAACTCGGCAGCGGACTTACGAAGGGATGGTCACCTGCTCCCAATGCGGAGCCCGGCACTCCGCCACATCCGGACAAACCGCGGCCGACTGCACTCGCTCCTGCGTCCACAGCGGTGCGCAATTCGCGCTCGTCGAAGGTGAGAAAACTTATCGGCTGGAGGGCGACGTCGCTCTCGTCAAAAAGCTTGCCGGCCAGCGCGCCCGCATCGTCGGCGCTCTGAAAGGAAACACCATCACCGTTTCATCGGGCTCTGTCGCGTCCTGATCTCTAGCGCCACAAACCGACCACTCCCTACTACGGTCCCGTCTTCTCCACCGGCCCCGGAATCACCACCGTCGCCGCAGGCGAAACCACCGCCGGTGCCACCGGAACCGCTGCCACACTTTGCCGCGAATACGCGGTCCGCTCGTCCCACTTCCCAAAAATCATTTTCCCTGCCGTCGTCTGCAGCACCGACGTCACCGACACGTCAATCGTTTTCCCAATCATCTTCCGCGCGTTGTCCACCACCACCATCGTCCCATCATCCAAATACGCCACGCCCTGGTTATATTCTTTGCCTTCTTTCAAAATGAACACCCGCATGGTCTCGCCCGGCAGCACAATCGGCTTCAGCGAATTCGCCAGTTCGTTGATGTTCAACACCTGCACACCCTGCAACTGCGCCACTTTATTCAGATTGAAATCGTTGGTGATGATCTTGCCTTCATACACCTTCGCCAGTTCGATCAGTTTCAAATCCACTTCCCGCACCGCCGGAAAATCATTCTCCACAATCTGAATCTGCAGCGTCGCAATCTTCTGCAGCCGCTGCAAAATGTCCAACCCGCGCCGCCCTCGATTGCGCTTCAGCGAATCCGCCGAATCCGCCACCAGTTGCAACTCGCGCAACACAAACTGCGGAGTCACAATAATCCCGTCCAGAAATCCAGTCTCCGCAATATCGGCAATCCGTCCGTCGATGATGACGCTGGTATCAAGAATCTTGTAGCTTTTCTTGGATTGTTTTTCTCCGCCGAAAATCCCGCCCAGCGCCGCCAGGTTCAGCAGATCGCCCTTGTTCGCGCCCACCACCAGCCCCACGTAAGCCATCAGCAGCATCACCAGAATCTGCAGAAAGCTTTGCGTGTTCCCCGCAGGCACACTGCTCCGGATCACCAGCGAAAACAGGTAAGCTCCGCAGATTCCCAGCAGACTCCCAATGGCTGCGCCGATCAGCCGCGTCAGGCTCACCCGCCGCAGTTGCCATTCGAACAGGACAATCGCCGCGCCCACCGCCGCGCCCACTCCGGCATCCTGCATCTGCGTGAGCCGGAATGGACCAATCACGTAGCAGGTAATCGCCACTACAACCACAAAAAGAAGCCGAATCAATCCCAACTGCATATAAACCTCCCCGGACGTAACCCAGCCTGAACCCAGCTGTACTTAATCCGTCCGTGCCGTGTCCCCGAAGCCCCACCCGGGAACCAGCCCTTCGAATGCGGGGCGCGCATGAATAGAAGAATGAACCTGCGCCCCGTCCCGGCCCGTAAGGGCTGGCCGGGAATTCTGCAAAATCCACTACCTCAGCAATTCAACGCCAAGAGTATATACCCGCCAGAAGCCCGTGTGGGGACGGGCGCCCCGCCCGTCCGAGCGAAGCGCAGCTTCGCCGTCGAACCAGGCCGTCGAACCAGGGTCGAACCAGGGTGCCCCATTTCTCGCGCGTCCTTTGCGAGAAGTGGTGCTTTTGACTTTGGATCCCTCCCCAGCTCATGTGGCGACGGCCGCCTCGGCCGTCCAAGCGAGGGCGAAGCCCAGCGCCCCCGTCCAAGAAGCCAGAGGTGCGAAGCCAGAAGCCAGAGGCCAGAGGCCCGAAGCCCGAAGCCCCCCACCACCTGCTAAACTCTCCTAAAATGCAAGCCCTGGTCATCACCGCCCTCACCGGCCCCGATTCACTCGCCATCCGCAATGTCCCCGACCCCATCCTCAAGCCCGGCCAAATCCAGATCAAAGTCTCCGCCGGAGGCCTCAACTTCGCCGACTTCATGACCGCCAAAGGCGGCTATCCCGGCACGCCTCCCCCGCCACTGATCGCCGGCCGCGAATTCGCCGGCACCGTTCTCGAAGGAAGTCAGCTCGGAGCAAACAACGAATCCACCGGACGCCGCGTCATGGGCTACGCCCAATGGGCCGCCTTCGCCGAAAAAACCGCCGCCTTCCCCAACATGCTCTGGCCCATCCCCGACCACTGGACCAACGAGCAAGCCGCCGCCTTCCCCGTCAACTACTTCACCGCCTACCTGGCCTACTGGCAAGCGGGAATGACAGAGCCCGTGTGGGGGAAAGAGCCTGTGTGGGGACGGGCGCCCCGCCCGTCCGAGCGAAGCGCAGCTTCGCAGTCGAAGCCAGCTGTCCCAGCTCTCGGGCCGGGTGCCCCATTTCTCGCGTCCTTTGCGAGAAGTGGGGATTTTGATTCCTCCAAGCCTCCCCGCACTCCCCGGGTCCTCATCCACGCCGTAGCCGGAGGCGTCGGCACCGCCGCCGTCCAAATCGGCCAACTCCTCGGCGTAGAAATGTACGGCACCTCCTCCTCCGACGAAAAGCTTTCCAAAGTCAAAGCCCTCGGCCTCCACCACCCCATCAATTACAAAAAACATGACTACGAAGAAGTCGTAAAAAATCTCACCCACGGCGAAGGCGTCGACGCCGTCTTCGAAATGCTCGGCGGCGAACACACCGCCAAAAGTCTCCGCTGCCTCTGCGACTTCGGACGCGTTATCCAATACGGCACCGCCACCGGCAAACAGCCCCAACTCGACATCCGCGCCATGTACGCCAAATCCGCCGCCGTGCAAGGCCTCTGGCTCACCTACCTTTCTCAGAAGCCCGAAATCATGGCCCCAGCCTGGCAACAACTCTCCACCTGGATCGAGCAAAAAAAACTGACTCCCCAAATCGGCCACGTCTTTCCCCTCGCCGAAGCCAAAGAAGCCTACAAACTCCTCGAGTCCGGCAAAAACTACGGCAAAGTCATCCTGCAAATCGCGTGAGCTGACCACTGCCCCCTAGCCCCTGACCCCTGCCTTTTGACACCCGCCCCACCCCACCCCATAATCCGAAAGTGACCTCACCCGTCAAGTCCTCCGTACTCCGCCGCTCCTTCAAAAAAGATCTCCCCGCAGCCGTCCGCGGAGAAGGCGTCTACCTCTGGGACTCCAACAACAAAAAGTATCTAGACTTCTCCGGCTCCGCCGCCGTCAACTTCATCGGCCACGGTGTCCAGAAAATCTCCGCCGCCATGGCCGAGCAGGCCGCAAAGCTCGAATTCGTCCACACCAGCCAGTTCACCACCCCAGTCGCCGAAGCCTATGCGGAAGAACTTCTCGCCTTCGCCGGAGAAAACTTCCGCGGAGGGGCCGTCTACTTTACCAGTGGCGGCTCCGAATCCATCGAGACCGCGCTCAAACTCGCCCGCCAGTATCAAGTCGAAATCGGAGAGTCGCGCCGCCACCAAATCCTCAGCCGCAAGCAGAGCTATCACGGCTCCACCCTGGGAGCGCTATCCGTCTCCGGCAATAAACGCCGCCGCGAAATCTATTTGCCCATGTTGAGCAATATGATCCGCGAGTTCGCGCACGTCGGCATGCCCTATTGTTATCGCTGCGCCTTCGACTGCACCGACAGTTGCCGCAACTGCGGCCAGCAATACGCCGCCGAACTCGATCGCGCCATCGCCGCTACCAACGGCGAAGCCGCCGCCTTCATCTTCGAACCGCTAAGTGGCGCCACGCTCGGCGCGGTCGTCCCTCCGCCCGGATATCTGCAATCCGTCGCCGAGATCTGCCGCAGAAACGGCGTACTCCTCATCGCCGACGAAGTCATGACCGGCATGGGCCGCACCGGCCGCAACTTCGCCGTCGAGCACTGGCTCGGACAAACTGGGAGTGAGAAAAACAGAAGTCGGAAAACTGACGAGGAAGTTAGGGACAGACAAAACAGAAATGAAAAAGATGGAAACAGGAATGAGAAAAACAGGAAAGAAAAAAACCCGCCCGAAGACGATTCAAGTCTCTCCGCCGACATTCTCGTAACCGCCAAAGGACTCTCCAGCGGATACGCCCCCCTAGGCGCAGTCATCGCCAGCAAAAAAGTCATCGACGCCATCGCGAACGGCTCCGGCGCCTTCCTCCACGGCTTCACCTACAACGCACATCCCATTTCCCTGGCCGCCGGCCGAGCGGTACTCACGTACCTGCAATCAACCAACCTGATCGCCGCCGCAGACTCCAGCGTCGCCGGAACGGTGGCCGCGCATCTCAAACAAGCGCTCGAGTCTCTGCGTGAAGACGCCACGCCCAACAACGACGCTGCGCCCAGCGTCATCGGCGACGTCCGCGGCCTCGGCCTCCTCTGGGCCGTCGAATTCGTCGCCGACCAGAAAACCAAGCGCCCCTTCGCGCCCAACCTGAATTTCGCCGCACGCGTCGCCGCCGCCACCATGAACCGCGGCCTCCTCGTCTATCCCATGCAAGGCTGCGTCGACGGCATCTCCGGCGATCACCTCCTGCTCGCCCCTCCCGCAGTAATCACCAAAGAAGAAATCACCGGGTCCGTCACTCAACTCCGCGCTGCCATAGCCGAAGCCGCCACCTCCAAGCGTTAGCCTGTGTGGAGCGGCACGATCGCGGGTGCCCCTCGATAAGAGCGAAGGCGGTGTCAAGGACAAAAGTATCCTGTCGGTATTTTTGGCACCGCTTTTTTGCCAGAGAGGTTTGAGGACCAAGACTCTGGAAATCTCACGCTAATCACTCGCGGTGGGATCCTCTTTCGAAGATCGCTCCACCAACCATCGATTCGGCCCCGAACTGC
>JBAUAN010000211.1:0-23641 GCA_049675725.1 Candidatus Sulfotelmatobacter sp. | reverse complement strand
GTATGAGGGTTTCAAAATACTGGCGGAGAGAGAGGGATTCGAACCCCCGATACCCGTAAAGGTATACACGCTTTCGAGGCGCGCGCCTTCAGCCACTCGGCCATCTCTCCGCGCCGTTAATTTGATTTCATTTTATCAGGGAAGCCGTTAGCTTCTAATTTTCCTCGCTCATCGGTAGTGGTTGCCGTTCGGTTTTCCACAGGCCCGCAACCTGGAAAGCTACCCTCACGGTGGGTCAAAGAGTGAGAACTTTCTTTTTGAAAAGAGATCTCATCTCTCGACGTTCGTCGCCAGTTAGGTCTCTTTGGAGTAATGTTCGGCACGTCCCCAGAAGCCGTCTGTCGTATTCCATCGGCACGCCGGAGGAAGCGGCAAGTGCGGCTTTCAGAGCGGGGATGTCAGCGGGAGGAGCCAGCGTCTTCTGGATGGCTTCGTCTATCACCTGGTCAATCGTTTTCGCCGGTCCCACGGAGGCACTCGCCTTCGGCACAGCAGCAGTAACTACTGCTGGGCTGGTTGCGATAACGGCTGCAGGGCCGAGTGCGACCGCGGGCTTCGGCGGCGCGGGAGTCAGGAGTTTCAAAAACTTGGATACGTCTGCTTTGGCAATTTCGTGGACTGTATCAACTTCTTGCCGAAGGGACGGTGACTGGGAGACCCGGCTCGGCTCCAGGCCGATCAAATGAACGCGGACTCCAAAAGTCTGCGCGATTTGCACGGCGATGCGGACATCCGTGTCAGCCGTCACCACAGTGGCATCGCAGATCGATTGATTGCGAGCCAAGTCGATGAGGTCGGTTACAAGGAGGGAGTCTACTTCCTTTTGCTCACCGGCACTGTTGATCGAGCCAAGCCGTAGTTTGACATTTTCAGTGTTCGCGAGAGCCAAATGTTCGACGGTCGGGCCATTCCAGGCACCGTCGTACCAGTAGATGCGAAGAAGTGAGACGCCGGCGCTCTTTGCCATTGCAAGAGCGGTTAGCTGCGCGATAATCTCAGTCGCGTCTAGCTTCAGTTGCGTTCGTGGAGTTTTGCTTCCGGAGAGGGATACAGAACCCTGGGCAAAAACGTACCCAGCGTCCACAAAAATCGCGTGGCGTTTCATAAGGAACTTCCTAAGTAAAGGGGGCCCCCGCAGGAGCCCCTAAATAGTCCGATGTGCACGATATAGAAGCATAGGTGCCCACCGGAAATGTCAGTATAGCGCATACGCATCTGGATGTAAACTAAATCGACCTCACTCCGTAATCGGTTTCGCAAACCATAGAAAACAATGCACTAGACACCGACCAGCGCATCCACCAGACGACCTCTAGCCTAGTGGAACTAAACGGCACCACCGCCCGCCCATCTCACTGAACTGAGCCCAACTCGCCCTCCTCACCCAAGCCTAGGATGCGGTTTGTGACTTGGTTCACCATCCTAGCCACCTCCGGGTCTGTAATCTGCGTATAGATGTCCAGGGTGGTACGAATGTCGCTGTGGCCAAGTTGGGCCTGCATCTCGGTCGGGTGTGCTTCTTTCTTGCCATGCGTGGAGAAGCTCCTCCGGAGTACTTGAAACGTAGGATGAAATGCCATTCCCAGTCTCATCGCGACCGGGTACAGGCGTAGGCGTAGCCAATTGTCCGGATGAATCGGCGTCGCCAGTGGCTTTCGCGCACGGGCTTGCATCCCAGGGAACATAAGGGCGTTTGCATCCGGGTTCGGGCATCTCGCCCTCCACAAGTCAATCGCCTTGCGCACGGCCTGGGGGATCGCGACAAGGCGGTAATTGGTGCCTCCGTAGCGGTTCTTGCGTTTGATTTTCTTGCGCTGCAGCCGCCCACGCCACGCAGTATTCACGATAGTGAACAGAGTGCTGGTGTAGCATCCCCAAGTCAGGCCGAAGAGCTCGCTCGGCCGCAGGGCGCAGAAACAGGCAATCAGGAAGATGGAGCGGTCACGAATGCCGTCAAGACCGGCCAGCAGCTTGGCGTACATCTCGACGGGAAGAACCGGCTTGTCGGATTCCTCGATCTCGGGAATGACGGTCTTCCGCGCGACATTTCGCTCCACGACCTCCTGGTCCACGGCCTCCGCCAACGCAGCCTTGATCAGATCGCGCACATGATAAACAACCGTGTACGAGTATTCTTCCGCAGCCAGCCGGTTGAGCAGCATCTGCACCTGAAACTTGCTAACGTCTTTGAGCGCGACGTGCTCTAGAGTCGGATAGACGTGGCTGTTGAGGTAGTCGAGGTTGGTGCGGCGCGTCGCGTCCCGCCAGTTGGCGCCTCGCATGGGGATGTAGAAGTTCCTCATCCAATTGCCGAATGTGATGGTCCCGTCTGCAGCTCGTGTGACCGGACCGCCGTTGATGGCGGCCAGCTCCGCGCCCAGGATCTTCTCGGCATCGGCCCGGTGCATCTTCGGCTTGTAGCCCACAACGCGGCTGCGGTGATGTCGCTTGGGTTTGCCGGTTGTGGGATCGGTCAGATAGACGTTGTAGTGGATCTCCCAGCCGCCGCCCTCGGTCGCGACCACCCGGCCTCTTTGATAACGCGCACGTCCGCGTGCCATGGAACCTTCTCTCTGCGCTGGAATTGTTGATCAGCTTTCGATTTCGCGCAAACGCGCGATGAAGAGCTGTCACCCAGCCGAAAGAGGCGCCCTTTGGGCGAAATTCGGCAGTTGCTTTCGAGGATTTCGCTTAACGAGAATGGCCGCGAGTTTTATATTTGCACCCTTATTGCACCCTTCAAAACTCTAAGCCATTGACGTAGAATCGTTTATCGACGGATTACGGGCCGCCTCGAAAGCGGACATACCTTAACGGGTATCGGGGGTTCGAATCCCTCCCTCTCCGCCAGTTTGATTCTAAAGGGAATAAAGCCAAGAAATAGTCGGCTACGTTTTTGGCTACATTTCTTGTCGATTTTCCTTCGCCCATTGGTATTAGCCAGAAGAGAGGCTTTTACCGATGCGCCACATCAAAGTCAGCCTGTACACCCGTGAGAGCGGCAGCCGCCGCTACGTGAAGGTCAAGCGGGGTCGGGATTATCCATCCACCACAACTTGGGTCCTGCGATACGGATCGACATGGGAGACGCTCAAGGTCAGCAGCCTTGCGGCGGCGACCTCGGAGCGAATCCAGCGCGAACTCGACCTGCACAAGGGATGGCGTCCGACCGCCAAGCCTCGGACCGAGAGCGCCAGCAAGGTCAAGATGCTCGACGCTGCCATGGAGGTCATCCTGATCACGGGCTTTTTCAACACCCACGCCTGATTACAACACTTATCCGCAAGATGGTGGGGCGCGCAGATTTCCCGCGTCGTTAGTGATAAAGTCTCCCCGTCGCGAGGTTCCCATGCGAGTTTCTTTCAACCCACCAAACTTCGGGATCCGCGTTTCGCAGGGTAGGTTCCGCGTTGTGTCGCGAATTATTCAAATTGCCTGCTGTCTGCTGATCGCGTCGATTGCCCAAGCCAGTAACCCTGTTTTCCAGGGGGCCTTTCAGAATCGCACACGCAATTGGACTGCCGAACGCGGCACCGCGACGCTCGATGCTTCAGTGGTGCACGACAAAGGCCCGTCGCTTCGTGTGGAGCGGGACGCGACCGTGCAGGATGCTTGCGTCCGGCTGGCTCCGATCACGCTTGTTCTAGGCAGGCGTTATGAGCTGAGCGGCTGGATTCGCACCGAGGGCCTGGAAGTGCGCGACCTTCGAACGAGTCGCGGGTGCGAAGATCTTCGCAAAGGCCGTCCACCATCTCGCGGAACACGCGATCAGTTTCGCCCTTGTTCACTTCGAAAGGACGAATCTGGTAGATCATGTCGTTGATGACGTCGCCGAGATGCATAGCGTTCAGCATCCCGAAGCCGAAGTCAATTGTGAATTTCAGGCCGGGTTCGCCGGAGGCCGCCTTGATCCCGTCACTGTCTTTGAACAGTAGGACGCGGAAACCGTCGAAGCCGGCGTTCTTCAGCGCGAAGCGATATTCCGCCTCGTACACGCCAAAGCTCCAGTAGCACTCGATGTTCTGACCCCTGTTTTCGGCCACTTTGGTGGCCGGACAAATAGCCTGACGATAGCGCGTGCGGAGAGGCACTCCGTCACCACCAACTCGGCCAGATGCTATCCTGCTCTCGCGCATTCGACAGCCAGTCAACGGACGCTGGAGTCACTGAAAGATCGTTCGTCGTGATTCACGGCTTCTCGAGACCAAAGCTGTGGCTTCTCACGCAGGATCTTGGAGGCTAATCCATGCAGAAGAACGCGTTCGGGAGCGGCGCGGAGAAATACGCCGCCTACCTTGAGACGCCCGAAGGACGGTTGCGTTCCGACTTAGCCTTTGCCAATCTGCAGGATTTTCTTTGCGCATCCCAGTCGAAAGAGTCATTGCATGCACTGGATCTCGGGTGCGGCACGGGAGCAACGGCGGTTCGCCTGGCCCGTCTTGGCATGCGCGTTACGCTGCTGGATTCGTCCCCGGCGATGCTGGATATAGCGAAGCGGACATCACAGGAAGCAGGAGTTACGAACAAGTTCGTGCTGCAACATGGTGACGCTACGCGGTTGACGGACTTGTTTCCCCCTGCATCGTTCGATGTAATTCTGTGCCACAACGTACTGGAATATCTCGACGAACCGATGGTGGTGTTGCGGGGCGCAGCTCGCGCCCTGCGGGATTCATCAGCGATAATGTCAGTCCTTGTGCGGAACCGGGCCGGCGAAGTATTCAAGGCCGCTATCCTGGCAGGGGATTTGGCAGTTGCGGAAAATAACCTCACCGCTGACTGGGGAGAAGAGTCTTTGTATGGAGAACGCGTACGGTTATTTGCCTCAGGTAGCCTGCAAGCCATGTTGAGAGCGGAGTCGCTTACAGTGATTGCCGAGCGGGGTGTGCGCGTCCTTGCGGACTACTTGCCGTCGCGGATTTCGCGCAGCGCAGAGTATGAGCGGATTCGTGAGCTGGAGCGCAAACTGGGCAGCCGGCCCGAGTATGCCGCAGTTGCCCGCTACACACAATGCTTCGCGCGTTTGCCTTGATGGTTGATGGAGATGGAGACTGGTCCAATGAATGACGTCGCCGGCAAATCTTCACCCATCCCATCCGCCACGGGCGCGACAGATGCCACGATTGCACTTGGACTCGGGCTCACCAACGAGTGTAACCTCTCCTGCGCATTCTGCTACCGAGATCCAAGCCGCGCCGACCGCCTTTCTCTCGATCAGGTAAAGTCGGTCATGGAACGATTGCCGATCCATTCGGTGAATCTCGGCACCGGTGAGAATGGCATGCATCCGGACTTTAAAGCGATCGTGGCGTATCTAAGCAAGAGCCTCGTGAAGCTTACCATCACTTCCAATGGCCATAGTGTTGCTGTGTTGGAAGACAACGAACTGTGCGCCTTTCACGATATTGAGTTTTCTCTCGATTACCCGACGCAAGCCGAGCAGGATGCACAACGCGGAAACGGCAATTGGGAGCTGATTCACCAGCAAGCGGAACGCTGTGAAAGACTCGGCGTGCCAGTAACCATCATCGCGGTCATGATGAAGGCGAACTACCTGCGTCTGGCGGAGGTTGCGCGAGTAGCCAAGCAGTTTGACGCTCCTTTGCGAGTGAATGTTTACCAAGCCGTGCGATCCGACGCTTATGCCCTCAGCTATGAAGAGTATTGGGAAGGGTTCCGGCGTCTCTTTGAGGAGGCCGATGTAATCGCGATTGGCGAGCCGCTGGTTCGCGCAATGGTGGGGCTCCCACCGCTCCGAGGCGGTTGCGGCGTGAGCACTGTACGAGTGACACCAAGAGGCACGACACAACCTTGCGTCTATTGGACCGGATCAGGGGAGCCGCTTTCAGACTTGATCTCCGCAGGGATCAACATTCTGAGCTCAACACCTTTCGAGCAAGTAAGGACGCTTCCCGAAACCTGCAATCAGTGCGAGTTCCGCGAGTCGTGCCACGGTGGATGTGCCGGACGGAGACGCTTGCAGGGCGCATTACTAGAGCCTGACTCTTACTGTCCGGTTATTCGCGGGCAACGCCCGACGCTGCGGATGCGCGCGGCTGCTAACCGCGATCTGCCCAAGCTGGGCAGTTGCTGCACTACCGTCGTGATCGCGAGGTAATCTGATTCGAGACAAACCAACTCAGCTGTTCGAATCAGCCTGCCTTTCGTTTACTGCGCTTTTATCCATGTATCCGAGCCTGTCAGCTTGACTGCAACGTCAGTAATAAAGATGTGCAGAGGCTTGCCATCGGCGGTGCCGCGATGCTCGGTTGAGAACAGAATTGGCCCTGCCTTCTTGTAGCCTGCCCACGTTGCGAGGACGCGGCTCGGCGGCTTGGCCCCACCGCGGTGGTAGTCAAAGTACACGACGCGGTTGTCTTTGCCGACGTAGAGATCCCAGGTATCGCCGGGTGTGTAACCGCCATCTGCCGGATACTTCACCGGGAGCAGTTCGGCCATGCCGGGACCCACAGGCAGATTAAACTTGCCCTGATCGATCGCACTGGCGCTCTTATCCCAATCAGCATGCAAGGGGAAGAAAGTCCAATAGTTGTCGTTGATGAAGCTCGGATCGACTTCGTTCTTCACAGCGTCGGTTTGGGTGCTGGGGTCGGTGCGTACATAGGAAACCTTGACCGGCTTGCCATCTTTGTCCACGCCTTCAAAGGTAACCTTGTTGGTCTTGGGCTCCCACTCCCACTTGTGAGCAGCTTTGAAGAGGCCGGTAATTTCTCCGTTCCAAGTGTAGCGGACGGCATCAACTTTGTCCCAAGAATCGACCCCAAAGGTTTTGGCGACTTGTTCGAGAATTGGCGATCGCTGCTGCGCCCAGGAGTTCGGAGCAAGCACCAGCGCTCCGCAAAGCAGAAGCCCGATCACGGTTAAACGGCGGGCGTTTGTCATAGAGTTCGCTCCTCGTGAATTGAAGGGATACCGTGTAGGATGACGGTGCAAGGCTCCGGGATACACAGTAATGCTGTTCGGCACGCTGTCCTTAGCACTGCCTGCGCCCTTAAGCACTGGGCGCGGGTGCCTGCGGGATCCGGCGCAAAGCGATCATTGCACCGGCGATTGCCACGCATCCGTATTCCAGCAGCATGACCCAACCAGGAAGAGCCCCCCAAGGACGGCCAAGTGCGCGGAAGTGCCACATGATGTACACCGGGATAATGCTCACAGTCCAGACGATGATCAGCAGTGTTGAGGCCGACGACAAGAATGGCAGCAGCCAGAGAAGATACCATGGGAACACGACGGGGGCGCACAAGAGCGACGCCGCCATTGGCCACGCAAACATCTCCGGCGACCATTCAGGCGCTGTTCTTCTCAGCCAGGTTGCAGTCACTAATCCGACGAGCACTGCCAGGCCAGCCAGCAACTGCGGAGGCGCCAGTCGGTCGAGCATCGCAAACACGGGACCATTAAAGCGGAAAGTCTGCACATACGTACCGAGCGAACCCATTGGAATGCGGCCGTGATTAAGAAATGGTAGGTACAGGAGTCCGGCCACGACTACCGCCAGCGCTGCGTCGCGAATGCGAACCCGCTTCCAGTAAAGGGGCAGAAGTACGATCGGAAGAAATTTCACGGCTACCGCCAGCCCAAGTGCGACGGCCGCAGTCGCCCGCCATCGGCGCACGAGCGCGGCGGCGGACACCAGCAACAGTAGTGCGCCCACAATGTCAATGTGACCGCTTCCCGCTACCTCAATGGCCAACAATGGGTTCCAGGCGAACGCCAGAACCAGGTGCGCTCCCCGCCGTGTACCACGCAAGACATCGAGCAACACCAAAACAATCGCGAACTCGCAAATCACAAATGTCACCTTGAAGGCAAAGGTGGACTCGTGAATCGCGGTTACCGCACGGAAGAATAGCTGTGCCCCAGGTGGATATGGGCTCGGTAGGTCCGGATTGTTCAGCGTGTGAGTCTCGGATGTGTGCAACGCGGCGAACTTAGGATCACTGGGAACGACAAGATAAGGGTTGTAGCCGAGCCGCTGCAGGCGCCCATCCCATACATATCGATGAATATCGTCATCGGCGCCCGCGGGTACCCGAAGAAATGCAATGTTCCACACCGCAGCCAGCACGAGTCCAATGACGACAACGCGCCGGGAGACGCTTCGTTCAAATTGCGGCGTAGCGAAAAACTCACGCATCGCCAATAGATACGCGATTCCCGCAAGCGCCAACGAGGCCATAAAGTACGGCCCGCCCCGGTCGCCGACTTTGCGTGAGCAGATCGTGAGCGCCACGCACAACGTGGCGCCGAGTATGTGCACTCTCCACGCGGCGGTGATCTTCACAGGTTTCCCGTGCGCGTCCGCAATTCTGGCGTCGCAAGCTCCCACTCCTTGAGCCACTGCGCCGTGCGGGGCGCCCTCGCCGGAGCCAGACGCAATTCCTCTGCCAGCCGCGTCAGGTCGTCAGCTACATCGATATCGTAGAAAGGATCTGCAAAGCCGACGGAGAGCTCAAGAGTTTGTGCACGCGATAGGAGTCTCTCCAGCGCACTATTGGTGCCCATTCCGTCGCCTGCGAAAAGCGTAGGATGAGAAGCCTTTGCCCCTACGAGATAGTAGCCTCCGTCGTGGGTTGGTCCCACGACCACGTCATGTGCGGCCAGCGTTTCGAACGCGTGTTCGAGAACAGAACGCGGCAGGTGTGGGCTGTCACTGTTGAAAGCAATGGTGCGTCGTTGCTGTGCGTCCTTTTGATGATTTTCCTTTTGATGATTTTCCCTTTGATAATTTTCTCTTTGATAACCCCGCGCGAAGTGCGCAAACACCGAAGTGAGGCCCGCGGCAAGACCCTTACCTTTCTGCGAAACTACGCTCACTTCACTGCCTGACGCTTCACTGTTTGCCAACTGCGCCAGTTCGTTCACGTCCGTGTCGGGACACATGATGGCCACCTCCACACCGCTCAATGACCGCGCCAGCGCCAGCGTGTCGTCCAGAAGACAGCAATAGAAAGCGGTGACAGCCTCGGGAGAAAGGCTGGGCGCCAAGCGGGTCTTGACCGTGCCCGGCCTTGGTGCCTTCGCCATGATGACCAGCACACGGTCACCAGCTGACGAACGCACCACTGTTTCACTTGCGGACTTCATAAAAATTGACCGGGACCTACGCTGCCCGTGTCGCCCCGGCCCTTCGGTGCCGGAAATAATAGCGCACGATCAAGCTGAGAATGAACCAACCCGCGCCGAACGTGCCCTTCAGCGTGCCACTGATTTTCGATTTTCCGATGCGCGGGTAATAGCTCACCGGGACTTCAACTACGCGGTACCCAGCCAGCGCGCCTTTAAGGATCATCTCAACCGCCCAGCCATAGGTGGTCTCTTCGAGCGCGAGCGCGCGTAGTACATCGGCGCGGCCGGCGCGAAATGGGCCGAGATCACTGATGTCCAGTCTATATCGCCGAGCATAGAGAAGCCGGATCAGGCTGGCCGCGAGACGATTCCCAAACACCTGATGCCAGGGCAGCGCCCCAGCAGAGCGCTGCGAATGCAGCCGGGAACCGAGCGTGATGTCCGCACGCCCCTCCGGAGGTCCGTCAAAGATTGGCGCTAACAGAATCGGCAATTCAGAGGGTCGATCGCTGTAGTCGCCGTCAAGGAACACAACTACGTCAGGGGAATTTGCCGCGGCCAGCCCGGTGAGGCACGCTCGCCCATATCCGCGGCGCGGTTCCTGAATCACGCGCGCTCCCAACCTTGAAGCGATCTCCGGAGTCCCGTCGGTTGAATTGCTATCCACAACCAAAACCTCAGTGACAATCTCGGCCGGGAGGTCCGCTAAGACGCGGCCGATGGATAGCGCTTCATTGTGCGTAGGAATGACGACCGACACTCGCGGTTGATCTCTGCTCAAGTCCCCACGCTCAAATCACCACCACGGAGATGACGGCCACCGTTGCGACAGCCACGCGTCGACGCCCCATCTCCGACCCGCCCGCCCCAGCGCGAGCCCAAGCGATGCGAGCACCGGAACCAGCAGCTCCCAAACCCACGCCGTGCCCCACTCAGACATCCAAAGACTCCCAAGGTACAGAAACGCCACAAAAGCAACCGGGCGCGTCAACAGGCCGACGACGAGCAGGATCCCGAGAAAGATCTCGGTCATGGCTTGCATAGGAGCCGCCATCGCGGCGTGGCTCGCCACCAAACCCATGATGGCCTTCCACGCAGCCGGCGCGTGACCCGCCTTTATGTAGTAGTTGATCAGGCCGGCGTAGCCCGCTGGAGTATAGAGACCCTTGCCGAGATTTTCGAAGAAGACCGATATAAACATTGCGCCGATCGTGAGACGAACGATTGCCAGCCCATCTGCCGCGGGCAGTTGGTTGGCCACATTTTGCGTTGGGCTTGCGTTTGTCATTGTCGTAGACCTTGTACTCGACGGATGCCGTGCCAGTCGCGAGGCGAAGAGAGATTGACATTTTAAGCCGTTCTTGCTGTTCCCGCTAGTGAACCACCACCGTGGGCTTTCTAAAGCGCAGTTTGTTCAGCACTTGAGCCAAGGCCGCTCACGCACCGGAGTGTGATCCTCCCTCTCCGCTATTACTTTGGGGTACCTGGGATTTCCTGCCGATAGTATCCAGGCCGAGTCCCCCGCCAGATTATCTGCTATACTGTTCTTGACGCTTTTACTGCGGTTTGCTCGTCACGCGGTGGTCCTCGTTGAGTTCGTTTCATCGGACCAGTTTCATCTCCGCTTTTCCTGCCTGCCGTCTTTTTCAGCGCCAATCTAAAATTGAACGTGAGCGGCATGGAAACTCCAGACGTGTGTCTGAGTGTGTGTGACAACAGGCCCCTCCAGAAAGAACCAAACGTTAATGACTACATTCACCGAACTGCCCTTGTCTTCTGCTTTGCAGCAGAAGCTGGCAGCGGCTCAATTCACAACCTTAACCCCTATCCAGGAATGCGCGATTCCTCCAGCGCTTGAAGGCAAAGACGTAATCGGCACCGCCCAAACCGGCACCGGAAAAACCCTCGCCTTCTTGATTCCCGCCATCGAATTGTTGCGGCGCGAACCGTCGCGCAACCCCAGCGTGCTGGTGCTATTGCCCACGCGCGAACTGGCCATGCAAGTCCACGAAGCCTACGAGAACATCCGCGACAAAGCTCTGCCCCGGGCAGCGCTGGTCATCGGAGGCGTCTCGGAAAAGGCCCAGATCGATGGCCTGCGCGCTGGAACCGGATTGGTCATCGCGACTCCCGGACGCCTGCAGGATCTTATGGATCGCCGCCTCGCCGACGTGCGCCACATCAAGATGCTGGTGCTTGACGAAGCCGACCGCATGCTCGACATGGGCTTTCTGCCCGCAATCCAGCGCATCGTGGAAGCATTGCCCACGCGCCGCCAGACTCTGTGCTTCTCGGCGACTATGGAGAGTTCCGTCGCGCGTCTAGTACATGAATACACGCATGAGCCCGTACGTGCGGCTCTGGGCTCGGTGCTCAAGCCCGCGGAAAGCGTGCAGTTGAAAGCTTACGAAGTGCGTCCGGGAGAGAAGCTCGACGTTCTGCGGCAGTTGCTGCAATCGGAAACTGGCCAGACTCTCATCTTCGCCCGCACCAAGCGTGGCGCGGAACGCCTGGCCAAGACGCTGTCGCGCGAGGGCTTTTCGGCAGCTCTGATTCACGGCGGCCGTTCGCAGTCGCAGCGCAACGGAGCCTTAAGCGGATTCCAGGATGGCCGTCACCAGATCCTCGTCGCTACTGACATTGCCTCGCGCGGCTTGCACTGCGACGACGTGGCTCACGTCATCAACTACGACCTGCCGAAAATGGCGGAGGATTTCATACACCGCGTCGGCCGCACCGGCCGGATGGGATCCCAAGGCCACGCCACCACGCTGGTCGCCGCCGCTGAAATTCTGCAACTGCGCGACATCGAGCGTACTCTGAAGTTGCGCATCGAACGCAAGCAGCTCGATCCATCGTCGGAAAATCGCCCGAAGCCGGTAATTCAGAACACGCTGGCCAGCCGCACCCTGACCGCGTTACCCGGCGAGGTGTTCGTGTAGGACGGACACTCTTGTCCGTCGCTTTTGATGTTGGTTTTGTTTGTGTGGGGCGGGCACTCTCGCCCGCCCGCCTTTGACTTGGTGTTGACTCTGGTTGTGTAGGACGGACATTCCCGTCCATTTTTTTGACGTTGCCTTTGCAGGTGTGGCGCGGTCACTCCTGCCCGCGAGCTTTTGACCTTACTCTTTCGGCCTAGCCCTTAGCGCTCGTGCCCGCGATCCGTGGCGGGTTCTTCTGCGGTCGGTTCTTCCACTCCGATGTTGAATAGAGCCGCCTGCGCTCGGGCGTGTTCCTGCAGGTCGTCCAGGTCGTCAACGCTGCCTTCCGGCTTGTCCTGCTTGCGCTGTACCCGGCGCTCGGCTTTGTCCCGTTGTTTCTGCTGGCGCGTTTGTTCCTTCTGGCGCTTCGTAAATGTCGATCGGCCTCGTGGCATACCCAGTCTCCCAATCTCGATAGTTTCTCAGCGATACTCAGCGAGAATGTTCAGCAAGCTGATAGTCCGCGCAAGGTGCCGCACCGGACGAATGTTTCCTGATCCCAGCAAAAATGTTTCGCCGCAAAACTTCAGCGGCAAAAACCTACCAGCGCGGCTCGCGCGGCTGGCGCGCATGTCCCTGGTAATCGTCGCGTCCGCGTCCCCCTCCACCCCCACCACCAAACCGCTGTCCGCCGCCGCCGCTCTTGGGCCGGTCAGTCTTCGGTTTAGCTTCGTTGATGGTCAACGCTCGTCCGCCCAACTGCGTTCCGTTCAATGCTGCAATCGCCTTTTCAGCTTCGCCGGCGTTGGTCATTTCCACAAACCCGAAACCGCGCGCCCGGCCAGTCTCCCGGTCGGTAACGACGCTCACTTTTTCCACGGCTCCGTGGGTCTCAAACAGCGTGCGCAGTTCCGCTTCCGTCGTGCTGTGGGGTAGATTGCCAACATAAAGATTCTTCATTGCATTTCCTCTCTCAGTAAATCATCCAGCGACCGGGATTCACCCGCCCGCTTCGACAGCCGGATTTCAGAATCCCGCGGCGGCGCAGGTCTATCGCGCAGCGCCTTAGTACGAGCGTGCGACAGCGACCGCACTGCCGAGATTCGCCGCGACGCTTCCAGAATTCCCCAGCGTTGCCCCAGATCGCCGGCAATATCCGCTGTCATGGCCGCCTTCACATCGCCGGTGTTGGAATAATCGCCGTTCTTCCGGGCAGAGGAATCTTCCTCCGCCATCGGCAGGTTCGCCAGAAAGTCCGGCCCGCCCACCAGAAACGCCAACTGCTGCGGCGGTGTCGCACCGCGCACATCATCGCAAAATTTGTCCCGATGACCCAGGTCATTTTCCACATTCATAAGCACCAGGTTATACAGCGCAGCCCGCCACCAGGAACGCGCTTCGCTGATGTCAGCCGCGCAGTCCACATCGATGCCCAGCTTTCTCATCGACTCGGCACGCATTTCGCGTTTCGTCGGCGAGGCGTCCACCAGTAGAACCCGCTTTTTCTTGAGTGCATTCGGCATCGGCTCCAAAAGCGCCGCCGCAACCATGGTTGTGGTCATTCCGTCACCACCTTGGCTTTCGTCCCGGAACCGGACGCCACCGGCTTCGGCTGTTCAATCAGGTTCTTCAAGAGTTCTCGATTTCGGTTCCGCTTGGCAATCTTCTGTTTGCGTTCCCGATGAAATCTGGATTTGTCACCGTTGATTCCGGACATATTGAACTCCTGTTGATTCGGGTTAGTGAACGAACCTTACCAGCTGCCACACTCCCGGCGGGAGCACTTGCGCCTACGCTGTTGCGGATTTTCTAAACCGAGAGGCGAGGCTATAGCAGCCCTGTCCTGTTGGGCTACAGCATGACGTCCAAGATGAATTGTGCGGAAATACTCGCGAATCCAACGAATGCGCCTCTCGATCTCTCAATCGCGAAGGCGCAACTCTAGTGAACTGTCTTCGAGGTTAAGTAACTCAAGTATATCCTGTTTATGTCCAATCCGCCGAAGCATCTCGCAGCACAAACGAAGACGGAGGCACCCTAAGGTTCGCACCTTTCGATTTCCCCTTTTGGCGCCCCGCTCTTAGCGTAGCCAAGCAATTCTTATGTTGAGGGCGGACCTCGGCTGTCCAGCGATGCTCATGTGGCGACGGCCGCCCTCGGCCGTCCCGCGCGGGCGAAGCCCCGCAGGCACCTTGCCTACTGGTGATGCTCGAATTTATAAGTCAGGTAGCCAAAAGCCACGTAGGCCAAGACGGCTGCCGCCAGCATAAAAACGCCTATGGCAATGCCAACGATTTCTATCGCCCGCAAACCGAGAAGACCTGGCCGTTTTTTCTGCGGCTGAGTTCCATCCCCCGCCGCGACGATCGGAGCGGGCTTCTGCAATGCACGCCACCGCCACGTGCCCACCGTCAAAGCCCATGCCGCGCCCGATAGATTCAGCGCGACCAGCGGCGCCAGGGCCGGCCCAGCCCACATCATGAGCCAGAAAAACGTGAGGGCGGTCAACAGGCAAATCACGAAGGTCCCGCAAAACGCTACGCCCACGTACTGCCACCGCGTCCGCAGTCGCTGGTTCCAGAAGAAACGGATGAAGGCCAGCGACCACAAGGAACTGGCAATAATATAAACAAAGCTCACCACGGAGTACGTGACCCATTCCTGGTTCGCGTAGATCGAAACCACCGTCAACCACTGGCCCAGACGATATTGCACCGCCCAACCGATCAGATAGATCCAAAAGAAATTCTGGAACTGACGCAAATTCGTTCCCGGAAGAATTACCCTCAGCCGCGCGAGCCGATTGCAGACGTAACCCGCCCGCTGTCACCCCCACCCAGACCGCTGAGAATCCGCTCAGGAACTTGAAGTAATGTGCGCAGTCGGCCAGAAAATCCGGCTGAAAAACATGCACCGGCAGGCTCGAATCAAAGAGCGCTGCGCACTCTCCATGAAGCTCGGCGTACCCCCGAACGCCGTACCACCACGCAAAAGGAACCGCTGCTGCCGACAACCATCCCACCAGCATGTACAGCGCCGGTTGCGACGGCATGTAGAGGCACAACAGAAAGATTGCCGCACCGACTCCGGCCAGACCGACGATAAGCTCGATCACAGTTTCAGAGAGCGCGGCCGATCGCAACCAGGTCACCGATGTTGAAGAAGATTTACCGGCGAAAAATTCAATGTGCTTCAGTTGCCAACCGCTCCTCAGAAACATCAAAAGCCCAATGATCCCAATCACCACCGCAACCACCATGAGGAGAGATCGCGCCTCAACCGAACTCGCAATCCCCCGCGATCTCGCGCTGGCGTGATCCTCCGGACGAGCCAGCGCTCGATCAACAGTAGGAGATGACGGGCGAACCGAAGCGAGGGAAGAGGACGGAACCTTCCCGGGAAAAATGGACCCGGGCCCTGGCAGCAAGAAAACAAACAGCGGAGTTAAAATTGCCTGGATGATCAGGCCAAGATTCAAAAGAAACTCAACGCTGCCACACGAATTTTGGAACCAGTAACGCCCCGGCGCCTGTGTGGTATGCGTGACCTGCTCGATGGGAAACGAGAGCACCACCGAAACCGCGATCGCGATTCCGAGAAAGCGAAGAGCCTGTCGGTTTGGCGAGTCAAGCGTCGCGCACGGCATGGTGGGAGTCTAACTTGATTTTGGGTGCCGCATCGCTTCCGGCGCAGCGCTATTCCAGAATCGCCTCGATCTGCCGCAAATGATTTAGATCGTGCCCCGCAAACATCCTCACGATATGCTCAATCGTTTCCTGCCCCCGCTCGGAATGCATCCCGTAGTGTTTCCACTGCTCCGGAGTCAGAGCCTTCAGCAGGGCCAGATTCGCTTCCCGCACCACGCGAAACTGCTCCACCGACTTCCTCGGATCGCGCTTCGAATAATGCCCGCTAAGCACCCACGCATCCTGATCGAACGCCGCAATCGGAGTCCCCGGCGCGCCCAGAATCATGCGCATGCGGAACCCGCCCACAATCTCCGCCTCCGCCAGATGCGCCAGTATCTCCCCCACCGACCACTTATCCGGCGCGGGACGCTTGCGCAGCTTGCTCGCCGGGACGCCCTTAATGAGACGTTCCAGCTTCTTCGCCGTAGCCGCCTGCACCGCCAGCGGCTTCTTCCCGTCCATAAACCCAACAATTCGCTGCGTATACTGCTGCGGCGTTTCCTTCATAAAAATTCCCCTCCCGTTCCAGTTAGACGAGCCTCCCGCCCACAAGTCACGCCGTCGATGCTCATGTGGCGACGGCCGCCTCGGCCGTCCCGCGCTGGGCGAAGCCCGCGCGGAATTCTTCCCTACTGCCAGCGCTCAATCCCCACCCCTATTCCCCACCCTTCTGCCCCGCCACAAACGTAGTCCAGGGCCCCGCCTTCATATCCCGCAACAGCGGCTTCTGCCACGCATACTCCGGATGCTTCTCCAGAAAATCCGCGGCGATAAAATCCGCCCCACAAGGATGCCCCGCCCGCGCCACAAAACTCATATTCGCTGTCATCTTGCTGTCGCTAGCTTTGCCCTGCACCGCGCCCCCGGGATTGTAAGGCGCCCACTCCCATTCCTTCACGCCCCGCGGCGACACGTCGACGTGCCCGCACAGCGAGCGTTCATTCGGCTGGTTCTTCACCGTAGCCCCGCCGACTTTGTCATAGCTGTCAAAGTGATCCGCCAAAAAACCCTCCGCCATCTCCACATCGATCTTGCCCTTCGACTGCAGCATCAACTCTTCCCAGCGCGCATGCCGCGCATTCGCCGACGACGAAGCGTCGTTCACATCGAACCCCGTCGTCTCCTCTCGAATCAGTTTCGGATCGCGCGGAAAATTCGAGCTCACAAAATATCCATCCTTCGTACGCCACAGCGGAGTATTCTTCAGCCCCAGTTCGAGGTAAGCAATCTCGCCCGTCTTGCGGTCACCAATCAGCCAGTCGTTGGCATATCCGCCATTGTTACCTTCCTTAATAATGCGCACGTAATCATTAATACTCTTGGCATACTGCAGCGCCTTGCGCGACCGCATGAACTCCGGCTTCCCGTTCGGATCCCATCCCTCGAATTGCGTGATGGTAGTTTCCGTACTCATGATCCCCGCCGCATTAATCCCGAAATCGTCGTCGCTGGTTATCACTCCCGGAAAGCCGTCCATCAATATGCGGCTCCCATGCTCCGGCAAAATATCAAAGACCACCACCCAGCGCTCGCCCGCCAGATAACTGGTCCAATTGTTGTGGGCGATCACAATCTGGCGGTCCTTGGTGTAACTCCCGGTCGCGATAAACGCGCTGCAGTTTCCCGGCGCAACCAGCTTCGGCGACTTCCCCGACTTTTCCGATTTGTTCTTCTTGTTCAGCCAGGGCACGTAATAGTCAGGAACTTCCTCGAACGCGTTCAGCGCAACAATGTCATACACATCCAGGTTCACGCCCTGCGACTTCACTCCGTCGGCAATGCCCTGCAGCTCCTGCTGATACTCCAAATCAATGTGCGGCCACAGCATTTCGCGCGCCGTCGTGCGGAAGAATTCCCAATCGCGCTGCGTCTCGCGCGTGTCGAAAAGCTGGATCGCCGCAAACGCATCCGCAATCTCCGGTGCCAGAAGAGATCCGTGCTGGAACCCAATCTCCGCAGGCGTCCCTTCCAGATGCACATACGTCCACCCGCCCCGCTGAAAGCGGTAAGCATTTTCCAGCCTCGGATCGGAAGCCGCCGCAGCCATCTTGCTGGCCGAGTTGGCCGCCACAGCCGGCGCTACAGCCATAGCAAACACAAAGAGAGCGATCACCCAATAATGCGGCGGTGAAAAAGCGGATTTCCTATCCATGACCATCCTTCTTGGCTCCGGAGTGAACGTCATTGTAGCCGAATCCGAACATAAAAAAAGCGAGGCAGATTTCGCCCCGCTTCATCGCTAGCCTTTTTCAGCGGCCGCCGTGGAAACCTCCTCCACCGTGGAAACCACCTCCACCGCCGCCGTGGAACCCTCCACCGCCTGATCCCCCACGCATACTTCCTGTTGCCATCATTGGCCCTGCGTGGAAAGCGCCACGCGCCGCTCCGGCTCCCCGATAGACGCCGTGCGAATACGCGCCACTGGCTGCATAGTGCTGACCCGGCCCCCACGCGCGAACGTTCCTCACATTAAACGTGTGATAGAAATGTCCACCGTAGAACGGAGCTCGGTAGACCATCCCCGGCGAATAGAATCCCCACCCGAACGGGCTGTAGAAAATTCCTCCCGCTGGCATGAAAGTGAATGCCGAGAACCACGGATCCCAATACCATCCACCCCAACCCGGACCCCACCATCCCGGACCCCAGAAGCCAGCACCATACCAGCCATCGGCTACCACGATCCGCGCAGCATCCACGTTGGCCTCAGCCACGTAGTCGGAGCGCAAACTGCTCCAGCGGTAGAGGTCATCGGCGCTCAAAGCCGTCTTATCGAACTTCTCCGCCTTCTCCGGCCCGTTCGCGGCTACGGCAAGCTCGTGCCCGCCTTTCACCTTGATCTGCCGGTCGCCCTCCTGCACCATCGCCTGCCCATCGAACACCCGCAGTTCATTTTGTTGCAGATCGAAGTCGTAGAGGCCCGCCTTCATGATTCTCGCGGTCGCATTGCCTTCCACGATGCGGATGTTGTTCTGTGGATAGATCTGGTCCACCTCAATCATGGCGTGGCCTTCCGTCAGATTCATCTCTGTATCAGCCAGACCGGCCGCTACCATTTTGACCGACGTGTGATCACCCTCGCGCAGAAACACGCCCGGCGTCAAAAGAATCTCCGCCTTACCTGTTTCCGTACTTAACGTCTGCCCAGTTTCTACCGTAGCCTTCCCCACCGAGTTGTGGTCGAGGCGCTCACCCGCAAGGTAAGCCTGCCCCTCAACATAATTCAAAGTCCCCGGCACAGCTGAATTTGAGCCCGCGGTCGTTCCCCATGCAGGCACAGATAGAACCGCTGCCAGGAACAAGCTTGCGAACCCTTGTACCTGTAACAGCTTCATAACAATCCTCCTGCCAATTCCTAGCCTTATTCGCTACTTTATTAGATGATCAGGCGGCCCCCTACGATGCCCCTGCATCTGCTTGACTGCAGGCCGTGTAGCACTATTCTCCGTTTTCAGATGTCGGTGCGCGGTTCGGGATGCCGGCTCAAATACCAGCAGGTGCTGTAGCCCGCGTGTGGCAGTAGAGTATGAATGCAGGTCTCGGGCTGCGGCGGCTGAAAGATAAACTGCGTCTTGCCGCTTTTCTGCGCAACCGCGTAGTAAGGCTCCACGGTGACCGACCCGTAGGGATTCCAGTTCGCCGCCACGCGAATCCGGAACACAACGTAGTCTCCGCAGTAGACCGCAGCCGCCAACCCTGCCAGCACCAGCACGGCAATCCTGAGACCACGCTTCGCCTGTCGCAGCAGCATGACGCTAATAACTTTATCAGGCAGTTGACCCGTACGGATTTCCGAAGTGCTTTAGTGCCCTCAGTGGTTAGATTCAGTTCCACTCCACTCGTCGTGGAAGGGGGTAGTGGACCAGTTTCAATTTCCACAGTCTCGCTTTAGCATCCCGACTGTGGCATCATGGGGATGCAATGACAATCGGCAAGGGCAAACGTCCGCGTGACCCAAACCAACTCGCTGCTTGGACTGTCGCTGTCTCCACAGGCCAGATTCCCCCGCCAGAACCGGAACGGCCCAAGGTGACCACGAGCGCATCTCCCGCAAGCATCTCCGAGTACATGGCCGCGATTGGGCGCAAAGGTGGTCAGATCGGCGGAAAGCGCCGTCTCAAGACTATGACGAAAGCCCAGAGGTCTAAAATTGCCGCCAAAGCTGCCAAAGCGCGTTGGAAGAAATCGCGGCAATCACCGCTCTAGGCTACAGCGTTGACCGATTCCTCTGGAGTCGCTTCGTGTTCACAAACTCCAAACCAGCCCGCATCTGACGCCAATCTTAGCAACTCAAACAGTTGTGCCGCCGAGTGAATCAATGGTGGTCTTGATTGCATACTACCGCCATCGGCTTCGGGCCGTTGCCAAATAAAACGATAGCCTCTCTCGGTTTCGTTATTGTCGGTGCGACGATATTGTCCCCACTGAAACCACAACCGCCAGCCTCCCGTTCGTTCTTCCGATCCTACGGACACTTCCCGCTGATTCAGCACTTCAAAATTCGCAGTGGACATGACTCTCCTCCTAGCCTTCTACGCCAAGAACCGTTCTGGCACTCCCAGAAACGGCATTGGCGCACTGATTACGCATTCTACAGGTTCTTCGTCCTCCGTTCGCGGCTGGTAAATGACGCCCCTGTCTTGGAAAGCTCCCACGTTGCCGGATAGAGCATACAGCGGGAGCGCGATAGCGGCTTCGATCCGGCGGCGCATCCGCATGTCGCAAGTGAGAGGCGCGAGGAAGAAGCGAAATTGAGAGATCATCTCCCGAATCGGCTCAGATAAGCGTGAGCGATTCGCTTGGCACTCAGCGTCGGACTTGCGGTCTTTCACGTCCCAACGACCAGGCCAGAGCATGAGCTTTTCGCCTCGGGCAAACTCCACGGCGGAATAGACGTGATACCGGGCGCTGACAAGTTCTTCGTAATGCTGGCGCAGCCGAATCTCAAAGCTGCGTCCGGTTTCGCCCACGTAGTAGATGAGATGGCCGTCCGAAAGCGGTACGGTCCAGAGGTAAATCCCAGCCTTCTGCGCCTCAGACACGTCGTACACGCATGGACAGTTCGTCGCACCAAACCAAGAAAACGGTCCCGCGAAGTTTATATTGCTCAGTTCCATCTCGCACGGAATTATAATGGCGGGAAAATCACTCCAAGACTAAAACGCCCTGACAGGAATCAGGGCGTTTTAGAAACTATCGGATTTGTGCGTCTCAGCGCAATCCAATAGTACCACGGGAGTGTGTGCCTGTGTCACGAAGCTTCAATGGATCAAAAATCTCAGTGGGCGTCCTACTGGCGGATGGCATGGCGGGAACGCCCACGAGCCAAAATCTTTTCGCCGTATCGTGCAATCCCCGGCGTACTTGCCTCTGCCGCTCAGTTCCTCTGGAAACGCAAGGCTCATAGCTCCTTTATGGAAATGTGGATAACAATAGCCATCATCATCGCGGTCTACATGATCCTCTCGACATTGGAGGCCATTCGCAATTATGTCGTCATCTCGCCTGTAAATCTTCACTCGCGCCAATCTGAAACAATTGACGCACTCACCAAGGAAAACGAACTTTTGTTGCACCGACAGGCTATTCCACAAGTATCGCCGCAAGAGGAGCGACGAAGACATCTCGTATCGGCAGAAATCAAGAAACTAGGAGAGATTGGAAGACGGATTCTCCGTCATATCGATGATCGTGGGGAAGTCCACACAATGGCCCTAGACGGCGATTTCAATGAAATTGCTGTTAAGAATTTCACCGCTAGGGCCATACCTAGCGGTCTGATCATGTACACGAACCACAAAATTAGTATCAAGCCGGAACTTAAATCAGCTATCGAATTTGTTCTCTCTTCCGAATACGATCAAGACCTTAAAGATTAATAAATCCACAGGTTTTATGCGCCCTCTCGCACTATTTTCTTGACATGCTAAAGCGGCTGGAGTATAAGAGTAAGTATGAATTGCCTAGACAATGCGACCCGCGCCAAAGTCGTTAGCTGCCTGATCGAAGGCTGTTCCGTTCGCGCTACCGTTCGGATGACCGGAGTTTCCAAAACCACCATCGTGAAGCTGCTGGCCGATCTCGGAGCCGCGTGCGCTGGTTACCATGACCGCTACGTCCGCAACCTTCGCGTGCGACGTCTACAGGCCGATGAGATTTGGCAGTTCGTCGGAGCCAAAGCGAAGAACGCCAGCCCGGAAAAGAAGCAAGAAGGCTGGGGCGACGTTTGGACGTGGGTTGGAATCGACGCCGATACCAAGCTGGTTGTTTCGTACCTCGTAGGCGGACGGGATGTGGGATGGGCAATGGATTTTATGAACGATTGCGCCAGCCGAATCACTGGCCGCGTGCAAGTCACGACAGACGGTCACCGCGCTTATCTGGAAGCCGTCGAAGGCGCATTCGGCATGGATTGCGACTACGCACAACTACAGAAAATCTACGGCGCTCCCGCAGAAACTCACACGCGCTATTCCCCAGCGAAGTGCATCGGGGCCGACATGAAGGTTGTCAGCGGGAACCCCGACCCCAAGCATGTGAGCACGTCTTATGTTGAGCGTCAGAATTTAACCATGCGGATGCACATGCGCCGCTTTACTCGCCTGACCAATGGTTTCAGCAAGAAGGTTGAGAACCACGCGCATTCCGTCGCGCTGCACTACATGTTTTATAACTTCTGCCGGATTCACCAGACGTTGAAAGTCACGCCCGCAATGGAAGCTGGCCTTTCCGATCACGTTTGGACTCTTGAGGAACTATGCGCGATTCTCCCGAAACCGACCGTTAAGGCTTCCACGATTGGAAGCGATCTGGTTCGGAAGGCGCTAGGCGAGACGGTCGCCTAATCCAGATCGTCTGTATCGCGTGGGCGATGCGTCCCGAACCATTCCCGTAAATCAGCAATCGTGACCGGAGAACCTGCCCCTAAGTCTGGCCCCTGCATGGGATGCGTAGAAGAAAACCAGTATTTATCCTTGTTCGCAATCAGCATGTCGATATGATCGTTGACGTGCGGCGAGTCCTCTGCCAACACCTTGGCCTCATACGCATGATAGGCAGATCGCCTAACACTCATCCCCAATCTTTGCGCCCTGTGGCTCAACCAAAATGTAGTCTGCGCTGCCGCGATGCCGACCGCGCCGAAACCAGGAAATGAGACATAAGTTACTTTCCCAAGGCTGTCAATGTGGAACAGATGCGCCTGTCCTGCATAATCGAATGCAGCTACCAGAAGATAAAAGCCCATGTCGAATTCCAGCCAACACTCTTGAATCTGACGTTCTTTCTTGGGAGGAAGCTGATTGGCGGATATTCTCGGGTCAAATGCTTCTGGCGGAAGTCGAAAATCTGGCAATACCTCAAGCTGAAATCTTTGCTGTCTGTAGAGAAACAACGACGCATTCATCATCTGCAAAATATCGCCGTAGGTCCGCCGCATCATGGGCACGCCTGCAATGTTTTGATTCATCATCGGAACAAATTCCGCCGCTTTGTCTATCTCGTTTGCGGACGTTGTATAAACGCCGTTCTCAGGATAGATAATCATCTTATGCAGGCGGGGATGCGCGAAAATGTCACCGAAAGAACCGAGAGTATCCGACAGCAGGATTGCATGATTTGGCCGCACGCTATTAAATTTGCTGTCGGTTGCGAGCAACCCTACGCCGATAGTCATCCAATGCTTCCACGGCCACAGTTTCCATCTCTCGGAGTTAAAATCCCACTTGGCAGAAACCGGGCGCTGACGGGGCTTCATCCTAGCACCGCCCCTGTGGAAAACGAAACTGGTCCACTACCTGGAAGGGCTCATCGTGTCGGTAGCAAGTTAGAATGTCCGGTTTTTGTAGCACGTGATATGTCCGGTTTAGTAAATTAACCAGCCGTCGCCGGGGCTGTGGGAAAGTGGGAATCCCGCGCCGTTTGCGGGATTTCCAAGCG
>JBAUAN010000210.1:0-15445 GCA_049675725.1 Candidatus Sulfotelmatobacter sp. | reverse complement strand
TGCGATCTTTTTTTCGATTTGCGATGCTGGCGCTGGTGCTGGTGACGGTGGCGCTAGTCTCCGCGCTGACGGCGATGCGATTTGCGATTCACGGGCAGGAAGTTGTGGTCCCTACATTGGTGGGGCTTTCGCCAGCGGAGGCGGAACGAGCGGTGTCTGGACCTGGACTGCTGGTTGAGATCGAGCGGCAATATTATTCCCCGCAAATTCCCGAGGGGAGGATCATGTCGCAACTTCCGCCGCCGGGAACAAAAGTCAGGAGGGGCTGGCAGGTGCGCGTGGCGCAGAGCCTGGGACCGTTGCGGGTCGCAATTCCGGACGTGACTGGGCAGAGTGAACATGCCGCGGAATTGAATATTCGGCGGCGCGGGCTGGAGCTGGTTTCGACCGCAGAGGTGCAGATTCCGGGGTTGCCGGCGGATCAGGTGCTGGCGCAGAGTCCGGCGGCGAATGCGAGCCAGGTGGCCGCGCCGAAAATCAGTTTACTGCTCACGGCCGCGCCGGATCCGGAGGTTTTCACGATGCCGAGTTTTCTGGGACAGTCGCTCGGAAGCGCGAGCCGTACGCTGCAGGATGCGGGCTTCAAGTTGGGGAATGTGGGCGTAGCACCGCCGCCAGCACCAACGCCTCCCGCGAATGATTCGACATTTCCTTCGCTGGCAAATCCGTCTGCGGCAACTCCCGCGCCTGTTGGCGCGGCGCCGACACAGGCCACGCCCGCGAGTATTATCGTGTCGCAAACGCCGCCGCCGGGACAGAAGATTGTGGCGGGAGGGTTTGTGAATTTCGAAGTTCGGTGAGAAGTGCGGAGAAATGCCGAGTTAGAAGTTCGGCGGGAAACTCTCTACTGCTTTTCGAAGATTGCAGCGAAGAACCCATCGCAGGGGTGGATGCCGGGGAGCGTACGCAGGAACGGGCCGCGAGTAAGCGACGCGAGATCGGGCCAGGTCAGGACGCCTTCAGACTTGAGGCGGTCGAGTTCGGGGCGGATATTGAGCAGGCGAAACGCGGAGTTCGCTTCCAGAGCCTTTTCTATCACATCTTCATTTTCTTCTTTTTCCAGCGAACAAGTGGAGTAGATGAGCCGTCCGCCAGGTGCGACCTGCGTTAGCGCCGAGCGCAGGATTGCGAGCTGGCGGGCATGGAGATCTTCGAGATCATCCGGTTGAAGGCGCCATTTGATTTCGGGATTGCGGGCGAGCGTGCCGGTGCCGGAACAAGGGACGTCGGCGAGCACACGATCGAAGTTGGCATGCAGAGGCGCGGTCTGCACGTCGGCGGTGATGATCTGGATGTTGTGAGGCTGAGCGGAACGGGACGGTTCTGCGGAGCGTAACAGCTTCTGTAATAGGCGCGCGCGGTGCGGGTGAAGTTCGACTGCCGTGATCGTTGCGTCGGGATTGTAGTCGGCCATGGCAAGCGTCTTGCCGCCGGGAGCTGCGCAGCAATCGAGGATGTGAGAACCGCGGCCGACTAGCGCGGCAACCAGTTGCGAAGCTTCATCCTGAATCACGACCTGGCCGGTGCGAAGGGCGCGGGCTTGCGAAATGTTTGCTGTGGGCACGCGGCGCGCGGAGGCAAGCAAGGCTCCGGGCGCGAGTTCGATGCCTTCCGCGCGGAGATCGTTTTCGGCGGCAGCATCGCGCAGGCGGATGGCGGTTGCTGGCACGGATTGATCGTACTGACAGATCTGGCGTGCGGTTGCGAGTCCGTATGCACGTGCCCAACGTTCCACCAGCCACAGCGGATGCGCAAAGGCGTGGGCGAGCGAGTCGGCGGAGACGGAAGGTTCTTCGTTGGAAGCTGAAGCGTGCGGCAGCGGCGCGGCCGCAGCCAGCTTGCGCAGCACGGCGTTCACGAATGGCGCAGCAGAACGCTTGCGGGCTCGCTTCACTAATTCGACACTCTCGTAGATGGCCGCGCGCGGGGGGATGCGGTCGAGCTTGCGGAGTTGATAAAGAGCGAGGCGCAGCGCGGTGAGAACTTCAAGATCGAGTTTGGAAACAGCCTGCGAAGAAGTCCGTAAAATTTCTTCGTCGAGCGTGGAGCGCCAGCGCAAGACGCCCATGACCAGTTCCGTCGCTAGACCATGATCGGCAGGCGAGGCCGTTTCGTAGGTGGCAGAGTGCAGAAGTTCCGCGGCGTAGGAAGACTCGCGCTCAACCCGCAGCAGAATGTCGAACGCGGCAGCGCGGGAGGGCGAGCACTGGGGCTTCGGTGGACGAGTTTCTGGCCTCAAGGTTTCAGTATGACTGAAGCGGGTGGTGGGCGGAAGACGGCAGGCACACAGTTGCGACGTCATTCTTTACCACAGAGGGCACAGAGTAACGCCGAGACGCAAAGCTCAGCCGAGGCTCTCGGCGGGCTTCGGGCGGTAGCCATGCAGGAAATCGGAGGCGGACATGCGCTTCTTGCCTTCTAACTGGAGTTCGAGAAGTTCAAGTGATGATTTGCTGCCGCAGCCGACGAGCAGACGATCTCCCTCGGCATGCAGCTGTGCCAGAGGCAGAACTTTATCGAACGGCCGCGCTTTCCAGATCTGAAGAGTCTTGCCACGAAACTTTGTGTAGACCCCGGGCCAGGGCTGGAAGCCGCGAATGCGATTGACGATTTCTGTCGCCGAAAGAGAAAAGTCTGCGCTGCCGTCGGTTTTCTTGAGGATGGGCGCGAGCGTGGCATGCGCGTGATTCTGCGACCGGGGATGAATCGATCCTGAGTGCAGGCCGCGCATGGTTTCGACGGTGAGTTCGGCGCCGATGGCCGCGAGACGAGGTGAGATCGTTTCTGCCGTGTCCTCAGGCGCGACGGGCAATTCACGTTGCAGCAGGATGTCGCCGGTGTCGAGCCCGGCGTCGATGCGCATGGTGGTAACGCCGGTGACAGTTTCTCCACGCGCAATCGCCCACTGAATCGGCGCCGCGCCGCGATATTTTGGCAGGAGAGAGGCGTGCAGATTGATGTTGCCGAGGGGCGGCAGGGCGAGCATCCATGGCGGAATGATGCGGCCGTAGCCGACTATGACGATCGCATCGGGCTTGAGAGTGGTGAGCTGCGCACGAAATTCGTCATTCGTTTTGATCTTGTCGGGCTGAGTGATGGGCAATCCCAACTGCAGAGCGAACTGCTTGATGGGCGACTGCACCAGCTCCAGGCCCCGGCCCTTGGGGCGATCGGGCTGAGTCACGACCAGAAGAATTTTGAAACCGGACGCGGCGAGCTTTTCGAGCGTGGGCACGGCGAATCGCGGTGTGCCGCAGAAAACGAGATTGAGGGATTGAGACATTGACTCATTGAATCATTGACTCAATCATCCGATGAGTCAATCTCTCAGCTCTGTGCGATGCGTTACCATTCTCCGGCTTTGACCATCTTCCGGATCTTGCGTTTCATCAGGTCGCGTTTCAGCGCGCTGATGCGGCTGATGTAGAGCTTGCCGTTCAGATGATCGGTTTCGTGCTGGAAGGCGCGGGCGAGAAGTTCCTCGCCGGTTTTTTCGAAAACTTTTCCATGCACGTCCTGGGCGCGGATGGTGACTTTGAGGGCGCGCTTCACGTTCTCTCGAAAATCGGGAATGCTCAGGCAGCCCTCGCTTTGCGTGTGGTGGCCTTCGGTGTGAATGATTTCCGGATTGATGAGAACCAGCTTGGCCTCGGGGTCTTCCTGAAAGGTGATATCGACGACGGCGATGCGGCGGGCGATGCCGATCTGCGGCGCGGCCAAGCCCACGCCCCGGGCGGCGTACATGGACTCGAACATGTCGTCGATGAGGGTTTTCAGTTCCTCGTCGAAAACGGTTACCTTCGCGGAGGGTTTCTCCAGGATCGGATCGCCGAATTTCACAATGGGGTAGATCATTCGTAGTTTTGGATCGGTAGCGTTGAATCAGTAAATTTCTCAATCAATAGTTTTTCAATTGCTGGCGGTAGCCTGCAAAATTGCGCAACGTTTCGAGCATGGAATCGCCGCCGAATTTTTCCAGAGCGCAGCGGGCCAGGGTGAGCGCGACCATAGCCTCGGCGGCAACGCCGGCGGCGGGCACCACACAAACGTCGGACCGCTCGTACGCTGCCTTCACCGGCTCACGGGTTGCGAAATCCACCGACTGCAGCGGACGGCGCAACGTGGATATCGGCTTCAGATAGCCGCGGACGCGAATCTCCTCGCCGTTGGAAACGCCGCCCTCGATGCCGCCGGCGTTGTTGTGGGTGCGGGAGAACGCAGTGAAACCGTCGGCGCCGTTGTAGCCGATTTCGTCGTGCACGGCGGAGCCGGGAGAAAATGCAGCGGCGACGCCGGAGCCAATCTCGACGGCCTTTACGGCCTGCAGCGACATGACGGCGGCGGCGAGGAGCGCGTCGAGGCGTTCGTCCCACTGGGCGTAGGTGCCAAGGCCCGGCGGAACATTGTGGGCCACGACCTCGAAGATACCACCGAGCGAATCGCCGGTCTTGAGAACTTTGTCGACTTCTTCCTTCATGCGCTGCTCGGTGGCGGGGTCGGCGCAGTTCAGCAGAATTTCTTCGCGATCATTTTCCTGATCATTTTGCCGATGACGGAGCGAACGAATTTTCTCCCACGAAACTTCCCCTTGCACAGATACGCTGCCGGTGGTGACTACGTGGCTTAGAACCTCGAGGCCCAGCTCGCGAAGAAAGAGTTTGGCAAGGGCTCCAATGGCGACGCGGGCGGCCGACTCGCGGGCGGACGCGCGCTCGAGGACATAGCGGGCTTCGGAGAAATTGTATTTCAGCGCGCCCGCGAGGTCGGCGTGGCCGGGGCGGGGAGAAGACACGCGCTTGTGCTTGCGGGCATCGCCTGTGGCGACGGGCAATGACTCTTCCCAGTTTTTCCAGTCGCGGTTTTCGAGTTGAATCGCAATGGGCGATCCTATGGTTTTGCCATGGCGCACGCCGGAAAGGATGTGGGCGCGGTCGCGCTCGATCTTCATGCGTCCGCCGCGGCCGTAGCCCTGCTGGCGGCGCCAGAGTTCGCGGTCCACGAAGGCCTGATCTACCGTAATTCCGGCGGGCAGGCCGGAAATATAGGCGATGAGGGCTTCGCCGTGAGACTCCCCTGCGGTGAGATAGCGCAGCATGAATGCACGATTGTACAAGATGCGGAGTTCGCGGGTGCAGCGCGTGGGGCGCCGGGTCGTAACCCGCAAAACTGCAGCGGCTTTTCGAGTCTTGCACGCATTAACGGCCGCTGAAAGGGCTACAATTAACTTGGCGGTGGAGCGGCTCGTGGTGCTTGCGATCTGGTCTTTCGCCGAGTTTCGGAGGAACTGTGTCTCCCCACGCACGGACGCAAACCGAGAACGCTGACAGTGGCGAGAAGATTCGCTGCGTTTTGGCGCACTCGTATGGACTGCTGCGCGAAGGCGTGCGGAGGTTGCTGCAGGACGAACCCGATCTTGAGGTGGTCGGCGAGGCGGGAAACGCCGCGGAGATGCTTCGCCTGGTTTGTGAGCGCCAGCCTGATGTGGTGATCGCGGATGCACACGCACTGGGGTTCTCCGGCCCAGAGGCGGAGCGCCTTATACGGAAGGTTTCTGCTCAGAGCAGGGTGGTGTTTCTGAATCAGGCGGAGGAGGATCCTGCGTCGCATGTGAGCGTTTCCGCCGAGACGCAGCAGACATTGCCTCGACAGACCACGGCAGAGCAACTTGTGAGGATGGTGAGGAGCGCCGCGGCTGGAGGCACGCCCGCCTTGTACGAAATGCCGCGGCTGGGGCGGAGGTCGACACAGACCCTTAGGCCGCGAAAACAGGTTTTGACCGCGCGCGAACGCGAAGTGCTGAAACTTCTGGTCGAGGGCAGAACGGTGCGTTCGGCGGCGTCAGCTTTGGGTGTGAGCGCGAAGACGGTGGACGCGCACAAATTCAACCTCATGCGCAAACTGGGAGTTCACAACAAAGTGGATCTGGTGATGAGCGCGATTCAGATGGGAGTCGTGAAGGTTCCGGTTAACTTCTAGAAGCTCCCTCATGAATCTGTGGCGGCCATACCCGAGCGAGCGCCCAGCGGCTGAGGCGATTCTTAAGCAAGCAAGGTATCGAGCGCGGCAAGTGCTGCGCCACCCAAAATGAACTACGTCACCGAGCTTCTCCGTAGCCTCATCTAAACGCAGCGGCCGTCAGTTCTGCCAGTTCCGCCAGGCTGGAAACTTCCAGGTCCGGTTCCGCATGTGCCGCCTTGACGGCTCCGACTCCCGCGCGCGCTGAAGGGCGGTTCACCCAAACTGTGGCCAGACTCAGGGCTTGCGCTGGAATCACGTCGTGATAAATGCTTTGGCCGACGTGGAGAATCCGGTGAGCCGGAGCCTGGATGCGGGCTAAAGCGAACTCAAAAATCTTTAGCGACGGCTTGTAGGCCTGTGCCTGTTGAGCCGTGATGACTTCATCAAATTCCAGTTCGAGCCGGGGACGCGTAGCCGCGAAAAGATCGTCATCGACGTTGGAGAGGATCGCCAGGCGGTAGCGGCTTTTCAGCTGGCGCAGGGCCGCGACCGTATCTGGCCAGGGCTTCCAGAGGGCCAGCGAGTCCGGCAACGAGCGGACTTCTTCGGCAGTGGGAACGAAGCCGAGTTCGTCGCCGAACTGCCGCACCACCGATTGCAGAACCTCGCGATAGGGATGGAATGTGCCCTGCTCGGAAAGCTGTTCGAAGTTTCCGTAGCGTTCCAGAAGAGTAGCGTCGTCGATCTTCTTGCCGTGCGCGGAGAGGATGCGGCGCAGAGCGGACAAGAGTCCGGTTTCCCAGTCGATCAGGGTGCCATAGCAGTCGAAAGTCAGAATTTCGAAGCGGTTGAAGTCGAGTGTCATGAGCGAACTGTAGCGAAGTTATTCTGTGCCGGCCTCAAGCTGCCAACGGGTTGCGTTATTGGGAAAGTCCTTCTCTGTCCAGGCCAGCACCACATGCGGACGTACGCGGTACACAACCGATACTCCGCCCGGCGGGGCAGTCATCGGCATCTTGTACTTCACGCGCGAGGCGGCATCGAGCTTCCTGAAAGTGGGCTTGTCGTTGGGATCAACTTCGGCGGCTGTTCCTTCCAGAATCACGACATCATCGCCAGAATCCAGATGGATGGAGATCGCCGGATTGTGAGCCAGATTGCGGGACTTGCGTGAGTCTCGAGCGGTTCCGAAATATAGCGCACCATCGATCCAGAATCCCCACACTGGAATCGAATGAGGTCGCCCGTCCGGACGAGCCGTGCAGATCCAGTAATTGCGCGACTTCGCCAGGCGCGTCTCCGCGTGGCTGAAGGGCAAGTACTTCTCGCGCGCCTTCAGACCATACATGGGCGGCACGTGAGGCAAGCCAGTCGCGGAAATTCGAGACGAAGAAGAATTGGTTTTTTCCCGAGAACTTATCGGAGAAGCCGATTTTTTCGAAGCCTTCACCTTGGGCATACGGGCCTCCGTGTGAGCATAGGGAATTTAAGGTTACCGCCGCGGCTCCAGACCGGGCAAGGTCAGGTCGGGCAAGGTCGGAGATTGTCCCGGGGATGCCGTGGATGGGGCCGCGGATGGGCCAGATTGCGGCTGGAGTTCTTCATCTGGCAACTCTTCGTCCTGTGATGAGGAGTTTTCTGCCGGCGGAGTTTTTTTCTGCGCCAGGAATTTTGCGGTGTTCAGCAACGGGCGGCCGAGAGAAGGGTTGTAGCTGGTCCAGGGACTTTCAAGGTCGGCTTCGCGCTCGAAATGGGCGCGCATGGCCTCCATCTTCGAATCCAGATCGTCCATGTAATGCAACATCAGTGCCTCGGGGAACATGGGCAGCTTGGGCGAGCCGAATTCGTATTGGCCGTGATGGCTGATGATGAGATGTTCGAGCAACGCCTTGAGTTCGGGCGGGAACCCGGGCACCAGGGCGAGCTTGGCTTGCAGCATCTCGAGTTCGATCACCATATGGCCGAGAAGCTGGCCGCGCGTGGTGTAGGAGAAAGAGCGGTTGTAAGTCAACTCGTGAATCTTGCCGATGTCGTGGAGAAAAGCGCCGGAGAGAAGAAGGTCGCGATTGACGTGCGGATAATTCCGGCATACCAGATCGCAGGAGCGGCAGAGCGAGACTACGTGATCGAGCAGCCCACCGATGAAGGCGTGGTGCAGCGTCTTGGCGGCGGGAGCGTTGCGATAGGCAGCGGCAATTTCAGGATCGGCCATGAACGCCTGCAGCAATGACTGGAGATAAGGGTTTTGTATCGACGCGACAAAGCCGCCCAAGGTCTGCCAGAGTTCGTCGATGTTTTTTGTGGTTTTCGGCAGGTAATCCGAGAAGTCGATTTCCGATTCGCCCAGCTTACGCAGCTTGTGGATGGTGAGCTGGAAGCGGTTTTTATATTTGTTGATGAGGCCTTTGATCTTGAGAAAATCGTCCTGCTCGAAGGCCTCGAGGACCTCCTCGACGTTGTCCCACATTTTGGCTTCGAGCTGGCCGGTGCGGTCGCCGAGAGTCAGGGCGAGGTAGGGCTCGCCAGTCTTCTTGGGCTTGATCTGCTTGGAGACGACGACGAAGCTGGCAGTGACGATCTTGTTCTCCTGGCGCGCGCAGTCGCTGATATAGAAATCTTTCATGGAGTGTATTCCACGAGTATAAGCGACTGTGGTCGAACTCGGCCTAACGTTTGGCAGAAAACGTGGCCGGCGCGAAACGATTAGCCGCGCTCGCGCCCACCAACATACGCCATGCGGATGAGAGTGCGCTCGGAAAATGGCAAGTAGAGCAAAGCCGCGCAGGCTGCGAAGGCGGGGCCGATTCCGATTTTCGAGGTCAGCAGGAAGGGAGAAACGGCCCATAGCTGGTCGAGCGCCAGAACGAAAGGGAATATCCGGCGGAATTTTTCGGCAAGCTGCTGATAGTCGAAGCCGACCGCCGAGAGTAGGTAACAGCGGACGGGGATGCCCATGCCCGCGGTGATCATGACGACGCCGGTGAGCGCGGTCGCGCCCCACGCGGGGAGAAAAGAATCCGCGATGTTCTGGATCGCATGCAGGCGGAAGAGCGCGGAGAGATAAAAGCTCAAGTACATGACCTGAGTCAGCGCGAACAGGCCGCGGGTCAGGCCACGCCGCGGGATGGGGACGTCGAGGCCTGGATGCAAAGCAGCCGGATCAACTTGCTGCTGCGTTTCCTGTTTTGTAGCCTGTCTTGTTTCGTGTGCGGCCGGCGCGGCGGGTTGGACGGTAGGCTGGGCACCGGAGTGCGCGCTGCTTTGTAAATCGTTTTGCAATGGCGCAATGAAGCGGTAGCCGCGCCGGGCCAGGGTTTCGATGAAGCGCGGGCTGGACGCCGAGTCGCCCAGCAACTCGCGCAATTTGTTTACGGCGGTGTTGAGGCCGTGGTCGAAATCTACGAAGGTGTCGGCGGGCCAAAGTTTCTGGCGCAATTCGTCGCGCGTGACGACATCGCCGGCGCGCTCGAGCAGGAGCGCGAGGATCTGGAAGGGCTGCTCCTGCAGGCGAAGCTTGCGGCCGTTCTTGCGCAGTTCGCCGGCGCCGAGATCGAGCTCGTAGACTCCAAAGCGGGCGATTCTGCTGTTGTTTTGCGGCACGGGGATGGATGAGGCAGTGTAGCACTGGGCGCATGAACAGCGGGCAGCGACACAGGAGCTGCACAGGAAAGCTGCCGAGCTCCGCTCGGCGAACGGGCAAGAGTGCCCGTTCCCACACAAGCACAAGGACCGTCACACAACTTGCGATCGGCGGAGCTACAATATTGGCGTGTCTGCCTCCCCTAACGATTCCGAGCGTCAGAACCATTCTGATCACGGGCATCAACGCCACGCGATTTATGCCACGGAGACCGTGGGGCTGCTGCTGATTGCAGTTTTGCTACTGGCGCTTACCATCATTCGCTACTGGCACACCATTCACTGGAGCTTGCGCTGAGCGTGGAGCGGACGGCGAGGCCGACAGTGGATCACGTGCCTCCCAATGCGGTGCGGCCTGAGCCGACGCTGCTGGTGTTGCTCGGGCCAACGGGCAGCGGGAAGACGGCTTTGTCGCTCGCGCTGGCCGAGCGCTTGGGCGGCGAGATCGTCAATTGCGATTCGGTGGCGATGTATCGCGAGTTTGAAATCGGCACAGCCAAGCCTACGATTGCCGAGCGCGGCCGCGTTCCTCACCATCTATTCGATGTAGTCGAAGCAACCGGCTTCATGACGGCGGGCGAATATGCGCGCCAGGCGCGGCGAGTGGTGCGGGAAGTGAGTGGGCGGCAGCGGTTGCCGATCGTGGTGGGCGGCACGGGGCTTTACCTGCGCGCTTTGCTTGATGGTCTTTTCAGCGGTCCGGGACGGTCTGAAGAGTTGCGCGAACGCTTGCGTGAACGGGCTGCAGGACGTGGGTCGAGCTATCTTCATAAAATTCTGGGGCGTCTTGATGGCGCGACGGCGGAAAAGATTCATGCCAACGACATGCCCAAGTTGATCCGCGCGATTGAGGTTTGCCTGACGTCGCGGGAACAAGGCGCGCGGCAGAAGATGTCGGAACTCTGGCAGCGGCAGGGGCGCGACCCGCTGCGCGGCTTTCGCGTTCTGCGGGTCGGGCTTGATCCTGACCGCGAGGCGCTTTACGAGCGCATCAATCAGCGCGCGCGGCGCATGTTTGATGAGGGGCTGGTGGAGGAGACGCAGGCACTGGTGCGGAAATATGGGGTCGCAGCGCGTCCGCTGGCCTCTCTCGGTTACAAGCAGGCGGCAGAGTTTCTGCGCGGAGAACTTGGGCGCGAGCAGGCTATTGTGGCGGCGCAGCAGGCGCATCGCAATTACGCCAAGCGGCAGATGACGTGGTTCCGGCGCGAGCCGGAGGTGAACTGGCTGCGTGGGTTCGGGGACGATCGGGAGATTCAGGAGGAGGCCGCGGCGATTGTCGATGGTCTCACTCGGTCGCTATGAAGCCGAGAGAAGATGTCATCCCGAACGGGACGAAGGCCCGGTGAGGGACCTTGCGATGCGCAGGACGCGGTGTGGCGGCGGTGTCGTGACGGGTGCGAGTGGTGGAGGTGGTCCCGTTTGCGACAGGAAATTCTGCGGTCCGACGTAGGGTCCCTCCGAGAGCTGCGCTCTCTGCGGGATGACATTGTATGTGCGACGGGGTGACATCGTATTCGAGAGCAGCATCCGAGAAGGAGCGGCCCGATACACCTGGGCCGCCGGACAGCCGGGGCGGCTGTCCCCACATGTGTTGTGGAGGGGGAAAATCGCATTGCAGCCATGAAAATCCAATGAACCTATGAAGACCTGACACTGGCTTTGCGCTCTGCTATCGTTCTTGGCATGTCCCGAAATGCCTTTCAAGTTGATCCCCGAGGTCGGTCCGGTAGTTTGTCTTTTCTTTGCTTCTTTCTTCTGGCGCTGAGCGTCGCTCCTGCGGCCTTTGCCAAAGACAAGCCGGCGGCGCAACATCAGGCCAGCATCCACTTGACGCGGGATGGCGAACGGTGGGCACAGCGCACGCTGCGCAAACTTACGGTCGAAGAGAAAGTTGGCCAGGTGTTCATGATCTGGTGCCGGGCGAGTTTTTTGAATGTGGAGAGCCCGGAATACCTGCAGTGGCGCGAGGACATGCAGAGATATCACATCGGATCTTTCGTGATGACGGTGCATGTGGATGGTCCGTTCCTTTTGCGCAGCGAGCCTTATGAAGCGGCGGAACTGCTCAACCGACTGCAGCGCGACTCCAAACTGCCGCTGCTTTTTGCCGCGGACTTTGAGCGCGGCGTGTCGATGCGGCTGATGGGGGCTACCGTGTTTCCTCATGCCATGGCATTCGGAGGCGACGGCAAGATGGAAGACGCGGAGAACTTTGGGCGCATCACGGGCGAGGAGTCGCGGGCCATTGGCATTCACTGGAATTTTTTTCCTGATGCGGATGTGAACTCGAACCCGGCCAATCCCATCATCAACACGCGGTCGTTCGGAGAAGATCCGCAACAGGTGGGCGATCTGGTGACGGCTTACATCAAAGGCGCGCACGAGGCCGGGATGCTGACAACCGTGAAACATTTTCCGGGACACGGAGACACGGCCACGGATTCACATCTGGGCGTGGCGGCGGTAAATGGAGACCGGGCGCATCTCGATTCCATCGAACTGCCGCCGTTTCGGCAGGCGATTGCCGCTGGAGTGGATTCGGTGATGGTGGCGCACGTGACGGTTCCGGCGCTCGATCCTGATCCGAATCACGTTGCTACGATTTCGCCGAGCGTTGTGACTGATCTGCTTGAAAGACAGATGGGATTCAAAGGCCTGATTGTGACGGACGCGCTCGACATGGCCGGGCTGACTCATCTTTTTGCCAACAATATGGGGCGTGCTGCCGTGGAGGCGTTCAAGGCAGGGAACGATCTGTTGCTTATTCCGGCCGACCTGGGCGCTTCGTATGAGGCGATGGTGAAGGCGGTGCGGTCAGGGGAAATCTCCCGCGAACGGTTGGATCATTCCGTGCTTAAGATTCTGAAACTAAAGGCTTCTCTGGGCTTGCAGATTGTGCGGACGGTGGATGTGAGTGCGGTGGCAAAAGTAGTTGGCAAGCCGGAAAACATCGCTTTCGGACAGCAAGTGGCCGACGCGGCCGTGACGCTGGTTCGCGATAATGGCAAGGTGCTGCCGCTAAAATCAAAGGGAACTATTAAGACAGGACTTCCGTATACCACGGTAGAAGAGACCCACAACCAGGTGGTGGGTGTGGTTTTTTCCGACGACGTGCGAACGGAGTCTGGCCGGGTGTTTGGGCGCGAATTGCGCGCGCGAATTCCGGACGCGCGCGTGATTTACGTGGACCCGCGGATTGCGGCCGGGGAGAGCGACGACGTGCTGAAAGCCGTGGACGAGGCGCAGACGGTGGTCACGGCGGTGTATGTGATTCCGAGCGCGGGCAAAGTAGGCAACTCGATGGCGATGGCCGACGCTACGGGAACGCTGTTGCAGCAGGTGCTGGACCGGGCAGCGGCGAAGACAGTGGTAGTGGCGATGGGGAATCCGTACCTGGCGTCAGATTTTCCGAAGATTGAGAACTACGTTTGTACTTTCTCGAACGCGTCGGTCTCGGAATTGGGCGCGATCAAGGCGCTATTCGGAGAGATTGTGATTCGCGGGCATCTGCCGGTAACGATTCCGAACGTGGCGCAGCGCGGCGCCGGAATCGACCGGCCGGCGCACGTGGCGAGCGGAGGGACTCCGAATGCACAGCAATAAATTTTATTGGGCTCGCGGAGTGAGCCTGGCAGCGGCTGGGTTGGCTGTCGCGCTGCTTTTTGGTTGCAGCGTGAACGTGAAGAAAGAGTCGAATGGGTCGGACAAGCAGGTGGATATCAGCACCCCTGTTGGCGGAATTCACGTCAGCAAAGGCGCGGACGTCGCCGACACGGGCCTGGCGGTGTATCCCGGGGCGAGGTTGAAGCCGGAAGATTCCGGAAACAACGACAAGAGCGCGAATGTGAGCATTTCGGGATTCGGGTATGGGCTGAAAGTGGTGGCTCTGGAATATGAGTCGGACGACGCACCCGAGAAGATCGTTTCGTTCTACAAAGATCAGCTCAAGAAATATGGCTACGTGCTGGAGTGCCACACTTCGGGCCACTTCAACGTGAATATGAAATATTCGGACAAGTCTAGCGAGTCGCACGCGCTGACTTGCGATACCGGCAGCGGCAAGAACGTGGAACTCAAGGTGGGCACCGAGGAGAACCAGCACATCGTGGCGGTGGAATCCGAAGGTAAGGGATCGAGTTTTTCTCTGGTCTATGTGCGCACGCACGGCAAGGAAGCGGATATCTAGCTTCGGGGTTATCCAGTCCCGCTTATTGTTAAGGAGGACCACATGTTTCGTCGTTTGGCACTCTCTGTATCACTCACACTCTCGGTCGCTGCGATGTTGGCGCTGCCAGCGTTGGCACAGCAATCCGACACGCAGGACAAGCCTTTTGACGTTCGCAGCTCGATCGGCGATCTGCACGTGGGCAAAGACGCCGACGCGCACAATGCTGGACTACCGCTATATCCCGGCGCGCGTCCGAAGCACGAAGAAAACAATGATCCCCTGAATTTCGGAGTCGCGACGGAAAGTTTCGGTCTTAAGCTGGTCGTTGCGAAATACGAGTCCGACGACGCTCCGGCTAAAGTTGTCAACTTCTACCGCGAGAGACTGAAAAAGTATGGCAAGGTGCTGGAGTGCCACACTCAGAAGCATGGCGGCGACGTCGAAATGCACAGCGACGACAAGGATTCTCAGGGGTCCGAAGCCAAAGACAAGGACCAGGAATCGAAGCAGCTGAAATGTGACAGCGACAGTGGCCCGGTTACCGAATTGAAAGTCGGCACGGAAGACAACCAGCACGTCGTCGCGATCGAACCCGGAGATTCTGGCAAGGGCGCGACGTTCGCGCTTGTCTACGTTCGCACGCGCGGGAAACAGGGAGACATTTAAGAGGCACCAGAATTCCAAGTCAAACCGTCTTCTCTGCTAGAGCAGCTCTGTTTCGAGCCGTTCCGCGTCTTTAATCTTGCCCGTCCTTGCCTCGGCGCGAGCGCTGCGGTACTTTCAAACAAGGCCTTCTTACTCCGGATGGATCATCCCTGTCACAAATGCGGGCAGTCGGCCGAGGATGGCGTGCCTTTTTGTTCGCACTGTGGAGCGCCACAGATTCGTGTGTCCATGCCCGAGCCTGCGCCAGTCGAGCATGCCGACGAGGTCCGGCACGGTCTGCTTGCCGGTGCGCTTGGCGCCCCGGCAAATGCAAGCGTGAGCGCGGGCGCGCTTCGTCTGCCGGTGCAGTGGTCGCGAGCCATGCCGCCGTGTGCTCTGGCCGCGCTGATTGCGGCTGTGGTCATGAGCACCGGTCTGGTAGCGCTGCCGGTGGCCGTGCTGGGCGCGGGATTTCTGGCCGTGGCGTTTTACCTGCGGCGAATTCCCGGTACGGCGGTGAGTGCAAAGGAGGGTGCGCGACTGGGCGCACTCAGCGGCCTGCTCTGCTTTGGAATGTGGGCTATCCTCGAAGCGCTGGCCGTGGCTGTGCTACACAAAGGCCCGGAAATCCGGAAGGCGATGCTCGACGCGGTGGAGCAGCAGGCAGCGCGCTACTCGGAGCCGCAGTTTCAGGCGAGCGTGGAGTTCATGCGGTCTCCCGCGGGGCTGACGGTGATGATGATTGGCACGCTGATTTTGGCCTTTCTGGCGTGCGTGATCCTGGCGAGCATTGGGGGAGCGCTGGCTGGGGCGTTTTTCGGGCGCCGTGGCCGCTCGTAAGTTCCTGAACCGGGCAAGTTCCTGAGCCGAGAAAGAGAAAGGGCACCCCGGCCCGAATTGCCGCTCTGTCGGTAGCAAGTTAGAATGTCCGGTTTTTGTAGCACGTGATATGTCCGGTTTAGTAAATTAACCAGCCGTCGCCGGGGCTGTGGGAAAGTGGGAATCCCGCGCCGTTTGCGGGATTTCCAAGCG
>JBAUAN010000209.1:0-35390 GCA_049675725.1 Candidatus Sulfotelmatobacter sp. | reverse complement strand
CATCCCAAGTCCTTACTCTTGGTACCGAGCGCGATGGCCTCGCGAATCCTCTCTGGAGTCATGTCCCGAACAATCTGTGCCTGTACAACGCCAATAATCGCAGACATCACAAAGAGCAGAAGAATGCACCTACGGCTTGTCATGACTATCCTCCTCGACCTGATCTCAGTTTTCCCGTGGCCGAGAACGAAAGGCCACGAAACGCGCACTCACACAAAGAACTCGGATGTGGCAACTCAAAATGCCAACTCCTCGAAGTCTCACGGCAGTAAAGTCTACGCTCAACCCACTGCAACGAGCCAATACCACGTTCGGGCCATGTCTCCTTTCGCTGAACAGTGTAAGCTGCTCCAACTCGGCCACTGTCGATGCCAAATTGCTTCAGTTGCGGGGCGGTCTTGGTGGATCGGGCCGCGTTCTGCTCGGCCTGCGGCACTCCCGTTGGATCGGACGTTGCGCCCACCAAGGGCGACGATCATAGCGCGGCTGTGTCAGCGGCTATTGAGGGTGACGGACGGGTCCGATTTCGTTTGGGCCTTGCGGCTGCCGCTCTCGGCGTGCTCCTGCTCGGAATTGTGGTAGTGGTCGCAAACCGGCGTTCCACTCCTGACGGGAGTCCAGCGGCGGTCTCTTTCACCGACGGTCGTGCGTTCACTGATCCAGTCAAGAGAAATTTGTTTCAGCATTCACGCTCCTGCCCGTTGACCCAAGAGTGGAACGTCGACTTCGCTGGCAATAGTTTGCCGTATCGCGTCGAACAGCGTCATTGCAACGCTCAACAGCTTTCTGGATTTGACATGCCTAAGAGCCAATGGGTCCAGAATGAGCATCTAGAGATGGGATACGATTTCCTTCTAGTTCTTAAGCCTTCCTTGAACGAATTGGTGCATGGGGAACTTGAGGAGGGGGCATACTCTTCTGTCGAGCCTCTAAGACTGGAGAACCGCGAGTACCTCGCTGTAAACGGACAGATATGGGGTACAAGTGGAGATCACGAATGGTGCCTTCTTGCCCAACAACGAGATGGGCAGCTTTCATGTTGGCATGAGCAGAAAGGCGATCTGGACAAGTATCTTCGGGCAAGTCTGTGGTCCCATGAAAGCGCCAAGGCCGGTTGGAGCATCGCTGGCAAGGATGGGCGGGTGTTCATGGAGAGCTACGTGGAAGCCCCAGGAGATGCCAACTGCTGCCCCAGTCGTGGAAAGATTCAAGTGGACCTTACTCCGAAAGATGGCGTTCTGCTTTGGTCAAAAGTGACGAGGCTAGCCAGCGATAACGAGAGCAACATGGTGAACTCCGCTTACGATGCGCCAGCGCCTGTCGAAACGCCCGCACCAGCGGCAACGCCAGCACCAGCCGAGATGCCAGAGGTCGTGACCCCGGACACTCTCTACAGGTTTCCTAAACTCTATCAAAACCGACGAATACAACTTGTGGGATGGGAGTGGGCAATGGTGCAAACCGCAAAGTCAGCGCACGTGGAAGGCCCGCTCATTCCGCCTGAATGTAAGTACGTACTCAATTTCGCTCGCCCCGGTCTCGGATGCGCTTCTACTATCCCGGAACACCTACTGAACCCGTTCGGCGTTGCCAACGAAGAGGATATCGATCTGACCTGCACTGTTGCACGGGTCACTAACGCGGGCTCCTTGTTGACACATTGTGAGCTAAGTCCAAGCAGTTCCCGGAAGATGAAGGATCGAGAATATGAACTGGAAACGGGCAAGTCACCATACCCGCAACCTTCAAAGGAGGACAGCAAGTACGCCGACGCTCAACTCCCAATGGATGCCAGCAAGTATCGACCAATCGAAATTCATCCAGCGAGCTGCTCTCGACTTCCCGACAATCCCGACACCATGATGTGTGTATCTTCCGCTGCCGTGCGCGACAAGGGCGCGTACATAACGCTGAACGGCGTGCCCGCGCCCGAAGGCGACGTGAGTCTAACTTGCTTTAGCGGCAAATGGGAAAGTTGTAGGAGGCTTGCCTACCAGACCTATGGATTCGAGGTCACTGATGATGGAACGCATTCGCAAGAGTGCGAAGTTCCTAGCTGGCTTGCACATGGGATGTTGGAGGGTAAGCGAACCGGGTGCATCAAGATACACGCACAACCACACGATCTGATCTACATCATCGCTGATGGACCTGGGTTATGCGGCCACGGCAATCCCCAAACTTGCTGGTAAAACACTGCCCAAGATGGGTCGCTCCCCAATGCGGGCGGCGACGGATGGGCGCGGACATCCGCACAGAATTCGGTTGGTCAGGTGGCTTTTCTCGCGAGTGTCGCTGGACGCAAAGTCTTCACGGCAATAAAGTCTACGCTTAACCCACTCCAGCGAGCCAATGCCACGTTCGAGCCATGAGCCGCCCACTTCATAGCGGTCGGTCTACTTCTTCGGCAGAACAGTTCCATCTTCGAATGCAATATGAGCAATTCGCGCGGCGTACCTCGCGGTCCCGGCGTCAATTAGCGGAACCATCTTGTGGTAAGGATCGTCATCTTCAAATTGGTTTTCTTCAAAACTGTAGCCGCCGCGTCCCGAGTCGCGGCCTGGCAGGATTTTGTCATCATCCCGGAAGTTGAATCCGTATACCTCTTTCCCAAATCCGTCGATCACAGACAAGCGACCCTGCAGGCCCACAATAGTTTTGCTCCCGACATTTCTGAAAACGGGGGATATCACAACGGAATTGCTGTAGCGACTGGCCTCATAGTCTTTCGCAAGACGCCTGGCTGAAATTGAAGCCAGTTGTACATAAGGCGAAGAGTCAAAATCCGGCTCTGTCGAATTCGTCGGTGGGGACGCATCGGCCGAAGCCCCACTCAAACTCGGCAACCGTTCTGGAGATACCATCGTCGCCGTTTGTTGCACCTGTTTTCCCGTTCGAGAAAATCCGAACGCCAGGCCAGCTGCCGCGATGGCGACCACCGCTGCGTAACCAACAAACAGCTGCACCTGTTTACTTGCCAGGCCAACGCTTGCTATCAGCAGTACGGCCCCACACACGCCGATCCAGTAGCCGTAATCGAGACCAGCCTTCACTATTGAATCCACTGAGGTCCCGAACAGAGTCGCGTGTTTTCCCGATGAGGCGCTGTGGGCATTGAAACCAAAGCTCGCCCCATACCACGCAAAGAACGCGACGAAGACAAAGGGGATAATCCGCCAGGCTAACTCCGTATACCTCACAGAGGAATCGGGCAGTCCCAGCGCATCTCTGTGCGCTTTAGCGAATTGCAGCAGCAGATGCAGTATGGCCAGAACCAGCAGTATCCAAGCGTAGTCCACATAAAGCCCTCGAAACTCGACCGAGCCGAACGGAGAGATGATGCTAGCCCACGGTAAGAAATAGGCGATGCCAATCAAAATCCCGCCAATGGCCTGCACGCGGCGAAGAAGTTTCTCATCCATTCTATTTGTGCCTCGCTAAGAAATCGTCTAAATACCAACGCTTGTTAAAGTCGTTGAACTGCTCCATTTCTTCTTTAAGTACCCACAATATCCCGCCATCGGGCTCTGGGAATGGCTTGGCTCCGTCCATCGTTGAAACATGGTGTGAGAAAGTACGGATCGTGTAAGCAGGATTCTGGGCGTCATACTCCCGCCCCAATTGCTGGAAGTAATCTCCGGGCACGACGAATTTCTTCTGACCGTATGCCGCCAAGATGATGCGCTGGTATTGATGATCCTTCTGTTCCTTCGCGTACTGCAGCAGCACGCGAAACACATCGACTTGGCTGGAGTCGCCCGCGACATCGGGAAGATCGAATACCACTGAATGAGTGTCAATCCACCCGTCGAAGTGCGCCTTTGCCCTCACTACGTGGTTACGCGGATCGGCGACCAGGACGCGCTGCAATGGTTTTTGCAGCATCGTTTCGTTGTACATCCATATACCGCCCACTCCACATCCGGCCAGAAGGATCAGGCCCAGTAGCACGGACAGCAGAAGCTTCGGCTTCTTGGGTGACCGTGCATCAGTTTCGACAGCTACAACTCGTATGCCTGATTCTTCACTCATAGCATTTCACAACACTCCACTGCGTAAACTTTGGCGGAGTGCCCTTGCCGCAGTTGAACGCAAAGAGCCGCCCGGAGCTATGGTGCGCTACGACGGGCGGCTCACTACCCCCTCAGCTTGCCTCCGCATTCTACAGGTTCTTACCGCTTTTTCACTCTTGGATTGCTGGACGGCCAATTGGGTTTGGAATATTTCCTGCTTGCAACGCGAGATTCAATGTTCACGCAATGTTCCGATCTGAATTTTCTAATTCCTCCATTTCTCGTGCTCGTATCTTCAACTGCTCGTGCATGGCAATGGCAAACGTCCTCGCCGCTCTGAATCCCGACTTGTTCAGGATTACAAATGCTTCTGACCGACCCGCGAGATATTCTTCTTCTGTGCAATACGGCTTGGTGGACTCCAGAAGCAGGTTGAGCTTATCCGCAGGTGTTTTGAGTCCCGTCCGTTCCTGAACCTCGACCCACAAAGACTTCATTTGTTCCAGGTCTTGAGATGTATGTCCCAGGCATTCCTGAACCCTAGTGCGCAGGTGCGCGTCAGTCAAGTTTGGCAGGGCAGACCGCAGGCCCTCTTGCCAGCCGGTTCTGAGAGCGCGCAGTTTCTCCTCTTCGCGCAGCCGCGACTGATCCTGTTGCTGTCGCTCAAAGTACCGCCGCCGAGCGACACTGAGTTCCGTCGCGATGTTTCCTTTGAGAAAAACTCTTGGGGTTAGTTGCAGTTGATAAACACGGCAGTACTGCGATAACGCCCGAAAGGCCAGCGCCAGTTTTAGAAGCAAAAGTATGGATACCGCTACACAGCTGATCAGCAAGACGGACAGCCCAGAATTCACGATTTGATGGCGTTTTCCAATTTCAGCCCGAAGCTCTCCATAGTCGAAATCAATACTGACGGAGCCCCCTGGCTGCGTGCCCCCTGAATAATAGGATTGGCTTCTCAGGCTCGCAGCCTCGCTCGGCGACAGAGGAAAGTGCGGCGTGTATCGCCAATGGAGTCTTCTCAAATATTCAGGAGCATACACGTGGACAATGCGGTCTTCCGCAATCGCCTTAACCGTACCGAGAAGTGCTGGACCATAGTTCTTTCCTTCAGCCGGCCCGAAGCCGCGTAGGGTTGAGACCCTGGAGGCGTCCATCGGAACGACATACGTGGTGATGCAGGTGAGGCGTTGCTGTTCCGAGTAGGTCAGAAGGTAGATGGTGCCCCGGATTTCTTCCTCTGCAACCGAAGGCGCACTCACGGCCTGGCAGGTTCCATGTTCATCCTGCTCGACAATCACTGGAAACTGCATCTGTGTCTGTGTGGCAAGCTGTCGCCCGAAGGTCTCCGTAAGAATGCGGACGTACCCTGCTTTGCCCGAAAGAGCATCGTTCAGCCTGGGCACAAATCGCAATGCCGACACTACAAGTAGGGCGACCGCGGTCAGGAAGAGTACCAAGACGGCCCGTCGCTTGCTTCTCCCGAGAAGTTCGATTTGTGCGGCATCCACCAAACCAATGCCTCATTTGACTGTTTGGAGTGTGGCTAGGTTTTCTGCGGAGATCGCTGGCTTCTTTCCAGCTTGGCAGACAGATACCATCGCCAGGGCCGCCACAAGCTTGACTGCTGTCTTCGCAACGCCGCTCCCCCTCACTGGAATCGATAGTGTTATCTCACGCCAAAATCATAACCATCCGATCCCTTACCGGCATCGGTTATTAAAAGATATTCGCCAGCGGGGAGATCGGCCTGGGGAACGATGGTCAGATTGTTGCTGTTGGCAATACGGGTCACGGTAAGAGGGACAACGTTCTTGTCTTCCATCTTGGCACCACTCCATGCACCTACCTCGATGTACTGCGCCTCGCGGTGATCTTTCTTCACATCGAATGGCAACAACGTGACCGACTGCGTTGAGACATCAATAACAGACACCAGTGTGAAGACTGGGCGACGGTCAGACAAGTGAACGTTGGCAGCGGAGTTACGGTACAGCCACTTGCCTTTTATCTTGGCGATGCCGTAACTGAATATTGCCTTGGTTGAACCGCTGGTCTTGAAGCCAGAGTTTGTAACGAGTTCCATGCGGGATGGTCCGGAGGGGGAAGAGTAGTAGAGTCCATACGCGGTTGGAGCAACCGTGTTTGGAACAGGTTTGTCTTGGGCCGCTGGTTTGTCTTGACTCTGTGCTTGCGCTATTGCGAACAGCACCATAAAAGCCAAAATAAGTTTCAATTATCCCTCCAGACCGAGCCTGTACGGCAACGTGAAGCTTGACATTAGTTGAGGCGACTCCTCAACTCGGAAAGAATGTTTTGTCTCAGACCACGCAGATTGCTTGCGAGTGCCTGAAGAGCAGCAGGATTCCCGCTGTTGCCGTGCAGGGCAATTTCCCGCCTCGTGAAGAAGCGCGGACTTCGCCTCTGCAAATGCCTTCAGGAAATCCAGCAGAGATTCCAACTCTTTGTAGACTACCTCACCGTCGTTCATGCGGCTTTTCCTTTCGCGCCCGAGACACGTGAATGTTGCAACTGCAACGGCGGCGCCTGCAATGACACTTTTGTGCTAACGAACACTGGAAACCGCGTTGGCGAAGAAAAGGCGAATATGCTACGCTTTTCCCTGTGGTTCTCCGAGCATGCACAGTCGCGGTAAAGGATGTCCGAGACGTTGAGCACTCCGTAGAGGTCACGGCAGAAACTCTCTATGAAGCGATCGCTGCCGCTCTAGCGGCCTTGCAGCAGGACAACTGGGTAGGGGAGATTAGCCAGGGGTTCACAACCGTCACTGTTCTTGTCCAGCAGCCACCCGTAAAACATGAAGTGAAAATGAAGGACTTCCTGTCGTGGCTTAATCGTCAAGGACGATCTCCGGCAGAGGTCATCCTGAAGCAAAAGCTGGAGAAAATGTTAGGCAAGGTAAACCGCGCGAGGACGTGACCGAAAAGGCTAAACAAACAGATCAGGAGAAACAGATCTCTGAGGTCTCACTGACTCGGAGTTCGAGCCGCTTTGTGGGAGTGCTTAGACTGCCCCGCTCGCGCAACACCCGCTTTCACCGATGAGGGCTGTGTGATGGTTGCACCTGACGCGAAGGGGTCCTTTCCTTGAAGCACCGAAGATGCAACGAAACCAAAGAATATCATCGCGCTCAGCAATCCCCACACGACAACGACCGGCTTCCAGGGAACGAGAATATACATGGCAGACCTCCGGGGACGAAGAGCGGCTCACGATTACCGAATATTATACTGCGAAAAGCCCCATACTTTTCGCGGACATCTTGCCAGAGTTTTTTCGCTCAGGAGTAGTAAGGGCGAAGAACAGCAACGCCGGCAAAGACGAGTTGCACCGCACCCACGGAACTGTCTTTGTAGAATGGAAAGGAAATGTCTGTGTTGGTCGAGCTTCATAACACCGGAGATGCCTCGATCAGGAGGGAAGTGCAGGCAATCGTTGAACACGTCCTGAGCGGACGGCCTGGCGAGTGGCGTGTGTCGATTGTTGGATCTCGTGCGAAGGAAGATTGGGAGATGAAGATTGAAGGTCCCAACGGGTTTGAGCGATCGTATACCCTGGTAAGAAGTGCAGGAGAGCATCAACCTGTGGCCATCGGGAATCTGCTCCTGAGGCTGCTGCCCTCGAAGACGTCATAAACACCGTCAGCCCGCAAGACAATTAGATTTCCAGGAATCTCCGGGGTGCATCGACCTGCCGCGAGGAGGCTGAAATTGAAAATGATTTTCAAGAAAAGTGCAGGAAGGGTTCAAAATTCGCCGCATATACGGCATTTTCGGCTATACTCGGCGAGATAAGTTGTTTATTTTCGTTGGCGTTGGAGTTTTTCACCCGCTTTCGAGGCGGATCGTTTCAACCACTCACGCACCTCTCCGGAGAAGCCTCAGGCATTCAGCGCTCAACTGCCAATCACAGGCCGCTGCACTTGTGGTTCCTGCGTACGCGTCCTGTTCGATTGTAGCAAACAGCACAGACTCCCCGAGGCGCTGGTCCCTCATGACGGCTTGCCACTCGCAACGCGCGACGCTTTTGGAGTGGGCAAGGTTGGGCCTGCATCTAGGTTGAACCCCTTAGGGTTTAGGCGGTACGACGAATTTACCGGCCGACGCGTCAATAGTTCACCAAGTACGCGGCCGACCGTTTCGGCGGAGGTTCGGAAACTACTGATGCGGCTCAATATCTGCGCTTTTGCAGTTGTTTGGCAGGAACGTTGCACCTCTTGACATGCGCCATAATTTCTTCCGTAGGAGGCACGGACTAGTTTATGAAGAAACAAATCCTGCATCTGAAGCATGTGGTGGCGTTGTTGACGTTGGTTGTTCTCTCGGCGACCGGACTTGCAAATTCGCAAACCGGTCAGACGCCGACAATGACTCCGGCTAGCCAGGACATCACCCGGTGGCAGCTCGCCGATTTCAGCATGTTCCTGGAGAGTCACCCGGAGGTCGCCGGCCAGCTTCAAAAAGACCCTTCATTGATAGACAACCGGGAATTCGTCGAGAGTCATCCGGAGCTTCAACAATTTTTGCGGGAGCATCCCAAGATTCGCGAAGAATCTGAGGCAGATCCCGTCGGGTTCATGCGCCGGGAAGACCGCTATGAACATGACCACGACAGCGAGATCACACGTCGCGACCTGGCGCTCATGGATCAATTCCTGGATAAGCATCCTGAAGTCGCCGAACAATTGGAAAAGGATCCTTCTCTCATAGACAACCGAGAATTCATTGAACACCATCCCGAGCTGAAGGAGTTCCTTGCGGAACATCCCGAGCTTCGCCAGGCGTTCAAGGATAACTCCAACGAGTTTATGCACCGGGAGGAGCGTTTCGACGCTAGCGAAGGGGCCCGCGACCCTCGCTGGGAATTGGCCAGCATGGATCAGTTTCTGGATCGTCATCCTGAAATCGCGGAACAAGTACGCAAGGATCCTTCGCTCCTAGACAACAAGAAGTTCCTGGCGGCGCATCCCGCACTGGAGGGTTATCTGCAGCAGCATCCGGAAATTCGTCAGGAAATCGACAAGAATCCCACTGCCTTCATGCGCCAGGAGGATCGCTTTGATCGCGGCGAAGGCCGCGGCCAGGAAGGCTGGGATCGCGACACGAATCGGGGTGAGTTGGCGAGCTTCCATCAGTTTCTCGGCAGCCATTCGACGATCGCAGATCAGCTGACAAAGAATCCAGAACTAGCCAAGAACGACGAATACATGGAAGGCCACCCGGAGTTCCGACAGTACCTGCAGGCTAATCCCAGCGTGCGGGAGCAATTGACGGAGAATCCGCGGGCTTTCGTGAATTCCGCGGAACAGTTCAACGAAAACAGCGCCACGTCTCTGAAAGGGATGGCTCCTAAGGCTCCGGCTTTCGACTCGAAGCCGAAGCAATAGTCTGTCGGAGGGCCCGCGACCGGAGGGTTGAATCCCTTCTTACCCTCCGGTCGGGGCATTAGCGTTCTTAACGTTGCGCATTACGTGCCCTGTGCGGCCTGTAGCTGTCCGGTTGGCGCGAATGTGTTTGCGATGCTGAGTCGTTTGCGGAGGGGATATGAAGATCAAACATTTCCTGGTGGTCGCGCTGATGCTCCTTTCGGTTTCTTCGATGAATGCGAATGACAAGAAAAAGAAACACGCCGAGAGAGGCATGCTGGAAAAAATGGAGGCGGTGCCTTGCGGCGCCAAGCAGAGAGGGCTTGCGGGTTTGGGGGCTCTTTATGGGTCGATAGGAATCACTCATGTGAATTCTGATGAAAAGCTGTGCCCGCAGTATCTGCTACGAACCGATGAGATGGAGTACCACATTCGCCCGGTCGACGGTAAGCATCCAGTAATTCTTCCCGTTGGCCATGAGGGCGAATTCAAAATTAAGAAAGACCACCTCTACCTCAAAGTACCGGACGGTGACCACAAGACACGGGCTTACCAGGTGGTTTCTATGAAACCCTTGGATTCGACGACTGACCTGCAAGGCTCGGCGTACAAGGCACCGGAAAAGCCGCTTGGCCAATTGCCCGCGACGCTCGCGGACAGGCCGGTCGCAAAAAGTCCGGGCAATTCGGTGAATCCGCCCCAGTGAGGCCACGAATCACTAACGACTAGCGCCTACTCTTAAAAAACGCCTGCAGCAGTTCTGCGCAACGGGCTGCGAGAACTCCGCTGCGGACTTCGACGCGGTGGTTCAGTTGCGGGTGACTTAGTACCTGCAAAACCGAGTGGACCGCGCCCGCCTTGGGATCCTCCGCGCCGTAAACCAAGCGTTTGATGCGGGCATGCAGCAGCGCGCCCGCACACATGGCGCAGGGTTCAATCGTAGTAAACAGATCACAGTCTCCCAGACGGTGGTTGCCGATAGCGGCGCCTGCGTCGCGCAAAGCGATGACTTCCGCGTGCGCGGTGGGGTCGGAATCGGTGATGTTGCGATTCCAGCCGCGGCCCACGATGCGTTCGTCGCAGACGACGATTGCGCCAACCGGGACTTCGCCGGCTTCGAGCGCACGCTGGGCCGAGCGCAGGGCTTCTTCCATCCAGAGTTCGTCGGAGGCGGGGGGAGCGAGCGGTATTTTTGTTTTCGCTTTCAATCCGTTGCTGTCGGCTGAATTCAAAAACCGATTTCACCACAGAGGCACAGAGGCACAGAGAAAACAAATGCAAATACGGAGAAAGACCAAAGCTACCGTGTTCCCTTCTCTGCGTCCTTGACATTTTAGCCGGTTGCGGGGGACGAGTGTGGGTGGGCTGAGTCTGAGTTCCTTCGCCGGCGGCGGGGAAGAACAGGTCTCGCTTCGCTTGACCGGACGGCCGAGGCGGCTATCCCGACATTAGCATTGGTCTATCAGTGGCTGTTGCGATGCTCGTTACAGCATGCTTAGAACTGCGCGAACGGATTCCGGCACGACGGCGTGAAGAACGGCTGGCACGACGCACGTCACTACCGGATAGGCCAGCGCGACCAGAGGGATTGCCAGCAAGGCCCAGACCTTGGGCGAACCATTGTCGAAATAGGTCTTCATGACTGCCTCACGAGTAATGTACGAAGCTGGCGGCGGAAAAGTTCCCTGAGTCGCGAGGGAAGGCGCGGTCGGGGCCAGGATAGGAGCCCCGGCGGGGGATCAGTTGCGGAGTGGGGCCGGGCTGTGGCCGCGAGTCGTGGAATCTCTGGCAGGGTGCTGCGCGGCAAGGTCCATCAGGTCACGGGCGACGCGGGCTGTGTTGTGGCGGGCGACTCCGTCTTCTTCGAGGTAGTCGCCGAGCACGGGGATGACGCCGAGTTTTTCGATAGCGTCCAAGTCGTTGGTGATTTGACACGAACTTTCAAGCTTGTACTTCGCCAGGAGTTCCGTGGAAACCGGAGTGCGGTTGATGAACGCGTAATCGAACAGCTGTCGCTGGGCGTGGCGGTTGAGTGCGCGGATGTGGTCGGCCGCGGTCAGGTCCAGGCTTTCGTTGGCCTGGGTCATCAGGTTGCAGATGTAAACCTTGATCGCCGGCGATGCCACGATGGCCTCGGAGATGCCCCGCACCAGCAGGTTGGGAATGAGGCTGGTGAACAGCGAGCCGGGACCGATGGTAATGAGATCCGCATGAGCGATAGCTTCGAGCGTTTGCGGCATGGGCTGGACGTCGGGTGGAACGAGGAAGAGCTTGCGGATGTGCCCTTTGCTGGCGGTGATTTTGGTTTCGCCGCGCACGCGGGTGCCATCTTCCATAAGAGCTTCGAGTTCGATGTTGGACGTGGTGGCGGGATGAATGTGTCCGCGGGTGAGCAAAATCTCAGAAGACAAGCGCACGGCTTCGGAAAAATCAGAGGTAATCGAAGTAAGCGCCGCGAGAAACAGGTTGCCGAAACTGTGGCCTCCCAGCCCGGAACCTTTTTCGAAGCGATGGCGGAAGAGTTTCGAGAGCAGGGCCTCGTCTTCGCTGAGGGCGACGATGCAGTTGCGGATGTCGCCGGGCGGCAGCATGTTGAGTTCTTTGCGCAGGCGGCCACTGGAGCCTCCGTCGTCACTGACGGTGACCACGGCGCAAAGATCGCGGATCACGGCGGAGTCGGAGAGTCCGGTAGCAACTTCGGCGGGCGAGAGGACGAACCGCTTCAATCCCTTGAGCAGCGTGGAAAGCCCGGTCCCGCCGCCGATCGCGACTACGCGCAGACCGGTGTCGCGCGCATTTTTCTCCGCGATCGGGGATGTCCCGGTTTTAATTTCCATCAGAGTCGTCCTTGCAGGCAGGAGCTAGATGGGTTCGTCTTCCGAGAAGCCCGCGTCTGCCGAGTCAAGGTCGGCGCCAGGATCCGGATATAAGAGCTCGGTGAATCGAGGATCCTCGGCCAGGTTGTGGAAATCGGAATCATTGCGGGCCTGATACCGCAGCTGCGGGTTCAGCTTTAGCGATTCGTCCAGACGGCGCAGTGAATCCTCGACGTGGCCGGTGAGACAATCGAGGGCGGCGATGCCGTAGATCACGTAATCCGCCTTGGGAGCCTGCTTGTGCAGCTTCTCCAAATGCTCGCGCGCGCTCACGTAATCGCCGACGTTCATGAGCGAGACGGCGTAGTCGTAGTGCTCCTCTGGCGTCTTGAACTGGTTGGCCGTGGAGCGCTCCAGCTGATGGTTGCAGGTGTTGAGATGGACCGAGGCTCGGTCCGCCAGCTCTTTGCTGGGACCAGAGATCACTTTCTGGAAATAGGGCTTCGCCTTGTCGAACTTGTGCTCCTGCATGGCGCGCAAGCCGGACTCGTAGCTTTGCAACGCCTGCGTATAACGTGGATCTTCCGGGGCTGCTTTCTTCGCCGTAGGTTTCTGAGCCATGTGCAAAACTCTTCCTGTACTTTTTGTAATAAGAGGCTCCTTGAAATCGAGCTGTGAAACTATGAACTATAAAGTATCACTCAAACGATGGGTCGAGGGCAATGTCAGGGGCGAGTCCCGAGTACCATTACTTTAAAACCTGGCGCTGCTGCTCGAGTTCGCTGCCTTCTTTGTGCGATACCAAACCTGGCTCATACGGACGAATCCAGCGACGCAGATAGCGAGACCAGCCCAGGCGGCACCGTGAACTATACGTATGAGCGCGTGGTTTGGCGTGACACCTCGCGCCCAGGCGTAGGACAAAGGGTCGCGCTGGAGAAGGATGAACACCGCACCGGCAATCCCCGCCAAGAGGAAAATCGATGTCCACATACGCGCTGTGCCCGAATCTGCCGTTACCCCCATTGCCTTCTCTTTGGGATAAGACCGTAGTTCCGGATGACGCCTCATGTAGAGGGTCATGTAAGTCAGAAATGCCCCGAAGTATCCGAACTCAACAAACGGGAACCACTTAGGCAGCGCATGCGATTTCACAACGTAAAACAGCAGAGAGGCGAAGGGAACCACCCAGCCGAGCAAAATGAGCCTGAGCTTCCGCTTGGGATTCATCTGGGTCTAGACAGCCCCCTCTGGGTTCAGTTGATCGTCGCAGCCGCCTGCAAGTCGATCTTCTTCCACTCGCCGCGGATAATGCCGGCGCGGATCTGGGACGCCGTCTTGCCCTTCTGATGTTGCTGATAGGAGTAGTAAAGCTCCTTCAGGCAGGTGGAGCACTGCGCGCCGTGAGTGCCTTCGAAGCAGCTGTGGAGACTGTTGTGGCCCATGCGGTCGCAATAGCAATAGCAGGGCTGCTGATGCAGCACGGTAGGAATTTTCGCGGCCAAGTCATAGGCATGGGTCTGGTAAGGATACTGCGCGTCGGCGCCCCACAGCTGGTCCCGGGTCAGGATGGCGGGCAGCTTCGTTCCTTTCGGCGGCGGGCCGGCGTTGTAGGCGGGAATGGCCCCTTCGTCCTGCGTTGTAGCCCACTGCGCGGACATGGTCAGCGCCATCAGGACAACAAAGGCGAGAGTGAGGCTGCGGTCCACGAACTGCTTCCTGAACTTGCTGTTAAATAGCCGGCGTTGGTCCATAAAATCCCCGTAGATTCGTCAGTCTCTTTATTGTAACCCGCAGCGGAGCTGGGCTGGAAGTGACGCTTTGAAGCGCCCGGAACCGAAGTTTGCGATGCGTTGGCTTAACGAGAGAAACGGCGAACAACTCGCAGCCGCCAGGACTGGTTCTGTATACAATGGAGAAACATGCCAGAGCCCCTGGGCGAGCTACGGGATTCACAGCCGGCTGGCGCTTCGCCGGACGCCGCCGTGGCGGCCACGCCGGTATCTGCGGCGCCAGAAAATATCGCGACCCCGGGGCGTTGGCGCTGGGAGTTGTGGCTTCGGGACTTGTGCATCTCCCTGGCGATCGCCGCCTTTATCATTATTTTCATCTACCAGCCGGTGAAAGTGGAAGGCACCAGCATGATGCCGTCACTCGCCGACCACGAGCGCATCTTCGTAAACAAATTTGTCTACCGCCTGGAACCGATCGAGCGCGGCGACATTGTCGTGTTCCGCTATCCGCGCGATCCTTCGCAGAGTTACATCAAGCGCGTGATAGGCGTGGCGGGAGACCGCATCCACATCGACGGCGGGCAGGTATACGTGAACGACCAACCTCTCGACGAAGACTACGTGCCCCCGGCCTATACCGATGTGCAGTCCCTGCAGGAGATTGTGGTTCCGGCACAGTGCTATTTCGTGCTGGGCGATCACCGCAACATGTCGCGCGACAGCCGCGATTTCGGGCCGGTGAACCAGAGCTACATTTACGGCAAGGCCGTGTTCGGTTATTGGCCCATGGATAAACTGGGGCGGCTGCGGTAGCCCTCTCGCGGAATTCTTTGGCTGCCAGCATTCGGTGCTTGGCCGCTGCGAAGTTCCCTGATAAAATTCTGAAAATCTACTCCCTGGAGCGAGAATGCAGGCTATCCTTGCGCTGGAAGACGGGCGAGTCTTCCGCGGCAAAGGCTACGGCGCCAAAGGCGAATGTTACGGCGAAGTCGTTTTCAATACTTCCATTACCGGCTACCAGGAAATTTTCACTGACCCTTCCTACTCCGGCCAGATCGTCGTTCTGACCAATCCCGAGATAGGCAACTACGGTACCAACGCTGACGACAACGAGGCTACGCGCCCCTGGATCGAGGGGCTGATCGTGCGCGAGTTTTCGCGAGTCAGCTCCAACTGGCGCTCGCAGCAGGTGGCCGAAGAATATCTGGAACAATTCAAAGTGCCCGTGCTCTCGGATATCGACACGCGCTCTCTGGTGCGCCATCTGCGCGACCACGGCGTGATGCGGGGCGTGGTTTCGACCATCGAAGCGGACGCCGATAAGTTGATCGCGAAGGCGCGGTCGATTCCGAAGATGGATGGTCTCGACCTGGCTAAAGAAGTGAGCACGAAGCGGTCGTATGTTTGGGAAGTAGGTGAACGCTCGCACGAGCCCACGGCCGTGGTCGGGGTGAAAGACGAGCCGGCGCGGTTCCATGTGGTGGCCTACGATTTCGGCATCAAGCAAAACATTTTGCGCAAGCTGCGTGGCGAAGGTTGCCGTGTGACGGTGGTTCCGGCGCAGACTGCGTCCGAAGATGTGCTGGCTCTGAAGCCGGATGGAGTTTTCTTGTCGAATGGCCCGGGCGATCCCGAGCCGTGCACGTATGCGGTGGATTCGATTCGAAGGCTCATGGGGCGGATGCCGATCTTTGGAATTTGCCTAGGCCATCAGCTGACCGGGATCGCGCTGGGCGGAAAAACTTTCAAGCTGAAGTTCGGCCACCATGGCGGGAATCATCCGGTAAAGCAGTTGAAGACAGGCAAAATCGAGATCACCGCCCACAACCACAACTTTGCCGTCGACCCGGATTCGCTGGCACAGAGTGAAGTCGAGTTCACCCACATGAACCTGAACGACTCGACTCTCGAAGGCCTGCGCCACCGGAATCTGCCACTTTTCAGCGTGCAGTATCACCCCGAAGCCGCGCCGGGGCCGCACGATTCGCATTACCTGTTCAAGGAGTTTACGAAGATGATGGAGGAGTGGAAGGGGTGAACGCGCTTCCCATTCCGAAGGTCGACCTTCACGGCAATGTTGATTTACGGAAATTCGTGCCGGAGGAACTGCGGCACCTTGGGGACCTACAGAGCGCTATCCCGGAGGTTGCGAAAAACGAAGCGTTCTTGGCCTTTATTGGGCGAGCTGTGAAGGAGGTTCCAACCAGACATGTCCTTGTTCGTGGCGATGCGAGGACAATGTCGAAAGAGAGGGTCGGGAAGGCTCACCTCGTCCTAACATCCCCGCCATACTGGACACTCAAAAAATATCGCGACAGCTCGGGCCAACTCGGTCACATCGTTGACTACGATGACTTCATCGAAGAGTTAGATCTCGTGTGGCAGAGATGTTTCGACTCGCTGGTAGTTGGGGGGAGGCTTGTCTGTGTGGTTGGGGATGTTTGCCTATCGAGACGCAAGAATGAGGGACGTCACACCGTAGTACCCCTACATGCCACCATTCAAGAGCACTGCCGCAAGATCGGCTTCGATAACTTGTCTCCAATCATCTGGCACAAAATTGCAAACGCCGCTTACGAGGTGGAGAACGGAGGCGGCTTCCTTGGAAAACCTTACGAGCCAAATGCCGTTATAAAGAACGACATTGAATTTATTCTGATGCAGCGAAAACCGGGCGGCTATCGGACGCCCGAAAACAGTGCAAGGATTCTAAGTGTCCTCTCCGCGAAGGATTATCAGAAGTGGTTTCAACAGATATGGCATGGACTGACGGGAGCGTCAACCAAGGACCACCCCGCGCCGTACCCTGTGGAATTGGCCGAGCGTCTCATCCGAATGTTCAGCTTTGTCGGAGATACGGTTTTGGACCCCTTTATGGGTACGGGCACGACGGCTCTCGCTGCCTCGAAGTGGGGGAGGAACAGCGTCAATTTCGAAATCGACTCCGACTACTTTAGTTTTGCGGCTAAGCGACTAGAAGGAGAACTTTCGTCCTTGTTCGCGAATCCCGTGCTAGTCATGGAGCAAGAGTAAGCCCGTGAACCCCGAACTCGATCTCAAACTCAGGAGCGCCGTGACCCAATTCTGGTATAGCCGGGAGACTCAAGCGCAAAAACAGGGCACAAAGACCGGAGTTCGCGACGCAGGTTCTAGAACAGCCGTCACCGGGGGAAGCCAGATGGATGGATTCGTTGCATTAGTGCGAGATCTCCTAGAAGAATCGGGCGTAGACAGGCCGGTAGTCTATTGCGACCGATTCATGGAGATTCCTGGATGGTTTCGGCCTGAGAAAAAGTGGGATCTATTGGTAGTAGTAGAGAGCCGTTTGATCGCCGCGATTGAATTCAAGTCACAAGTGGGTTCTTTTGGCAACAACTTCAATAACCGAACCGAGGAGGCAGTCGGGAGCGCAACGGATCTGTGGGCGGCCTACCGCGAAGGAGCGTTTAAGCCTTCCATGCGCCCGTGGCTTGGCTATTTGATGCTGCTAGAGGATGCCCCTGCTTCGACGCGACCGGTGAAAGCACAAGAGCCGCACTTTAAGGTGTTTGAGGAATTCAGGGCTGCGTCATACGCAGGGCGGTACGAGATTCTTCTGACTAAGCTTGTCCGCGAGCGACTATACGATTCTGCTTGCTTTCTCCTGTCCAACAGCACGGACGGTCCAAAAGGACAGTATTCGGAGCCCGTGCCCGAGCTTAGCTTCGCGAATTTCGTTGCTCCACTTCTGGCGAAGGCAATCGCTTTGAAGAAGACCCAATAAAATGCCCAAACGAACTGACATCTCGAAAATCCTGATTCTTGGTTCCGGCCCCATCGTCATCGGACAGTCGGCGGAGTTCGATTATTCCGGCACGCAAGCTTGCAAGGCGTTGAAGGCCGAGGGGTTTGAAGTGGTGCTGGCCAATTCCAACCCGGCCACCATCATGACTGACCCGGAGTTTGCCGACCGCACCTACATCGAGCCGCTCACCCTGGAATATCTGGAAGAGATTATTCGCATCGAACGTGAAATGGCGCCGGGCGCGGGTTTTGCCGTGCTGCCCACGGTTGGTGGACAGACTGCACTAAACCTTGCGATCGAACTTTCCGACGGCGGCATTCTCGAAAAATACAACGCCATCCTGATTGGCGCGAGCGTTGCCGCCATCAAGAAGGCAGAAGACCGCCTCTTCTTCAAAGACGCGATGCAGCGTATCGGCCTCGACGTGCCGAAGTCGGCTCTGGTCAACAACGTGAAAGATGGCGTTGAGTTCGCCGGGAAAATTGGCTTCCCGGTGATTATTCGTCCGTCGTTTACACTCGGTGGTTCCGGCGGCGGCATCGCCTACAACCGTGAGGAAATGGCCGAAGTACTGAACCGCGGTCTCGATTTCTCTCCCGTGCACGAGGCGCTGATCGAAGAATCCGTACTGGGCTGGAAGGAATTCGAGCTCGAGGTGATGCGGGACACCAAGGATAACGTCATCATCATCTGCTCCATCGAAAACTTCGACCCCATGGGCGTGCACACTGGCGATTCGATCACCGTGGCTCCCGCGCAGACGCTCACCGACCGCGAATATCAGGCCATGCGCGACGCGTCGATCGCCGTGATTCGCGAAATCGGTGTGGAAACCGGCGGATCGAATATTCAGTTCGGCGTGAATCCCGAGACCGGGCGGATGGTGGTGATCGAAATGAACCCGCGCGTCTCGCGCTCGTCGGCGTTGGCCTCGAAGGCCACAGGTTTCCCGATTGCGAAGATTGCCGCGAAGCTGGCCGTAGGCTACACGCTTGACGAGATTCCCAACGACATCACGCGCAAGACGCCAGCATGTTTTGAACCGACGCTCGACTACGTGGTGGTGAAAATTCCCAAGTGGCAGTTCGAAAAATTTCCCGGCGCCGACGAAAACCTTGGCCCGCAGATGAAATCCGTGGGCGAGGTGATGGCCATCGGCCGCACCTTCAAAGAAGCGCTGATGAAGGGCATCCGCTCGCTTGATACTGGCAAACGCGTAGGCGGCGCAAAGATCGAGCCGAAGATTCTGACGCAGAGATTAGTCACGCCTCATCCCGAACGGCTGGCCTACGTGCAATACGCGCTGCGGCAGGGACACACCGTCAAACAGATTGCGAAGATGACGTCGATGGATCCTTGGTTTCTTTACCAGCTCAAGGAAATTAACGATCAGCAACTCGAACTTGAGAAGCACCCCATGGAGTCCATCCCCACGGAAGTGCTGCGCGAATCGAAGCGCATGGGGTTTTCTGACGGCCGCCTGGCCGGCGTCTGGCGCCTCGAAGGGCAGGAAAAAGTCCGGCACCTGCGCAAGAAACACGGCGTAATGCCAGTCTACAAGCGGGTCGATACGTGCGCGGCGGAGTTCGAAAGCTACACACCTTATCTTTACTCGACATACGAAGATGAAGATGAAGCCGCACCCACTGACAAGAAAAAAGTGATTATCCTCGGCAGCGGGCCGAATCGCATCGGGCAGGGAATTGAGTTCGATTACTGCTGCTGCCACGCTTCCTTCGCGCTGCACGACGACGGCTACGAAACGATCATGATCAATTGCAATCCCGAAACCGTCTCGACCGATTACGACACCAGCGACCGTCTTTACTTCGAGCCGCTCACTTTCGAAGATGTCTACTCGATCTACCAGCACGAAACCGCGAAGGGCGCACCGGTGGGCGTGATCGTGCAATTCGGCGGACAGACGCCCTTGAACCTGGCGCTGCCGCTCAAGGCTGCGGGCGTCAACATCATCGGCACATCGCCGGAATCGATTGATCTTGCCGAAGACCGCAAACATTTCAACAAGCTGCTTGAAGATTTGCAGATTCCGCAGGCGCCGGGCGTAATGGCTACTTCGATTGAGGAAGCCAGCGAAGGAGCGCGGCGCATTGGATATCCCGTGCTGCTGCGGCCTTCTTACGTTCTCGGCGGGCGCGCCATGGTGATCGCTTACGACGAAGAATCGGTTGTCAGGTATATGAAAGAAGCGGTCGAGTATTCCCATGATCGTCCGGTGCTGATCGATCACTTCCTCGAAAACGCGATCGAAGTCGATGTCGACGCACTTTCAGACGGTGAAGACGTGGTAATCGGCGGCATCATGCAGCACATTGAGGAGGCTGGCATTCATTCCGGCGATTCGTCGTGCGTGCTGCCCGCGGTGGACATTCCGCAAGTTTTGCTCGACCGCATGCGCGAGTACACATTCAAACTGGCCCACGCGCTGAAAGTGATCGGGCTGATGAATATTCAGTTCGCCATCCCGCGCGGAGACGGCGGTTCGGGCGGCAACGGCGCGGAAGGCGGGAAAGTGTACGTGCTGGAAGTGAACCCGCGCGCCTCGCGCACCGTGCCGTATGTTTCGAAGGCTACGGGTGTGCCTATGGCGAAAATTGCGGCGCGGCTCATGACCGGGCGCAAGCTGCGCGAGTTTCTGCCGGAAAACATCGCGCGCCGCGCCGATCTCGACACCGGCAACTATTACTATGTGAAGTCGCCGGTGTTTCCGTGGAACAAGTTTCCCGGCGTGGACACGGTGCTGGGGCCGGAGATGAAATCTACTGGCGAGGTGATGGGCGTGGCGGACAATTTCGGCGCGGCCTTCGCCAAGGCGCAACTGGGAGCGGGTCAGAAGTTGCCCACGCAGGGAACGGTGTTCCTCAGCGTCACCGACCATGACAAGCTCCACGTTGTGTTCGTGGCCCGCAAGTTTTCGGATATGGGATTCAAGCTGGTGGCTACTGCAGGCACGGCGGACGTGATCGAAGCCGCGGGCATGAACGTGGAGCGCGTCTACAAAGTAAAAGAAGGACGCCCGAATGTGGTTGACTTCATCAAAGGCCAGCGTATTCAGCTCATTGTGAATACGCCGACCGGGTTGGAACCGTGGTTCGACGAGAAGGCCATCCGCCGCGCTGCCGTGACGGCGCGGATTCCGACCATCACCACCCTCGCGGCGGCCCGCGCGGCAGCCGAAGGGATTGCGGCGCTGCAACGCGGAGAGATTAGCGTTAAGGCGTTGCAACATTTGCACGCGGAGAGAATCGTTCGGCGGTAGATTAAGTCCAAGAGGTTTTCATGCTCCTATATGGCATTCTTCCTCCCATCACCACGCCGTTCTATCCCGACGGCAACATCTACTTCAAGAAGCTCGAATCGAATGTCGAGCGCTATTCACGGACGCCAGTGGCGGGCATCGTCGTGCTCGGCTCGACCGGCGAAGCCGTTATGCTCTCCGACCAGGAGCAGCGCGACGTGCTTAAGTCCGCGCGCGAAGCGACTGCGCCTAGTAAAGTGTTGATCGCAGGCACCGGGATCGAGTCGGCGATCGAGACGCTGCGGCTTACCGAATATGCCGCCGAGCTTGGCTACGACGTGGCCATGGTGCGCACTCCGCACTATTACAAGAAGCAGATGCAGCCCGCCAACATGCTTGCGTTTTACCGCACGGTGGCCGACCGCTCGCCGTTGCCCGTCATCGTTTACAACTTTCCCCAGGCTACGGGCTACGACATTCCTGCCGAGCTGGTCGTCGAACTGGCGGAGCATCCCAACCTCATCGGGATCAAGGAATCGAGCGGCGACGTGGAGAAAGTCCGGAAGATGGTTGCGGGCACGCGGCACATCAAACGTAGCGCTACGGTGACGGAAACTTTTGAGGCAGTGACTCCGCGAATGCTGGCGGCTGGATCATCCAGTTCAAACGGTGAGAACGGAGGGCTCGTGCCCGTTGGGGCCTTGGTTGGGGATCGCGCGACGCCATCGTCGACAGCCGTGACCGTCGTTGGAAATCTGAAGACGCGGCAGAAAGAGACCGGCTTTCAGGTGCTGGTGGGTGCGGCGCATAAACTCCATCCGTCGCTGGACGCGGGTGCCGTGGGCGCGATCCTCGCGTTCGCCTGCCTCGCGCCGACCGCGTGTTACGAAATCTACACTGCGTGGAAAGAAGGCGACGCTGAGTTGGCTCGTCTGAAGCAGGAGCGTATCGCACACGCAGCGCAGCGCGTAGGCGGCGACCTGGGCATTCCCGGCCTGAAACACGGCATCGACTACAACGGCTACTTTGGCGGTCCCTCGCGCTTGCCGCTGCTGCCGCTGACCGCGGACCTGAAGGCGGAAATCGAAGGTCTGCTGGCGGACATAAGAAACTGAATCGGCAGTGGGCTAAGTGAAGTATGCGACCCAAGCTGCCAACTGTTTCCGAGCAGATGAAAGCTTGGTCGGCTGCACTGGAATCAGAGACTTGCGACTGGCCGGGCATTCAGTCGCGTTCTTTCTTTGGATTTACCGCTCTCTATCGCCGCGATAGAATCTTCGCCTTACTCCCGCGCACTCGCGGGATGGAAACGGCAAACTCCCTCGCTTTCAAATTGGAATCGCCAGGAACGAGGCAGCTCGCGCGGCTGCGGCAGGATCCCCGAGTCGGATCGACCCGGATGCAACAAACCCGCTGGTTCATTTTTGAACTCGCCGTTGACGATGATCTGCATTACGCACTCAATTGGCTGGGTTTCGCGTATGAAGCGGCAGGGAAGCCTTCAAAACGCTGAGTTTCGAGGGAGGTTCACCGCTTGTGGGCCGAATCTGGTCAGAGTATACTAGTTCTAACGAACGTTCGAATTAGGCGGACTTTGAGCGCTTATGGGGAGTCCTTCGACGGCAACTCGCATTTCCAGGCGGCATCATGTTGCGCCTGCGCCAATTGCGCGGGCCCGGTCGCGATATGACGAGCGGCTGGCAGAAATACTCCTCCACGCTACCGATGTCTTCTGCAAAAAGGGCTACGAAGGCGCTTCCATGCGCGACCTCTCGCGCACCAGCGGCATGTCGCTGGCGGGTCTCTACTACTATTTTGAGTCCAAAGAACGGTTGCTCTTCCTCATTCAGAAGCACACTTTTTCTACGATCGTGCAGCGTCTCAAGGCACGTCTCGAAGGCGTCGACGATCCGGAACAGCGCATTCGAATCTTCATTCTCAATCACCTGGAATATTTTCTTGCCAACCAGGCTGCCATGAAAGTTCTGTCGCACGAGGCCGAAGTCTTGAAGAATGGCTTCGCCGCCGAACTGGCCGCCATCAAGCGCGAATACTACCGGATTTGCTTCGGATTGCTCGACGACCTGAAGCGTGAGCGCGGGTTGCAGATTTCGAGCCGCATCGCCGTGCTCAGCCTGTTTGGCATGATGAATTGGATTTACACTTGGCACAACCCGCGCGTGGACGCCGACGCTGAAAATATTTCCCGCGAAATGGGCGACATTTTTTTGCGCGGCGTGCTGCCGCGTAGCAAGGGACGAAAGTAAATGACGACGACAGACTTAAGCGATAAAGGAGTCACCATGGCAACTACATTGCAGCCTCCCGCTGGCGAAAGCACGAAACAGCTCATCAACTACCGTGTCGATGGCGGAGTGGCGGTGATCGAGATGAACGATCCCCCGGCCAACACTTATACCTATGAGATGAACCGCCAGTTCGACGAAGCCATCCTCAAGGCGCGTATGGCGAACGATGTCCACGTGATCGTCTTGACGGGAGCAGGCGAGAAGTTCTTTTCCGCCGGAGCGAACATCAAGATGCTGTCGACCGTCGATCCCACGTTCAAGTACTACTTCTGTCTGCACGCCAACGAGATGCTGCTGCGACTGGAGCACACGCCGAAGCTGGTGATTGCGGCCATCAACGGACACTGCGTGGGCGGCGGGTTGGAGATTGCCATGGCGGCGGATATTCGTATCGCCCGCAAGGAAGCGGGCAAGATCGGGCTGCCGGAAGTGAACCTGGGCGTACTTCCCGGCACGGGCGGCACGCAGCGGCTTTCGCGCCTGGTGGGAAAGAGCAAGGCAATTGAGTTGATGGTCACCGGCAATACCTTCTCGTTTGAAGAAGCGCAGGAGTTGGGCATCGTGAACGATATCTTCGAACGCGATGGCTTCATGGAGAACATCATGGAGTACGCGAGACAGTTTTGCCCACCGAACAAGGCCGCCAAGGCTGTGGGGCGGATCAAGCGCGCGGTGCAGACGGGCTGGGAAATCCCCATGGAATCGGCGCTGGCCGTGGAGCGGGAGAACCAGCAACTGCTTTTCCAGAGCGAAGACGCGAAGGAAGGCCTGGCGGCATACGTGGAGAAGCGGCCAGCAGTGTTCAAAGCTAAGTAGAGGTGATTATGCCAGGCAAAGTAGCAAAGATCGGAACCTTCAGCGACTGGGAAGGGATGTTCAACGACTGGCGCAAAGATATTGGCGTCAACACCGCGGACATTGAAGCCTTCCACTTCGACACGCTGTATGGCGCGATCGATACCGACGAAATCGAATTCGGCTCGTACAAAGGCAGGCGTAAGTGGGAGAACCTGCGGCAGATTCCCACGCAGCAGATGCGCGATGCGCTGATGAATATGATCGTCTACCAGGGCGACACCGAGTTTGCCAGCGTGGAACAGCAGCGCAACCTGCTGGAAAACGCGCCGACCGATTGGGATCGCCGCGCCATCACGCGCGTCATGATCGAGGAAATGCGTCACGGCTGGCAGATGTGCGCGTTGCTGGTCAACCACTTCGGCTATTCCGGCAAAGTGGAAGCGCAGAAGATGCTTGAGCGGCGCGCCTTCGAGAACAAGCGCCTGCTCGGCGCCTTCAACGTGGACGTCGACAACTGGATGGACTTCTTCACCTACACCGACTTCGTTGACCGCGACGGGAAATTCCAATTGCAGATGTTGAAGTATTCCGCGTTTGCGCCGCTGGGGCGGTCGATGTCCTACATGCTGCGCGAAGAAGCGTTCCACATGGGCACGGGCAACGACGGTCTACGCCGCATCGTAGAAGCGGGCGTGATTCCAGGATGGCTGATTCAAAAATATCTCAACAAGTGGATTTCCAGTTCTTACGATCTGTTTGGCACCGATCATTCGTCGTCGGCGCATTGGGCCTACGTTTGGGGTGTGAAGGGCCGTTACGACGAGCCGAAGAACGAAAAGGCACCTGACCTCGACGACCTGAACGACTACAACCGCAATCTCTATCGCGATGAAGTAGCCGGTCTGATCGAACGCTTCAACGGTTCCCTGAAACCCGGCGAGCCTAAGCTTTACGCACCCAACATCAAATTCAATCGCGCGATTGGCCGTTGGGCTGGGCAGAAGTTCCACGCGCAAACGGGAGAACCAATTGACGATCGTGCCTACGAAGCGCACTTGAAAGATTACATGCCTTCGACAGAGGACAAGAAACTGCTGCTCGAAATCATCGCCAACGAAAAGAAGTGGATTGCCGAAAAGACCGGGGCGCGCGATCCGCTGGCTTCGATCGGCGAAGTGAGGAAGTCGGCGATCAATTTGTAGACAACGCCCTTTCAACACAGAGACACGGAGCCACAGAGAGAGCCATAGAAAAGCAATTATGAGTGTTTCGGTGGAATCCAACCTCGTTCGGCTCGCTGTCGATATCCATCCTCCGGTCGCGCGGATTGCGTTGCATCATGCGCCGCTGAACGTCATCGATATTCCGATGATGGAAGAGTTGGCACGAACGCTGGCGGAAATCGAAACGCTTGCGGATGTTTCCACAGTTGTGTTGAGCGGCGAGGGCAATGCGTTTTCTGTGGGCGTGGATGTAACGGCGCATATGCCTGACAAAGTGGACGGGATGCTGACGAAGTTCCACGCCGTCGTGCGCGCATTGATTGCAACGAAGAAAGTTACCGTCGCCGCGATTCACGGGTATTGTCTCGGCGGCGGAGCGGAATTGGCCCTGGTCAGTGACGTGGTTTACACCACGGAATCGGCGCAGTGGGGATTTCCTGAGATCAAGCTGGGATGCTATCCGCCGGTGGCATGCACGGTCCTGGCATCGCTCGTGGGACAGAAGCGTGCTTCAGAATTGATTCTGACTGGGCGCACGATCACTGGCAAAGAAGCAGCGCAAATTGGGCTTGCGAATCAGGCAGTCGTGGACCAGGGCCTCGCAACTGCCGTGGAAGAATGCGTGAGGGATCTGGCGAAGCTCAGTCCCGTCGCGTTAGCGGCGGCGAAGAAGGCTGTTTACGCATGGGACTCCATGCACTTCGACAAGGGCCTAGCCCGCGCGGAGAAGATTTATCTGGACGAGTTGATGAAAACAGCAGACGCGCATGAAGGCATCCGCGCGTTCATGGAAAAGCGGGACCCGACGTGGACGGGGAAGTAATCACGCTGGAGTTGGCAGCTAAAAGCTGCTCGTAATGAAAAAAGAACTCATCGAACTGCGCGTCAACGGCCGCACTCACGAGCTCGCGCTCGAGCCCAGCGCTTTACTTCTTGACGCCTTGCGACAGGACCTGTCCCTCACAGGCTCGAAGCGCGGCTGCGATGATTCTTCCTGCGGAGCGTGTACTGTTCTGGTCGACGGCGTCGCCATGATGTCGTGCACTCTGCTCGCTGCAAGCTGTCAAGGCCAGCAGATCACGACCATTGAAGGAGTCAGCGAGCACGGCAGCCTGGCTGCGATCCAGAAAGCTTATGGCGATTGGGGTGGGGCGCAGTGCGGCTTCTGCACGCCGGGATTTGTCATGACCGTGACGTCGCTGCTGGCGGAGAATTCCGATCCTTCGGAGGCCGACGTGCGCGCAGCCTTGAGCAGCAATTTGTGCCGCTGCACTGGGTACAACCAGATGTATCAAGCGATCCGGTCGGCGATCGCAGCGGAGCAGCGTGGGTTAGCGACCACCAAGGGATGACCGATTTCTCCATCATCGGTAAGCGCACCGCCTTGATCGACGCGGCGGAAAAGACCACCGGCGCCGGCAAGTACACCGACGATCTCACTCTGCCGGGCATGCTGGTCGGCAAGATTCTGCATTCGCCGTATCCGCACGCTCGCATCACGCACATCGATGCCAGCCGCGCGGAAAAACTCGAAGGCGTCGTCGCGGTCGTGGTCGGCCGAGACGCCCCCAATCCTTACGGCATTCTTCCGGTCGGACACGACGAGCGCGCACTGGCGGTCGATAAGGTCCGCTACGTGGGCGATAACGTGGCTTGTGTGGTCGCGGTTTCGGAAGCCGTCGCTGAGAAGGCTCTCGAATTTGTCGATGTCGAGTACGAAGTTCTGCCAGCCTATTTCGATCCCGAAGAATCGATGAAGGCCCAGACCAACCTGATTCACGACAACAAGCCGCAGAATCTCGAAAAGGATTATCACCATGTCTTCGGCGATCCTGACAAGGGTTTTACCGAAGCCGACGAGGTCGCTGAAGCCCGCTTCATCGCCAACGAAGTGACGCACGCTGCCATGGAACCGCATTCCACGCTAGCCTCGTTCGAACTCGATCCTCACACCGGCAAACTTGGACGCCTTACCGTATGGTCTTCCACGCAGGTGCCCTACTACCTTCAGCACAAGCTCTCGCTGGTGCTCGAAATGCCGATGTCGCAGATCCGCGTGATCAAGCCGCTGGTGGGTGGTGGCTTCGGCGGTAAGAGCGAAGTGATCCCGCTCGAGATCATCGCCGCGGTAGCCGCGCGCAAAGCGCAGGCCCCGGTGAAAATCACCTACACGCGAGAAGAAGTGTTCTGGGCGCATCGCGGACGTCCGCGTACCATCAGTGATCTAAAGACTGGCGTGACCAGCGACGGCCGAATCACTGCGGTGAAAGCTCGCGTAGTGCAGGATGGCGGCGCTTACTGCTCCTACGGCGTGGTCACCATTCTTTATTCCGGTGCGCTCCTCGGGGCCTTGTACGACATCCCTAACATTCAATATGACGGCTACCGAGTGCTCACCAACAAGCCGGCTTGCGGCGCCATGCGTGGACACGGCACCGTGAACGTGCGTTTTGCGTTTGAATCGCAATTGGACGAACTCGCCGCGAGAATCGGGATGGACCCGGCAATAATCCGTCAACGCAATCTCTTGAAACCGCCGTGTATCACAGTCAACGGTCTGCGCGTGCAGAGCTATGGCTTGCCTGAGTGCATCGAGAAAACCGTTGCGCGCTCCGAATGGAAACTGCGAAAAGGAAAGCTGCCTAAGGGTCGAGGCCTGGGCATTGCCTGCAGCCACTACGTGAGCGGGGCGGCGAATTCGATCATCCGCTCTGACATGCCGCACTCCACGGTGAACATCAAGATCGATCGTGACGGCGGCGTAGTGGTCTACACGGGCGCGGCAGAAATTGGCCAGGGATCGGACACCATGACCGCCCAGGTCGCCGCTGAGACGCTGGGATGTTCGTTGTCGCGCGTGCGTGTGATTGCCGCCGACACCGATCTCACTCCCATCGACATCGGGTCATATTCCAGCCGCGTTACTTTCATGGCGGGCAACGCTACCTTACGAGCGGCGGAAGAGGTCAAGAAACTGATCGCGGCAGCGGCGGCCAAGAAGATGGACTGTGCGGCCGGGGATCTAATCTTCCGCGACGACGTTGTAGCCAAGGAGGGGACAGCTTCGCCGACGGCAAAAAAGGATCAAGCAGAGGAAGTAGAAATAACGCAAGCCGGAGCTTCGGTCAGCGGCCGCGTCGAAGGCCAGATTCTGCGTGGATCACTCCAGCAGAAGCGCAAGGACGAAGGCCCCAAAGACTGGATGACTTTCGAAGAAGCAGTCGTCGCCGCCATCGACTTCCACGGTGCCCTGACCGGAACGGGTTCTTACGCGCCGCCGCAGGAAGCACGAGGCGGCAAGCACAAGGGCGCGGGCGTGGGACCGTCTCCCGCCTACTCGTATTCCGCGCAGGTCGCCGAAGTCAGCGTGGATGAGGAAACCGGGGAAGTGACCGTCCACAAAGTGTGGGCCGCGCACGATTGCGGGCGCGCGCTGAATCCTGTCTCCGTTGAAGGACAGATCATCGGATCGGTCTGGATGGGCATGGGGCAGGCGCTCACGGAAGAAATGGTCTGGAAAGATGGCATGCTGATGAATCCCGGATTGCTCGAATACCGCAGCCCGTCGTCGATCGAGTCGCCCGCTGTGGAGCCCATCATCGTGGAAAGCGTCGATCCCGAGGGACCGTTCGGGGCGAAGGAGTGCAGCGAGGGATCGCTGGCCGCCACGATTCCCGCGATCGCAAATGCGATCTACGATGCGGTGGGCGTGCGCTTGCACGAATCTCCATTCACGCCTGAGCGCGTGCTGGCGGCCCTGCGCGCGAAGAGAAACGCCAAGGCATTGAACCTGACTGAAGGAGTCGATCCCACCGCACCCGAACGTTTCCGCGAACACGGCGGCGCCTTGTGTTTCAAAGGCAAGGGACCGGAAAGGCACGCTCTGGATCCCGCGCGGCGCGAGCCCTCCGCGAGAGGTGCCGATTGAGCCTGCCGCAGTTCAAGTTGCTGCGTCCGCGGACGATCGTGGAAGCAGTCGATCTCCTCGCCAGACATACGGATCGTGTGTCCGCGCAGTCTCCGCACGTTCCCATCCGCATCATCGCAGGTGGCACCGACCTGATCCCCTCGATGCGCCAGAAACTGTTCGAGCCCGAGTATGTTCTCGACGTGCGCGGCGTCACGGAGATGCGTGGCATCAGGGCCCATGCTGACGGAGGCGTGGAGATCGGCGCATTGACCGCGCTCAGTGCAATTGAAAAATCTCAGTTCCTGCGTCAACACTATGCCGTGCTGACCGAAGCTGCCGCCACCGTTGCCTCGCCCGTGCTGCGCAACATGGGAACCATCGGAGGAAATATTTGCCTCGACACGCGCTGTTTTTGGTATAACCAGTCGCTAACCTGGCGTAAGGGCTGTGGATTCTGCATCAAGAAGGATGGCGACCTGTGCCACGTGGCGCCCGGCGGAAGCAAGTGCTGGGCCGTATTTTCCGGAGATACGCCTCCAGCCCTGCTGTGCCTGAATGCGGAAATCGAAATCGCTGGACCATCGGGTGTGCGACGGATTGCGCTGCGTGAGTTTTACACCGGCGATGGTGAGAATTATCGCAAGCTGCAGTTGAGCGAACTGGTCACTCGTGTATTCCTGCCTGAAACTTCGGCGAACTACCGCGGGGTTTACCGCAAGCTGCGAGTTCGCGGATCGATAGACTATCCGCTGGCCGGAGTGGCAGTTGTGATGAAGCGGTCAAACGGCCACATCGCACACGCACGAATCGGGATCACCGCCGTCAATCCCGCGCCTATGCTGATCGAAGGGGCCGCTGAGATGCTGGCGGGCAAGGTTCTCGACGCAGAGCTCGCCGAGGCCGTCGGCGACCTGGCGGCAAGAACCGCGAAGCCGCTGACTACTTCGGCGCTCACGCCCGAATATCGCCGCGAGATGATTCGCGTGTTCACCAAGCGCGCCGTTCTGGCTGCAGCAGCTAACTGATTCGTCTGTTATTCTTCCTCACGCCGGCTAAACCGCCAGCAGCCTCAGACATGATCACCGACTGCCACATCCACATTCAGCCCATGGAGATGTTCAAGCCCCAAGCGCTGGAGCTCATGAAAAGGAAGCGGCCGAACTTTGAGCAGATTTCCGAGTTCTGCCGCTCGCCCCAGGCTCTCCTGAAATATCTGGATGCCTGTGGCATCGACCGTGCGGTCCTCATCAACTACGTTGCGCCGGAGGTCATCGGTTTCACGAATGGCGTTAACCAGTTCGTCGCTGACTATGTGAAGGCGGACCCCAAACGCCTGCTATCGTGCGGCAGTTTGCACCCACGCCATACCTCCAATGTGCTGGCCGATGTCGAGCAGATTCTCCGGCTCGGCATCCGCATGATCAAAATTCATCCTCCACACCAACTGCTTTTTCCCAACGACTACCTGAGCGGCGTGAAGGAACTTGAAATCATCTACCGCGCTGCGGAAGCCAATGGCGTCCCCGTGATGTTTCACACCGGCACCTCAATATTTCCCGGTGCGCGAAATAAATACGGCGACCCTATCTATGTGGATGACGTGGCTGTCGATTTTCCCAAGCTTAAGATCCTGCTGGCGCATGGCGGCCGTCCCCTGTGGATGCAGACGGCATTTTTTCTCATCCGGCGCCACGCCAATGTTTATCTCGATATCAGCGGGATCCCGCCTAAAACCCTGCTCAAGTATTTTCCACGTCTCGAGGAAATTGCATCCAAAACCTTATTCGGCACAGACTGGCCCGGACCCGGCGTGCCCGATATCAAGCAGAACCTGGAGGAATTCCGGGCCCTGCCGCTCACCCTGGAAATTCAGCACCAAATCCTGAGCAAGACTGCACTGAGCATCTGGCCGGCTTGACTCAAGCTCATTTCGGCTACTCGCATCGCACTCGTTGCGATTTGCCCTGCGCGCCAGTGCCCTCTGTGGTTATCGAATTGGACCAACACCAACCGTCCGAGGCGTTTGGAAGTTTCTCTCCATTTGGGGTATAAGGAAAGGTTGCGTTCGCCGCGTCCTTCCTCGCGCGGTTAAGCAACGCATCTTGCGATCAGAGCGAGCGAAAGCATGTCCAGCGTGACCACAAATCTTGCCCCCAAAGGTCTCGAGGGCATCGTTGCTACAAATTCCACGATCTGCTACATCGATGGAGATCGCGGCGTTCTCGCCTACCGCGGCATTGACATTCACGAACTCGCCGATCATTCCACTTTTGAAGAGACCTGCTATCTCCTCTGGTTTGGGCGCCTGCCGAATGCCGGCGAGTTGACCGATTTTCGCCACCGCCTGGCTCGGGAGCGGCATCTCGACCCGGCTATCATCGATCTTCTGCGCTCGGTACCCCGCCAGGCGCTGCCCATGGACGTTCTGCGCACCGCCGTATCTGCGCTGGCCTTTTACGATTCAGAGAACACGAAAAACGATCATGATGCCAACATCAACAAAGCGATCCGGCTCACTTCCCAGATCGCCATGATTGTTGCGTCCTGCGACCGCATCCGCAAAGGCAAGAACCTTGTCGAGGCTGACCAGTCGCTATCCCATTCGGCGAATCTGCTGCTGCAGCTAAACGGGGCAAAGCCGTCGCCCACCGCCGAACGCGCGCTCGACATCGCCCTGATCCTGCATGCCGATCACGAGCTCAACGCTTCCACTTTTGCCGCTCGCGTTGTCGCCGCCACGCTTTCCGACATTCACTCGGCCATCACCGCGGCCATCGGCGCTCTCAAAGGCCCGTTGCACGGCGGCGCGAATGAAGCTGTTTTCCGCATCCTGAAAACGGTGGACGACGAAAAGACAGATCCGGTTGCCTATGTCCGCAAGATGCTCGCGCAAAAGAAAAAAATCCCAGGTTTCGGTCACCGCGTGTATCACACCGAAGATCCGCGTGCTACCCACCTTCGCGTCATGTCCCGCGATTTGGGCAAGGCCTGTGGCCAGCCCCAGTGGTACGACATGTCGGAAAAGATAGAAGCCTTCGTCAAGGCGGAAAAAAAGCTGAACGCCAATGTAGACTTCTATTCCGCGTCCACTTACCACACGCTCGGCATCGACGAAGACCTGTTCACTCCCATCTTCGCAGTCTCACGCATCAGCGGATGGGCCGCCCACGTGATCGAGCAACTGGACGACAATCGTTTAATTCGTCCCCGCGCCGAATACGTCGGACCGGAGTATCCCAACCGCTACGTACCCATCGAACAGCGGTGAAAAGCTGTTTTTCCCTTCGCGTCATTCGCGGCCGTTCTCGCGCTGTTTGCGGTTAAAAACTTCACCCTCTCAGGAGGGCGGAGGCCAAGGCTTGTGATCGCGAATTTCGCAAAAACCAGGTCGATCGATCCGATAGAAACTCCCTTCAGCCGCCCGTACAGCGTAAAATAAAGCAGTGAGCTCACGGCGCATTTACCTCGACAATAACGCCACCACGCCGGTTTTGCCGGAAGTGTTCGAGGCCATGCGTCCGTATTTCAGCGAGCGCTTCGGCAACGCTTCGTCTATCCATCATCACGGTCAGGACACTCGCGCCGCGGTTGAAGGCGCCCGAGACTCCGTTGCTGCTTTGCTGGGTTGCCGCGCGTCAGAAATAATCTTTACCAGCGGCGGCACCGAGTCTGACAATCTGGCTATTGCCGCTCTCACCGCGCCGGGCGATCACGTAATCACTTCGAGCATCGAGCACCACGCGGTGCTGCACGCGGTGAAGCATCTGGAGAAAATCGGCTGCGAAATAAACTGCCTCCCGGTAGACGGACGCGGCCTGGTCGATCCCGAGGATGTTCGGCGAGCCTTGCGGCCAAACACCAAGCTCATCTCGATCATGATGGCCAACAACGAGACCGGTGTGGTGCAACCGATCGAAGAGATTGGAAAGATTGCCGCCGAGGCCGACGTGTTTCTTCATACCGACGCGGTTCAAGCCGCGGCCAAGATTCCAATCGACGTGGAACGCATGGGCTGCGATGTGCTTTCCATCTCCGGCCACAAGTTCCACGCGCCGCAGGGAGTAGGCGCTCTCTACGTTCGTAAGGGCACGAAGATTCAACCGCTATTCCACGGCGGACGCCACGAGCGCTCGCGGCGCGCAGGCACGGAAAATGTTCCCGGCATCGTCGGTTTGGGCAAAGCGGCGGAACTGGCGCAACACGGATTCGAACGCGGCGACGTCCAGAATCTGGCCGCGTTACGGGATCGTCTGCAGCGGGGAATACTCACGCAAATCGGCGAGGCCGGAGTCAACGGCGACGGCGCAGTTCGAACTCCGAACACGACAAACATCTATTTCGACCACATCGATGGAGAGCCTTTGGTCATCGCGCTCGACTTGAAAGGCTTGGCTGTTTCCAGCGGCGCCGCCTGTTCGTCCGGAGCCATCGAGCCCTCGCATGTGCTCACCGCGATGGGGCTGCGCCCAGACCGCGCTCGAGCCAGCGTCCGCTTCAGTTTGGGCAAGCAGACCACGCAGGAAGATATCGACTTTGCCCTTGCGCTTGTACCAAGAACGGTAGCCCGTCTGCGGGAATTGTCGCCGGCTTATCGGAAAGAAGTTCTTAGCTCTTAGTCATTAGCTGTTGGCCTTATTGTACCTGTGGTATTACTTAATCGTGCCACCGCGATTCGCGCGAATATTGGAAGCCGGAGTGTGGTTCACTGCCAAGTTTATAACCAACGCGGTGGTCCTGTGCTTACACCATCACCCCGGTTAGATTGACCCGAAAGCTGAGAGCCAGAAACTGGAAACTGCATCACCATGCCAAAGCCACAAACCATTGCCGTAGCCATGTCGGGCGGTGTGGATTCTTCCACTGTCGCGGCCATGCTACGCGCTGACGGTCACGACGTCATCGGCCTGACCATGCAACTCTGGAACCAGCGCCGGCTCGCCGGTCACGAAGGCATGCCGGAGTCCGTGCAGGGACGCTGTTGCTCGCTCGACGATGTGTACGACGCCCGGCGCGTGGCCGAGCACATCGGCATTCCGTATTACGTGGTCAATCACGAGGAGCGTTTCGAGCGTGAGGTTGTCCGCCCATTCGTCGCGGAGTATCTCTCCGGCCGCACTCCCATCCCCTGCAGCCTGTGCAACAATCATTTGAAGTTCGATCAGCTCTTGGTGGTCGCGCGCCAGATTGGCGCTGAGCGCGTAGCCACCGGCCATTACGCCCGCGTAACTCACGACGATGCTCGTGGGAAGTTACCAGGAAAGAGATGGCTGCTGATGCGCCCGGCCGACAAGAGTAAGGACCAAACCTATTTTCTTTTCGGCCTAACCCAGGAGCAGCTCAGTCGCACCTTGTTCCCGCTCGGAGACATGACTAAGCCTGAGGTCCGCGACCTTGCGCGCAAGCATGGCCTGGCCTTGGCCGAGAAGCCCGACTCGCAGGAGATTTGTTTCGTCCCCGGCGGCGACTACAAGCGCTTTATCGACGCCTACCTCGCCGACCAGGGCGAAGCCTTGCCCGAGACTGCGGGCGAGTTGGTGACAACAACTGGTGAAGTAATCGGCGAGCACCACGGCATTCACAACTTCACCGTCGGCCAGCGCAAGGGACTCGGCGTGGCCACCGGATCGCCGCTCTATGTGATTCAGATCAGCGGCGCCAACAAGCAAGTCATCGTCGGCGATGAGGAGAATCTTTATTCGCGCACCTTGCGTGCCCGCCGTGTGAATCTGATTGCCATGGACGATCTCCGCGAGCCCATGCGTGTCAAGGTAAAGATTCGCCATCGCCACGAGGCCGCCGCGGCCGTGATCGAAAAGAGTGCCGACGAGTCCGGCCAAGAGGAGATCCTCGTCACCTTCGACCAGCCGCAACGCGCCATTACTCCGGGACAGGCCGCGGTTTTTTACGACGGCGACATAGTGGTCGGCGGCGGCTGGATCGCGTAGGTTCCCAGAATCAGTGTCCGAATCGAACAGTCGTGGTAGAAACTCCATGAGACGCCGCTGGTCGCGCCAGCTTGCATGGAGTTCTTTGCTGCGCTTGATTGCATAACGACGTTGGCTCGTCGCGAGTAGATTGGTATGCGATGAAGAAGACCAAGGCTCGTGAGAGGAGCCAACGTCATGCTGATTATAGGCTGTGATTTTCATCCGGGTTTTC
>JBAUAN010000208.1:0-12010 GCA_049675725.1 Candidatus Sulfotelmatobacter sp. | reverse complement strand
GCAGAAGCTGACCTGCCAACGCACCTTCCCCAAAGAAATTCCCCTGGCTCACGATCGCGATGGTCGCTTCCTTGCCGATCTTGGATACAACGGTGAGTCTCACCCTTCCCTTTTGGACATAAAAAATAGCGTCCGCTTCGTCCCCTTGCGAAAATATGACTTGTTTCCTGGGAACAATCTGGATCTTCCGTCCGTCGCCAATGGTCGCAAGGAAGGTGTTTGGGTCAAATCCGACGATTTTCTTTGCCGCTACGGCAAGTTTCATCTCCGGCGATTATAGTCCGATATAACCTCAAGGCCGGATAAATAGGGAGCATTAAATATTAGTGAGGTGAGCAATTCTGAACAGTATTCCGATTGGGGGATGAGCGAACCTCGCGTCTATGGCAACAACCGTTCAAGTCGGCTCGATTCTGATGAAGGAATGGCCCGGGATGACGCAACTTCTTGGGCTGAAGAGCGAGCCCTGTTCGGGGGAATGGAGCCTGCTGAAAGTTCTGGATGGCGTCACCCTTGATCGAAAGATCCATGCTGCGGGATGGAATTTCTTTTTCATGGCGGCAGAAGTGAAGGTGATGTTCTTGGGCTCGGTTGGAGCCGTGAAAATCCAGGACGCGTTGCAGCGGATTCTAGGGAAGGTAAGGCAACAACAGTTCAATGGGTTGGAAGTAACTCAAATTGTCGCCAGACGATTCCTTGGCGTGCCGTATGTAACGGTTTCCGCGCACTGTCGCCATATGCAACAGAGCTGTTATCTCGACAGCACAGTGGAGCGGCAGACGTGCCAGCGCAACGCGGAATGGGCCAGAGGGTGAGCGCAACTGGCGCTCGCCGAACCGGTGCACCTGAGCCTAACCGGAACCTCACTCTTCCGAGACCGCCAAACGCCGATCTCGATGCGGTTCTGTGCGGGGTAGGCCGGTACTAAGCTCACATTTTTCTCCCGGCTTCGCGCCACAGGTAGGGCACCGGACCGCCAGGGCCAGTTTCTGCTTGGCTTTCATCGCTACACAATGCACCGTTGCTCGCCAGCAAGATGGTCAATAGTGACCAGTTTGCGAGGCCACTTCCGGTAAATACTGACAAGAGGCAAATTTCCAACCCAGCGCTGTTGATTCTCTCGGGTCTATCCGTCGATTGGCCATTTTGAGCACTTGCATCGAAGTCAGGAACATGATGTCGCTACCGAAGACACTGCTACCAAGAGCTCTCTTAGAAGTTGTCGGCCCGCGCCCCCTGATTCTGGAAGGGCCCGCACCGGCTCGTGGCCGGTCGCTCTCGAAGCCATCCCTGCCCAGTCGGATCGCGGTGATCGGGAATTATCTTCCGCGACATTGTGGGATCGCCACCTTTACGACGGATCTGTGCGCAGCCATATCGACGGAGTGCGGATCGGCCCGATTGTTAGCGCTCCCGGTCAACGACACTGCGGAAGGGTACGACTATCCTGATCGAGTGCGATGGTCGCTTGCACAAGACGACGTGAAGTCCTACCAGGAAGCCGCCGAATTTCTGAACTTCAACAACATCGACATGGTGTGCCTGCAACACGAGTATGGAATCTTCGGCGGCCGGGCCGGAAGCCATATTTTGCATCTGCTGCGCGGCCTGAAAATGCCCGTAGTGACAACGCTGCATACAGTTCTGCGTGAGCCGAACCCTGACCAGCTGATCGTCATGGAAGAGATCGCTGAGCTTTCCGACCGGCTCATTGTCATGAGCCAACTTTCATCGCAGTTCCTGCAGGAAATCTTCAAGGTGCCGGGCAGCAAGATCGACATGGTGCCGCATGGAGTTCCCGACCTGCCATTCCTGGATCCGAATTTCTACAAGGACCGCTTTGGCGTGGAAGGGAAAGCGGTTTTGCTCACGTTCGGGCTGCTCTCGCCAAACAAGGGAATCGAAAGCGTAATTCGAGCGCTGCCGCAGATTCTGTCCAGGCACAAGAATGTCGCTTACATAATCGCGGGCGCGACCCATCCTCACATCCTCCGCCGCGAAGGGGAGAAGTATCGGGTGAGCCTGCAGGCTTTGGCGAAGGAAGTAGGAGTAGAGTCGCAGGTAATCTTCCACAACCATTTCGTCAGTCCGGAAGAAATGGTCGAATTCATCGGCGCCGCCGACATATACATCACGCCTTACCGGCACGAAGCGCAGGTTGTTTCCGGCACGCTCGCCTATGCACTGGGTGCGGGCAAGGCGATCATCTCGACACCTTATTGGCACGCGATCGAGTTGTTGGACGACCGCAGAGGCGCGCTGGTCCCATTCCAGAATCCCGATGCGATTGCGCAGAAGACAATTGAACTGCTGGACACTCCTGCGATTCGCCACGCGATGCGAAAGCGCGCCTATCTGTTCGCGCGAGACATGGTCTGGAAAAGAGTGGCGCAGGGTTACATGGAAAGTTTCGCGCGAGTGCGCAGCGACCGCATGGAAAGTCCCAAAGTGCAGTTCTCGGCCAGAATGACGCACAAATCGCCAGATCAATTGCCGGAGTTGAAGCTGAATCACTTGAACCAGATGACCGACGACACGGGAATGCTGCAACATGCAATCTTCACGATCCCGAACCGAAGAGAGGGCTATACCACGGACGATAATGCTCGCGCCCTGATACTTGCGGTGCTGCTGGAGCAGTTGGATAAATATCAACTTGCGTCGGCAGAGTCCTCGAGTCTGTATCTCTCATTCCTGGACCATGCCTTTAACTCGGCGAAAGGCAGGTTCAAGAACTTTCTCCGCTATGATCGCCGGTGGAACGAACCAGTAGGCTCCGAAGACTGCCATGGTCGGGCATTGTGGGCCGTCGGGACGGTTCTGGGCAGGTCCCGCGATCAGGGATGCAGGGGCGCTGCCGGTCGCTTGTTCGAGTTTTCTCTGCCCGCGGTGCTGGAATTCAATAGTCCGCGGGCCTGGGCCTACGCGCTGCTCGGAATTCAGGAATACCTGACCTCGTATCCGGGGGATCGCGATGCGCAGAAAGTGCGATCCGCCCTCAGCCGAAGACTGCTCGAAATGTATGAATCCGTCCGAAGGCCAGACTGGAAATGGTTCGAGAACGTTGTGGCCTACGGAAACGCGAGATTGCCCCAGTCTTTGCTGTTAGTAGGCGCAGCTTGCTCGGATGATCGGATGATTTCCGCCGGCCTCGAATCGCTCGATTGGCTGTCAAAGACGCAACACTGCGAAATTAATCGCCACTTTGTTCCCATCGGTTCGCAAGGCTTCTATCGCCAGGATGGCGAGAAGGCTCGTTTCGATCAGCAGCCGATTGAAGCCGCTGGCGCGGTGTCTGCTTGTTTGCAAGCGTACCGGGTCACTGGTGACAGCCGCTGGCGCGACGAGGCCTGGTCGGCTTTCAACTGGTTCCTCGGCGACAACGATCTTCAGCTGCTACTTTATGATTCTGTCACTGGCGGTTGCCGCGACGGCCTGCATCCCGACCGCGCCAATGAAAACCAGGGAGCAGAATCAACGCTATCGTTCTTGATGGCACTGCTCGAAATGCGATCTCTGCAAGCGCCCGAACAAAAGGAAATCTTTTCATGACCATGCCCGCAGAAAAATCTACGAGTCTTTTGAGTACTCGTTTCGAGCCACTCCTCCATCGCCATCCCTCGAACCCGATCCTCACGAGCAAGGACTGGCCCTATCCCATCAACAGCGTCTTCAATGCGGGCGCAACGCTGCTGGCGGACGGCACGACCCTGCTGCTTTGCCGCGTGGAAGATCGGCGCGGGCTGTCTCATCTTTGCGCCGCGCGCTCTCGCAACGGCGTCGACGGATGGCAAATCGATCGCGAGCCAACCCTAATGCCCAGCCCCAAGGACTATCCCGAAGAAATCTGGGGGATCGAGGATCCTCGCATCACGTTTGTCCCCGAGCTGCAGCAATACGTCGTCACTTACACCTCCTATTCGCGCGGCGGTCCCGGCGTGTCGCTGGCGCTCACCAAAGATTTCCGCAGCTTCGAACGATACGGCGTAATCATGCCCCCGGACGACAAAGATTCCGCGCTGCTGCCCAGGAGAATCGGTGCATTCTGGGCACTGATCCACCGGCCATCGACGAATCAGGGAGCGCATATGTGGATTTCATACTCTCCAGATCTGCGGCATTGGGGCAGCCACCGGCTCATGCTGGAAGCACGTCGCGGCGCCTGGTGGGATGCGAACAAAATTGGGTTGTCGCCGCCTCCCATCGAGACCGACCGGGGCTGGCTGGTTCTTTACCATGGAGTGCGGCACACTCCCTCGGGCTGTCTATATCGTTTAGGGCTGGCTCTGTTCGATCTGGAAAACCCGGCGAGATGCCTGCTGCGCGGCGACTCGTGGATTTTCGGACCGGAGGCTGAGTACGAGGTCCACGGTGACGTTGACGATGTCGTGTTCCCCTGCGGGTACACCATGGACGCGGATGGCGACACGCTCAACATCTACTACGGAGCGGCGGACTGCGCGATTGCACTGGCTCGGGCTAGCGTGCGCGCTCTGCTGGATTGGCTGGACGCCAATGGAAGTTGCGAGCGCCGTCAGCGCGCGCAGGATTTGTGAAACTGCCGGCGGTTTTTCAGTTCATCTTTGGCTGCCGGCACCGTCACCTCAGCCGTGTGTTCACAATCAAACACCGCACATATCAAGTCTGCTTCGACTGTGGGCGGGAATTCGATTTGCCGGATGCGCACGCACCCGTGCGACTCAATAGCTCGCGATTCAATACTCCTCTGGACGCCGGCCCGATGATCAAGTTTTGCGATGCGCGCTGAAACTCCTGTATTGATCCGGTCGCGGAATCGAAGCTTTGATTTTGCCTTGTGAGCTATCTTGCTCAGACGCGCAGCCTTGGAACTGTCATTCTTCTTGTGCTGACTGTGGATACGAGCCGCGAGTATTTCGCAACTCTCATTCTTAAGCTGGAATCGAGGCCAATCAGAATTCTTCATCTCGGTGTGTGCCGCCAAACCTTGCGGCACACACCGATTCGACCCTAAAAGTTCCCGAAAATCGAAATCAGGCAAACCCAGCCCCCGGACGAGGGGTCGGTCCGCGACGCTAAACCTCGCGAACAAGGAAGGTCAAAGGATTATGCCGTTAATTCAACTCCTGGAAGTTCTCATCGTGGTGGGTGTGCTCCTGTGGCTGGTGAATCGATTCATCCCCATGCAGTCCTCGATCAAGTCCATCTTGAACGGCGTGGTTGTGATCGCCGTGGTTCTGTGGATCCTGAACGTTTTTGGCCTGTTTCACTCTCTTTCCGGCATTCACGTTGGAAAAGGATGACGCGTGAGCCAATTTACTCAAACATTTTGTCGGCGAACAGAAAAGTCTAACGGCACACCACCCGTACCCGCCGAGGTGGCTGTTTACCAAAGAAGATGGTTGAGCAATTTTGAACAGTTTTCAGGGGCTTACGTGTTGAAGATATTTTTGTTGGAGGCGCAGCATGCCCTATTCGGATAATCTGGAACTCCCGAACGGAGTAGTGCTTTGCATCGACGGTAACCAGGATGTGCTCGAATGCGAGAGGGCATTCCTCGAAAGCTTTGGGTATACCGTCCTGACGGCCTCCAGCGGTGGCCAGGGACTGGAGCTGGCTTCCATGCATTCGGTTGACGTTGTAATCCTTGACTACTTCATGCCTGCGATGAACGGCGGAGAGGTCGCTATGGAAATGAGGCGGCTCCGTCCGGAGGCGCCGATCATCCTGCTGACCGAAGGGCTTGGCGTTCCGGAGCGAACGTTGAGCCTGGTAGACGCCCTCATCGCGAAGGATCGCTTGGCCAGCCAGTTGTTGCCTACCATCGCTCTCTTGCACGGCTGCGGACGGAGTGCGGCGCCCTCGTATGACGCATAGCGCTCACGGGGGCCGTTTTGAGACGAGTGATTCGTGAAGATTGCACAGCCGAAGAGCAAGCTTTTGCGAGGAGATGGGACCAGGCTTAAACCCTGCCCTCGACCACCGTGTTGTTCTTGCCGATTGTGATCTTCTTGGCTTGACCGAGGTCGGACATCCGCATGTCTTTCAGTTGGATGTCGAGGTCTCCAGTGATGGCTTTGCCACCGGTGAGGATGGCGATCTCCTGCAACTTACCCTTCAGCCCATCCCCACAGCCAGGTGCCCTGACGGCAGCAACTTGCAGCGGACCACACAGCTTGTTCACAACGAGAGCAGCCAGCGCCTCGCCCTCGACATCCTCTGCGATGATGAGCAGCGGCTTGCCGACATTTGTTATCTGCTTCAGCAGGGGAAGCAGATCTTTCCTGCAACTGATCTTTTTTTCGTGAATAAGAATGTAGGCGTCCTCGAAGGTGACTTCCATGCGTTCCGGGTCGGTGATGAAGTAGGGCGAAAGATATCCGCAATCGAATTGCATGCTGCCAGCCTCCGGCTTGTCGCTAACACTGCCGGGAATCGCAGCCCCGTCAAGGATGGCGCCGGCCGCTTCGGCACGAGCCAAAATGCAGTCGGCTTGCGTAGCGCGTTTCGCAGTCATTTGGGGACGACCTCATCAATCGTGGCTCACGAGCCGAATCTGCCGCTATTGGAAAGAGACACGCCGGGCTCTCCGTCGGCGATTGGGGGAACCGTCTTGTTCCGGCGGACTTCCCACTTCCACAGGCTTCTGGGTTTGCCTCAGCTATCTTCGTTTGACCATCCAGGAAATCAACGCTCCCGCGGTGAAGCCTGCTGCAAACGTTGTCGCAACGACTAGCGCGGGATGCCGCTGAATGCGCTGCGTTGTGTCATTCAGGAATTCATCCGCGGCCTGACCGCTCTGTTTTGCGGCGCGCCTCACCACCCCTATGCCATCTTCTATTGCATCAGCAACCGCACTGGTTGTGCGAGAAGCGTGGTGAGCTGATTCGGCGATGTGTTCCGCCGTTCTGTCCAATACCGTTTGTGACATGGAATACTCCTTCATGCTTGGCGGGCAGGATCGGTCTGAAGATTCCGTCTCGCTCGCCAGCAGCCTCACAGGGACTGTCGCATTTGGAAGATATCGACGTCTGTTCAAAACAGCTCAGGTCGGCGATCTTCCTCAACATCAGCACTTAACATCAGCACTTAACATCAGCACATAAAATTGACGCACAAAGACCGGCTCACATAAGTCCGGGCTTGAATGTTTTCCCCGTCGCATTTTCAGTTCAGCCGCTACGCGACTTCTTTTCTTTCTACAACGGCTGGCACCTGCACCAGTTCCTCAAACAGTGACCGGTAATGAATCATCGCTGTTCTCAGATCTTCGGTAGTGGCTGCGTCTTTCCCCACGCGCAGCGCAATTCCATGCGCCGAGCGGTAGTCTTCCACCACGCGAGGATGGTCGACAGAAATATCGGCGGCACGTTGATCGAAATCGGATATACGGGATACCCGCGAGCCTTCATTACCGCGGACACCAGGTCATCCGCCTCCGTGACGGCCCCCTTCGGGGAATCGACAAAACGAGACTGCACGGCCTGCCAGTGTTTCGAAAAGCGTTCGTGTTCCGCGGGATCAAGATCGCGAATGTTGAGCTTTTCAATCCGCTTCTCGCGATCCGCCAACTTCGCTTCTGCTTTTGAGCCATGCGTCAGCACGGCGCGATCATACTCGGGACCAAACTTCTGCCGCAGGCCCGCAGTTGTTCCTCTGCGCTTCCGCACGTACAGCCAGGCAGCCAATGCGACGAGCACAATCACAGCGGCGGCGAGAGCAATCAGCTTAGGGTCCATCAGGTTCATGTTCATCGAAACCTCCACACAACCAGGTTTTCTGGTACGGTTGGTTGCAAACTTTGCCAGATCGAGTAAACCTTGTTGAGCGTTCAGTATGAAGCTTCCAGCCTCGGAAAACTGATCACAATTGACCGCCTGTGAAGAAACGTTTTCGGCATCGAAGTGAAAATGATGCAGAGGAGTTAGAAACGTCATCGCAGATTCATTTCGACTAGCGCCTTTCCTGACAAAAAGTGAGCGATTCTGCACAGCACCGCCGACGCACATGAGCGAGGCTGGATATCTCCCGGATTATCCAGGTCAAGAATCGGGAGGTCGAGCTCATCACTGTAGGAATTGCGCAGCTCGCTCTGGCTGCAAGTTGTTGCAGCCAAGCTTCACTTAAGGAGATGTCATGTCGTTTGCAATTTACGCGATCGGGTTCGCAATCATGATCGGCGGGCTAATTTACGGCGCGCACCTGGTGCATGTGCCCGCGCACTGGATTGCGGTTGGCGCAGTCGTACTCTTGGGCGTGGGGATTCTGTCGGGAGTGAAGGCAACGCGCCAGAAGGATTCTTCGGAATAAGAGCATTGTCTCAAATCTGAATATTGAAGTTGATCGGAAGCGGCGCGAACACACAAGCGGCCTTGGCGAACTTAGCGCCGGTATGCAACAAACGAGCGGCAACTATTGAGAGCAGAAAGCCAGAAGCGTTCTGTGAATTCGTAACATCTTGCTTTTGGTCTCGTAGTAAATGAAGCCCGCGTCCTTGAACCTCTTCATAAAATAGCAAACGCGCGAGCGCGTGGTCCCTACCATTTCCGCCAGCGTTTCATGATTCACCCTCGGAACCACAGTCTCGGAGGATCCCTGCGCATCGAAATGGGAAAGCAGCAATAGAGTGCGCGCAAGACGTTTCTCGCTGCGATTGCAATGCTGGTCAACGATATCCTGCTGGTATCGAATGTTCCTCGCCAGGACGTATGCCCAGAACATATTCGCCAACTTCACATGGCGCTTCAGTGCGAGCATCATGACATTTTTCTCGATCCGCAAGAGTTTGCAGTCTGTGATTGCACTGGCAGATGCCATGCGGGAAGACTGACCGGCCATGGCGTCTTTGCCAACAAAATCGTCATCGCTCAATATGTCGAGGGTCGCTTCTTTCCCAGCCGGGGACCTGACGGTGACCTTCACCTTACCGGTTTGAATGACAAACAACGCGTCAGTCGTATCTCCCTGAGCGTAGATTGTCTGCCCTTTTCGGAAAGACATCATTTCCCGCCCCGTACCTACGGTGGAGAGGAAGGTTTTTGGGTTGAAGGCGGGGCTGGTCATTATGTCGTGGTCCTCGAGGCCAAGGGACATTTCATCTGAGCACAGAAACCGATGACGAAGATGGTCAATATCGCTCATAAAGCCACCAGAGCAGACACCGAGCGTGACGCGCCGCCTCTAAGCAGTTCCGAAATAGAGAGACTGCGGTCAATATTGACCAGCAATCCGAATCCGCACGCTTGATACTGAGTTTCGAATAACTTTCCACGGTTCCGAAAAATAGCCGGACTCTCCGGCTGTGGATCTCTTGTGATACCGACAGCATAAAGAGCTCTGGTTACACCAACACCGCCGGGCGAGTTTGTCGGAGAAAACCGGAGAAATCATGAAGCTGCTCAAAGGAATAGGAATCGGGCTTTGCCTCGCTGTGCTTTGCGTACTCGTCGTGACTACCGCCAAGGCAGATGACTGGAACCGCAAGACGGTTATCACCTTCAGCGGTCCCGTCGAGGTTCCGGGCGTGGGCCAACATAACTTGCCCGCCGGTACTTATGTGTTCAAGGTTCTGGATTCACAGTCGGACCGGCACATCGTTCAGATTTTCAATCAGGACGAAACCCAGGTGCTTACGACGGTTATCGCAATTCCGAATTACCGCTTGAAGACGACTGACAAGACGACCATCACGTTTCGCGAGCGGCCCGCGGGACAGCCGGAAGCTCTAAGGGCATGGTTCTACCCCGGGCGCGCATCGGGCGAGGAATTTGTATACGAAAAATCGAGAGCTATCGAACTGGCCAAGGAAACGAATGAGCCCGTGCTCGCAACCTCTGTCGAGGCGACCGCACCGGTCGAGGATCTGAAAACGGCGCCAGTCGAGGCCGTTGCCCCCACAGGAGAGCCCGTCGAACTGGCCCAGGTTGTTGAACCACCGCCAGCCGACCCTGCTCCAGTGGCTGCCGCTGAACCAGTCACCGTCGCGGCCGCTGAACCTTTACCAGCCACAGCCAGCTTTCTGCCGCTGATTGCGTTGATTGGACTGCTGACAATTGGGGCGGGTTTCGCGCTCTCGGCGTTTTCGAAGCGACATATTTAAGCTGAAGATCATCTTCTTTTGAAGATCCCGCCGAGTGCGGTGACCAGGTGCCGGACGGCGCGAGTACTGCGCCGTCCGGTTTCCCGGTTACGCCTTTGCTGAGTTGAAGGAAACAGGGATGCCTGAGCGTTACGAATCCGCGCCGCGCCGGCAAAATGAGCCAAGGCTGCAGCCCAAGTCACACTTCTCTCCGAGTGTGGCTGCTCTTCTCGTTCTGATCGCAATATCGATTTTGGCTCAGGGGCAGGACACCGCGCCGTTGCCAGGCCGGGAAGGCGGTGAATATTCCATCAAAGTAAATGTGGGTATGGTTGTTTTGCGGGCGACCGCCCAAGACCGTAAGAACATTCTCGTCTCCGGACTTGGCCAAGACGACTTCCAGGTTTACGAGGACGGAGTGCGTCAGCCAATCAAGTATTTCAGCCACGAAGATATTCCGGTCACGGTTGGCCTGGTGGTCGATAACAGTGGAAGCATGGGGCCAAAGCGCCACGACGTTGTCGCCGCCGCGTTGGCGTTTGCCCGCTCCAGCAACCCGCAGGACCAGATGTTCGTGGTCAATTTCAACGAAAAGGTTTCGTTCGGCCTTCCGGACAATACTGCGTTTACAGACCAGGCGGCGCAGTTGCAAGCTGCTCTGTCCAGAGTCGCGGCCGACGGTGAGACCGCGCTCTACGATGCGGTTGCCGTCGCCCTCGACCACCTGAAGACGGGCGATCGCGACAAGAAAGTGCTGATCGTGGTCAGCGATGGAGGCGACAACGCCAGCAAGCACAAGCTGCCCGAAATCATGGCGCTGGCAGAGAAGTCCAACGCAATCATCTACACGATCGGCATTTTCGATGACCAGGACGCCGATCGCAACCCCGGTGTGCTGAAGCGCCTCGCCAAGGAAACTGGCGGAGAGACGTTCCTGCCGGAATCACTGGCTGAAGTTGCATCCATCTGCGAACGAATTGCTCGCGATATCCGTAACCAGTACACCATCGCCTATATCCCCACGAACAGAAAGCGCGACGGAACCTATCGCGTCATAAAGGTGAATGCAAATGTGGCGGGTCGTGGACGCTTGCAGATCCGCACGAGAACCGGTTACTTCGCGCCCTCGGCACTTCCACAGCCGGCGGCAAAGGTCATCGACCATGAAATTCACAACTGAACGGGAGATGGCCGCAACGCGCGTCCAAAGACTTCTTCGCTGGACTCAGCGCCTCCTTTTCATGACCGGCATTCTCACGCTCGGTTACGTTGCCTTCTCTCTGTTGGACGCTACGCTCTACCAGGCGTCCGCAAAACGGTCCCTGGAAACCCAGATCCAGGTGGAAAAAGAACCTCACGAAATCCAGCCTGAACTCGCGATCAAACCAGGCGACACCCTGGGGCGCTTGGATATCCCGAGGCTGGGAATGTCGATCGCCGTTCTACAGGGAACAAACTCGCGAATGTTGCGGCGGGGTGCGGGACACATCGAAAACACTCCGTTTCCGGGGGAAGTGGGGAACAGTGGAATCGCTGCGCACCGCGATACCTTTTTCCGGGGACTGAAAGACATTCGCAAGAACGACGAGATTCAATTTCAGACGGCGGCTGGGCTGTTTCGCTACGAGGTAGATTGGGCGAAAGTGGTCGAACCCAATGACACCACGGTTCTGGAGCCTTCGACAGAATCCATCCTTACGCTCGTGACTTGCTATCCGTTTTATTATGTCGGACCGGCGCCAAAGCGGTTCGTGGTGCGGGCGCATAAGGAATAGCCTTGCAGCGCGTCTTCCTCGGCCCAGCTACGCTGCGGATTCGGCGGCGCCTCTGTCCCGCCTCAGTTGGAAATGGAGAAAGCGTTCGTCCGTTAAGATAGCGGAGCGAACGTATGAGAAAAGAGCGCAAGCACTACACTGCTGAGGAGAAGGTGGCCATTCTACGGCGCCATCTTTT
>JBAUAN010000207.1:0-29641 GCA_049675725.1 Candidatus Sulfotelmatobacter sp. | reverse complement strand
GCGAAGCGAAGGACCTGTGCAATTTGCTGGCGGCGCACAAATCGCATCGAGGCGCTCGCGGCAAGTTGCACAGGTCCTCCGGCCCGCAAAAACCGCGGACCTCAGGATGACAACGCCGGGGTGTGATGCGGGGCACAAGAAAAACCGCGCCCGGGAAGGGCGCGGCTAATTGCGAGGCCAAGCGGAGGCGGTCGCGGCCAGGCCGCGACTTAACGGCGCTTCTTGCCTTTTTTCTTCGCCTTCTTCGCGGGTTTCTTTGCGGCTTTCTTTTTCGCTGGCTTCTTGGCGGCCTTTTTCTTCGCGGGTTTCTTTGCCGCTTTTTTCTTGGCGGGCTTCTTTGCCGCTTTCTTTTTCGCGGCGGGTCTGGAGCCTCCGCCGCCACCAGCGGGAGCTGACGGTTTCGGTGCGGCTGGTTTAGGAGCAGGAGGCGCGGGCGTGGCTACCGGAGCCGGGGCATGTGCATCCGGTTCGGGCAGGCCAGCTTCTTCTTCCTCTTCCTCTTCGAAATCTTCTTCCAGCGACTCGCTGTAAGCGCCGCTGTCGGCGAATTCATCTTCTTCGTCACGTCCGTAGAGCGTGGGGTCGTAAAACGTCATGGATCCTCCTGATCTTTGTAGCGGCCCGTTGCGGCAACGAGCGCCCGGGCTGCGGGCACGAGAGAATTTAAAAGACCACCGGAACTTCTTCTGGAACGGCGCGCGATTATAGCACGACGTTTGCTGCAGTCTGCAAGGGCTGAAAATGTCTCACCCAATTATCCTGTTATCACACGGCGCCGGGAAAAGGGAAGCACAATCGCAGACGTAGATTTCTCAGATCGAGGCCAAATCTGTCCGTATTCGCCTTTTGTGCGACTGCTCACGGGGCAAACAAAAGACGAATCCGTGGCAGCGACACGAAAGCCGCGTAGCGGGACTTCAGGACCGCTCTCTGGGCGAAACCAGATCGGACCAGATTTCTACCTCTGTTGCACGGTCAGGATCATTCCCGGACGGAGAACGGCGACGTTGCGATTGTCACGCTTGAGGGCGGCAACGGTCGTTCGGTAGGCCGTCGCAATCGAATAAAGTGTTTCGCCAGTCCTGACCTTGTGGTGGATCACCGGAGCCGGGGCAGTCTCGACGCGTTCGATTTTGGCGGACTTCGTCACCGGAGGCTTGTCGCTGGCGGTTTGCGTTGCAGGCTTCGCGGTGCGTTTCTTGGTCGTCCGCGTCGAAGCGACTTCGGTTGCGTGCGCGCTCGGCGTAATCGGCAAATGCAGCGCCAGCACTCTGCGTCCGGAGAGGCTTTCGCCCCGCAGACCGTTCCAGCGACGAACCATCAGCGGCGACACGCCGAAATTCTCAGCCACAGTTTGCACCGTGTCGCCGGAGTGAACTTTGTAGCGCGTAATGCGCCGCGCATAAGTGGCCGTATCCGAAAGAGGATGCTTTCCCGGCGCGACCGGAATCACCAGCTTGGCATCGGCTTCGAGTTCCACGGGAGTATCGAGATGGTTGGCTTCGGCAATCGACTTGACCGTGACGTGGTAGGTGCGCGCCAGCGAAGCCAGCGTATCGCCCGAATGCACGGTGTGATAACGCCACCACAGGCGCATCCCGGCCGGAATCGCAGCCATCGCGGTTTCGTATTGATCTTTGGTCCCGGCGGGCAGGTGCAGCTCAAACTTTCCTTCGCGCGGCGTGGTCAGGCGCAGTAGGCTGGGATTCAGATCCTGCAAGTCCTCCACGCTTCCACCCACGCACTCCGCCACCAGCCGCAGATCGACGGGAGCAGTGAGCGTCACCGTGTCGAAGTCCGCAGGATGCTCCATCGCCACGTCATTCAAGCCGTACTGCGACGGATTCTTGGCCATGATGGTCACAGCCAAAATGATGGGAACGTAATTCCGCGTCTCTTTAGGCAGAACGTTGCGCCGGTAAAGTTCCCAGAAATCGGCAAACCCGGTGCGCTTCACGGCAGACTGCACCGTCCCCGGGCCAGAGTTATACGCGGCCATGGCCAAATACCAGTCGCCAAACTCGTTGTAGAGATCTTTCAGGTGATGCGCGGCCGCCCGCGTCGACTTCTCCGGATCCTGCCGGTCGTCCACCCACATATTGTGCGAGAGTCCGTAGCCGCGCGCCCGGCTCGCCATAAACTGCCAGATACCGCGCGCGCCCACCCGCGAAACCGCCAGCGGATGGAACCCAGACTCGGCCTGCGCCAGATAAATCAGATCCTGCGGCACGCCTTCCTCTTTGAGGATGCTAACCATCATGTCGTGGTAGCGGCCGGATCGGGCAAATGCACGCTCGAAGTTGCCGCGTCCGCGATTGGAAAAGTAGCTGATGTAGCCGGCCACCTGGTCGGTCATCATGAGCGGCAGGTCGGAATGGGTCGACTTGATTTCAGCCTGCGCCTTCGCGCGCACGCTGGCGTCGGCAGACGGCGTAATGCCGTTCGTCTCGTCGATGGGCGCCGGCTCAGATTTCTGCTGGTCTTCGGCGTCGGCCCCGGCGTTGTTCCCGGCGTCGCCGGGATTCCCGCCCAGCCCGTCCAGCCCAAGCTCGTCCACTCCCGCCACAATGCGGTCGAATTCTTTCTGCAGGCGATCGTCGGACCTGACATCCAGATTGCTGCCCAGCAGCGCGTTGAAGGCGTTATCGAAATTCTTTTTGGCGGCGTCGGTATTTCCCGCCTGGTAGTTCACCACACCTGCCTGGTATTCCTTCTCCACCCGCGCCACCAGGTCTCCCACAGGATCGGCTGTGGCCGGCGTGGGGTTAGCCTGCGAACTGGCTTGGGAAGAATCTTGTGCCGAGGCCTGGGCAGAAGCTGCGGAACCGGGCCTCGCTTTTTGGGAGGAATCCTGCTTCGCCTGTGGACCTTGCGCTACCGCCGAACCATCCGCCTTCGCCTGAGCAACCGCGCTTAACGAGGGTGCCGAGCCCGGCGGCAGAAGCGACACCGGCTTCTGCGCGCTCTGGCAGGCGCATCCTGCCAGGACCATCGAGCCAAGCACCGCAGTCCGAAAATGGAGTTTTACAAGCCTCATATTCCTCTATAAGATGCGGGATTCTCCCTGGGTGTTGGCGTGTACAGCCTTAACCAAAATCGTAACCGCCAGGCCGCTTTGGGTCAACGCCGAAAAGGCACTTTTCGGGTTACTTTAGGCACCACTCCGCATGGTCTCAGCAGCGCCATTACGTCCTATTACCCCACAGCCCCGACGCTGGACTTCAGGGTCTTTGACCTTGACCCGATCCACCCACGCCCCATGTGGCGACGGCCGCCTCGGCCGTCCAAGCCCGGCGAAGCCCGGCGCGCCCATTATCCAAAACGCCGAAGCGTCCAAAGGTCCGCTCCGGACGTTCGAGGTCCGAGGTCCGCCGTCCGGAAGCCCCCCTCAAACTCGCCAATAATCCGGACGCCAGGTCTGAATCGCCTTCTTGATATCCGCACGCGATAGTTTCTCCTTCAGCGTGCGCTCCACCAGCTTCGGAATCTCCGCGTCCGACGCAAAACGCAATGCAATCAGCTGTGCCTCGGTCAATTCGGGAATCCGCGACCGCAGCGGCTCAGGCAGAAGCATGGTCAGCCGCAGTCGCTCTTCAAGTCGAATCACGCGATCCTGCACCTTGAGAGCATAGAGACGCTCTTTGAGAACAACCACCAGCAACGCCAGCGCCAGCAGAATCACCAGAAAGGCGTGGATGTGATCGCGAAGGTCGCCCTGGGTAATATGGGCGAAGAAATGGACCAGAGCCAAAAGCAGCCCCAGCAAAAACACGGGGCCCGCGAAAAAATGAAACAGCGGATCGAACCGCGTGTGGTTCGCAAAGGTCTGCGGAACTTTTTCGGCCATGATGATAAGGCTCCCTTTTTGGCGAATTGCCAGTTTATCAGAACGACCCCGCGCATTGCAGAGTCTGATTCCAGATTCGGAATGCCTGAATGCGAATGACAAAATCCGGGCGCCATTTAATTTCCTCCTCGGCACAGGCTAACTTGCGCCTTGAAAGAAGAATCGCCTAACCACTAAGGACACGAAGTATCACGAAGGAGTTTCGCGGTGCGGCAGGTTTTCCTTCGTGTACCCTCGTGCCCCTTCGTGGTAAACGAGTCAGACAAAGCCACCACCAACCCGTAGCATCACGCCGAACCCATCTCGCGTCCCGTATAATTTCTCGCGGCAAGCAACCAGACGAAACAATCAAACTGGCGTAACCTCAAGGAAGACCATGAAAGCCATTCAAGTAAAGCAGGTAGGCGGACCGGAAGCCATGGAACTGGTGGACTTGCCGGTTCCTCAGCCCAAAAGCCACGAGGCGCTGGTCAAGATCGCCGCCGCCGGCGTCAACTTTATCGATGTATATATCCGCGAGGGCCGTTACCACGCGCCCGTGCCCTTCGTGGTTGGGCAAGAAGGCTCGGGAGTGGTCACCGCAGTAGGCGCCGACGTGAAATCGACCAAGGTCGGCAGCCGCGTGGCCTGGAGCGGCGCCCTCGGGTCGTATGCAGAGTACGTAGCCGCGCCGGCCGCCGCCCTGGTGCCGATTCCGGACGAAGTCGGCGATCGCGACGCCGCAGCCGCCACGCTCCAGGGCATGACCGCCCACTATTTGTGCTACGACACCTACCCACTGAAGCCCGGGAAAACCGCGCTCATCCACGCCGGCGCGGGCGGCGTGGGACTCCTGCTGATCCAGATGGCGCATCATCTCGGCGCGCGCGTAATTACGACCGTCTCCACTGAAGACAAGGCCAAGCTGGCTCGCGAGGCTGGCGCCGATGAAGTCATCCTCTACACCCAAACCGATTTCGAAGCCGAAACCAAGCGCCTTACGGAGGGCCATGGCGTGGACGTGGTCTATGACAGCGTGGGCAAGGCAACCTTCGAAAAAAGCATGAACGTCTTGCGCCCGCGCGGCATGCTGGTGCTGTTTGGCGCATCGAGCGGTCCGGTTCCGCCCGTCGATCCCGTCACGCTCTCGCAAAAAGGCTCGCTCTACATGGCCCGCACCAGCCTGGCCCACTTCACGGCCACCCGCGAAGAGCTGCTGGCCCGTTCCGGTGCAGTGTTCAACATGATCTCCAGCGGCCAGCTAAAACTAAGAATCGCCCACACCTATCCGCTAGCCGAAGCACAGCAAGCCCACCGCGATCTGGAAGGCCGCAAAACCACAGGAAAGCTGCTGCTGATTCCGTAGGTGAAGTGGCGTGGAGCGGGCACTCTTGCCCGCTGCTTTTGACTTAGCTCCGAAGAGCCCCAAACTCCGTACTCAGACGAGGAGCAGGGTGGGGAAGTCCACCTTGTAGCGAGCCGGGTCGAGCGTCATGAGTCGGTCGGCGCGCAGTAAGGCGTGTGCGCCGACGACAAAATCAACCAGCAATCGCTTGGGCGATCCTCCTCCTGAGGCGCGGCGCCGATGCGCATACTCCGCAAACCCTTTGGCCGCAGCCCGCCATGTCTGTTCTTCCAAATGGAAATCCACCGATATGCCAGTTTCGGACAGAAACGTATCTACAAAATCCTGATTCACCGCCGGGTGGGCCAGAAGTTCCACATACACCGGTCCGCAAACCACGAGACCGCCCTGCGCGTGGTAGTTGGCGAGCCTGGTTGGGATTGGAGAAACCTGAGCCTCATTCGACCACAGCGCCGACAGAACGTTTGAGTCCAGCGCCGTCCTCACTTGGCTTTTTCGTCTTCCTCGGAGTCATCCCGAAGATCCCGCACCCAGGCATTGATTTCAGATTTTCCGCCCGGAAATGTTTTCAGGATTCCCGCGTACTTTTCGAATGGATTGGAAGGCGGACGGGATGGCCGGATCACCGTGCGTTCGCCTTCAATGGCAAATTCCACACGATCACCGGCGGACAACCCCAGGCGGTTGCGGATTTCCTGCGGTATTGTCACTTGGCCCTTGGAGCTGATGGAACTGAAATACTTCATTCTTTACCTATCGGTAAAGACTATAAGCCTTACCTCCGGATGTCAAGATGTGAAGCTTGAAACCTAAGACAGTCAGCGCTTCCGCCTATATCCCCTGGCATATGCCGGCGCTTCCTGCCCCGGCAGCAGACGCTCATCATCAATTGGCGCTCCCGCCACCATCTCCAGCGGTACCACCCCCGCCCAGGTCGGAAACGCGTAATCCTCGGCGTCATCCACCACCGGACCGACGCGCACTTTCGCCGAGAACTCTTCAATCGGCACCCGCAGCACCGACGTTGCTTTCAGTTCGCGCTCGTTGGGCTGCCGCGCGTCGTCCCAGCGGCCGGGAAGAATGTGTTGCGAGAGCGCATGGAGCGCTTCGATTTTTTCCTTGGGATCGTCCACCAGCGTCGCCTTTCCCAGGATCACCACCGAGCGGTAATTCATAGAGTGATTAAAAATGGACCGCGCCAGCACCAGCCCGTCGAGCAGGGTCACGGTCACGCACACTGCCACGCCGTCTTTCATCTGCCGCAGCATGCGGCTCGCCGCCGACCCGTGAATGTAGAGATTGTCCTCCACGCGCCCGTATGAAGTGGGAATCACAAAAGGCTGCGCCTCGACCGCGAAGCCCACATGACACAGAAAGCCTTCATCAAGAATGCTGTAGACAGTTTCGCGATCGTAAACCGCGCGCTCGGGCTCGCGGACGACACGAGTCCGCGTCGTCGGCGTAGAGGGTTGAGACATGGGGAAAAAACTCCGGCAAGCGCCAAGGATGGATGAAACAAAAGTGTAACACCGGAAATCAGACCGTCTGGTATTTGCTCTCCCGGTACGCACGGCTGAACAGCACCGCCACAATCCCCAACACGATCGGCGTAAAGATGCTCGCCTCCGGCCCCACGCTGCCTCCCGTCAGCCACGTCGCGCCAATGAAGGTAGAGTTGAAGAGATTGTGATACGCGGCAAGTCCGCTGTCAGGGACGCCGTAGAAAAAAGTCTGCCCCCAATCCCATCCCGCGTGGAATCCCACCGCCCACCAGAGATTGCCCGTGCGCCGCAGGAACAAACAGAAGAGCAATCCGAAAAGCACCACGGAAAGCAGTCCCAGCCTGCTCTCCCCAGGATTGCTGGCGTGGGCCAATCCGAAGAGCAACGACAACAAAATCGCCGACGGCCAGAAACCCATCCCCGTAGTAAGCGTGAACTGAAGATATCCGCGAAAGGCGAATTCCTCCGCCAGTCCGACGACCACAAAAGCCGCAATCCAGGCCGCAACCGCAGCGACGATCGTCATGCCATGAATTGCGATGCCGGCTAGCCGGAATCCATGCAGCGCGAAAATGCCCAGCAGGCAAACACTGATCGCAAGAAAGCCAATGAGTGTGCCCACCCAGAAATCCTTACGGAATGCGAACCTCGCCGGCAGGCCGTAGACGCCAAACTTGCGGCGCTCAATCTTCGCTATGATCAGCGCAGGGATCACGGTAATGAAAAGTATGGTGCCTTCGAGGCTCGCCGTCCCCGCAGGTGTGAGCTGCGGCCCACCGAGTTGAGCCTCCCCACCCAGAAATCGCATCGCCAATTTGACGACCACCGCCAAAACAAGCAGAACCCCGCACACGATCATCAGAAACATCAGCACTCGCCAGCCCGCTCGAATGCCGTCGGGCCCGCGGAAAGCGTTGTTGGGAGCGGGAGCGGGAGGTTGCGGAGCGGCAGTCTCCGGCGGAAGGACGACACCTGGGTCAGACATGTTTGTTAGTGTACCGAAAAGCGAACGTCAGACTTCAGACTTCGGACCACGGACTTCGGACTTCGTACCACAGACAAAGGCCGCCGCAAGCAGCATCCATGTGGCGACAGCCGCCTCGGCTGTCCAAGCCTGGGCGAAGCCCGGCGCCCCCGTCCAAAACGCCGAAGGTCTGCAGCACCCGGACCATTCCGTTTCATGCCCGAAGCCCGCAGCCGCCCGTCCCTACCAATTAATCTTCATCGCAAACTGAAACTGCCGCGGATCATAAGCCGACGTGGCCTGCCCTGCGTTCGAGAACAGCGGGCTTACGGCCGAGGTATTGTTTTTGTTAGCGATGTTGAACATGTCGGCGATCAGATCCAGATTGTAGCGTTCGCCGAAATAAATTCGCCGCGCCACGCGCAGATCGTTGAACACGTTCCACGGCGAAATTCCGGCGTTGCGGCCGAGGTTGCCGTCGAGTTGCTGCAGGCTGGGCGCGATGCCGGCGGCGATGAACTGTTGCAGGCATGGTTCCTGGAACATGCCGGAGGGCGAAAACTTCGACGCCACCGGCGTGTAACCAGCCGCCGTGCAAATGGGACTGACCGTGGTATTGGGCCGGCCAGTCAGAGACGATAGCTGCAGGTTGTCGTCGTTGCCGGTGATGATGTTGAATGGCCGGCCGGAAGCGATTTCAATCAGCGGAGCGACCGTCCAATTGCTGAAGAACTTGCTGGCGAAGCCATTCCCTTCAAGCTTTTCGCTCTGATAAACCCCGCTAAATACCAGGCGATTCCGCTGATCGAAAAGCGAAGTGGAACGATCCTGCGCGGGAAAGTAACTGTCTTGCGGCGTCAGCGTGGATTGCAGATCGGTGGAGTCGTCAATGGCGTGCGACCAGGTGTAAGAGGCGAGGAACTCATAGTGGCGGTTGAAGCGCTTGCGCAGGTTGGCACTGAATCCGTGGTAAATCGAACTGCCGTTTGAATAGTTGGCGTCCATGTCGCCGAACGGTACGCAACCCGCGAAGGTGGCGGGATTGCAGTTCACGTTGAATCCCGGGATGGTGGCAGCCAGGGCTGCGGCCTGAGCAATACAACCCAGCGGATCGTGGATCGAGCCGTAGGCGCCGATGATCGACGGATTCAATCCGCCGGGGCGGAAAAAGTTCATCAGCGATGCGTCCACAAAAGGCTTGGGACCAAACGGACCGCCGGCGGGATTGCATTCACCCGCCACTGTGAAGGGACTAGTGAACGTCTGGCCATCGGCCAGCGCTGCTTCGAAGTTCGCGGTCATCAGGTCGCCGCGAATGGTGTTGGCGTTGATGGGGCGGTTGAGATGCCGTCCGCCGTTAAAGTTGTAGGCCAGGCTGAGCGCGAAACCGCCGCCCAGGTCGCGCTCAATCGTAAGGTTCGCCTGCTGCGCGTAGGCATACACGAAGTTCTTGGACTGCGGATAACCAAAAGGCTGAAACGCGAGCGGCAGGAAGCTGGTGGGATTGAGATAGTTCTGGTTCAGAAAAATAGATTGACTCGTCGAGGCCACGCCGCAGTTGGCCCCGGCCGCGGTGCACGAGAAAAGCTGCTGGTTCGGAGAATAATTCAGCAGGCCGAGCACGGAAGGGTTCAGCGTGGGTGAGCAGGGTGAAGCGGCGGACCCGGACGCCGACGGAACCAGCCCCTGGAAAATCTCCACTGCGTTCAGATTGCCTGGGCTCCCCGCTCCCTGGCAGCGCGAGCCTGGCCCAAACGCGAGCTGTCCGCTGCTCGAACCATCCGATGCGTCGCCGAGAAAATAAAGTCCGAGCAGCGGATGATCATAGAAGATGCCATAAGAGGCGCGGATCACGGTCTTCCCGTTCCCGCCGGGATCGAACGCCATGCCGATGCGCGGCTGGAAATTGTGCGTTGCCGTCTGAATTCCTTTTTGCAGATTGAGCAGGTTGTAGGCGGCCTGCGCCAGCGGCGAGTTGATGGGCTTAAGCGTAGGCGGTTTTTCGATGTCGTAACGCAGCCCGTAGTTGACCGTAAGTTTCGGATTCACCCGCCAGGAATCCTGCCAAAAAGCTCCAACCGCAAGGTTGTGGAACGAGTCGCTGGGACTGCCCAGGCCCTGGATCACGTCGGCAGGAACCCCGGCTCCGTACGCTTGCACCGGAGACAGCCCGGGTCCAAAGCTCAGTCCCAGGTCGGAAGCGGAGAGAGAGCCGATATCAACGACGCCGCCATAGTTCACCGTGAAAATGGCGTTGATCGGGATGTAGTTAAAATCCACGCCAAACTTCGTGTCGTGATGGCCCATGGTCCAGGAAAAATTATTGGTGAACTGATAGCGCTGTTCCGTTCGCTGAATGTAGGAATAGGGCTCGCGGCCGAAGTAGGCGAACCCCGGAATATTGACGGCCGGGTCCGATCCCTGCGGAGTGTGCGTGTTGTAAAAATATGCCAGCCCGCGGCGCGCATACTGGAAGCGGAACTCATTCACTTTGTTATTGCCGATGGTCCATGTGTCTTGCGCCGTGCCGGCGACATCGCGGAAAGTCTGCTCCGATGTGCGCGAGTAAGCGTTCTGGCCGAAGGGCTGGTCCTGGCCGCCGACTTCAATGCCGGTAATCGTGGAGGGGCTTACGTTCGCCCGCAGCATCAGCCGGTTGTTGCTGTTCACGTTGTGATCAATTCGAAGCGAGTAGACGCTGGTGCCTTCGAACACGGGATAGTTGCCCATCTGGGACGTCAGAGTCTGGTAAGACGCAGGAACGAAACATGGCCCGGGAGGGCCGCAGGTATCGGCGAACCCGGCGAAACCTGTCAGCAGCCCGCCAGTCAGTGCCCCAACCATTTGCGCAGGCCATGCGCCCTGCACCGCCTGACCGGAAGTAGCCCCTACCAGCACTACGTAGTGTTCAAGATTGCTGAGCCCGATTGTCCCGATCTCCGTGGGGGTTAAACCCTGGAAGAATCCCACTTGCGCAGGACTGGCCTGGATCGTGCCAAGGGGCAAACCGATCGAAGCGGTATCAAACGGCACCAGTCCAAAGCAAGACTGGCCACCGCTGGTCAGGCAATCCTGTCCAATGCTGGAAAACCCTGTCTCATGCCGCCGCGTGATCTCGTAAGAAAAATAATAGAAAGTTTTATCCTTCTTGATCGCACCGCCGAATGCCGTTCCTCCCTGCACCCGCGTATACGCCGGATTCGGAACCGTGCTGAACGGATTCACCGCCTGAAAATTCCGGTTGCGCAGGTAGCCGAATACATCCCCGTGAAACTCATTCGATCCCGACCGAGTAATAATATTCACCACACCGCCGGCGGCACGCCCGTATTCCGGCGCGTAACTGTTGGTGATGATCTGAAATTCCTGCACTGCCTCCTGCGACACGGTCGAACGCACGCCGTTCACTGAGTTATCGGTCGCGTCGGCGCCGTCCACGTTCACCAGGTTCGAGCGCGCGCGCTGCCCGCTCATGTTCAGCCCGGAAGTGGGCGCAGCCCCGGTGTTCGGCGCGTTGTCGCGCACCACCTGCGAATCCGTCAACGTAAAGTTGATGTAGTTGCGGCCGTTGATGGGCAGATTATCGATGCGTCGCTGCCCGATCGTGTCCGTGGTCGAAGTGCGCGAGGTCTCGATCAAGTCCGCTTGCGAACTCACTTCCACCACTTCCTTGCCCGTCGCTATTGATAGCGTGACCGGAAGCTCAATCAGTCCACCGACGGTGACGACGACCCCGGTGCTTAGAAGTCCTCGAAAGCCGGGCGCATCGATCGTAACCGAGTACGTGCCCGGCGGCAGCAGTCGAACGCTGTATCCGCCCTGCCCGTCGCCATTGCCGGAGCGCTCCAGCCCCTTGGCCGAGTCCCGCACCTTGACCACGGCATTCGTCACCAGGTTTCCCTTCGGATCCTTCACCGTCACGTGCAGATCACCCGTAGCCACGCCGCCCTGGCCGAAGGCGACGGCACAGAGCACCAAGAAAAGCAGCGAGACGGAAATCATCTTCAGATTGCGAATCGAAGCAGTGCGAATCACGAGGGTGCGAATCATACATTTCTCCCTTGCGCTCGCAGGCGCGAGCCGACGGTGGAACCAACTCTGCGGCAGCATGCCGAAGTGGATACCAAAAAGAATTTGCGGCCCAGATTACCGCTGGTTTTTACAACAGAACGTTGCTCGAAAACAAGCAAAAAGGGGTTATGCAGAAGTTACCCCCGCGGCACTCCTCGACCACGCGCATGCAGGAGAAAATTGTTTAACAACATCGCACCGGTGTTTGTGTGAGGATCGGCGGGTGCCCCATTTCTCGCGTCCTTTGCGAGAAGTGGGGACTTTGCCTTGATCGTGCAGGGTGGGACCTGTCCTCAGCGAAGTCGAAGGAACCCTTTCCCGCGTGCTGTCGATCTTGCGATCGCCGGTTAACCGTCTTCGCTTTCGTCGCAGGGCGGCTCGAGCCTCACCCCACCATAACCCGCACCGCAACCCCAGGATTTCGCAATCTCCCCAGCAGCATCGCCGAATCACTCAAGCGCTCGTAGCGGTCGATAATGCCTGCAGGAGCCGCGCTCTGGGAGGGCCAGGCCATGTCGGCATAAATCCGCAGCAAAGCAAACGCGGCGTTGCGGCGGAGCAGCAGCGCCTCGTTGACCAACTGCAACGCCGCTTCGCGAACGCGTGCGTCAGTGGTGGCGCGCGCGTCGCTCGTAGCCAGTGCGGTCTGCCCCATGCGAATCAGCACCGCGGCGTTTCTTCCTGCCACGCGCACGTAGGCCGCGCGAGCGCTCAGCCGCGCTCGTTGCGTCAAGCGGAATTGCGCTGCCGAAAGATGCCGCCGCAAATAAACGTCCTCCGCAGGGTCGATCAGGTTCCGAAACGCCACCACGTCGATCGGCTCAAGTTTCGCCGCAAGGTCCGTCTTTGAAGCAGGTCGCAGCGCCCGCGAAACCGCAAGCCCAGCCGTCAGGGCCAGGGTCAGCATTGCCGCCACGATCAGAATAACGAGAGTCATCGTCTCAGCAGGCGCTCCAGTTCGCGATTCCAAACCACCAGATCATGCTGCCGCTCCTCTTCGCTCGAATCCTGCCCACTCGAATCATGTCCGCCCGAATGAGGCCCACCCAAATCACGATCGTCAGAGTTGTCGTGGCCCTCGCCCAGATTGTCGATGAGCGTCACCTTCGGCGTGGTCAGCACGTAATAGAACCAGATCAGAACGCTAAGATGGTAAACACTCGTGTTCACAAAACCCAGCAGAACGCGCTGGTGAATAGAAATCGTAAGATTCGCTTCGACGGCCCATGACACCAGTTGCACCGAGGCCGCCAATCCTCGTCCCACAGCGATCCCGAGAGCCAGGTGTTCCCAGCCTAGGTGGAAATATGCGGCAAACAAGAAAATGAATAGCAGCAGTCCGCATTCGATGACGAAATCCGCCAAGTCCAAACGAAGCGAGTTCGCTACGATCGGGGCTAAATCGCTTGGTCGAGACAAGGCTACTAGCAACGTTGCAGCCAGCACCAGCGCTGGGCCCACCACTCGAATCATTAGTGTTCCCAATTGGGAAAGAGCCGGAAACAGCTTGAGCAGTTTTGAGAAAATCTCTCCGAGCAGCGCAAATTTCAGCACAACCTCAAACAGCGAGCGTACAAAGTCCGCATGCCAGAAAATCGCAGCGCGGGAAGGTGGCAGCGTCAGGTCCAGCACGTAGAGCGCTAACACCGTCACTCCCTGGAAAATCACAAAAGTCAGGAAAAATGGAAATTCCTTGTGGAGCGAGCGTCGGTAGATGACGACTGCGAGCAGCAGAAGCAGAACGCAGGGTCCGAACCAAAGGTAGTGCCAGAGCAATGAATGAGGCTGAAACATCGTGGTTGCTGGCACTATACCCCAGTGCCAGCAACCAGCCAAACCCGCGTCGACCGTGTTCGGTTTTCGTAACACCGGACTTCGGTTTACGGAACCGGACTACGGTAGGCATACCGTATGGGGGGGGCAAGGAGGAGACTGCGGACCGTCGGCATGCGCTACCGTCGGGATCACGAGCACGTTGAGTAAAATCAAAGCTGCGGCAATGGTGAGTACCAGGCGTTGCATAAGTTTCTCCTTGTTTTTGTGGAATTGCGCGGAGATACTGGCATAGCTCTGGGGGCGGAAAAGCAGAGGGACGCGAGCTCACAGGTGTCCGGAATCTGTAACGAAAATGACCCTGAAATCTGCTTTGCAGGATGTGCGGGAAACTACGCTGGCCGCGGTCTCGGGCCTGTTGGGGAAACTCTCGTACCTGGCTTCTTTACGCCGCGAAGACGGCGCCTACCAGCACTGGGGAATGGCGCGCGTGCATGGGCCGGAGTCTGCGGAACGGGCGCTGAAAACCGCCCACGGGGAAGTGCTGGCTGGAGTGTTGCGGGCGCCTCTGGCTTCTCTGACCGAGGATTTAGAAGAGACCAGCCGCAGCCAGGGACTACAACCGCAAACCTGCGTCGAGGAAATGCGCGGCGAGTTTGACGACTTGCTGGCCGGAGAACGCAAGGATTCGCCGAAGGCGGCCCATCTCAGTTCAGTGCTGACGGCGCTTTCGTACCTGGAGAAGCCGCACCCGTAGAAGCATCCATCGGGCGCCATTCCGTCAGCTTCATCGCCACTCCCACTACCTGCCCCAGCACTTCCGCTTCCTGCGGATGCCGCAAAATCCGGATCGCCACCGGCGACAAAGGATGCGGCTGCAGAACAATCTCATCCTTCCGTACGCTGCACCAGCAACAGGTATACCCGTCCCGGGTTTCGACAAAATAAACAGGACGCTCGTATTCCGATCGCCACGAGCCCTCCACCACCCTGTTCCGCGCTTCATCCACCTGGATGAAACTGCCCGGCGGCAGGATGGGATACATGGTGAAGTCCTCGTGACCAATGTAGCCATAGGTAAAGTCGCTGTTGGCAAATTGGGCCAGGTAAGCAGCGGGCACCAGGCCCCATTGCTCCACCATCCGCCCCAGATGCGCCGTGCGGCGTTCATCGAATCCTGGATCCATGCGCAGTGGTACCTGAACCCCCGTTAGCCCGGCCAGTGCATTGCAAATGTGCGATTTCGGAGGCGCCACCAGTCCCAGATCCGCCGCCGCATTATTCACATCAATGCCATACCACGAAAGCAACTCGCGCAAGTCGCGCCGGTAGATCACCGAAAGCGTGTACAGCCGGTGAATGCTCGGCAGAAGCCCTTTGGTTTCAATGTCAGAAAGCCGGCTCGGCGGAAGAGCGTATTCTTCGTTGTGATATTTCTCGGCGATGCGACCGCTGGAGTTTTCCACATCGCGCATGGTCAGCCTTAACTTCTCACGCAGAATCCGCAGGCTCTTCCCAGCTCGAAGCATCGAGCACCCCCTTAAGATCGGGTCATAATACCAAACAGCCACCTGCCTTGCAGAAAGTTGTGCAAAACCAGTTTGATCGCGCCCTTGTTACGAATTTCGGAAAACCCGCACTGCCTCGTCCATAGAGTAACTACTACTGCGGGATAGTAAACCCATCCGGGCAAATTCCCACCAAAATCCCGCTGTGGATTTCTTGTGCATGTTCGTAATTCGTAATCCCAGGCGCGCCCTGCCCGTTGAATTTGACTTTGCTCACTGATCACTGGCAATGACCTTGCTCACCGATCACCGATCCCCGACCACTGATTACCGGTCACTGACCTCTGTTCACTGGCCACTGATCACTGCTGTGTTAACCGCCACAGTTATTCCTTACGCGCCCGTACTCCCCCAGCAGCGCCAACCCACCCGCAGCTAAAGAAGTTTCCGCGCCTGCATCGCCTTCGCCGTAGTTCACCGGAAGAAGCACACGCCCCCAGAAACCACCAAGAGTCCCAATTAAAACGTTTGAATATTGATATCGCCCCCCTGCCAGGCGCAAAGTCGCCGAAAAGCGAAGCGTGCGTCGCCACACCGGCCCACTCAAGAAACTAGGTTGGGAAGAGCACGACTTCAGTCGTGCCGTTACGATGCGTAGGAAAGCGGGCTTCAGCCCCTGAGGTTCCGCTTGGTCGGCAATCGCTGCGAGGATGTTTCTAGCTGGCCCGCTCCACTCCAGACTCTTGCTTCTTCACAGTCCTATACGCCCAGGCCATGCGCGGCGTGTTGTGGGCAATGCCGATGTGGCCCGTTGGGTCGAGCACAATAATTCCGCCGTGCCCGTTCACACGCTGCTTCAAGTAGTTCATCGCTTCCAGCGCCGACCACTCAGGCATGTTTCCAGCGGAGATACGATCCGCGGTCCACTTGGCCAGTACTAGCTTCATGATGGGCTCGCCCCATCCCGTGGTCGAAACAGCCGCGCTCTGGTTGTCGGCGTAGCAGCCGCACCCAATCAATGACGAATCGCCCAGCCGTCCCGGAGCCTTGTTCAGCGTGCCGCCAGTAGATGTAGCCGCAGCAATATTCCCGTCGCGGTCGAGGGCGACCGCGCCCACCGTGTCGTGCGAGATGGTCCTATCATCATCCCCTGGTGCGAACATTTCACTCCCAGTCGGGTGTCCGGAAGGGTGCCCCATTTCTCGCGCGTTCTGTGCGCGAGAAGTGGGGGTTCTCGCATCCGCCTGATACTTCTTCAGCCGCTCCACCTCGCGCGGAATGATGAGCTCTTCGTTCCCGCACAGCGGGACGCCATGCTCCGCCGCAAACTTCTCCGCGCCCTCGCCCACAAAATAAACGTGCGGACTCTCACTCAGAATTTTGCGCGCCGCCCTCACCGGATTGCGCAGCCTCTCCACGCAGCCCACACCGCCGGCCCGCAGCGTGGAGCCCTCCATGATGAGCGCGTCAAGTTGCACCTTGCCGTCGCGATTCAGAAAGCTGCCGCGTCCCGCGTCGAAAGTCTCGTCGTCTTCCATGATGACGACCGCTTCCTCAACCGCGTCCAGCGCGGGCCCGCCGCGCTCCAGCACGCGCCATCCCGCAGCCAGCGCGTTGCGCACGCCGTTGAGGTGCGCCTCGACCATGTCGTCCGGCATAGCCCAGGCGCCGCCGTGCACCACGAGAACCGGATCAGTTGGCATCTGTTTAGTTTCGAGTACCGAGTTGCGCGTGAAGCGACTGGATAGTCTAGCAGGCTCATGTGGGGACAGCCGCCCTCGGCTGTCCGGCGGCTCGGGTGTATCGGGCCGCAGGGCCCGCGAGGCGAAGTTACTCCTGGGTGAGAACTCGCTGAGTAAGGAGCTGCATAATGAAGTAAGGAAAGGCGGGAGCAATGCAGAAGCAGGCTCGAATCACCAGTAAAGGCCAGATCACAGTGCCGCACGAGATCCGCAGGTTGTTAGGGGTCAAAGCCGGCGACCGCCTGATCTTTGAAAGTGATGGCAAGCGCACCCAGGTCCGGCTGGTTCGCAGCAGCAGCCCCTTTAAGAAATATCGCGGAATCGGCAACGGGCGCGCCGCCTCCGGCAGAAAAGCGATTCTGCAATCCATCGGGGAACTGCGCGGCCGATGACGACCGTCGTCGACACTAACGCGATCGCCGCGCTCTGGGACCGCGACGATGCTCTCAATGCCGCCGCACAGTTCGCACTGGACGCGGCCCTCGGCCGCGGAAATTTGGTGGCTCCCGCTCGCGTCTACGCCGAGTTGATGGCGTTTGCGGGACGGACGGAATCCTTCCTGGACTCCTTCTTCCGGCAAACCAGCATCGCGGTAGACTGGAGCCTGGAAGAACGCGTCTGGCGTGCCGCGGGGCAAGCTTTCCAGGACTACGCCGCTCGCCGGCGCAAGCAGCGCGATTCAGGATCACGTCGCATCCTCGCCGACTTCCTCATCGGTGCCTACGCCGCCCGAAATGGCTACGCCCTCCTGACTCTCGATGAAGGGCTCTACCGGGCAGCCTTCCCGGCGTTAAGAATTGTGACGGCTTAGGTCCTTCAAGCACATTTCTAAGCCCGTTGGCGAACAATGCGTAGCGACAGCCGCCTCGGCTCTCCGGCAACGCGAAGCGAGCCCTCTACCAGGAATCTCAGCGCGGATGCCTCCAATTAGGATGCAGAGGGTACCGATCATCGCGTCCCTAAGTGCTTGAAAACAGGCCCGCGATTTGTGACTTTATCGCCACACTTTTCGTTAGTCTGACCGCACTCCGCTAAACCCTATCGTTCATTGCACTTACAGCTGCGCTTCGGCCGTTTTCCACCGTTCCTTGAGTTATCCACAGTGTTCCTGAAGGAACATTTCGTCGATTTTCGCGGGTAGTGTTTCCGGCGTGGGCGTTTGACGGACAAGAGTGTCCGTCCTACACAAAACTACGCGGCTTGGCCGGCTTTGGTGGCGCTTACGGGCGGGTCTTGGGTGCGGGTCCAGGTGTAGCGCATGCGGTGGATTACTGTGATGGTGCTGAGGACGGCGATGATCCAGAGGACGGGGGCCATGCGGTTGAACAGGGCTCCGAGGATTACCAGGACCAGGCGCTCGGGGCGCTCCATGAAGCCGACGCGGCATTTGCCGATGAGACTTTCGGCGCGGGCGCGGGTGTAGCTGACCATGATGGCGCTGACCATGACGAAGGCGGAGAGCACGACGTAGAAGAAGCGGTCGCCGCGGGCGTAAAAGACCAGCAGGCCGAGGAATTGGGAAGCGTCACTGTAGCGGTCGATGACGGAGTCGAAGAAGGCTCCGAAGCGGGTGACGCGGTTGGTGGCGCGGGCGACTTCTCCGTCCACGAGATCGAAGAATCCGGAGAAGAAAATCACCAGCCCGGCGTAAAAGAACAGGCGTCTCTCGGTCGCTGCGGTCGCGGAGCCGAACAGGATTGCGGCCACCGTGTTGACGACCAGTCCCATGAAGGTGAGCACGTTGGGATTGATGCGCGACAGGGCCAGCCAGCGCACGATCGTTTTCAGGAGCACTCCGCAGGCGCGGCCGAAGGCGCTGGTCCAGCTTCGCCATCCCGAAGTTTTTGCTGGAGGCGCGGCGGACACGGACGCGGCTGACACTGTCGAGTTCGATGCCGAGGACGAGGCCATCAGGCTTTCGCCTCTTTCGGCTCGCCGTTTTCCTCGAGGTCGTGGATGGTGTAGAGATGGAGAATTTCCAGCTCGCGCTTGCCGTTGGGGCTGACGACGACTACGGTGTCGCCGACTTTCTTGTTGAGCAGGCAGCGGCCGATGGGCGAGGTGGTGGAGATTTTTCCGGCGGCTACATCGGATTCTTCGCTGGTGACGAGCTTGTATTCGATCTCTTCGTTCTTGGTGCTGTCGTAAACCTTGATGGTGGAACCCAGGCCAACTTTGTCATGGGGAATGTTGTTCATATTGACCATGGAGAGGTCGGCGAGGCGCTTGCCGAGCTCGCGGACGCGCGCCTTGACGAATTCCTGGCGCTGCTTGGCCATGTGATATTCGGCGTTCTCGCTGAGGTCGCCGAGTGCGGCCGCCTTTTTGATTTCTTTGGGAAGCTCGTGGATCAACTCGTGCTCGAGCGCGTTGATCTCGTCGGTCAGTTTTCGCTTGATTTGATCCGTCATAATTACTACACGGCGATTACGACACAGCCTAGGGGATTATAAACCCGCAGGGGCGACGGTGACCCGGCGGCTGTCGGCAGCGATGGTTTTAGAGCGGCAAAGTCAAAAGGCAGCGCGTAGGAGTGCCTGCTCCACGCAGGCGGCGGCACGGTCGAACGGAACTGATGGGAGTGAACGGAGGTCCCCGACTCCGCCCACTCGCATCAGCCATGCAGCGGCCTGCGCCCTCAGCGTCTGCGGGAAATTCTCTTGCCCACGCTGCCGGTAGCCAGGATACCCTGGTTCCCGCCTGCGCTGGTGACCACGGTATCGATCTCGAAGCCGTCGTTTACGACGACGAAGTTGGTTGTGACCGTCGGCCTGCCGTCGGTGAAGTTGAGGGTGAATGTACCGGTGCAATCAGAGTTCACGGTGTACGTGCCCGTGGCGGGAGTGTGGGTGAAGTCGGCCACCGTCACACCCGCAATGGTTACTGTGTCAATCTGACTGAAATTGCCTCTGCCATCAAATTCGGCCATGGCTACGCCCACCTGAGGACCGATAGGGGTTCCGGGAGGGCCCGCCAGCTTTGCGCCGTTTACCGCAAATCCGTAGCTGCCGCCGATGAGGCGGTTGTTGCAGGCAACGAAGTCTTGCGCCTGGGCCCCTGACCCTAACGCCCCAAACGTAAGCAGAACGAGTGCCGCCGCAATTGTGCATAGATTCTTGTTCATAATTCCTCCTCTTCGATTTTGTTCTTGCCGTTTTTTTCTCGGCGCCGATCGCCATCCAGCGGACATCCCGGCGCGATGTGCTCTCTTATCGCGCTTTTCGAGGGCAGTCAATTGACTGCTCGTAAATCTTGCATAACCTTCTAAGAGGAAGCTACTGAAGGAGTTATTGGGTTTCCTGAACTTGTTTCCTGGAGTAGAATGGCAGCCCCACGGGGATGGGGTTATGGAGACTCCCGCCAGTTCCGACCGCCGCGTTCGTTCCGGGCTCTTCGAAATCGACTTGAGCTCCCGGGAAGTGCACAAGAGTGGGCGGAAAGTGGCGTTGCAGGAGCAGCCGTTTCGTGTGCTGGCGATGCTACTGGAGCATCCCGGCACCGTGGTCACCCGGGAAGAATTGCAGACGAGACTTTGGCCTGCCGATACTTATGTGGGCTTCGATGAAGGTCTGAACACCGCCATCCGGAAGCTGCGGCTGGCCTTCGGCGACGTAGCCGACAACCCGCGTTTCGTGGAAACCATTCCGCGACGCGGATATCGATTTATCGCTCCGGTCAACCACACTCCTCGCGACCAGACGGGAGGAGCACCCGCGAGTGCGGATGCGCCAGCGAATGCCGGCGGCGCTCTACAAGTGTCCACAGAATCTGCCGCGCCGGATCCGGCAGGAGCTGCTCCCGACGGCGGCTTGCAGTCTGCGAGGAGTCGGCGGTCGCCGGTGTTAGTAGTCGCCGCAGCGGCCGCGGGGGTTGTAGTCCTTGTACTTACAGGCGTGGCCTACTGGATGCGCCCGCATCCTGCCGCCAACTCAGTTCCCGCACGGCGGATCATGCTGGCGATCCTGCCTTTCCAGAATCTGAGCAACGATCCTGGACAAGAATACTTCAGCGATGGCCTCACGGAAGAAACGATCACCGATCTGGGCCAACTCAGTCCCGAGCACATGGGCGTGATCGCCCGTACTTCGGCGATGGCTTACAAGCACACTGACAAAACCGTCGGCCAGATCGGTCGAGAGCTGGGAGTCGATTACATTCTGGAAGGAAGCGTCCGGCGGGAGGGTGGAAAGGCTCGCGTCAGCGCCCAGTTGATTCGGGTGAGCGACCAGACGCACCTGTGGGCGGAGAACTATAACCGCGAACTGAACGATGTGCTGGAGATGGAAAGTGAATTGGGGAAAACCATCGCCCAACAGGTGCAGATGAATCTCACGCCGCAACGGCAGATGGCGCTCACAAAAATGCGCGCCGTCGATCCGGAGGCGTATGACCTTTATCTGAGGGGCCGTTATTACTGGAATCAGAGAACGCCATCTGGAATGAAAGAGAGCATTGCGTACTTTCAACAAGCCATCGCCAGGGATCCCAACTTCGCCCTGGCTTACTCAGGCCTGGCGGATGCCTACAACATCAGCAACATTATTGGCGCTTACACGCCGAAGGAAAGTCTTCCGCAAGCGAGATCTGCGGCGGAGAAGGCGATTCAGCTGGACCCTTCGCTGGCCGAAGCGCACGCCGCTCTGGGCATGGAAAAATCGCACTACGAATTTGATTTTCCGGGAGCAGAGCGGGAATTTCTGAAAGCGCTGGAGCTGAATCCAAACTCGGCCTACGCGCATTTGTTCTATTCCAATTGCTATCTTCTGCCGATGGGCCGGACGGCGGAAGCCATCGCGGAAAACCGCAAAGCCCTGGAACTGGACCCTTTGTCGCTGCCCATCAACAATTTCATGGGCATGACCTATTACTTTGCCGGGGATTACGACCAGGCGTATCAGCAATACCAGCACACGATCGAAATGGACCCTACGTTTCCGCTCGCGCACGAATATTTTTCCGGCCTACTGCTAGCCATGGGCAAATACGAGCAGGCGATTGAGGAGCACCAGAAAAGCAAATTGTTGGGCGGATCGAGCCCGGAAGCAGCGGCTGCTGAAGCGGCGGACGAGCTGAAGGCATTCAGGACTGGCGGACCGAGCGCTTTTTGGCAGCGCGTTCTCGACGACACTCTGCGCGATATGAAGCGGGGAGATGGATCGATTTCGGCGAGCGGGATGTCCGCGGTGTACGCACTCGCAGGCAACAAGGACGAGGCTTTCGCATGGTTAGACAAAGCCTACGAGGAGCGGGACGGGCAAGATATTACCCTGCTGAAGGTCGATCCTTTCTGGAAGAACCTGCGGGGCGATCCTAGATTCTCTGCGTTTTTGCTGCGGCTGGGGCTGCCGCAATAGGCAACAACAGAGTCAAAAGCGGCGGACGACGCCTGCCCTGAGCGAAGTCGAAGGGAGTGTCCGCCCTGCACGACTATTTCAGGCCTTCTACCAGATACAAATCGGAGAGGGTGCGGACGTAGCTGTAGACGTAGGACTTGGTGTCCTGGGAGAGGTTGACGCGGCCGATGGTGTCGATGCCGGCGGAGTCGGCGGGTTCGAGGGACTTCCAGAGGGTGCGCTTGCCGGTGGCGATATCGACGCGGAAGACGCGGGCGGGGATCTCGCCCCTTTGGATGACAAACAGTTCGCGGCCGTCGGCCGACCAGCCGGTAGGAACTTCGGAGGGCTCGATTCCCGGAACGAGGCGCGGGTCTCCACCTGCGATTGGATAGAGATAGATCTTGCGGTCGGGGCCAAGGTCGGCGACGAGATCGCCTTTGGGAGACAGAATGGTGCTGGCGCCGACGCCTTCGCCGCTAATCGCTTTGGGCTTGCCATCGGTGAGGGACTCAACGTAGAGGCGCATGCCGTGACCGGCTTCGATCCCAGAAAAAACAATGTGCTCGCCATCGGGCAACCAGGCGGCGCCGGTGTGGTTGAGGCCGTCGTCTTTGACGGGCTTCATTTCGCCGACTCCTGTGGGCAACAGAACAAATGGAGCCGGGGTGTGGTTTAGCCGGGCCAGGGCCCACTTGCCGTCAGGCGAGAGCCCGATGCCGCTGCCTTCTCCGAGGCGGATTGCCGGCGAGCCATCGGTCTGGCGGATGTAGACGGCATATTTTGGTCCGCCGCCTTCGCCGGCTTCCTGGAAAAGAACCTGCTTGCCATCGGGCGAAAGGCTGGCGGGCACGGACCAGTCGAGCCAGGACAGGTCGCGCTCTTTGGCCTCGCCGGGCGCGAGGCCGATCATGCCGGCGCGATCGTTGCCGCGGGTGAGAAGAACGGTGCCGTCGCGGCTTACATCGAGCAGGGTCAGTTCTCCGGGAACGCGGGCCAGCAGGCGGACATTGCCTGAGAGGTCCACAGCAAACAGAGATCGGTCGCCTCCGGTGCGCGTGGCGCTGAACCAGACTTCATCGCCTTTGGGCGACCAGGCGAGACCTTGAATGCTGTCCCAGCCCTCGGAGAGAGTTTTCTTTTTTCCGGCCAGATCGACGATGGCGACCGAGCCGCCGTCGTCGCGCGGCTGGGGATGGTCAATAAATGCGAGCAATTCGCCTTTGGGACCGACGCGCAGGTTGCCGATCCAGCCATCGGCTTCGTAGATGACTTTGCCCAGCGGATACTCCAGGCGCTTGCGCCCGTCGACTTCATGCACGACTGCCAGGGTGGTTCCGTCGGGCGACCAGTCGGCCCATTCCACGTTGTCCAGAATTTCGCGGGGCGCGCCGCCGACCAGCGGGACGCGGGCCAGCGTGCCGGAATAGAGGAACGCGTCGCGGGGACGGCTGTCGAGCGACAACAACATTTCTCCGGCGGAGGAGATCGCTAAAACCTGAGCGCCTTTGGGTTCCATCTCCTGCGACTGCGGGCTCTCGGGGCGGGTGGTGAAAAGGTCGAGCGGCTTGCCTTCCCAGGCAGCGCTGTAGATCACGGTCTTGCCATCTGGAGCGAAGCGCGCGGAGAGCACAATGCCGCGGCGGAAGGTGAGCGGACGGTAGACGGGGAACGATGCCTGAGGGGTGCGCTGGAGCAGAAACATTCCGGCGGCCAGACCCGCGACGAGTGTGATCGCGGCCAGGGCCAGCATGGGAAGCAAGCTGCGTTTCGGCGCGGGAGCGGGTTGTGACGCTTGCGCTCCGGTGATTGCCGACGGCCCGGATGTTCCCGAAATTCCTGATGAGGAAATCTGCTGCGCGCTGCCGGATTGCGAGCGCGAGCGCGAGGTGTCGAGATCGCGCTTGATGCGTTTCAAATCGCCGCGCAACTCCGCGGCGGTCTGGTAACGCAGGTCGCGATCTTTTTCGAGCGACTTGGTGATGAGTTCATCGAGCTTGGTGGGGATCGCGGGATTCAAAGTGGAAACCGGGGCGGGCATGCGGTTGAGAATGGCTTCGAAGATTACGCCGCTGCTGCTGCCCTCGAACGCCATTTTGCCGGAGCCCATTTCGTAGAGGACTGCGCCGAAGGCGAACAGGTCGGTGCGGGCGTCGAGTTCCTGCGCGCGCACTTGCTCGGGAGACATGTAGGCGACGGTTCCGATAGTGGAGCCGGGGCTGGTCATCATTGCGTTGGGGGTGGCTTCGGTGGCGGTGTGTTCGCTGGCGGCCTGCGCCACTTTCGCCAGGCCGAAGTCGAGCAGCTTGGCCTGTCCACGCTTGGTCACGAAAATGTTTGCGGGCTTGATGTCGCGATGGACGATTCCCTTGCTGTGCGCGGCATCGAGCGCGTCGGCAATCTCGATGCTCAGGCCGATCATGGTTTCGGTGTCGAGCGGACGGCCCATGATGCGATGTTTCAGGGTTTGCCCGTCGAGGAATTCCATGGCGATGAAGGCCTGTCCGTTCTCTTCATCGATTTCGTAAATGGTGCAGATGTTGGGATGGTTCAGGGCCGAGGCGGACTGCGCCTCGCGTTGAAAGCGACTGAGTGCCTGCTGGTCTTTGGCGACGTCATCGGGCAGAAACTTGAGGGCGACAAAACGGCGCAGCTTGAGGTCTTCGGCCTTGTAGACAACGCCCATGCCCCCACCGCCGAGCTTTTCGAGAATGCGATAGTGGGAAATCGTTTGGCCGAGCATGTCTTAGCAGTCGGCCTATCTTAGGGATGCGGCGGAGCGAAGTCAAAGGGGAAGAGGGTGTAGATACGAAGTCGGTTCGGCGATGGGAAAGAAAAACCTTGGACCACAAAGGGCACGAAGTATCACGAAGGAAATCCTTACCACTACAATTCTCCGTGACGTTGGTTGATTCGTGGTTGGGTTGTCGTCGGTCCACCAACTGTTTTGTTCACCCCGGGGCCCGCGCTTTTTGCGGGACGAAGCGCCTAACCTTTGCTTCGCTCAGGACGACAAGTTGTATGTAGAGGAACTGCGCCACCATGCGGCGGAGTCGTTAGGCCTGGAATTCTGAGGCTTCGGGGAAGCGCAGTTTGCACTTGGCGAGGGCGGTGGTGAGGATTTCTTCTATTTTTGTTTCTTCGACGTTGCGGGCCATGGCCAGCTCGCTGACCAACAGGTAGCGGGCGCGCTCCAGCATCTTCTTTTCGCGGAACGAGAGCGGCTTGGCGGCGTGCAGGGCGATCAGGCTTTTTAGAACTCCGGCGACTTCGATCAGGGAGCCGGTACGCATGCGCTCGGAATTCTCTTTGAAGCGATCTTTCCAGTCGCCGTTGCTGCCGCTTTCGCTAACGGAAAGAATTTCAAGGACTTTCTGGATTTCGCCGTCGCGGACCACCCGGCGCAGGCCGACGCTGCCCACGTTCTGGCAGGGGACCATCACCTTCAGGCTGCTGGCTTTGATGTTGAGCAGATAAAACTTTTCGACGGTCGCACCAATCGAGCGGCTGCTGATCTGTTCGATAACACCCACGCCGTGATTGGGATAGACGACTTTGTCGCCGATGTGGAAATTCAAGTCGTTACTACTCATATGTCAGGCACCCAGGGATGGCGAAAGGCTTTTGCGGGGAAGAGCGAAGTCGATGCTAACAACTAGGTTACTCCCATGGGGGGCCGAAAGCAAGGCAGGAAGCGGGTTTGCGGGTGACGCTGGCAAGTGGGCTAAGTGCTTGCCCCGATTGTATTTATGCTGGGGCCGGTATCTGGCTGAGTAATCCCTGGTAGCGGAGCCTTGCCAGTGAGTGCTCCCGGCATCGATAATCGCGCGGTGGATTCCGGCGAAGAAGACTCCCAATTCGGGCCAAAGGCTGGCGGCTCGGGTGAGCGTTCCTCTGAACACTCGTCACATTCCTCTGAGCATTCCTCGGAGGATGCCAAGGGACGTCGGACCTCGGACCTCGGACGGCGGACGGCGGGGAGAATCCTGGGACTGGACGTGGGGGCCAGGCGTATTGGGATGGCGGTGTCTGATCCCTTGGGGATTACGGCGCAGGGGATCGAGACTATGCAGCGCCGCAACAAGCGGGCGGACTTTGAGCTGTTGCGGATTGTGATTCGGGAATACCACGTGAAGGAGATTGTGGTGGGGTTGCCGTTGCGCATGAGCGGCGCGGAGGGGATACAGTCCGACAAGATGCGCGTGTTTGCCGGGGAATTGCGTAAACGGTTTAAGCTGCCGGTGCATCTTTGGGATGAGCGGCTGACTTCGGCGGAAGCGAACCGGCTGCTGCGGGAGACTGAGCTCTCGATTGAAAAGCGCGGGAAGGCTGTGGACCGGATGGCGGCGGTTTTGATTCTGCAGGGGTGGATGGAGGGGAACCGGCATCCGGCTTCGGACCTCGGATCCTAGACCTCGGACCTCAGACCTCGGACTTCGGACTTCAGACTCCGGACTTCGGAGGTCAGGCCACTGATTGAGAGGGCTTTTCGGGGCTTCTCATGGATTGGATCAAGGCGTTGAGCATCCGGCCTAGTTCCGTTGAGGTTTTGACCAAGAATTCGGCGCTCGACGGCGTCAAGTACTTTAGTCGCTGAGCAATGAGAATCTGAGTTTCGAGTTCAAGAAGTAAACCCCTGGCGTGAAAGAAGAACAGAGAGCGGTCACGATCTGTCGAGCGGCCTTTGCCCTCTGCAATGTTGCTCGGGATCGAAACGGCGGCTCTTCGCATCTGGCTGGTCAATCCGTACAGTTCGTCTCTCGGGAAGCATCGAGTTTCGTGGTATACGCAGATCACCAATTCCATCACATTCTGCCAAACTCTGAGATCTCGATACGAAGCAGACATAAGCTTAATCTCCTGGCGGGTTCGCGGCTCTCAGGAGAGTGCACGACGGTCGAACAGGATGCAAGGGCACACGTCACATCGACTACAAGTTTTCCAGAAAATGAGTTTCATCTTTGGAAGCATGGGGCGTCCGAGGTCTAAGGTCTGAGGTCCGAAGTCTAAAGTCCGAATTCACTTTCCGCGCATGGCTTTCCGGTAGGCGGCTACGTTTTTGTTGTGTTCTTCCATGGTGTGGGCGAAGCGGTGGTGGCCCTGGGCGTCGGCAACGAAATAATAGTAATCGGATTGCGCGGGCTGCATGGCGGCTTCGAGCGAGCTCCGGCCGGGGTTGGCGATGGGGCCGGGAGGCAAGCCTGTGTTGCGGTAGGTGTTGTAGGGAGAACGGAACTGCATGTCGGCGTGGTGCAGGGCGCCGGTGTAGGTTCCGGCCAGCAGTTCGGCGTAGATGATGCTGGGGTCGGCGTCGAGGGCGATGTTCTGGCCCAGGCGGTTGTAATAGACGCTGGCGACGAGCGGGCGCTCGTCGGGGACTCTGGTTTCTTTCTCTACGATGGAGGCCATGATGACGGTGCGCTCGATAAGCGTGAGACCATCCGGGACACCCGGGGCGACCTCACTTGGACCACCACAACCGTTGCAGGCCTTCGGTTCGGGGGGAGTGCCTATTAGCAGGGTCGGCCTGCGGTCCAATCCAATTCGCCCCGCCTCTAACCGAAACGTACATACCATGATGCCGGCTATCTCTCTCATCGTCATCATCCGTGTGAATTGATACGTGTCGGGGAAGAGATAGCCTTCTAACGATTTTGCATGCGGCGCCATGTCAGTGATCATGTCAGTGTCGGACTGCGCGACCTTCAGGAAGTCCTGCGCCGGGCCGAGGCCCGCGGCTTCAATGGCGCGGGCGATGTCGAACATGGTGAAGCCTTCGGGGACGACGACGGTGTGGAAGTAGACGTCGCCACGGCGCAGGCGTTTCTGGATGCCGACGATGTTGTCGGGCTTCTCGAAGAGATATTCTCCAGCTTTGAGCGAGCGGTGGCGGTGAACGTAGTGCCAGAGGATGAAGGCTTCCTCGCTGCGGATTACGCCGGCAGACTTGAGTTCAACGGCGATGCGGCGGGTGGAGTAGCCCGGATGCAGCAGGACGAAGGTCTGGCCCCCGGGTTCCGTGGGAGTGGAAATTGCCCAGGTGAACCAGCCTGCCGCTGCCAGCAGCGCTACGAAGATGAGCCAGAACAACTTGCGCACAATGACTTCAGTTTAGATGATGAGGAGACGGGCAGAGTTGGTTTTGCAGGCTAAGTGCTGACTTTAGTAAGGGGTGGGATGGGAGGGGTCGTCTCATTTTTGGGCTCAAGCCGCGGCGATGGATCATAGGCCTTTTCGAGTCCGCGAGCCCGGGGTGGTGGTACAGTTCTTAAACTGCACTAAACCGACACCCGGTTCAGGCTTTGCATCCTTATCTTGCGCTGTATACTCAAATGCTTATAGGGAGATCATCCAAATCTTGATTAGACGTCCTCCGCTGCTCCAGGCCCTGACACTGCTGCTCGTTGTAATCCCGGCGACGGGGTGTGGGGTCTTTTCTCGCACCCGGCCGGTGGAAGAGCAGTATTCCAAGGCTCCACTGCTCACGGCGACACAGCAGGAACTGATCGACTCCGTCAACGAACAGGCGGCGAAGATACGTTCTCTGCAAGCCACGGTGGATATTGACACCTCCGCCGGAGGCATCAAAAAAGGCGAAGTTACCGACTACAAGGAAATTCGCGGCTATGTGCTGGCGCGGAAGCCGGCCATGCTGCACATGCAAGGGCTCTTGCCGATCGTGCGCACCACCGCATTCGACATGGTGAGCAATGGGCAGGACTTCAAACTTTGGATTCCTTCCAAGAACCGCTTTGTGATGGGGCGGAATGAAGTGCAGACCACCAACAGCGCCCAGCCCATGGAGAATATCCGGCCGCAGAATATTTACGACGCGCTGCTGATCCGCCCGATCGTGCCGCCGGAAAGGGCGGTGGTGGAGAACAGCTACGAGATTCTGCACGATGCCAAGGGGCATTCCATTCTGCAGGAGGATTACGAACTGCTGGTGATCCGCATGGTTGGCGACAACGATGCGGTCCTGTCGCGCAAGATCGTTTTCAGCCGCATTGATCTGAAACCGCACCGGCAATACATCTACGACGATAAAGGCAAGCTGAGCACCGACGCCCGCTACGCGGAATATAAGGACTACGACGGCGTGAACTTCCCTTCGCGCATCGAGATTGCGCGGCCGCAGGAGGAGTACGACATAACGCTGAACATGCTGAAGCTGGAAATCAACAAACTGCTGAACGATGAGCAGTTCGTGCTGGAACAGCCGGCGGGAGCGGATGTGGTGCATCTGGATGGGCCGCAGTCGAGTTCGGTGAAGGTGCCTTCGGCGGATCGGGAGCGGTAGAGGGCATCCCGCAGGGGCTGAAGCCCGCGTCTTCAAATTGACGGCAAGCGGCATGGCTGAAGCCGTGCCCTTCCCAAAGCCGGTCACACTGACCCGTCATACTGAACAAACATGATGAACAAAATGGTGGTCGCCAATCTGGTGCATCGGCCGATCCGGTCGCTGATCAGTGTTGTGGCCATTGCGCTCGAAGTGACGCTGATTTTGCTGATCGTGGGCTTGTGCTACGGGATCATGAACGATCAGAAGAACCGGA
>JBAUAN010000206.1:0-1795 GCA_049675725.1 Candidatus Sulfotelmatobacter sp. | reverse complement strand
ATTGCCGCCAGTTTGACCCCTTGCTTTTCGAATCGTGGAATTGCACTTTGCAGCTGGACCAGCTGCCCTTTGCAGAAGGGTCACCAGTCTGCCGAGCGGAAAAAGAGCAGGACGGTGCCGTTCGCGCCCTTTAACGTATCAAGAGTTTGTGTCCGGCCGAACTGGTCGCGAATGGAAAAAGCGGGAGCCTTTTGCCCGACGGCGAGTCCAATAGACATCAACTCGATGGAAGCCAACTGTATCGTATCGCCATCAAGTGTTCCCCGGATGGTCACAGTATCGCCCAAGTGTGCGGCGACCTTTTCCTGCGGGTCAAGGCCGTACATGACCCGGCTCGTGTCGTCATAGAGCGCCAGCTTCGCACCGGGCACGTTCCTGGTGCACTCAGGAGACTCATTAAAGACTTCGTCGGCGTTGCAGGCGCTGGATACAAGGACGCCGGACCACACACCGCGTTCAGTCGCAGTGTTCTGCTGAGCCAATGCGAGGGACGCTACCGAGAATAGCAACAGATGCAGGAAAAGGCGTTTCGTCAGAGCATCAGTTCTGATGGACAGCATCTATTCGGACCCTTCGCTTCAGTTTTGAATCCACCTACTTTACGCCCGGCAGTCCTGCAGCACAAGATTTCCACCGAATCTGCCGAATCTGTCCGGCCATTACAGGGGACGCGTCGTCGACTACTCTTGTACTCTTGCCTTGGCATGGTGCCGGTTTGTCCGCAAACCGGAAGTAATCTGTCCTGGCCCGGGATTAGTAATGGGAAGTCGGCTTGTAGGAAGTGATCTCCGTGCTTGACATCGACGCTGGATCGATTGCTACGGTTCCGGTTCAGGAGAGTTCGTCCTCTGCACAGACCAAGGAGGACCCAAACAGCTCACTGAAAAGGGTCCCATTTCACGACGCATGAAAATCCAGAGAAGTCATGATTTTGTAGTAGGTCTAAAGTGACTGTCGCGAGCGGAGCTCGAGGAAGCCGCGGAGCCGGTTCGAGCGCGAATGATGCCTCAGCTTGCGTAGTGCCTGGGCTTCGATCTGGCGGATACGTTCGCGGGTGACGGCGAATGTTTGGCCCACTTGTTCAAGCGTGTGCTCACTGCCATCCTCTAGACCGAACCGCATCCTGATGATTTTCTCTTCGCGTGGTGAAAGCGTCTTCAGCACTGACGATGTCTGCTCCATCAGGCTCAGGTTGATCGCCGCATCCGAGGGCGACACGGCAGTCTTGTCCTCAAGAAAGTCTCCTATGTGCGAGTTTTCCTCCTCGCCGATGGGCGTTTCGAGCGAGATCGGTTGCTGCGCAATCTTTTTGATCTTGCGCACCTTTTCGACGCTGATATCCATGCGCTTGGCAATTTCTTGAGAAGTAGGCTCGTGGCCTAATTCCTGCAGGAGCTGTCGCTGAGTTCGCACAACTTTGTTGATTGCCTCGATCATGTGCACCGGAACGCGGATTGTGCGTGCTTGATCAGCGAGGGCGCGGGTGACGCCTTGGCGGATCCACCAAGTCGCATAAGTCGAGAACTTGTATCCACGGCGCCACTCGAACTTATCTACCCCTTTCATCAGACCGATATTGCCTTCCTGAATCAGATCGAGAAACTGCAGGCCGCGGTTGTTGTACTTTTTCGCGATGGAAACGACAAGGCGGAGGTTTGCTTCGACCAATTCCTTTTTGGCCTGCTCGGCTTGCGCTTCGCCCCGCAGGATGATCTGGAGCGTCCGCTTCAGCTCCGTCGGATCGACCTCACTCGCGGCTTCAATCTCGTTCAACTCCTGCCAGCGGGCTTTCAGC
>JBAUAN010000205.1:0-18087 GCA_049675725.1 Candidatus Sulfotelmatobacter sp. | reverse complement strand
GGCGTACCAAAACCGACTTGCCATCACAGGAGCCGGCAGGGTAGAACATTCTCAGTCCTGGACGGCCAATCCCGTTGGCCGGTTTTGAAGTGATAACCGTTGGCCGCTTTTGAAGTGATCACTGAGGTGCGCCGCCGGAAGTCCACAGTGAATGGCATGGAATTGTTCTGGCCGGCATGCACCGGGACGCGGGCATGCTCGGCTTCGGAACCGACTTGCGCTTTCCCAACGTAAAGAAACTGACGGCGGAAGAAGCCGACGCAATTCATGCCTATGTTATCGATGGAGCCTGGAAGGCGTATGACGAACAGCAACATCGGCTAGGCGAGGAGAAAGGAGATTAGAGTTTGAACCGCCGATGGTTCCGGGTTCCGTACCATCGCAGCGCAGTAGGAAACGGTTACTTTTCGTAGGCCGTTGAACCGCCCGTAACCGTGCGTACAATCTCGATATCTTTAATTTTCTCCTGGTTCACGGTGTGAGGGTCGTCTGCCAGCACGATGAAGTCCGCTAGCTTGCCAGGTGTAATAGATCCTTTGATGGCTTCCTCATGTGAGTTGTAGGCACCGTTGATAGTATTCACCAGCAGGGCTTCATCTACGCTGATTCGCTGGTTGGCTCCCCAGGTCTCTCCATTCCAGCCAGTGCGCGTCACCATGCCCTGAATACCCATAAGCGGGGCGAACGGCCCGGGACTGAAATCTGAGCCGGCCGCGGCTCGAATTCCAGCGTCCAAGAAGGAACGGTACGCCATGCTCCGCTTCATGCGTTCTTCCCCATAAAAATGAAACTTGTCGGAATTGTAGTAGGCATAGGTGGTGAAGAGGGCAGGAACTGCACCTAGTTGCTTGATGCGTCGCAGAAGATCATCGTTGATCAGTGTGCAGTGAGTGATCTTGGGGCGCACGTCGGGACGCGGCGCAGCCTGCTGCGCGTGCTCGTACGCGGTAAGCACCATGTCGATGGCTACATCTCCATTCGCATGGCAGTTCGGTTGAATGCCGGCTCGCTGCACTCGTTCTGCCCAGGCGTTGAGATCCTCTTGGCTCTCAGTGACGTTGCCGCTATAAGGAGGGTTGGTGCCGGCATAGGGCTGGCTCAGCGCCATGGTGCGCTCAGAGAAGGAGCCATCGACGGTGTGTTCCGAAGTGGCGCCAAAGCGAATCCACTCGTCTCCGAAGCCGCTGCTGATCCCGTTCTTGAGCATCGCCTCCAAAAGATCACCGCTGGTCTCAAAGCTCACCCGGTGAAGCAGTTCGCCGCGTGCGCGCACTTGCTGGAGCGCAAATAAATCGCCCTCTTCGTGATGAACGCTGGTCAGGCCATAGCGGACGAATTGTTTGGAAATGTATGCCAGTCCGTCGCGATCACGCTGCTCCTTCTGTTCTGCCGTGAAGGTCTCCCGTTTACCAACGTTTTTAAATACGTCACGCGCGCGATCGGTGACTCTTCCGTTGAGTTCGCCGTTTTCGGCGTGGTCGTAAGTTCCGCCCATCCGATTGGGAGTGTTCTTGTTTACGCCGGCCAGCTCCAGCGCTTTACTGTTGTAATAGGACGTGTGGCCGCCACGATGATGGACCACTACCGGATGTTCCGTTGAGACCTGATCCAGGTCATGCACATTGAGCTGCCGATTGTCCTTCACTTTTGTGTCGTCGAAGAAGTATCCATCGATCCAAAAGCCCGCGGGTGTCTTCTGGGCTTTGGCGCGGAGTTTATCGACGATGCTGGCGATGGGTACAAACTCGACCTCATAGGGGTTGCCGACGATGACTTCGTAGAGAAGAATGTTGCCGCCCGCGTGATTGTGGCAATCGATGAATCCGGGCACGATGGTAATCTGCTTTGCATCGAAGGTCCGCGTTCCCTTACCGATGAACGCTTTAGCTTCGGCTCCGCTCCCAACGTAGACGAATCGTCCACCCTTAACGGCAAAAGCCTCAACCTTCGGCATGTGGGAATCGACGGTGTAGACCTTGGCGTTGAATACGACTAAATCCGCGTGGCGTGGATCAGCGTCGGCACCCTGCGCTTCACCGAATGCGGTTCTGCCTAGAAGGTGAGCGCCAGCAAGACCTGCGACGCCAGCTCCGGTCAGGCCCAGGAATTCCCTGCGACTGCTGCTGTATTTGTTCATCGCTCCTCCTCTTTACCATCTGTGCGCCGTGAATTTCTGCCCAAGCCGGCGTTGGACGTCCAAAGAATTGTTGCAATCTTGTGCGGAGTCCACTTCTTTGTGCCGAACCAAGCGTTCAGTTGGACTGCTTTTCTTCGCATTATGTCAATGACGAGCACAGCGTCACTTTCTCTCCAGTTTTTCTTTGTCCTCACCCATGCACGGATCTCTCCGATCCTCTGCTTTTCTGGCAAGGATTCGATCTTGGATAAAGACTCAAGAATGCACCTGTCAACGGTTCCGAACCATTGCCTGAATATCAGTGCTAGCAGACTCGATGCACCCGGGCAGTCCAGCCCCCTTATCCGCGGCGATTTAACGAGGTTGAGGCATTTTCGAGAGTCCTCTAGATCAAGTTCATCGATGGCTACAAGACTGCGTTTCACGGAGAAGAGATGCTCAAAGCTGTTCTTATCAAGGTCCATCAGTCTTTCGTGAAGATGGTTGCTAGCGTATTTCCAGTGGAAATATTTGTTAAGGAAGTCATACCACTCTTGGATTCAAGTCTCTGGACATATTCCAGATCCACGTTATGCATGGATTGTTCGATGTCGCGGTTCTTGCAAACCGTGGGATTTACCCAATAGCGGTTCAGCGCATCAAGCCACTCGTTCTCGTCGTGCAAGGTCCAAAGGTTGTCGATATCCACGGCCATTTCTCATCGACCGGTATTGCGACCAGGGTGTACGTGAGCAGACCGCTCGCACCCACGGCGGAACCAGGAGAAGTCTGGAGTGCCCACATTTGCGATGCTTAAGGCGATGCCAGTCATGGGCCGGAATGCAATTGGATCAGGCGCCAGCACCTGAAGCTTCTTGCTTTCCACCCAACGTTATCTCCCGAACTGCGCGGTAACCCTGGTCGATCGCGATGTTGGTATAGGCGTGCCCGTCGGCATCAGAGTTGGCTACGTGAATCCGTCCGAAAGGGTGCCGGCCAATCACGCATGGGCGCTCGGAATCCGGACGGTCCAGCGGCTCGAAGAGCGGGTTGTACTCGTAGGCATAACCGTGCGGCCATCGGTTCACGGTAATAGCCTGGATGTCACGAGCAGAATCGAATCCCCCACCCCCCAGCATGCGTCCGAGTTGATCGCGGATGTTGCGTTCAAAAACGTCAAACGGTGCGGTCATCAGCTCATAGCGTCCTGCCCGATATTGATCCTTGGCCGGCAATCCGGGTTTGCAAGGGGTACGCAGAAGGTGCAAGAGACAGGGCTCTTGCGGCGTGCTCGGGAAATGATACTTGCCCATTGAAACTGGGAAATCCAGGGACGCTCCGTTGAAGTAGCCGCCGGGCGCGTAGATCGAGTTCACGCCCAATTTCTGGAAAGATTCCCAATTGCTGATCTGCACGTTGGTGTACACCAGCGGAAGTTTTACGCAGTAGTGCAAGGCTTCTTTCTGTTTCTCCGACATTTCCGGACAGAGGTAAGGAATCACCATGTTGTAGCAGGCTAGAACGCAATGCGACGCCCGCACCTTGTGTGCTTTGCCACCGCGAACATAGGTGACCTCGACCTGCTTCGCGTCTTGAGGATCCCCAACATGTTTCGCTCGCACCGCAGTGCTGTTCAACCGGATTCGTACCGCAGACTCGGAGTCATCGAGACGCGAGTAGTTCACCCGCGAAGTGACAACATCCTCCATCGTGGTACCGGGAACCGCGCCCGGTATCAAGGAGCGAACGAGCAGCCGGGCTATGGAAGCATTGCCGTCGGGGAAGTGGAAAATATAGGGCTCGGCGCGCTCTGGCGAGTCTTCACGGCTTTCCAGTTTCATTCCCTTGAAGCCGGGATAGTCCATCCCCAGGCAGTCGAGCGCCGAGACGGCGTCAATGCCAACCGCATACAGTCCATGAGGCGCTGATTGAAAAACTTTCACTACCTCTGGGTCGACCTTCACGTACTGCAGCAAGAAATCCTTGTAGCTAGTCTTTCTTAGCTTGCGCCGCTTCTCTTCCGTAGAAAGTCCCGGCAGATAATCGACTGTCGTTTCCTGCAGGCGAGCCAGGTCTTTGCGCGCCACCTCGGAAATCGGAATCTGCGCCAGAATCTCGGGCGGGTAGGTCAAGCCAAGATAGTGTGTTCCAAAGCCAGGCAAGAAGCGGTCGACACCGAAAGTTTCTTTGTCGAAGAAAGTCGCCCGCTTCAAACCCATACTCTTATAGAGCTTTTGGTCGAAGTACTTGTAAAAGCGATCGACCTCGATTCCCAGTTCCTGCAGGAGGCCGAATGCTTCTTTGCTGTAGTGATGGGGCGCTTCCAGCGACTGTGTTCCTCCATAACCAATCAGCAGTCGCTGACCATTCTGGAACTCGTTGCGTTTCGCGTGTCCACCAAAATCATCGTGGTTGTCGACCACCAGGATCTTGGCGGATGGTCCCGCGAGCTTTCGAAAAAAGTAGGCCGACGCCAGGCCGCTGATGCCGCCACCCACGACTACAAGATCGTAAGATTCCTTTTCGTCAACCGCTTCCGGCCAGCTCTGGCCGTCGCGCATTTCGTGTGCCACCTCCCAGGATCCATCGTGGCTCCCCCGCATCCCTGTCTTGGCAGGTGGGTAATAGCTCGGATCCTTTTCGGGCGCGGAATCGGGTGCAGACATCGCTTCCAGCCAGGCAGGACTGCTGCCTGCTAGCGAAGCAGCGCCCACGGTGACAGCACAACCGTTCAGAAAATCGCGCCGCGTGATGCTGCGATCCATCCCCAACGCCCGATCTCGCTGCTTGCTCATCAGACTCTCCTATAAGAAAACGACTTTGCCGGTTCCAGAATCCAGTTTCCGAGTCAGCTATCGAACACAAGGTGCCCACTCAGACCCCGCAATCTCATTCAGGCTAAAAAGTCATTCGCAGAGCCAGTTGCAAGATTCTCGGGGCGTATGTTCCGCTGATCTGTCCGAATGTTCCCGACGTAACGGACGTATCAGCAGGCGGCCGGAATTCTGCGTGATTGAAGACGTTGAATGCCTCGGCGCGGAAGATAAGTTTCGTTCGCTCCCCGATCAGATCGGTGGACTTTTCCAGCGCAAGGTCGAGATTGGAATGCCGCGGGCCATGGAACGAATTCCTGGCATAGGTTCCATAGAACCCAAGGGGACAGGTGCTAGCACCGATGCAGGGGTCACGCTGAAACGAACCGGGATCAAACCAGAAGTTACCGGTGGCTCCGTTCAACGTCTGAAGCTGACGTGGATTAAACGTTTGCACGGAACTGACCGTCTGGTCGGCTCTGACGATCTCGCCATCGCCGGCTCCGGAGGAGCCAGGATTCGTGGACTGTTGGTGAGTGCCCGCGAGAAAGTCCAGCGGGATTCCCGATTGAATGAAGTAAATCGGGAACAAACTCCAGCCGGAGGTCAGCCGCTTCGGGCCCGTAGCCCACGTTTTGGCGAATGGCAGCTCCCAACCCCCGCTGAGTGCAAATCGTTGCCGGAGATCAAAATCGGAATTGCCATAGAACTGGTTGTGGTTGTAATAAGGAATGGAAGCAACCCGCGAATTGAATCCCGTTCCGTTGTCCAGGTTGTGGGACCAGGTGTAGGAAGCGGTAAAGAACACATTTCCGATGAAGCGCACCTCCTGTGCTCTCTTCGTCAGGCTCGTAAGCAACCCATTGTAATTCGCGTGGTTGAGGCCATCGAAGGTTGGGGCAAAACCAAAGGTGTTGGGATCTGCATTTGGATTTGAAGCCAGGAGTTGCTGGTTCAGAATACGTGTGCTGGTTCCAAGAATCATGGGATTTTGGTCAACCCACGTGAGGAGTTTGTGCGAGGAACTTCCCGCATACCCAATCTCAGCCATGAGCCCGTTTGCCAGTTGACGCTGGACGCTCAGGTTGTATTGAAAGATGTAGGGGGTCTTAAGGTGAATATTCACGAAATTATTGCCCGATCCCAGAAACGGGGTGAAGCCGGCATTCGCAAAATTGACGTTCGACGGTGGGGGAATCTGCGACGGAAAAGGGTCGACCACGGCGCCCGAGCCGTAGGGATCGGAAAGGATCGCGTCTACCGCGTTCGTGGGAACATTGTAGGTGCCGGCGAAAGTAAAGTCCGTTCCGCCCGCCCAGGGCGCTTCGTCAGTAGCCCAATCCGACATCCAGCCGTTCAGGGTGTCGAAGAACATACCGCCCCCGCCGCGAATGCTGGTTTTACCGTTTCCGAAGGGATCCCACGCCATGCCGATGCGCGGAGAGAAGTCCTTGTGGTCGGGGAAGTACCAGCCTCGCGGCGCTCCCGGGTCGCCGGGAACCAGGAACCCCAGTGGGGCACCCGGAAATTTAACCGACTGTGCCCCCGGAACGATGCTGAAACTATACCCATGGGTATCAGTTTCGGGGCTCGTGTACTCGTAGCGAAGTCCGTATGTCAAAGTCAGGCGGGGCGTTGCCTTCCATTCGTCCTGGGCGAAAGCTGCATATTGCTTTTGGTGCTCATTGCTGGGCGCTTTCGAGTACTCGCTAAATTCGTCCGAAGCTCCGAACAGGAAATCCGCAAGATCATTTCCAGAGCCGATCCCGCCGGGTCCGTAGAAATAGAAGATGCCGTTGGTCTGGTACGCGTAGACTGAGTTTTCCTGCATGATGCCGAAGCGCCCGCCAAATTTGAACGTGTGGTGTCTGTGATCCCAGGTCAACGTATCGGCTATCGCGTAGTTATTGTCGGCCTTCCAGGCCACATTTGGATTAAACCCCACGTTCATGCCGCTGTTGAATGCCAGCGACGGAGGCCCGAAGGGATCATCGGACATGATGTTAACGCCCAACTGGTTGGGAGTTGGAAACTGACTTTTCGGGAGTGCGGTTGAATAGAAGCGTTGCGCGGTGATCAGTACTTCATTCAGCGTGGAGAGCGAAATGGATTTTGTGTAGGCGATATTGCCGAACTCGTCCCAAGTTGTAGTGGCGGAGGTGAAGCCGGGGATATTGGCTCCGAAGAAGGGGTTCAGAACAGGCTCCTTGTTGGAACCGATCGAGAGTGAAATGTGATCGTTCTTGGTCGCATAGAAGTCAAACTTGCCGACGTACTGATTCACATTGTCTGTTTGCGAGCCCTGCGGAAGCAGTTGCCCGGTTGGTGCAGTGGGGAGGATGCCCGCGGCGATATAGCTCTTGGCGACCGGATCGATCTGGTTGGCATCGATAATGCCCTGGGCCGCTAAAGTTGCGTTCGACTGGTAGTACGGGTGCGCATTGGAGGCGCAGTTCCCCATGCCTCCGGGAAGCGTGATACTCGGATCCCCCGTCAGAAAACATTCCACGAATGGGTCGCCCGAAAAGTTCCCGTTTAATTCTGCTGGTGTGTACACCGTCACGATGGGCTCATTGATAGTTGCTGTCTGCCTCTGTCCCTGATAGCCAAAAAAGAAAAAGAATCGGTCCTTGCCGTTCAGCAACTTGCCTAGCATAATCGGACCGCCAATCACGCCTCCAAACTGATTGCGCTTCAACACTTGGCGGGGAATTCCTAGTTCGTTGTCGATGTAGTCATTGGCGTTAAATGCGTCATTACGCAAGTATTCGAACAAGCTCCCGTGCAACGTGTTCGTGCCAGATTTGAGAACCACGCTGATGGTGCCGCCTCCGTTTCGGCCATATTCGGCGGTATAGTTATTTTCGAGAAGCTTGAACTCTTCCACGGCCTCAGGATTGGGATTGAAGACGACTTGGTTGCTCGTGGTCCGATTATTCAAGCCGCCATCGAGCAGGTATGTGATGGCGTCGCCGCGCCCGCCGGCCACGCTGATGCCCCCGAGTCCAGTTTCCGTGGACCCACCATTGCTGGTACCGTACGTTCCGATGTCATCCGCGATAGGAACGACGCCAGGTTGGGTCAGTGCCAGGTCCAGGGTATTGCGCCCGTTGAGAGGAAGGTCCTGGATGGCCCTGCCGGTGACTGTTCCGCCGATCGTAGGATTCACCGTCTCGACCTGGGCAGCCTGCGATTGCACTTCGACGGTTTCATTGGCAGCTCCCACCTTCAAGCGAATGTCAATCCGCAGCGCTTGGTTAATGGTGAGCTCCTGAGGCTCGGTCGCGGCCTTGGCAAAGCCCCGGCTCTCGACCATTACTTTGTACATGCCGATCGACACGTCGAGCACCTGGTAGCTCCCCTTGTCATCGGACACTGTGTTCCAGCTCAAATTAGTGCCGACGTTGGTCACGGTTACCTTGGCACCGGCCACCGCCGCTCCCTGAGGGTCAGTGACGATGCCGAGGACTCGTCCGTTGGTGTTTTGTGCCCAAACGGAAACCTCGAAGATCAAAACGGCGAGAGACAGAACGAGTGCCGCCCGCCGCGTGCAGGGTGAGCAGGACAGACGCTTGCAGCTTCGAAGTGTCATACAATGCCCTCCGGGCCGAAATCGATTTGTTGAACGGTACGGATCGCAGAGAGAGAAGTCCAGAAATTTGAAACAAAGATAAAGATATAGTGATGACGCGGTAGCGGCTCATCGAAGGCGTGGACGACATCGTCACAAAAGACTGCGCACGGCATATACGGCGACCTCGGCTCTTTACGCGCTTTTGAGTCCGAATTATCCTCTGCAGACTCTGCCCAAACCTTACGAGAATTGTGGAAGGTTAGAAAAGTATCCCTTCAGTGTCAAGCAGAAAATTCCCATCGAGGCTAAGCGTTTCTTAAAGCCTCCCTAGAGCGCTCCCAGGTCGCCAGGTTCCTTGACAGCGCAATGTCCATAGTGAATGGGCTGTTCGGGATCGTCCTAAGCACGCCGCCTCGGAGTTGGCGGCACTGAGGGTAGGAATTTCCATTCGCGGGTGGAGTAGCTCAACGAGCGGCTTTCCATTCTTCTTGACAGGGCTCGCTAGTTTTTCTAACCTTGCGGACTTATAGTAATGTGCACGCTGCGAACACGCAGCGAACCTCTGCTCCTCAATACCGGGGAACCTTCATGCGGGTTTGGATGTGCCTATTCATGTTGGGGTGCCTTAGCTCGCACCCAACCTTGGCCCAAGATCGCGACTACGGCCGCTCCATGGTGGTGACGGACCGCGGTATTGTGGCTACCAGCCAGGTTCTAGCTTCCCGGGCAGGTGCCCAAATCCTCGAGCGGGGCGGTTCCGCTATCGACGCGGCGATTGCCGCCAATGCAGTGCTGGGCGTAACTGAGCCCATGATGGACGGCATCGGCGGCGATCTGTTTCTTCTCTATTGGGATGCGAAGAGCGGCAAGCTGTACGGTCTAAACGCAAGTGGGTGGGCTCCGCAAGGCCTCACCATAGATTTCCTGAAGAAGCAGGGCATCACTTCGATGCCTGACGATGGAATCCACAGTGTCACCGTGCCGGGAACCGTGGATGGCTGGGCGAAGGCTTATCAACGTTTTGGACGATTGCCTTGGAACGCGTTGTTTACGTCTGCGATTTACTACGCCGAGAACGGCTATTCCGTACCTGAAATCATTCACGATTTCTGGCGTATCGGCGACGCAAAGTTGAAACAGACACAGGAAGCGCAGCGTGTCTTTCTTCCCAATGGCAAGCCGCCTGCCGTGGGCGAAAAGTTCTCCGATCCCGATCTGGGTAAGACTTTGCGATTGCTGGCAGAGAAAGGACCCCGTGAGTTCTACGAGGGCGAAATTGCGAAAGCAATCCTCAAAACATCGAACTCTCTCGGCGGAACAATGCAGGCCAGCGACTTGGCGGAATTTTCTTCGGAGTGGGTTGACCCAATCTCGATCGATTACCGCGGGTGGAGAGTCTACGAACTTCCTCCTAATGCGCTAGGGATGGCTGCGTTGGAATTGCTGAATATCATGGCTGTCTCGCAGCCAGACCAGCAGGGCCCACTGGGAACGGTGCAACTGCACAAGAAGATCGAATCGATGAAGCTCGCCTACACCGACCTGTATCGCTACAACGGTGATCCTCGTTTTGCGAGCATCCCAGTACGCGGTCTGCTTTCGAAAGAGTATGCGGAACAACGTGCCGCGTTGATTGATCCGCAGAAGGCCAATTGTGCCGCGGTAAATGGTATGCCGGCAAAAAGCGACACCACGTATCTGGCTGTGGTCGACAGAGATGGCAACATCGCCTCGGTGATCCAGAGTGTGTACGACTATTTCGGCTCTGGGGTTGCGGTAACGGGCATGGGGTTTCTGCTTCAGGATAGGGGAGGACTATTTGTGCTCGATCCCAAACATCCGGATGCGCTCGCCCCACACAAGCGTCCCTTCCACACCATTATTCCTGCATTTATGGAGAAGGGGGATCAACACATAGGGTTTGGGATTATGGGTGGTTCCAATCAGCCGCTTGCGCATGCGCAATTCGTCTCCGATGTAGTGGACTATGGCTGGAACATTCAGGCAGCTCTCTCCGCTCCTCGATTCACCATCCGCGACACAGGACAGCCAATCCAATGCACCATTCTTCTGGAGTCGCGAGTCTCGCCAGAAGTGCAGAGCCAGTTACGCCAGAAGGGCCACGACTTGGTTCTGCGAAAGGATTATTCCGCATTTATGGGACGGGGACAGGCGGTGCTTCATAATTCCGCAACTGGCACGAATTTTGCTGCCTCTGACCCGCGAGCCGATGGCTCGGCTGAGCCGGAGGCAATGCCGACAAAGTAGCAGCACGGTCTATGAATTCTGAACGCTTCGTCGTGAATCCATGAGCGAAGAAAATCGTGACCGGCAGTTGGGAATGGGCCGCCGTATCACGCGGCGCGATTTCCTCAATGGCGTTGCCGTAGGCATCGGAGCGCTAGGCTATGCCAGCCTGCCCGACCTGGCTCACGGCACCCATGCTGCATTCCAAGCTGGCACCGATTCCGCCAAACTCTACCCACCTGCTTTGACCGGAATGAGAGGCAGCGCGCCGGGCTCCTACGATGTGGCGCACGCACTGCGCGATGGGGACTTCTGGGAAACCGCTGGCAGCCCGTCAGACACGAACGAAACGTATGACTTAGTCGTCGTCGGAGGTGGCATAAGCGGGCTGGCTGCCGCTTACTTCTACCGCAAGAATGCCGGCAAGAGTTCGCGCGTTCTGGTCCTCGATAACAACGACGATTTTGGCGGCCACGCGCGGCGCAATGAGTTCCGAGTTGGAGGACGGCTGCTGTTGAGTAACGGTGGAACCCAATCGATTGAGAGCCCCGCGGAATACAGCGAAGTGGCCAAAGCCGTTCTCACGGACCTCGGCATTCAAACGAAGACCTTTTATAAGGCCTACGATCAGAAACTGTACTCACATCTGGGTACAGCCTGCTTCTTTGACAAAGAAACTTTTGGTGAGGATCGCCTGGTCACTGGAATGGGCTCGACTCCCTGGCCCGAGTTTCTCAAGAAGGGTCCGCTGCCGGAGAAACTTCAGTTGGAGATCGCGCGTCTTTACGACGAGAAGAAGGATTATCTTGCCGGCCTGTCGAAAGAGGAGAAGCATGCGCGGTTGGCAAAGATCAGCTACGCGGGATTCTTGACTGAGATTTGTAAAGCCGATCCTGGCGTCTTGCCATTTTTCCAGACCTATACGAACGATTTGTATGCGGTTGGAATTGATGCGGTCTCTGCTCTTGCCTGTTATAGAAATCCCGACGACTACGAGGCATGCCACTATGCAGGTTTTGAAGGGATGGATATCGGCGGAGACCAGGAAAAAGAAGAACCCTACATTTTTCACTTTCCCGATGGGAATGCGTCCATCGCCCGCTTGCTCGTGCGAAGTCTCATCCCCGAAGCAGTTCCAGGGCACACCATGGAGGACGTCGTCACCGCGTTCGCCGACTATAGCAAGCTCGATCAATCGTCATCCCCGATCCGTATTCGTCTGAACTCAACCGCAGTTCGTGTGCGACACTCCGGGCAACCAGAGTCCGCGAAAGAGGTTGAAGTCTCGTATGTCCAGGAAGGAAAGCTGAAAAAGACAACGGGGAAGGTCTGCATCCTCGCCTGTTACAACACGATGGTCCCATATCTTTGTCCCGAGCTGCCTGAAAAGCAAAAGGAAGCTCTGCACTATGGCGTGAAGGAACCGTTCATCTACACGCACGTCGCCCTTCGCAATTGGACGGCGTTCCACAAACTGGGGATACGACAAATCGTCTCGCCCGGAAGCTATCACAGCTTCGCTATGCTCGATTTTCCTGTCAGCCTGGGTGCGTATCAGTTTCCCAGCAACCCGCAAGAACCCATGGTGCTCTTCATGTTGAGGACGCCCTGCAAGCCGGGGTTGCCGCGCCGAGATCAGTACCGGATGGGCAGGTCCGAGCTCATCGGCACGCCATTTTCTACGTTTGAACGCAATATACGGGATCAGTTAAATCGCGCGCTGGCGCCGGCTGGATTTGATTCCGCCCGCGACATTGCCGCAATAACTGTAAACCGGTGGGCGCACGGTTACGCCTACGAATACGATTCTCTGTTTGATCCGCACTGGGCGCGGGAAGAGCGGCCTTGCGTCATCGGACGGAAACAATTTGGTCGAATCTCGATTGCGAATTCCGACGCTGCCGCCAGCGCTTATACGAATGCAGCAATTGACCAGGCCTATCGTGCAGTTCAGGAACAAATGAAAGGTGCGTAAACCAATATGACGGAGCTCAAGAATGAAGACGGCGGTCGATCTCGTGATCGCGCGCTTGGCATGCACCGCAACATCACGCGCCGGGATTTCTTGAACGGCATGGCCGTTGGTGTGGGTGGCGTGCTTGCCAATCCCTGGTTTGGCGGATTGCTCTCGGCCCAAACCCCCGCAACCTTCGCCCAAGATCGCCCAGGTTACTACCCTCCCACTCTCAACGGAATGCGGGGAAGTCATCCCAGCTCTTTCGAGGTCGCGCACGCACTGCGTGATGGAACCTTTTGGGAGAAAGCAGGCAAGACGGTCGAGACTGGCGAGGCATACGACCTGATCGTGGTCGGCGGCGGCATCAGTGGTTTGGCTGCGGCTTATTTCTATCGCAAGCAAGCCGGGCCTTCAGCTCGCATTCTCATTCTCGACAATCACGACGATTTTGGCGGACATGCCAAAAGAAACGAGTTCCATCTCGGTGGAAGGATGCTGTTGACCAATGGGGGAACTGTCTCCATCGAGTCGCCGTTTCCTTACAGCAAAGAAGCGCGTGGATTGCTTGCCGAGTTGGGCATCGATCCCCCGGCACTCCAAAAAAAGTATGCGGACAATCACGCATCCAGCGGTCTTGGATTCGGCTACTTCTTCGATAAGGAAACGTTTGGAACCGAGCGCCTGGTTACGAACGCCCCAGGAGGCTATGGTCGACAGGCTGCATCAGCAAAATGGGCGGAATTCCTCGCGCAAACTCCGATGTCGGATCAGGCTCAACAGGACATTGTCCGCATTCAAGAAGCCAAAGTTGACTATATGGAAGGAGTGAATCAAGAGGAAAAGAAAGCCCGGCTCTCCAAAATGAGCTACAAAGATTTCCTGCTCAAGGTGGTGAAGGCTCACTCGGACGTCATTCCTTTTTACCAGACTCGTACTCATGGGTTGTATGGGATCGGCATCGATGCGGTTCCCGCGCTGGATTGCTGGGCAATCCACTTTCCTGGATTTCAAGGCTTGGGTCTCGATCGCGTGCCTTCAAAAGGCTTGACCTTCACCGCGCTGGGAGAAGTCACTCCACAAGAGGAGTTCCACTTTCATTTTCCCGATGGCAACGCGTCGATTGCGCGCATGCTGGTGCGGTCATTAGTGCCCGGTTCCGCTCCTGGAAACACGGCCGAGGATATCGTGACCGCCCCAATGGACTACGCTCGCCTGGATCATGGAGATTCTCCCGTCCGCATACGCCTGAGCAGCACCGCGGTGCTGGCGCGGCATGTTGGGGACTCTGCTTCCGCCAAACAAGTCGAGCTTGTGTATGGCCGCGATCAGAAGGTGTATAGCGTGCGTGGCAAAGCAGCGGTGCTGGCCTGCTGGAACATGGTCATTCCGTATCTTTGTCCGGACCTCCCGGCGGAGCAGAAAGAAGCGCTGCACTATGGAGTAAAGGTGCCCTTGGTTTACACAGTGGTGGGCCTTCGCAACTGGACAGCATTTCAGAAGCTGGGAATCCGGGGCGTCTCCTGCCCGGGGATGTATCACACCTCCCTGAACCTGGATCAGGCCGCAGGTATCGGTGACTATAAACCGTCAGAGTCTCCAGATCAGCCGATCTTGGTGCACATGTTGCGCACTCCGTGCCAACCCGGTCTTTCTGCGAGGGAACAGCAACGTGCAGGCCATTATGATCTGCTCGCTACGTCGTTTGAGACTTTTGAACGAAACATTCGCGACCAACTTGTCCGCGTGTTAGGCAGCGGCGGCTTTGATCCCGCGCGCGATGTCGAAGCGATTACTGTCAACCGCTGGCCCCATGGATATGCGTACGAGTACAACCCGCTATGGGATCCGGATTGGCCCGAGGGTAAGCGACCGTGTGATATTGCACGCCGGCCCTTTGGACGGATCACCATTGCGAATTCCGACGCTGCGGCAGCTGCCTACACAGATCAGGCGATCGATCAGGGTTACAGGGCCGTACGGGAGTTGTTGTCCAGCTAAAGCCACAACTCAAAGGAGGCACAAATGAACAAGCGAAGGAACACCGCTGTGTCGATCCTGATCGGTCTAACCCTGGTCCTGCTAACACCGGTCTTGCCGTGCGTCGCGCAGACGCCGCAGGCGGAAAAGGAAATTCTGGACCTGGAGCAGAAGATGAATGCGTCATATGCCGCCAACGATCTTCCCTCCTACTTCGCTTACTACTCTCCGGACCTCACACAATGGCTCCCTGAAGGGCGAACCGACTTGCCGCAATACGAGAAAATGTGGACGGCTTTCATTAAGAGTGGCGGGGGAGTCGAATCTGTTCAATTGTCCGACATGCACGTGCAGATAGGCCCGAGCGCAGACACCGCCGTCGCGAGTTACTTATTGCGTGTCAAAGCCCGTTCCGCTAAAGGCGTGGAGAGTGATGAGAACTTTCAGGAATCCGATGTCTGGTTTAAGCGCAACGGAGAGTGGAAGGTTGTGCACCTGCATTATTCGCCAGCGCCCAAGAAGAAGTAGTCTGCTGCTCTGGGAGGACATTTTGTGAGCGACTCTTACGACCGCTACTTAGGCATGGATCGGCCGATCACGCGCCGGGATTTCATGAACGGCGCTGCCATGGTGATCGGAGCCGCCATGCTTCCGAATGCTCGGGCTTTCGGAACGGCAAATCCCATGGAGCCGCAGAATGAACCCGGCTACGATCCACCAGCCAAGACAGGCTTGCGCGGCAGCCATCCCGGTTCGTTCGAAATTGCTCACAGCTTGCGCGATGGCACCTTTTGGGAGAGTGCAGGCAAGCCCGTCGAGAGCGCCGAAACCTATGACCTGGTGATTGTCGGAGGAGGAATCAGCGGGTTGGCCGCCGCTTATTTCTTTCGTGAGAAAGTAGGAAACTCAGCTCGAATTCTCATTCTTGAGAACCACGACGACTTTGGAGGTCACGCCAAGCGAAATGAGTTTCACCTGGGTGGTCGACTGCAGCTCTTGAACGGCGGAACACTCCTCATCGACAGCCCCACCAAGTACAGTCCAGAGGCCGACGGTTTGCTGAAGAAGCTCGGCATTGATCCTCCACGATTCGAGGCGCGATACACAGACCATAAGCTCTATCGATCTCTTGGTCTCCAATCTGCTGTCTTCTTCGATAAAGAGACATTCGGCGAGGATCGCCTAGCGGTGGGCACTCCGGGACGTGGCTGGGACGATGAAGGTTCTGAAAGTCAAGCAGGGAAGACGCTCAGCTGGACGAACTTCATGCACAAGACGCCACTCTCCCCTGAAGTCCGGCGCGACATTGTGCGTGTACAGGAGGCTAAAGTCGACTACATGCCGGGTCTCTCTTCGGCAGAGAAGAAGGCAAGCCTTTCGAGGATGAGCTATCGGGATTTTCTGCTCAATGTGGTTAAGGTTGATCCCGGAGTGATTCCGTTTTATCAGCGGCGCACGGAGGGAGAATGGGGAGTCGGTATTGACGCCGAGCCTGCCTTGGATTGCTGGGCTCTCGGCTTCCCTGGATTTCAAGGCATGGGTCTGCAGCCCGGTGCCGCTCCGCACATGAGCTATTCGGCGGCTGGTTATGCGACCGGCGGTTCGTATCATTTTCACTTTCCCGATGGGAACGCTTCGATTGCTCGATTACTTGTGAGGGCGCTCCTTCCAGAGGCAGTTCCTGGCCATACGGCGGAAGATGTGGTCACCGCGCAAGTCGACTACAGCCGCTTAGACCGGGAAGATGCTCCATTGAGACTTCGCTTGAACAGCACCGTGGTTGGCGCACGCAATGTCGGAACACCTTCCGCTGCTCAAGATGTTGAGATTCTCTATGCGAGCGGCAAGCAGGTATTTAAAGTACGGGCCAAGCGGTGCGTGTTGGCATGCTGGAATATGATGATTCCTTATTTGTGCCCCGAGCTTCCCGAGGCACAAAAGGAGGCTTTGCATTACCTGGTCAAAGTGCCGTTGGTTTACACCAGCGTCGGCATTCGAAACTGGACATCGTTTCAAAAGCTGGGCATTCAGCGCGTCTCATCACCCGGTTCCTACTGGTCCGACGTTAGCCTCAACGCCGCAGTTAACATGGGCGATTATCGAAGTCCCACCAGCCCGGAAGAGCCAATCTTATTGCATCTCAGTCGGGCTCCCTGCAAGCCCGGCTTGCCAGCTCGGGAACAGCACAAAATCGGCAGATACGAACTGCTGACCACAACTTTTGAGACATTCGAGCGAAAAATCCGTGACCAACTCGCCCGCACTCTAAGCGCCGGGGGCTTCGATCCGGCCCGTGACATTGAGGCCATAACCGTGAATCGATGGCCGCATGGCTATGGTTACGAGTACAACCCGCTATTCGATCCCGACTGGCCCGAAGACAAGCGTCCCAACGTGATCGGCCGCCAACCCTTTGGAAGGATCACCATCGCCAACACCGATTCTGCGGCAACTGCCTATACCGATACAGCGATAAATCAGGCATACCGGGCCGTGAACGAGTTATTGCGCGGCTGAGCGTAAGAGCTACTGTTACTTGGGGGAGATTGGACGTTCCGGAGCCGACGGTTTCCGCGCGTTCTGTTTTTGAACGCAGAAAATCTCATTAGATTTTCAGATCGAGGGCATAGCGATTTTGGGCTTGACAGTTGAGAGGCACTTTCTCTAACCTTCCCAACCTATAGTAGGGTTTGTGACCCTCTCTAGCCCAAAGATCTTGTCTGCTGGCTGCCGCGCAGTGCGTCAAGATGCAAACAGGTTCGTAGGCATTCTTCGCGATTGCTTGGGAGACAGCTCATGGTGACGTGGAAACGTCTTGCGTTCTTGTTGTGTTGGTTGGCGTGTCCGCTTTTGGTATGGTCACAGACGGGTCTCACATCATTGCGCGGCACGGTGACCGATTCCTCGGGAGCCGTACTTGCAGGGGCAGAGGTCAGCCTTGAGAACCCATCGACTGGGTTTCGCGTTGTTCATACTACAGACCAGAGCGGCGCTTACGAGTTTCCTCAAATCCCTCCGGGCGATTTCACAATCACACTGACCAAAGCAGGACGACAACGAGCAAAGGCAGGGTTATGCCTTCACTGGCGCGCTGCGATCGACGTTGGATTCCGTGGAAGAGTTTCGTGTCAGCACAACCAATTCCAACGCGGATAGCGGCCGATCTTCGGGCGCACAAGTCACGCTCGTCACTAAGAGCGGCACCAATACTCTTCACGGCAGCCTCTATGAATACAACCGCACTAATTTTGGGCACGCCAACAACTGGTTCAATAAGTAAGCGTCCGGCAGAGACCGTCTAGACAGAGGCGTGAGGAGAGGACACTCTGGCTTTGTGGGCGCGATTGAAAGTGTCCACTTGGAGCGGAGATGGACATTTCTAGGCCAGCAGTGACAGAGATCG
>JBAUAN010000204.1:0-1584 GCA_049675725.1 Candidatus Sulfotelmatobacter sp. | reverse complement strand
GTTGTTTAGCGTCGTGGACAAGAAGCTGGGCTACTGATTGAGATTGTAGGTGCGAACCGTTGCCCTTCGGCCGTTTCAAATAAGGGCTTGCACCTCGCGCCAGATCGCCGGCTCAACGGGAACGACTAGCTCAAACTTTTCGTTCCGGATTTGCAGCACGCGTTCGCCAGGATATCGTACGTGTTCGCCGGTTGCAGAGGACGATGGTTGCGTGTATTCCACCATTTGGTAGCGTTGAAGAAAAATGAGTTCACCGCACAGATTAACTTTCCAGACGGAAATGCGCGCTAAGTGCGAATGGGTGCATCGGAAACGGGTGTTTTCATGCTCGTCCAAGCTTCAGCATTGGTACGAAAGAGACGGTTCACGTCACGCTGAATGTCACCGCGGGTCACACTTCGGCCGTCCTCGGCGAGCAAGCGATAGGATTCCGAGAGAATTCTCGACACTGTCCTGCGCGTGTTGTGCCATTTGTAGATGACCTGTTCGAGAACGCGGGCGTCGGAATGCTGCGGAATAAAGCTTGTCCCCAGCATCTCGATCCGCTCGCGCGTAATCTCCTCGACGATCGATGGATTGTTCATGAACCACCAGCACCCAAACGGCATCAAGTTGTTGAACTTGCGTGCATAGACGCAGAGTTCGTGCTGGTTCTCCCGGCTAAGTACGCTCACAAGGAACCGATTCTCCGGAAATTCGCGGCACAGATTTTCCAGCGCTTTCAGGTCCGATTTGCCAACAGCGTCCCCCGCCAAGCGGATCACAGGGTTCACTTGCTTCCGAACGCCCATCATGAGCGAAAGCGGAATTCCAAACTCGCGGCAGGACGGAAGCACCGCCTCTTTCAACAATCGATTGCCAACCGTCTCCTGGGGATAAGCAAAACTGTCCGGCAGGGAGACCGCCATGTATATCGGTTGCATGCGCGCGTGCCAGTCGGCCAAGAAACGGCGCACTTCTGCCACCGACTTGCCTGAAGCCTGCTCGTCCACCTGGTAGCCATGTCCGGCCAACATCCGCCAGTGCGCGGGCCAGGTGCACAAAATCCGATCCAGCCGCAGTACCGCGCGAAATTGCGCGTGGTTCGATACGCCGTTCAGCCAGACTGCGGCTTCCTCTGGGTCGAGTGGATCATTCGTCATGACCACCACGCTCACGCCTGCCATCTGGAGCACTTTCTCAATGTGCGTTTCGATCGTCTGCGCTTTGAAAAAGTCCCTTGCTTCGGTCAGGTCCGGACTGTCGGTGGATAATTGGAAAGCGTTGAGAACAGCAACTACCCCGCGAGTCGCTTCCGAGACAGGAGTGTTTTCGACGAACAGCGCTCGCCAGATCGCGTCGGCTTGTTCGCGCCTGGAAAGCGACCAATATTTGTTAGGCGTTATGTGCGAGGAGCGAAACAGTTCAGCTTCGAGATAGTGGTAGGTGAGCAGTTCGTCGATACCCCACAGCCCAAGTTTTCCAAAGGAGGGAGGATACAAGTGTGTATGAATGTCAACGAACGACGTGCCCGCAAAAACATCCTCGACGGTCGAAAAAATCTGTTCTTCCGTCAGTAAATTGCCATCGCCTGAGGATCGAGTT
>JBAUAN010000203.1:0-7785 GCA_049675725.1 Candidatus Sulfotelmatobacter sp. | reverse complement strand
AATCCCACTCTCTCCGCCATATTTTTTTGAGCCTGTAGTTTCTATCGCTTACAAGCCGCGCCGTCTTTTCTCTCCATTTTCTCTCCAAAGGGACCCGATCAACAGTATTAAGCGTTGAAGGGGCACCCTTGTATGACCGACGAAAACTTCGACGATCCAGCATCGTCTGAAACAGCAGAACCTGCCGTGCAACGGCAGCAATTTTCGTCCCGCCTGCTTCGCCAGAGTCCGACGATTGTCCAGAGTCCGATGCCGAAGAGGTCTGCATGAAATGCAACGCGTGGATCATTCGGATTGCGAAGACCCCGGAAGGCAAGTGGCGTGCCCTAAAGCCCGTCTGGAGCAAACGCTTTAGCAAGCCGTTGCTGACACAACGTGCCCTTTATAAAGGAGCCGAGATCGAAACTCCCGGTGGGCACTGGGAGATCGAGTGGTATGAAAATGGGAAACGGCAGCGTCGCAGGGCTGGTCCGCACCCGGCCGATGCAGTCAAGGCTCTCGCGAAGCAGAAGCTGAGGTTGCAGGCGATGGATGCTGGGATACTGCTGGCCGACGCTGAGCCCGCCGATGGCAAGCGACCGCTAAGGCAAGCCGTGGAAGAGTTCCTCGCGGAGAAGAAGCGCACGAATGCCCACAAGACTTGGATCGCTCTGAAGCAAGTCTTGGAGCTGTTCCAACGGATCTGCCCGCCTCGCTACTTGGAGGACATTAAGCGAGCCGATGTCATGGACAAGTTCGTCGCGACGAACCGATGCTCGCAGAAGCCTACGCCAAGCAAAAGAAGTACATTGACACAGTCTCGGAAGATTGGAAAATTGAGGGCACAAACTTCACCACGATGTACGTATTAAAGGATCACGCGACGGCGATCCATTTGGACGACTTTGTTTGGAAAAATTCGTTACAAAACGGCAGACACCAGCCGTAACAGCTTCATCCTGGCCCTGGTGACATTAGGAGAAGGATGGCACAACAACCATCACTATTACTCGGCCTCGGCTCGCATGGGATTTTTCTGGTGGGAGGTCGACGTCTCTTACTACACATTGCGCTGCTTATGCCTCCTTGGGCTCGTGTGGGATATAAAGAAGCCAGGGGAGCGAGTCTTAAAGATGTGTGATCCGAGAGCGCGAATCGGAACCCCGCATTTCGTGGATGCCTCGGTACAGGATCAGGATTGAGATCATTATCGGAGCGTATGCCAACATCCAGGCACTCTTCTGGATGGTGCGAACTCACGGAGCCCCGCACTCCCTTATTCCGGCCATCTCCGAGCAGTTGCGCATCGTAAGCGCGGGATTCCCGGTGGGTCACATCCGCACCATGGATGAAGTAATGGGGAACTCCACGGCGCGGCAGAGCTTCAATATGCTGCTCCTTACTATCTTCGGTGCGGGGGCGTTGCTGCTCGCCGCCATCGGCATATACGGCGTGATGGCCTACTCCGTAGCGCAGCGCACCCAGGAGATGGGCATCCGCATGGCCTTGGGCGCGGACCGCCAGACAATCCGCAGGCTCGTAGTCTGGCAGGGCACGAGTCTGGCCCTTGCCGGCATTGCAGTTGGCATCCCGGCAGCTTTTGGGCTAAGCCGCGTAATCGCCGGCCCCCTGTTTGGCGTCAAGGCGTGGGATCCGGAAGCTTTCCTCTCGGCGCCGCTCATCCTTTCTGCTGTAGCGCTCTTCGCCGTATGGCTGCCTGCCAAACGCGCATCCAAACTCGACCCCATTCAGGCGTTGCGGATGGAGTAATTTGGCAAGGCTGCGCAGGATCTGAATTCCGGAACGAGTGCCGTGCTTGATTTCGGACCAGGTACGTCGATTGAGGAGCCAAACCCGCTTCCACGGTTCAGCATGAAGGCATATTTTGAAGGACCGATCCGTGACGCGGCTGAGGTTTATGTCAACGATCAGCGCGCGGGTTCTGTCTGGCATCCGCCGTATACGATTGACATCACAAGATTGCTAACCGTCGGGACGAACAGCTTGCGCATCGTTGTCGGCAATACGGCCATCAACTCGTTGGCAGGTCGTGCGCTTCCCACTTACCGATTGCTCAATGAACGATACGGTGAGCGGTTCGAGCCTCAGGACATGGCGAACCTGCGGTCGCTGCCGTCTGGAATTCTGGGAAGCCCACGATTGATCCTGGCGAAGGCTCCGAAATAAAAGGGGGCGCCGGGTCGTACGAATCCATTGAAAACATGGTGGCTAGGGCGAGCTAGAACCGCCGCCGTCAGCCTTTTCAGGGTAAGCTTATTTAGATTAATCAACGACTTACAACTTCACCGTCGCATACTTGCCCGTCAGTTCCACGAATGGAATCCTGTGGCGCACACCATTCAGTCCCAGCTACGATGCGGACCGTGTTGCAAACCGCGCCATGGGTCTACCTTTATTTCGTCTGGGGCTCTTCGTCCAGGATCTCTTTGGCAGCGTGGAATGCAGCATTCGCTGCGGGGACACCACAATAGATCGCGCATTGCAAAAGAACTTCGCGAATCTCTTCTGTCTTTACTCCGTTGTTAGCGGCAGCGCGCAAATGCAGGCGCAACTCCTCGCCACGGTTGAGCGCCACCATCAGCCCAATCGTGAGCAGGCTTCGCGTGTGCTTGGGTAGTCCCGGGCGCGCCCAGATCTCGCCCCACGCATACCGAGTGAGGAGATCCTGAAACTCCGAATCCAGGTCGGTCTTCCTGGCTTCCGCACGGTCTACATGCGCGTCTCCCAGAACGCTTCTGCGCACTTGCATTCCTGTCTCGAGTCGTTCTCGCTCATCCATGCGAAACCTCCGTTGCCGTCAGATGTTCCATCACCGCCCCTGCAAACCCCTCCGCACACTCCCACGCCGACATATGCGACGCATTCAGCTCCACATAACTCGAGTGCTGAATCGCCGCATGCAGTGTTCGGCCGCCTGCTGGAGGCGTCGCAGCGTCATGTGTTCCGGCAATTACCAGAGTCGGTGCCTTGACTTGAACCGCATCCCCTCGCAGATCTGTCTCCCGCAGCACAGCACAGCAAGCGGTATACCCTTGAGGATCTGTCCCTGCGATCATTCGACGAATCCTCTCCATTTCCTCCGGGTGCTCGTGGCGATAGGCCGGCGTAAACCATCTCTCCAGCGTCGCCGCAGCCAATGCAATCATGCCGGTAGCCTTCACAGTCTCGATTCGTTGCTGCCAGATCTCTTTGGTCCCAATCCTTGCCGCGGTGTTTGCAAGAATCAGCCTATGCACGCGATCCGGTACATGGATTCCAAGCCACAGGCCAACCATCCCTCCCAGGGACACACCGCAGATGCTCGCCTTTTCCGCCTGCACCTGATCCATCAGCTTCAACACATCTCGTCCCAGCTGCTCAATCGTGAATGCTTCCGCCGCAACTTCGCTCTGGCCGTGGCCGCGCATGTCCGTGCGCAGCACCCGAAACCTTTTTTCAAATGAAGGATGCACCTTTCCCCACATCTGCAGGTTTGAGCCCAACGAGTTCAAAAGCACGAGGGTAGGTGCGTCCGCGCTACCGCTGACCTCGTAGTGCAGTCGCACTCCGTTGCTCTCAGCGGTCGGCACAATCGTCTCCCAATACCCGCGAGATGAACCGCTGAGCGCTGCCCAGATAGTTGCGTGTATCAAGCAGCCCGTCAATCTCAGCATCGCTCAGGTGCGTCTTCACGTCGGGTATTTGTTTCAATACATCCGACAGCGGCCGTTTCTGCGTGACAGCCCGATCCACAGCCTTACGCAGAACCTCGTATGCCTCAATCCGGCCGATCTTCGAAGCCAGCGCACCGCTCACGGCTTCCGCCAGCGGCAATCCATGCGTGGCTTCCAGATTCGTGTGCATTCGATCGGAGTCAACTTTCAATCCTTCGATCACTTCAGTCGCATAACTGATGGAAGCCGATGTGAGGCGAAACGCCTCAGGTACGGCGTCCCATTCCGCTTGCCATAGCCCAAGCCCTCGCTCGTGCTCTTGTGGCATAGCGTGCAGCATCGTTGCGCAGAGTCCGGGCATCTTCGCATGAATCGCGATTAGAGCCGCGCACCCCACAGGATTGTGTTTGTGGGGCATTGTCGATGAGCCGCCATGTCCCTCGGCCCCGCCCTCCGACACTTCCCCCACCTCCGACTGCATCAACAAGGCAATGTCCCGTCCGAACTTCGCCAGAGTACCGGTCACCAGTGCAAGCAATTGAACTATCGCTACCAGACGGTCGCGCTGCGCATGCCATGGCAATTCAGGCTCAGCCAGGTCCAGTATCTGCGCCACTTTCGCTGAAACCATGCCGCCCGACGATCCAAGAGACGCTAGGGTTCCAACGGCCCCGCCAAACTGCAACACGAGCAGTCGATCTTTCTCTTGACGAATCCGCTGCTGGTCCCGGCGTAAAGCCGAAAGAACTCCCGCCAACTTCAGCCCAAGCGTTACCGGGGGCCCCGACTGCAGCCACGTTCGACCCAACATCACACTGTCCCGATGCCTTCTCACCTGCGCCATCAGAGCCGCGTCCAGACGCGTCAGCGCTTCGTCCAGCAAGGTCAGGGCTTCCTTCAGCTGCAGCACTAGCGCCGAATCGAGAACATCCTGACTCGTCGCACCCAGATGAACTGACCGAGCGCCGATTTCGCTCTGAGCCTTCACCGCTGCGATTAGCTGCCGCACGAACGGGATTGCGATGTTCCCGGATTCCCTCGCCACTCCGAGAAGCGAAACTGGATCGACAAAGTCTGCGTCCAGCAACTTCTCGAGCGCCGCAGCAGATCCTGCTTCTGCTATGCCATTGGCCTCCAGCGCGGAACTCAAGGCCCACTCAAAACGCGTCATCGCGCGCAGCTGAGCCTGCGGCGAGAACACGCTCGCCATCTCCGGCGTCGAGAAAAGAAACGAAGTCAGCGCGTCACTGCTCATTTGTGTACACCATGCTCTCTACCACGCGAAGAATACGGTTTCGTTTGTTCCCTGTAAAACAACGTCCCACCAATACAATCCCGCCTGTTTCTCATCCGCGCGGGCAATGAGTGTGGCACGCCGGTCGGGCGGAACCCGCAAAAGCACCGCATCGCTGTCGTTCCTCATGTCATCTCCCAGGTACATTCGAGAAATCAAATGGCGTAGCAGGCCGCGCGCAAATACCAGCACCAGGAAATGCGCATCTGAGGGCGGCTCCGCAGTGGGCCGCGCAATCGCCAAAGCGAACTCTCCCTTTTCATCAGTCGCGACGCGTCTGAATCCCTCAGGAATGCCGCTTTCTGTGTCATTCCCGTCGAACAACCTCCGAGCGCCCGCGCCGCTCCAGAACTCCAGCATCGCGTCGGTCACCGGCAACCCATCTCGGTCCGAAACCCGGCCTCGTATCTCGATCATCTCTGCTGGAACAATACTCGGAACAGGATTTCGATTCGCCAGATACTCAAGACCAATGTGGAAATAAGGTCCGACCGTCTGGGAGCTTGCGGGGATTTGCACGGAGCTGTCGCTCATCGATGGCCCTCCTCAAACGGAGTGTCTACGCGTCCCCGCAACACGATGTCCCATTTGTAAGCCAGCATGTAGTTGGACTCAGAACGCTCCATATCCAGTTGCGAAATCAACCGCGTTCTCGCTGCCGCATCCGGAATGCTGTTGAAGATCGGATCCAGTGCCTGCAACGGGTCTCCCGGAAAGTACATCTGCGTCACAAGCCGCGAAAGAATCCCCGAACCGAAAAGTGAAAAATGGATGTGACTCGGCCTCCACGCGTTGTGATGATTCCCCCATGGATACGGCCCAGGCTTGATCGTCTTGAGCCAGTAATATCCATTCTCATCGGTCAGGGTGCGGCCAGCGCCAGCAAAATTGGGGTCGAGTGGAGCATCGTATGTATCCACCTTGTGCCGATAGCGGCCTGCTGCATTCGCCTGCCATACCTCAACCAGCGCGCCTCGCACCGGCCGTCCAACTTCGTCCCAAACCCGGCCATGCACTAGGATCCGCTCTCCGATCGGGTCGCCCGCGTGCTGCGCTGTCAGGTCGTTGTCGTGCTCGCCAATCAGTCCCTGCCCAAACACCGGGCCATTGCGCTCCATCTGCGTCCTCGGAAGCAAAATAAGCGGCATGCGTGGTGAACGCGCAATGGTCGACACGTAAGGAGGGAAATGATATTCAGGCTGCGTGCCTGGTACTGCCAGCTCCAACATCGACGAATCGGGCATACCCCTCCTCACACGTGTTCCATTGCCAGAGCAATTCCTTGACTCACTCTAACGTTGAGATTCTTGTTCATTATTGCCCGGGAGACGTGCTTGTACAAGGTGTGCGATAATCGCCCGTCGCATCATGATCTCTGGAGAGAATCCTGATGAGTCCCGCCAATTTCGCTTCTGCCGCTCCGCCCGCATCCACGGCTGACGACTTTAACACGCAAGCAGGAAACCCCGATTTTGTTCTTTCCCTCGCGCGCGGTCTCCGCGTCATTGAGAGCTTTGAAGGGCACTACGATGGCCGCAGTATCAGCGAAATCTCCCAATCAACAGGACTCTCCCGCGCTTCAATCCGGCGTCTCCTGCTTACCCTCGAACTCCTTGGCTACGTGGAGCGCAGCCGCCAGGTCTACAAGCTCAAAACCCAGGTCCTGCGTCTCGGCTTCTCTTACCTCTCATCCTCATCGGTAGTGGAGGCCGCGCGCCCGGTTCTGGAGCACATTACAGAACAGTTGCACGAGTCGTGCTCCATGAGCATGCTCGACAGCGGGCAGATCGTATACGTCGCCCGTTCCGCAGCCAGCCGCGTGCTCGCAGCCGGACTCTCCGTCGGCAGTCGCCTTCCCGCTTATTGCACGTCGATGGGGCGCGTCTTGCTCGCCGCGCTTCCCGAGAAGGAACTCGCCGCATATTTGCGGAATCTCAAGCCGCGCGCCTACACACCCAAAACTCTCACTCGTATTCCGCAAATCAAGAAGGCCATTCTCGAGGTGCAAGCCAATGGCTACGCAATTGTGGACGAAGAACTCGAAGCCGGCCTTCGATCCATTGCTGTTCCCATTTCCACACGCGATAACCGTGTCGTCGCAGCTATCAACGTCGGCACCCACGTTTCGCACATCGACCGCGCAACACTCTTGAAACACTGCCTCCCTGCTCTCCAGCAAGGCGGGCGATACCTCCACAACATACTCATTTGAATCCTAATCATCGGAATTATGAAAGGACTCGCGTTATGCCCGCTCTCATTCGCGCAGATCACGTAGGCAGCCTTCTCCGTCCTGCGGAGCTTCTGCACGCGCGCACATCGCAATTGGACGTTGCAGAAATCGAGGCCGTCGAAAATCTTCACATCCTCCGGGTTCTCCAGCGCCAGAGAGAGATCGGCCTCAACATTTATACGGATGGAGAATTGCGGCGCACCAACTTTATGAGCGACTTCACAGACGCAGTGGAAGGATTTGACTTCGGTGGCGCCGTATCGCGCCAGTGGAAAGGGACGGACGACGAAGGACAAACGGCCGCTGCCAAGGTCAGCAGCGTCAACGGCATCGTCACCGCCCCTTTGCGGCAACGCCAACCCCTCGCCAGCCGCGAGCTTCCCTTCCTCAAGGAACACTCCCCGGGTCCGATCAAGGTCACTCTGCCCAGCGCAACACAGTTTCCCGCCATCTCGTTTAAATACGGCATCACGGACACGGTTTATCGTGACCCATTCGCAATGCTCGATGCCATCACCGCTATCATGAGCGAGGAGATTCGCACCCTCACCGCCGGCGGCATCTCCTATTTGCAGATCGATGCTCCGCGATACAGCTACTACCTC
>JBAUAN010000202.1:0-107088 GCA_049675725.1 Candidatus Sulfotelmatobacter sp. | reverse complement strand
GAGCCGGAGGCCTCTTCGATGCGCAGACGAACGCGAGCGACTGAGAGCTGAGCTTTCTTGCCGTCAGTTTCGCTGTCGACACCTTCTTTCACGCGCTCGTCCACGGCGGCTTCCATTTTCTCCGCGGCCGACTCGGTCTCGCGAAGGTGGATCAAACGGCGCTGGCATTTGATGAGTTCGGCATAGCTCAGTACTGCGTCCTGAATAATCTGGTTGCGCTCGTCTTTGCTGCGAAGCGTGCTGGCCTTGTAGTCAGTGCCGGCGGCGTGAATAAAATCGCGCAAGGCAGGATTGAGAAGCGCGGACTGCGCGTTCACATTGAAGAGCGAGGGCGCGGCGCCTTCGAGGCTGAGGGGAAAACCGTCAGACCAGCCCAGTCCCGCGCCGGCGATGAGCTCCGGGATGTACTGATTGCGGACTTCGAGGTACTGGGCCAGAAAACGCTTCTGGTCGGCATTCGCGACCGCCGCCCCAGTGCCGTGGACCAAGGCCAGCTCCACCACGCGCTTCAGCGATACGGGCTCGGCTGCGAGGGTGGCAGAGAGAAGGAACCACAGCACGAGCAGCACGGCGAGAAACTGCGCCTGGGCACGGGTAATCCAACGCGGGTTCTTTTTCATCATGTCCTCTTCGGAAAAGTCCGGGAACGATTGTAAGGGCTCAAGTTTCGGAAGCATGTTTGTGGAGCAGGTTCCAGGAAACATGTTTGATCAAGATATGAGATGGGGAAATCTTAAATCGCGCGAGGGAGTGGAGGTGGGAGAATTTGCAACGGCTTGTGGGCGGGAAAGGTTCGGGACGAGTAAAGGAAAAGGCCCACTTCTCGCAAGGCGCGTGAGAAATGGGGGCGTGGGGACGGGCAATCTGCCGGAACCGGTTAGAGAACCACCGTGATTGCGATACGAGCGCCGGGATGGAGAAGATCGAACAGGAAATACTCGCCATCCACGTAGTCGATGTAGCAGTTGTCGGTGTAATACCAGCCCGCCGGCCAGGGCTCAACCAATACAAACGTGTAACCGCCGTAGGCGAAGCGCGGGGCACTATTGACCACCGTGACCTGGTTGACGTGAAACACGTGCTGGCGGCCATAGCTGGCGCGGAAACGATCGTCGGGAATGCGAGCCGGCTTGAGTTCCCGTTTTTCGTCTTTGCTTTGTACGACTTGTTGATTTTCTTTTCGCTCGTCTTTCTGCGCCTGCTTCGGCTGCGCGCGATCCGGCTGCGCGTGGTCGTCCTGAGCCGCTGGCTTCTGTTCCTGGCGGTCCGGATGATCAGGCGTTTCCTGGGTGAAGGCCGAAGCCGCGATCCCCAGGAGTAGTGCGAGAACTGCTGTGCTGCCGAGTCGTATTAGTTTCATGACAATTACCTCCATTCGAATTGAATTGGACTTCCTGAATTGCACATCCTGATTGCGCATCCAAGGCCCTGAAAGCTAGTGGATTGCACGATCACATTCGACGGAAGGGATTCAGTTCTGATTGTTCTGCGCGTGCTCCTTGTCTTCGTGGGCTTTGGCGCGCTGGTCGACATCGGCAACGGCGCTCAAGAATGAAGTGGCAGTGGTCGGCGCGGTCACATGCCCCATCAAAATGCGACTGAAGGAAACGTCATGGCCGTAGATCGCGGTGGTGGAATCGGCGTCCTGCTCCACGACGGCGCCTTCCAGGGTCAAGCCCGCGAAAATTCCTCTCGATCGCGAGTAGGTGAGAAATTCAGTATTCATTTTCCAATCGGTGCCGGCAGAGGCGTGACGTCCAACCGGTCCTGCAGCGGCGGAGGCTTCTCCACTGAGCTGAAATTTGCTGGAAAGCAAGTGCCGCAATCCGCGGTCGTTCATCACCAACATGACTAGATCAACGCCTTCGGCGCCGATCTGAAGGCCCCAGCTGCCACCGGAGACCGAAATAAACGCAGGCGCGCTCCAGCCCTGCTCCGTACGGCACGTAGCGACGCCGCGCCCATGTTTGGCGCCGAAAATGAAGCCGCCCTTGATCAGGTTGGGAACTACCACCACACACTTCGCGCTGTTCAGGACTTCCTCCGGGATACCACGATCGGGGGCGGCCGCAATTTCCGTGAGCACCGCGCCGGAGTCGCGCAAGCGCGCGGTCGAGTCCTGGAAAGTGGTGCCGGCCCAGGCTAAATTTCCGAGAAGAATGGAAAGAAGTAGCAGCGACAAATTCGAGAATCGTTTCATGGTTTGCTCCTTTTTAAAATGAATTGCGATTGGATCGCGAACTCACGAAGCTGCAATACCCGCTTAGAGCGCAGGCTTGCGGCCCGCAAGCAGATTCACGACGAAGACAATCAGAGCGACCACCAAGAGTAGATGAATATATCCGCCGAGCGTGTACGAACTGACGAGGCCGAGGAACCACAAAATCAGCAGCATGACAAAGATGGTCCACAGCATAATCACCTCCGCAGATGCACTGAGACGGTGCAATCGAATCGCCAGCCGGTGAAAAGCGTTTTGTTTCTGTGAGATAAGTTGTGTGCGGAGGATTTGCAGCGCGTGCTCGCGCAGCGCAAGGATGTAAATTTTATCTAGTTCCGCGATTCGGTCGGCGTGCGAATTATTTTGCGCATATAACAAATAAATTGCAACGTGCGAGAGTAATCGTTCCGCGAGGAACGCGCGTTAGTAGAACAGACGCATCAGGCCGCTGGGTGGGAGATCTGGGACCAGGAATTTGGAATCGCGAATGCCGGCGGCGCGGGTGAGCGCTTCAGCAGCGAGGTAGCCGCTGCGGACTGCGCCTTCCATGGTGGCGGGCCATCCGGTGGCCGTCCAATCGCCGGCGAGAAAGACGCGTGGCCACGCGGTGGCGGGCGTGGGACGATGGGCGTCGATGCCGGGGCGCGGTGAGTAGGTGGCATGAACTTCTTTGATCACGGTGGATTTCACCAGATTGGCGGCGCGGGCGGCGGGGAAAAATTCGCGGACTTCGGCGAGAACGAGATCGATGATTTCGGCGCGGGATTTTTCGATCAGGCTTTTTGAGGAGCTGATGACGAGTTCGATGTAGCTGCCGCCCTCAGGGGCTAAAGCCCCGTTCCCATCAGAGGTCTTTACGGCACGACTAAAGTCGTGCCCTTCCCGGTCGTGGTCACGAGCGACATCGTGCCTCTCACCGCGATCTTTCCGGACGTCGTTTCCTTCCCCTTTTTTGCTTCGCGCCTCTGCGCGCATGGGCTGGATTCGGGATTTGTGGAACATCCATTGGATGGTGCGGTCGAGCAGGACGGCGTGATCGAGGTCGGAGATCTGACGGTCGAACCAGAGGTGAACGCCGGTGATGGGCGAAGTTTCGAAGTGGGTGATCTGCTCACGCAGAGACGCGGCGTCGGGAGTTTGCGGCAGAACGCGGTCGAGAGCCTCGAAGGGCAGCGCGAGCACAAGGTAGTCGAAGCCGGGCTCAGTTTCGGTGAAAGGTTCAGTGGGACGTTCGGTGGAACTTTCAGTGGGACGTCCGTCGAGATGAAGATGGACGCGCGCAGAATCGGAATGAAAAGTTTCCAGCGAAGTGCGGAACTGCAACTCGCCGCCGCGGGCATGGATGTAATCTCCGGCAGCGTCATAGAGCGTGGTGAGCGGGACGGTGGGAACGCCCATGTGGCGGGCCGCGGGCGACTTCATGGATTCGCGAACCACCTGAGCCGCGGAGGAGATCGAGATGCGATCGAGTTCTTCGCTGAGAGCGCTGATGAGGATGGGCTTCCAGAAACGTTCGATGGCGCCGGAGGTTTGGCCATGCTGATGGAGCCAGTCGGCGAAAGATTTTCCAGTGTCCGGTTGCGTGGTTAGGGTGAGCGGGACCATGGCGCGGGCGATGGCGAATTTGTCTTGAGTGCTTAGAAAAGAAAAATGCAGGAACGAGGGTGCGGTGTGCAGCGGCGCGGGCAGCGCGGAGGCGCGCATGACGGAGGCGCGGCCGCCGGGTTCGAGGAACGTCATTTCGTCGTACCAGCGAATGTCATGATCGACGCCGATGCGCTCGTAAAAATTGATGAGGTTTGTGCAGGTGCGAAACAGAACGTGCTGGCAGTTGTCGACCACTTCGCCGGTGCCGGGATGCTGGTAGGAGGAGGCGCGTCCGCCGAGGAAGGGACGCTTCTCGAAAACGGTGACGCGGAAACCGGCGGCGGCCAAGGCACAGGCGGCGGCGAGTCCGGCGAGGCCGCCTCCGGCGACGGCGACCGTGGTTTGGGATGCGGTGGAGGTCATCTGGTTGAGATTAGCATTGCGGGGGAAATGGGCGCGTCAGGGTGCGACATGCCGGACGCGATAGGCGTCAGGTTATGCGCTTGAGGAAACCTTTGCCCAGGATGCGGAGTTTTTCTGAGGTGCTGAGCGAAACTTTGGCGGTGAAGACGTCGTATTGTTTTTCGGCGATTTTTTCCAGCAGGCGGCGGTAGATCGTGATCAGGACCCAGAGCGCGGGCTGGCTGTCCTCGGAGACGTAGGGGATGAGATCGTCGCCGGAGCGATAGAACTCGCGGGCACGGTCGGCTTCGAGCGCGAGCAGCGCGCGCAGGCGAGCGGGATCGGGCGTCGACAGAATGTCGGCGGCGGAGAGGCCGAATTTTGCCAGGTCTTCATCGGGGAGATAGACGCGGTTGAGAGCGGCGTCTTCTTTGACGTCGCGAATGATGTTGGTGAGCTGGAAGGCCAGGCCGCAGGTTTCGGCGAGAGGTTCGGCTTCGGGGTTTTTGTAGCCGAAGACATGAATGCAGACCAGGCCGACCACGGACGCGACACGGTAGCAGTAGCCGCGAAGATCTTCGAAAGTTCTGTACTGCACGGCGAGCGCGGTTGCCCCGCTGGGCGCGGCTTCCTGGGCTGAAACATCCGCCGCGGAAGCGTCGACCACATCCATGGCGGTGCCGTGCGCGAGTTCGTCGAGCAATCCGGCGGGGATGTGGTGGCGGCGCTGCGCGTCGGTGAGCGCGAGAAGAATGGGTTCGTCGGTGGGCTGGCCCTGCTGGGCACAATGAAGCGCGTCGAGCCAGGTTTCGAGTTTCTGGCGGCGCTCGGCGAGGCTCAGCGTGGGATCGTCGGCGAGATCGTCGCAGCGGCGCATGAACGAGTAGACCGCGCATAGCGCTTCGCGCTTGCGCCGCGGAAGGACGAGAAAGGCGTAATAAAAATTCTTCGCGGCCGTGCGGGTAATGCCGCGGCACACGGAATACGCCATGACCAGCTGCGCGGGAGCTGGGGTCCAGGGGACGGTGGCTTGCTGGGCGCTGGCACCCATATTTATTTAACCCCCAAAGCGCCTGCCGCGCTCCTGCTGAAGAGTTTGCCCAGAGCGGCGCGCGCCACCAAAGCCAGTTTGCGCGGCTTCGAGATTTTCGGACGGTTGCCTAATACGGCGAAATCCTGGCGTTCGATGGCGTTGAGAATTTCCTGGCCGCCACGGGAAAAAAGATCGAGATCGACGGCGAGCTCGCCGTCAACTTGCGCGATGAGGGGCAGGCCGCGGTTGAACCAATCGCGGGCGCGTTCGACTTCGAATCGCATCATGGCACGGAAAGCCGGCGTGTTGCGTTGCGCGGAGATGTCTTCTTCGCTCACGCTGAAACGGCGCAGGTCTTCGAGCGGGAGGTAGATGCGTCCCTTGGCGTAGTCGACGGTGACGTCCTGCCAGAAATTTGCCAGTTGCAGCGCGGTGCAGGTGAAGTCGGAAAGTTGCTGGCGTTCTGGGTCGCGGTATCCGCACAGGTAGAGCACAAGATGGCCCACAGGATTCGCGGAATATCGGCAGTAGGCGAGGACATCGTCGAATGCGTCGAAGCGGGTGATGGTCTGGTCGTGGCGGAAGGCGCGAAGCAGATCGGAAAATTCGTGTTGCGGGATGTCGAACTGGCGCACAGTTTCTGCGAGAGCTACGAAAACCGGATGGCGCGGAGTTCCGGCGTAGCAGGCGTCGAGTTCGGCTTGCCACTGATCGAGGAGAGCGAGCGATGCGGAGGCATCGCCAACTTCGTCGCCGAGATCGTCGGAGATGCGGCAGTAGGCGTAGACGTTGCAAAAATGCTGGCGCAGGCGCCGCGGCAGAAACCAGGTGGCGACGGAGAAATTTTCGTAGTGCGAGCCGGCGAGGCGGGCGCAATATTGCTGGGCTCCTGCAAGCGACGGTGGTGTGGAAGGGATGGCGTAGGCGGCAGGGAGGCGGCTCCAGCCGAGGGAGGCGGGCGCGAGTTGGGAAGGGCTGACGATTTGGCTCATGTCAAGAGCATTCTCAGTGTCGAGCAAGCCCAAGCACTGTGAGAACTCCTATTCGCACACTGGCGGTAGCTTCGAGGTAGGGTTCCTTCGACTATGCAACTGGTTCGCTTCGCGAACCAGTTACTCCGCTCAGGATGACAAGTTTTTTCGACAGCGTCTTCTTCGGCGCTCCTCGCGGGAGCGGCGGAAATCAGTGGCCGGGGATAATGGCGGTTTTGATGTCGCCGCCGCGGTTCAGCATGTGGCGCAGGACTTGCTGCAAGCGCGAGAGCGGAGCCTCCCCTGTGATGTAGTCGGTCGGCCGAATTTTCTTGGCGGCGATCAGGCCGAAGGCGCGGCGTACGGTTTCGGGCGTGTGGTGGAACGTGGCTTTCAGCGTGATCTCGGAATAGTGCAGCCGTCCGGTATCGAGCTGCACTTTGGTTCCACCGGCGCATCCCCCGAAAAAGTTGACGGTGCCGCCTTTGCGAACCATGTCGACCGACCACTCCCACGCTTCCTGACGGCCCACCGCTTCGATTACGACGTCACAACCGCGCTTCTGCGGTGAGAGTGCGCGCACGGCGTCCACCACGTTCGGGACCTTGGTGGTCTGCACGATCTCATGCGCGCCCATGTGTTTGGCGGCCTGCACCTGCTCGTCGCGCTTGACTACGGCAATCACGTTGCAGCCGATGGCGCGCGCGACCTGGACAAACATTAATCCGATAGGGCCGCCGCCGATGATGGTGACGGTGTCGCCGATTTCCACTCCGGTTTCATGCAGGCCGCGCAGAACGCAGGCCAGAGGCTCGGTCATGGCGGCGTCTTCGAAGCTGACGTTGGGCGGAATCACCAGCATGTTGGCTTCGACAATGCGCCGGGGCACGCGAATGTATTCCGCGTAAGCGCCGTTGTTGAAGAGCAGATCTTCGCAGAGATTTTCCTGATGCTTGGAGCAGTAAAAGCACATCTGGCAGGGGGCGGAGTTCAGCGCCACCACGCGCATGCCGGGTTTGAAACCGTTGACGCCGGCGCCTACTTCCTCGATCACGCCGGCCAGTTCGTGGCCAAACAACGCGGGAGGAACAATCATGCGGGCGTGATAGCCGCGCTGGTAGACCTTCAAGTCGGTGCCACAGGTCAGTGCGACCTGGACTTTGACGAGGATTTCACCGTCTCCCACGCGGGGAATCGGCACTTTTTCAATCTTCAGATCTTCTTTGCCGTACAAGACGGCAGCGGTCATTTTTCCATTCACTGCGACGTTCCTTCCAAACCCCTGATACCGCAGGGCTAAAGCCCCGGACATCGTAAACCCTGTAACGGCACGACTGAAGTGGTGCCCTTCCCAGTCGTTGCAATTCCCAGTCGCTGCAATTCCCGCTACTCGGCGAGTCAGCCGATTCCAGGCTGAATCAAAATCTTCAGCGACGAAGGCTGCGGATGCGCTGCCAACGCCAAGGCCTGGGCGCTCTCAGCTAACGGAAAACGGTGACTGACAAGCTGTTCCATATCCATTTCGCGGCCCATCACAAACCGAACCGATTCTTCCTGCAGCGCCACCGAGGCGCTGTAGGAACCGACTAAAGCCTTCTCGTCCACACAGATAGCAGCCGGATCAACAATTGCCTCTCCGTGCTGCGTCTGAGCGAATAACAAAACCCGGCCACCGGGACGGGCCGCATCCATTGCGGTCCGAATCAAACTATTCCCACCCACCGCCAGAATCACGGCGTCGGCGCCTCGCCCTTCGGTCCACTCGCGAACGCGATCGACCACGTTGGCCTGTGAAGCGTCAATGTTCAATTCAAGTCCGAGGCTTTTACCTATTCTAAGCCTCTCGGGATACAAATCGGAAGTAATTACGGTGGCCCCAGCCTTTCGAGCCAGAACGCTCAATATGATGCCGATCGGACCTTGCCCGATAGCCAGGACGGTCTCGCCCGGAAGCAGGCGCAGCGCCTCGATTCCCTTCATGCAGGTGTTGACCGGCTCAACGAAACAGGCCTGCTCGAAGGAAACGCCGTCCGGAATGCGGACGGTTCCCTTCTGGACGATCCAATCCATTACCCGGACATATTCCGCGAAACCACCGCCTGAGGGCTCGAATCCGGCGGTGCAGCCGACTTTCTTGTAGGCGGAGCACTGGGCAAAAGTGTTGTGGAGGCAGTAGTAACATTCGCGGCACGGAATGTGATGAAAGACCACGACGCGGTCTCCGGGCTGGAATTCGCGGACTCCCGCGCCCACTGCGGCGACCACTCCTGAAGTTTCATGTCCGAAGATGCGGGGAGCGGAGTGGGAGCCGGTCGCAATTTTCTTCAGGTCGGTCCCGCAGACTCCGCAGCTGTGCACGCGCAACAACAATTCGCCGGGGCCGATCTGGGGCACGGGGACGGTCTCCAGGCGAACATCATTCACGCCGCGGTACACCGCCGCCTGCATGGTGCCGGGAATCGTCCGCATGCCATCCTGCACTGCGTATTGTCCGGCGATGGCCATAACGTTCACTTTGATGACGACCGGATCCTATTCGCTTCAGTGGCTTTTTCACTTCCAGCCCTTGGCATTGGCATGTTCGTTTCTAAGGACCAGCGGTGGGCGAGTTGGCGGTGCGGGGGTCAGCATTCGTGAATTTCACCTGCACGGTCATGGAATCCAGATAAGGGGATTCGAGCGGAGTGAAATGGTAAGCGGTGACCTGCAGCGAAACGTAAAAGGCATCCACTTTCATGATGCGTTGCGCTCGGACCGGGACGCGGCCGAACCTGCTCGGATTCAGCTGCCAGAGATTGTTCCCGGGATCGGACGAAGGCTCCTGCGACTCCAGCAGCACGTTGTTATAGATCAGGTGATGCAGGTCCGTCAACCGCACCTGCCAGGAAATGATGTGGTCTTCGCCTTCCGGAATCTCCGGAACGATGGTCAGAAGATAGCGGTCGTTGCCGTAAGTGTCTTTAATGCGGTCGAAGAAAACTGAATTCTGGAGATTGAGCTTGACCTCGAAACTGACGTCGGTGATATGCGTGGGCCCGTGGCGGAAGCTTTCCGCGTAGACCGCTGTTGGCGGCTTTTGCGCGTGGAGGGGGACGGCTGCTGCGCAAAGTAGGAGTACGGCCGCAATGAAGGTTGGTTTCATAGGCGATTGGAAATTTTCCACAAATCTTTCCGGCAAATCGTTTCCTCTACTTATTTTCTCGCGAATCGTTTTCCGGCAAATTCAGCAGCATGTTTTTCGTCTGGGCAAGCCAGGCGCTAAGCGCGTGTGCCGCGCGCTTGCTGTTACGCGCGAGGCGAATCGCAGCGGTCCATGTCCACGGCCGGATCGCGATAAAGCGCGCGAACTTCACGGTCAGGAACTCGCCCGACGAGCTGATGAAGCCAGCCCGATCATTCATCCCGGGAAGTTGGAAACCAACCTCATCCGAGATCGCCTTGACGGCGGCGAAGCGCACTCCCCGCGCGGCTGCGGCCCGCGCTACCGCGGCCGCTTCCATGTCGACGGCTTGCGCGTTGAATGACTTGCCCAGTTTAACCTTCTGCTCCGGCGTGGCGACAGCACCGAAAGTAACCAGGATTCCCTGACCCGTGCCAGTCTCGATGCTGCTGGAGTCGCCCGCATCGATCACGCGGGCCGGGATGAGGAGGTCGCCAACTTTTAGTGCGGGGTCGAGGGCCCCGGCGAATCCCACGGAATAAACGACTTCCGGAGCGTAGAGCGCGATGACGGCTTCGGCAGCGCGGCGCGCCGGCTCGGCGCCAATGCCGCCACAAACTGCGACTCGCTGGCCTTGCTCGAAGAAATGGAAAGTGCGGCCGGCGTGTTGTTTTACTACCACGGGCCAGCGGCGCAGCAGCGGGTGGAGTTCGCGCTCCAGGGCGGCGACGATGGCGATTTTTACAGGCGACGGCAATCTGCACATCCTGCCGAGCGCTGCTCGGCACGAACGGGCGAGGGCGCCCGTTCCCACACGTTCATCTAAACATAGTGATTGCTGCGAAACCATTCCACGGCGCGACGCAGGGCATTTTCCGCTGGAACCAGCTTCCAGCCCAGATCGCGTTCAGCTTTGGCGGAGCTGGCGAACATTTTCTTGCGGCCCATGCGGACGGCATCGATGGTGGCACGCGGTTCGCGATGCAGGATGCGGCCGGTGATGGTTTCGTCGACCGCGGCGGCGGCGAAGGCGAAAAAATACGGGAGCTTCACGGTGGGAGAAGACAATCCTGTTATAGCTGCCAGCTTATCGAGAATCTGTTTGAGCGTGAGATTTTCACCGCCCAGAATGTAACGCTCACCACTCTTGCCGCGCTCCAGCGCGGCGACGTGGCCGCGGGAGCATTCGGTGACGTCAACCAGGTTGAGTCCGGTATCAACGTAGGCGGGGAATTTGCGCTTCAGGAAATCGAGAATGATGCGGCCGGTGGGCGTGGGCTTGATATCCTGCTCGCCCACTGGCGTGGTCGGATTCACGACGACAACGTTCATCCCGGACCGTCCGGCCTCGAGCGCGATCTGCTCGGCCATGAATTTCGAGCGCTTGTAGTGGCCGATCATGTCAGCGAGCGCGACGGGAGAATCTTCGTCGGCGGGACTTCCGTTGCGCGTGAAGCCCATCGTAGCGACGCTCGACGTATAGATCACGCGGCGGACGCCGTTCTTGCGCGCAGCTTCCAGAATGGCGCGCGTGCCGTCGACGTTGGAGCGGTACATTTCATCCGGGTCGCGCACCCAGAGGCGGTAATCGGCCGCGACGTGAAATACGGTATCGCATCCGGACATCGCCTTGTCGAGCGAAGCAGGGTCACGCAGATCGCCTGTGGCGGTCTCAGCGTGGAGGCCTTCGAGATTCTTCAGATTGCTGGCTGGGCGGACGAGCAGGCGCAGGTCCGCGCCTTGCGCGGCCAGTACACCCGCGACGTGGGAGCCGAGAAATCCGGTGGCGCCGGTAACGAAAGCTTTCATGGCAGCAATTAGCAGTTAGCGGTTGGCATTTAGCCAGCCCAGGATCTGGCAGATTCTGAGACAGATATTCGTTGCCACATGTCGATTTTGATATGGCATTTATCAGCGTATTGTCGAACCTGCTCGATGATGTTTGCCGGTGGATATCTGACGCGCTCGCCCTCTTTTGTTTTGGGGCCCGTCTCCGGAATTATGTGATCGAGCCAATAGATCGTGGCCCCCACCGGTAACTTCGATATTTCGGAGTTGAGTCGGTTCACTCCGCGCAGGAGGAACTTTTTATTAAAGACTTGTTCGGCCCGAATGTTTACGCCGCTGGGGCTGGGCGCGAGGCAGAAATTCCAGATACCGCTCGCGCCCTGCCAACTGTAGAGTTCATAGCCCATGGGCGGCTTCTGCAGCGGATCACTGGAACCCTGTGCGGAGCAGAGTGTGATGGCGACCCACGTCCATGCAACTAAGAAAACAATCTGTCTGGTCATGGGAACAGAAGCATCGTTAAATGGAGTGCTTCAAGTAAGGAGTGTCAGATCTAATTGCTAATAGCTAGCGGCTAATTGCTCGCCTTCTCCATCACCTTCGCGTACGTGGTGAACGCGAGCAGCGGGAAATACTGGCGATAGAGGTGATATCTGAGATAAAACACGCGCGGGAAGCCGGTACCGGTGAACAGAGGCTCGTCCCAGGAGCCGTCCTTCTTTTGCGTGCGCAGCAAGTAAGCGATGCCGCGAGCTACGGAATCGCTTCGCGTGTCGCCGGCGGCCAATAATCCTAGAATTGCCCAGGCAGTCTGCGATGGTGTGCTCTCACCCTGCCCGCGCAGGCTCGGATCGTCGTAGGAGCCTACGGTTTCGCCCCAGCCACCGTCGGCATTCTGCACCATGCGCAGCCACTCGGCCCCCTGCTGGACGCAGGGCTCATGCAGGTCGATACCCATGGCTTCGAAACCGCGCAGCACCAGGGCCGTGCCGTAAATGTAGTTCACGCCCCAGCGGCCGAACCAGCTGCCGTCGGGCTCCTGCTCGTCGCGGATGAATTGGATCGCGCACTTCACCGCGGGATGATTCTTGTCATAGCCGTAGGTCGCGAGCATTTCGAGGATGCGTCCAGTGATGTCGACCGTGGGCGGATCGAGCATGGCGTTGTGATCGGCGAACGGGATGTGCTGGAAGACCATCTTGTCGTTGTCTTTGTCGAAGGAAGCCCAGCCGCCATTCTTGCATTGCATGGAGAAAATCCAGTCGATGGCGCGCTGCACCGACTCGCGCTGGTAGCGTCCGTTGGGATGCTCGACGCGGCTCAGGCCAAGGCAAACCATGGCGGTGTCGTCCACGTCGGGGTAAAACTCATTGTTGAATTCGAAATACCATCCGCCGGGCTGGCCTTTCGGATTTTTCACCTTCCAGTCGCCGACATTGCGGACTTGCTTCTGGAGAATCCAGTCGGCGCATTTAACCATGCGCGGATCGTTGGCCGGCACTCCGGCTTCGCCCAGAGCGAACACCGCGTAAGCGGTGTCCCACACCGGGGACATGCAGGGCTGTATGCGGAAGGTGTCATCTTCTTCGATTCCGAGTTTTTCGAATTCATCGAGCGCGCGAATTACCTGCGGATCGTCGAGCGAATATCCTTGGCAACGCAGCGCGATGATCGCGTTCATCATCGAAGGATAGATGGCGCCCAGGCCGTCGCTCATTTCGAAGCGCTCCAGCATCCACTTCTCGGCCGTCTTCAATGCGATCGAGCGTAGCGGGCGGACATGGACACGCTCCAGCCAATGCGTCATGCGGTCAAGACAGAGAAAGAAATTCCGCCAGGAAATCAGCTTCTTCGACCAGCGCAGGTGCATGCGCGACTTCTGCATGCCGCCGACGAAAAGTTCCTCCACGCCCATTTCGCGGGGCATCTTCTTGAACGGCTTTTTGGCGTAGCAAATAGAGAGCGGCACCAGAATCGCGCGCGACCAAGAGGAAATTTCGTAGATATTAAACCAGAACCAGTTCGGAAACAGTACGATCTCGGGCGGAATGGCGGGCACGGCGTCGTAGTCATACTGGCCGAAGAAACATAGATAGATCTTGGTAAATGTGTTGACTTCGGTAACGCCGCCGAGCTCGATAATTTTCTTGCGGGCGCGGGCCAGCGCCGGGTGATCGGCGGTGTAGCCGGCCAGCTTCAGGCCGAAATAGGCCTTCACCGAGGCGCTGATATTGGACGGGCCGGCGGCGTAGATGCTCCAGCCTCCGTCTTCATTCTGGTGTTGGAGGATATAGTTGGCGGCTTTCTGAAAGCGTTCCGGATTGCCGGTGCCGAGCAGCGTGTGCAGCAAAATGTAATCGGATTCGAGGGTGGTATCAGCTTCGAGTTCGCCGCACCAGTAGCCGTCTTCGTGCTGCTCGGAGAAAAGATATTTGCGGGCAGCTTCCAGAGCCGAACCGACGCGGCTGGAAAAACCTTCGATCTTGCCGAAACGAAGTTGTGGTTCAGAGGCTAAGTTGGATTCGGGGGAGTTCGTATCCATGCTTTGTGCGGCTCCGTTCGTCCGTTAATTCGCTAATCCGCGGTAGAGCTGGCCGGAGCGGCGGCGATGGCTTCGACAATCTCCGGCGGCAGGCCGAAGCGAACGTTCTCCGGCATCACTTCGAGTTCCTGCACGTTGGCGAAGCCCTTGTCGGCTAGGAATTTCACCACTTCTTCAACCAGGCATTCCGGGGCCGACGCACCGGCGGTCAGCGCGATGGTTTTCACACCCTGCAGCCAATCAGGTTCGATGTCGTTGTAGCTGTCGATGAGATGCGCCTGCGTGCCGAGATTGCGCGCGACCTCGACCAGGCGGTTGGAGTTGGAACTGTTCTCCGAGCCCACGACCAGCAACAGATCGGATTCGGAAGCGACCTGTTTCACGGCTACCTGACGGTTTTCGGTCGCGTAGCAGATATCCTGCGCAGCCGGGCCCTTGATGTTGGGAAACTTGGCGCGAAGGGCGGCGATAATGTCCTTGGTCTCGTCGAGACTGAGCGTGGTCTGGGTAAGATAAGCGACGCGATCAGGATCGGGCACGGTCAAATTCTTGACCTGTTGCGGCGAGCCGACAACCTGCGTCACCAGCGGAGCTTCGCCGAGGGTGCCAATCACTTCGTCGTGGTCTTTGTGCCCGATGAGGATGAGCGAATAGCCTTCTTTGGCAAACTTTACGGCCTCGACGTGAACCTTCGTCACGAGAGGGCAGGTGGCATCGATCACGCGTAGCCCGCGCCTGACGCTGTTCTCGCGCACTTCGGGAGAAACGCCGTGCGCGCTGTAAATGACGCGCTCGCCGTTCGGAACCTGCTCTTCGCTGTCGACGAAAATGGCGCCTTTGCCCTGTAACTCCTCGACAACAAAGCGGTTGTGGACGATCTCTTTGCGCACGTAGATGGGCGGACCGAAGGCTTCGAGGGCGATGCGGACCACGTCGATGGCCCGAACCACGCCGGCGCAGAATCCCCGGGGCTTCAATAGAAGCACCACTTTTTCGTTGCTATCGTTCAGCACGTTCGTTACTTTCGACACGATAAAGCCTTGCCCCCTCTAGTGTTTGCGGCTCTCTATGTAAGAGGTCAGAAACCTGCAATGCGATGCAAAATCAGGCCAGAAAAATATAGCTAAATGTATGCCTTCAGGGTACACGATCCCCATTGTCGCGGTACTACTAAACTACCGGAAAGTGCCGTGGTGGTCAACGTAAGCTCAAGAAAGGGCAGGCATTAGCAGCGGGCGGGGAGAAATGGGAGCTGAACGGGGGAAGCGTCGCCATGCCGGGCTGGCTTTACCAGAGTCGCTCGACGCCGTATTTGTCGATGATCGCATCGGCGCTGACGATTGGGATCTGAAGCGATAGAGCCTGCGCGATGAGAAGCCGGTCAAAGGGATCGCGATGGTGGAGGGCTAACGAGCCAGCGCGCGTCGCATGCTCGATGGTGATCGGCAATTCCAAAAACGCCGCCTGCCGCAACAAGCGGTCTAGTTTGCCGATGATTGAGGCAGGAGAAAATTTTCCAGCTTTAACCTTGCTTGACAGTTCCCAAGCAACTGCGGCGGAAATAAGAACTCGATTCTTGGGATTCTCAACCGCCAGCCGGGCGCGGAGAGAGAGACGATCCGGCTCAACCATGGACCATATTAAGATGTGGGTGTCGAGAAGGATGGTCATCGAAATCTGGGCCTTCTCTGTTTCAGTCGTGGCTTATTCGAACCTAGCTCATTCGAACCTGGCTTATTCGAAGCCAAGGTCCTTCATCTCCTGGTCGGTTAAAGGATCGAACGCGTCAGGGGTATAGGAGACGAGGCCTTTCCAAAGGCCAAGGGTGCGTTTCTTCGGGGGAACCTCGACAGGCACCAGTTTGACTACCGGCCTTTTCCCTCGGGCAATAACGATCTCTTCGCCCCGGCAGGCTTTTTCGATCAGCCGGGAAAGCTGGGTTTTCGCCTTGTGGATCGTGATGGTTTCCATGCGCTTACTTAGCTAACTTATATTAGCTAATGCGGTCTCCCTCGTCAAGAGGGTTTCGGTTACGCGGGTCTAGGGTTGAGCGTGGTTTCGATTTTTTCCAGTAAGCCGGCTCCGGCTGCGCCGGCGTCGTCGGTGGAGAAGCCGGTGCCCAGTTCGATCACCGGGTGCTTGGCGCTGGCGTCCTGAAAGGCTTGCAGCTTGGTCGGGGATGCGGTCAGGCCGGGGCCGACCAGCAGGAGATCGAAATGGGTGACGCGCATCAGGATGAGAGCGTCGCTGACGCGGCTGGTAGTGTGGACATCGTAGCCGGCGCGCAACAGTTCGCGCAGGTAGGCGAGAACATCGGCGTCGTTGTCGAGGCACAGAACGCTGCGGCCGGTGGGGACGGGAGTTTCGGTGCGGGCTCCGGGGCGGTAGAAGGCGGCGACGGCGTTTTCTTCCGAGTCGTGCGAGTCGAATAATTTTGTCAGGTGAGACATTTCCAGAACTTTGCGGATATGGTCGGGCACATTGCAGAGCTTGAGGTCTCCGTGGACCTGGCGCGTGCTGGTAAGGGTGCGGACCATGGTGCCGAGGCCGCTGCTGTCGACGAATGCGACTTCACCCAGGTGCAAGACGATGGCGCGGCGGTCGTTCAGGAGCCAGGCAATATGCGCGCGCAGGGAGTCGCTCTCAGTGCCGGCGACGATGCGGCCGTTGCAGCGCACGATGGTGACGTGTCCGACCTTGCGAGTATCGAGGGAAAGGCGCAATGGGCCTCCGAAGCGGGTAATCAGGCCCCGCGAAATCGCCACATTATAGGCGCGAGGGGGGCAAACGGATACAGCGAATCGGTCGGCACTATTTTTGCGAAACAGATTGGGAACGCTGCATGCTAAAAGCGAGTCGAGCTTTGCTCGACCGGACAGCCGGGGCGGCTGTCCCCACATGGTTCTTGGTAGGCCCCCGACCCTACGCGTTCGATTTGATCAGTTGCTCGGCGTGTTTGCGGGAGGTTTCGGTTAGTTTGGCGCCGCTGAGCATGCGGGCAACTTCTTCGGTGCGTTCGTCGCCGGTGACGGCCCGAATGCTGGTGCGGGTGCGGCCGGCGGATTCCTTTTTTTCAATCACGTAGTGGTGGTCGGCGAATGTGGCGATCTGCGGGAGGTGGGTGACGCACAACACTTGATTCGAGCGGGCGAGGGCTTTGAGCTTTTTGCCGACGGCTTCGGCAGCGCGGCCGCCGATGCCGGTATCGATTTCGTCGAAGACCAGTGTGCGCTGAGGGGCTGAAGCCCCTGATTTCGTGCCGCTTACGCGGCCCTGAAGGGCCGCTCTTCCACGTTCACCCACGGCCCCGGGCTCCGCTCTCCCACGTTTTCCTTCGATGGAACCCGATTCGCTTCGGCGTTGCGTGCCGTGGGCTCCGGATTCTACGCTGGATTTCAATGCCAGCATGACGCGCGACAGTTCGCCTCCGGAGGCGATGTGCTCCAGCTGGCGCAGGGGTTCGCCGGGATTAGTGGAAATCAGGTAGACGACCTGATCGATGCCGGAGGCGGTCCAGTTCCCTTCTTCTTCGGAGCTGGTGATCTGGATGCCGAATGCCGATTTCATGGCGAGATCGTTGATCTCGGCCTCGACCAGCTTCTCCAGCTTGCGGGCAGATTCAGCGCGCTTCTTGGCTAACACGCGTGCGGCCCGCAGATATTCGGCAGCGGCCTGGGCCAGTTCGGCGCGGAGCTGGCGCAGGGTTTCGTCCTTGTTTTCGACTTCGTCGAGTTTGCGCGCGGCTTCGGCGCCGAACTCAAGCACGTTCTGGAGCGACGGCCCGTATTTGCGCTTCAGACGATCGAGCAGGGCGAGGCGGTCTTCCACTTCGGCTAGGCGCTCGGGAGAGGCTTGAATGCCGCCGGCATAATCGCGCAGGGTTGCGCCCACGTCTTCCACGCTGATGCGCGCGGTTTCGATGGCCGCGAGAGCTTCCTGAAATTTTGGCTCGAAGCGGGAAAGTTCTTCGATCTGCTTTTGCGCGGCGCGCAGAGACGAACTGGTGGGGGCGTTGCCTTCGTAGAGAAGATCGAAGGCATTCATGGCGGAGTTGTAGATTTTTTCGGCGTTGGCCAGGACGCGTTTTTGGGATTCGAGCTGCTCGTCTTCGCCGGGCTGCAACTTCGCTTCATGAATTTCGCGCTTCTGAAACATCCACAGGTCAACCAGGCGGAGGCGGTCCTGCTCGCCGTGTTCGAGATCTTCGATGCGGGTGCGAATTTGTTTCCACGCGGAGAACGCAACGGCGACGGGATCAAGCTGACTGCCTGCAAAAATATCGAGCAGCGCCAGGCGCGCGGGACCATCGAACGAAAGCATGGATTCATTCTGTGCGTGAATGATGGCGAGATAGGGAGCAAATTGGCGAAGCACGGCCACGGTTGCGGGCTGGTTGTTCACGAAGACGCGTCCCTTGCCGCCGCTGGCGATTTCACGGCGAAGAATGAGCGAGCCATCGTCGGATTCGTCGAGGCCGTTCGATTCCAGAATGTTCGCGATTGGGGTTTTCGATGCGGCTTCGACTTCGAAGACTGCGGAAATCACTGCGCGGTTGGCGCCAGTGCGGATGACGTCGCTGGAAGCTTTTTCACCGAGGAGCAGAGCTAGGGCATCGATCAGAATGGATTTTCCGGCCCCGGTTTCGCCGGTGAGCAGATTGAGGCCGGGGGCGAAGGCGACCGCCACGTTGTCGATTACGGCGTAGTTTTCGAGGCGCAGTTCAACCAGCACGGCCGTCCTGGGTTGCGACGAGTTTGAATGCGGAGTTGAGCGCAGGATAGCATGAAAGGCAGTGGCTAGTGGCCAGTGGCTAGTGGCCAGTTTTCGCCGCCGGCCTTCACTGGTGATTCGCACGATTCGGGGATCACTGGCAGCGCTGCATTGATGAATCATGTACGTCCGCAAGATGGCGGTGCTTTGGTCATCTATAATTGAGGGTAGAGTTCCTCACAAAAACCCATGCCATTCCTTTCCTTGCTGGTAGCGTTCATCGGCGGCGAAATCGTCGACATGATTTCCGATTCGGGCGCAGTCGCCAAAGTTGTGCTGCTGGTGCTGCTCGCCTTCAGCCTGATTTCCTGGGCGATTATTTTGACCAAGTGGGGCCTGCTGCGGCGGGCGCGGGTGCAGAGCGGACGCTTCGTGCGCGCCTTCCGCAAGGCGCAGCGACTGCAGGATGTGGCCGCGGTGGCCGACCAGTTCCGTCCCAGCCCGCTGGTGGGCGTGTTCGAGGGTGGCTTTGAAGAATACAAACGACAAGTGGGCGCCACGGGCGGCGTGCTGCGCAACGTTACCTCGATCCAGCGCGGGATGCAGATTGGGGCGTCGGAAGAGATCACGCGGCTGGAGCGGAACATGCCGTGGCTGGCGATCACGGCCGCAGTGACGCCGTTTGTGGGTTTGTTCGGGACGGTGTGGGGCATCATTGACGCGTTTCACGGATTGGGCACGGCGGGAGCGGCGACTTTGCGTGCAGTTGCGCCGGGAATTTCAGAGGCGTTGATTACCACGGCAGCCGGGCTGGCGGCGGCGATTCCGGCGGTGATTGCCTATAACCTGATCGGCAGTTCGATTCGCGAATTCGCTTCGCGCAGCGACGATTTTGCTCTGGAAGTGTTGAACGCGGTGGAAAATATGCAGACCCAACCCGCGAGTGACGTGAGGCGCTAATGGCTTTCACTGCTTCCAACGGACGCACGCAAACCGCCCTGGCCGATATCAACATCACGCCGCTGGTGGACGTGGTCCTGGTGCTGCTGATCATCTTCATGGTGACGGCGCCGGTGCTGCAGTCGGGAATCGACGTGAGCGTGCCCAAGACGCGCACCGTCAAGGAGATCACCGAGGAGCATGTTGTGATCACGATCAATAAAGATCAGCGCGTGTTTCTGGGGAACGACGCCATCAACATCAATGAGATTGCTCAGAAACTGAAAGCGAAGATTCGCGACCCGCGCCACCAGTCGATTTTTGTGCGTGCCGACGAAAATGTGCCGTTTGGCGCGTTCGCCACGGTGATGGACGCGGTGAAGCAGTCGGGCATCACCAACGTTAGTATCGTGACCCAGCCTTTGGACCAAAATGGAAGCAAACGCTGAGATTTTTTTCGAACACGAACGCTGGGGACGTGCGCTGGGCTGGTCGGCTGCCTTCCACGCGGCGGTTGCGGTGGTGATTCTGCTTTATACGATGTTCGCTTCCAGTAACCAGGGCCAGGGCTGGGGCGGCGGCGGTATGGGCGAAGCGATGGGCGCCACGCTGGTAAGCACGGTTCCGTTGCCGGCCAACCCTGCCGCGACCAAAAACGTGGTGGCGAACGAATCGAAGGGGGTTACACAGTCGCAGCCCAAGCCGGTGGAGAAGGAACCGGACGCGATCGAAATCCAGGGCAAGAATACAAAGATCAAGCCGAAAAAGACTCCTACGCCGACGCCAACCAAAGAGAAACCACAGCCGGAGCCCGAGGAAGAAACCAACCAGGTTGCCTTCGGCGAAGGCGGGCCGGTAAGCGGGCCTTATGGCACCTTCAGCGCCGCCGGAGCCAAGGGCGGGTTTGGATTCACGGGCGGTGGCGGAGACTTTGGCACGCGTTTCGCGTGGTACGTGCAGGTGGTGCAGCGCAAGGTTTCGGAGAACTGGCTGAAGTACGAAGTGGATCCGGGCATCACGACGGCGCAGCGGGTTTACATCACCTTCGACATTCTGCGCGACGGCAGTCCGTCGCACGTGCAGTTGGAGCAATCCAGCCAGGTACCCTCACTTGATAATTCGGCCGAGCGAGCGATCCAGCGTATCGATACATTCGGGCCCCTGCCGCAGGAATACTCTGGCCGCAAGGTTACGGTGGAATTCTGGTTCGATTACAAGAAGTAAGCTGGCAGAGAAGCGATCCGGAGTTCGTGAGGCGTGGTCAGAATTTTTTTTGTGCACCCTAAAGGAGCACGATGCATCGCAAATGGTACATGGCCAGCAGGAATGAGGACAGAACCTTGCCAAGCAATACATATCGGGTTACGATATTGTCGTATGGAGACTGTTTCTTCGACCCAGGGATGAGCGCGCGCCAACGACCAGCGACGCTGCGAAAAAACAGGCAGGCCGGCCAGCCGGAGCCGCGAATTCTGCTTGTGCTGGTCTGCGCTCTTATTTTTTGCCTGACGGGCCCCCTTCTCGGCGCACAGGATTGGGTCAAGACGGGAACGAGCCTGGGGGTAGCCAAAGTCCGCCTGGCGGTTGCCGACTTCAAGCCATCGAGCAGCGATCCGCAGAATGATGCCCTGCTCAAAACTTTCAACGACACGTTGTGGAACGATCTGGATGTATCGGGAGTAGTGGAGCTGGTTTCAAAGAGCTTCTATCCCCTGCAGGTGCCGGGGCAGCCGGTGGATGTGAACTTCCTGGCCTGGAGCGCTCCGCCTCCGAATGCCGCGATGCTGGCCTTCGGCAGCTTTGGCGTGGCGGGCGGAAAGCTCATCGTGCAAGGCTGGCTCTACGACGTGAAGAATACGGGAACGCCGCAGGTTCTGGGCAAGCAGTACACAGACGCTCCCAGCGACGCCGCTGCCCGGGTGATGGCGCACAAATTCGCCGACGAAATTATCCTGCGGTTGGGCGGCGGCATTCCGGGCATCGCGGAAAGCAAGATTTATTTTGTAAGCGACCGCTCGGGCCATAAAGAAATCTGGGTGATGGACTATGACGGCTCGAACCAGCGGCAGGTAACGAGCCTGGGCGCGATTTCGCTTTCGCCACGGGTCTCGCCGGACGGCACGCGGCTCGCCTTCAGTTCGCTTACCAAGACGGGATGGGAAATCAAGATGTTTTCGCTGGACCTGAACCGGCTGGTCAGCTTCCCGCATCTGGGAGGAACGAATCTTTCGCCGTCGTGGTCGCCGGACGGGTTAAAGCTGGCGTTTTCTTCGTCGCGCGGAGGAAGCCCGGAAATTTACATCTCCGATGCCAACGGCGCAAACCTGCGGAGCATGACGGCGAACAAAGGTCCCGACGTGTCGCCGGTCTGGAACCGTAAAACTGGCGCGCAGATCGCGTTTGTGAGCGGCGCCACAGGCCTGCCGCAGGTCTACACCATGGAAACCGACGGCACCAACCTGCAGCGGATGACGGATCAGGGCTACGCCGTTTCGCCGTCGTGGAGTCCGACTGGGCAGTTCCTGCTGCTCGCGTGGGTGCGGAAGTACGGCCCGGGAGATCCGGGCGCTCTCGATCTTTACCTGATGGACATTGCCACCAAGCAGTGGGTGCAACTCACGCACGATGGCGGGCGCAACGATTCGCCGTCGTGGGCGGCGGACGGACGGCATATCGTGTTCCAGTCGAGCCGATCGGGCAAGGAAGAAATCTGGATGATGCTGGCGGACGGCACTAAACTTCGGCAGTTGACGTTTACCGGACGCAACACGCAGCCCAATTGGAGTTGGAAATAAACGCACTTCGTCAGACCGCGGCGTAAAATGTTCGCGGTCGTAGGGAGGATCAAAAGTGAAGCACGCAAGCAAGAAGTGGTTCGCTCTCGCCATTACACTGGGGGCCATTCTGGCTCTGGGCGCCTGCGGTAAGAAAAAACAGCCGCCTCCGCCGCCACCACCACCGGCGCCGCCGTCTCCTACGGCGTCGCTGTCCGTGAATCCGAGCAGCATTCAGGCGGGACAATCCGCTACGTTGAGCTGGCAGACTACCAACGCCACCGATGTGTCCATCGACGGCATTGGTGCAGTACAGGCCAACGGATCGCAATCCGTGAGTCCCACCGATTCCACCACCTATCACCTGACCGCAAAGGGCTCTGGAGGAAGCCAGGAGGCCACGGCGCGACTCACCGTGATGCAGGCACCAGCACCGCCGCCAGTGACTGCAAACCCGACCGACGAAGACTTGTTCAGCCAGAACGTCAAGGACGTCTACTTCGACTATGACAAGGCTGACGTTCGCTCCGATCAGCAGAGCTCGGTGCAAAGCGATGTGCAGTTCCTGAACCAGCACGCTGCCATCAACTTTACGGTCGAGGGGCACTGCGACGAGCGCGGATCCACGGAATACAATCTGGCTCTCGGCGACAAGCGTGCCACCGCGGTAAAGGACGCGTTGGTCGCGGCTGGAGTCGGCGCCAGCCGCATTAAGACGATCAGCTACGGAAAAGAAAAGCCGTTCTGTAGCGAGAGCAACGAAGCATGCTGGCAGCAGAACCGCCGCGGGCACTTCGTGTACCAGAGGTAGAGACTGATCGGTATCGGGCCATCGGGGAGCGGCGCCCAAGCCGTTCCCCGGCGCCCGGACTGGTAGTTCGAGCGCTGAGGGAGAATCGCGCGGCGCGACGGCGGAGAGTTATGCCCTCGGCTGTGAACCTTCAGTTTTCCCTGTAGGTTGTTTTCGTACCTAATCCTCGCCGCCTGTGGGATACTCAACTCATCTAACTATCAGGTTAGGCGTTTATTCGGAATTCAGGAAATCCTATATGAAACCAAGCCGTGTTGTGACAGTTCTCGCGGTTCTGTCCGTGCTCTGGCTGGCGCCTGCGCCGGCCTGGGGCGTCAACAAGGATATGGTCCAGTTACAAACCCAGGTCGAGCAGCTGCAACAGCAGATGACCTCGATGCAGCGCAGCTTTGACGAGCGCATGGGCGTGATGAAAAACCTGGTGGAACAGGACACCGACGCGATCAACAAGGCAGCCGCTGCCTTGACCGCTTTGCAGGCGACGTTGCAGACGAACCTGCAAAAACAGCAGGGCGATTCCACGGCGCGTCTGGACCAGCTCTCGGGGCAGATTCAGTCGCTGAACGACACCATGGACGAACTCAAGGTCCGGCTGGCCAAGGTGAGCAAGCAACTGGACGACATGCAGTCGACGCAGCAGACCGCGGCCGCCCAGCAATCCCAACAGCAGGCCCAGGCACAGGCTCTGGCCTCGGCGCCTCCGCCGGACGTGCTCTACAACGATGGAATACGCGATTACAACTCAGCCAAGAACGACCTGGCGACGCAGGAGTTCTCCGACTACATCAAGTTTTATCCCAACACTGATCTGGCTGGAAACGCGTACTTCTATCTGGCGGAAATTCAATTCCGGCAGGGAAACTTTCAACAGGCCGTGCAGAACTACGATCTAGTGCTGCAGAATTTTCCCAGCGGCAATAAGGCGGCGTCCGCGCAGCTGAAGAAGGGCTTTGCGCTGATTGAACTGGGCAAGCAGGATGATGGCGTGTCTGAACTTCGGCACCTGCTGCAGCGCTATCCGCATTCTCCGGAGGCTCTACAAGCCCGGGATCGCCTGCGCAAGCTGGGAGTTGCGGCGAAAGCCGGGCAGGGCGACTAAGCGAACGTGACTAGACGCCGCGGCGGCGATGTGTGCGGCGATGCTTTGGCTGACGGTGCCTCACAGCCTTGTGAGCTTTATGCCTGGTCACGGGAGCGTGCGTGGCCTTCACGCGTGTGAGCGTGGCAGCCGCCTGAGCAGGTACCCAGCTCGCGCCGCAAATCAGCACGAGCGCCAGGAACGACAGAATCAATCGCTTCATATCCTCGACCGCTCCCGCCAACCTTAGCGCAACTCCTCCATCGCAGCTTCCAGCACTTCTTTGCCCGGACGTGTTACCGACTCCGGCAACGTAGCCAGGGGCTGGTCCACCAGGTTCAGCATATCGAGGAAATTGGGCGCCTTGGTGTTGACGTAGAACACGCCGGTGAGCACCTCGCCCGCATCATGCGCTTCGGTGAGACGCGAAATGGCGTGAATCTTCTCAGTGGGGTTGTAGTCTTCCTCGAGCTTGCGCAACTGCAAGTGCGAGCCGTCGTGCATGGTCACGCTGAGTGTCTCGCCGGGATCGTAGTCCACGGCGATATCCTCGAAGGCGGGCACAAAGCTGACGTCCTGCAGAACTTCCTCGTGCTCCTTTACATATTTGTAGGACTTGGTCGAACCTTCGTGATCGTTGAAGGTTACGCAGGGTGAGACCACGTCGAGCATCACTGTGCCCTTGTGCGCAATGGCGGCTTTCAGCATGGCGCCGAGCTGGCGTTTGTCGCCGGAGAATGACCGTCCGACGAACGTTGCGCCCAGCTGAATCGCCAGAGCGCAGGTGTCGATGGGCGGGAGATCGTTCAGCACGCCGGATTTTAGCTTCGAACCAAGATCGGCGGTCGCCGAGAACTGGCCCTTGGTCAGGCCATACACGCCGTTATCTTCAATGATGTAAATGATCGGCAGATTGCGCCGCATGAGGTGAACATATTGCCCGATGCCGATCGACGCGGTGTCGCCATCTCCGCTGACGCCGATGCAGATCAGGCGGCGATTCGCCAGCATGGCTCCGGTCGCGACCGAGGGCATGCGGCCGTGCACTGCATTGAAGCTGTGAGAGCGGCTCAGAAAATAAGCCGGACTCTTCGACGAGCACCCGATTCCGCTGGGCTTGATCACGAACTCGGGCTCCACGCCCATTTCGTACATGGCTTCGATGATGCGTTCAGAAATCGCGTTGTGGCCGCAGCCCGCGCAGAGCGTGGTCTTTCCGCCCTTGTACTCCATCACGGTCAGGCCGATGCGGTTGGTCTTTGGGCCCGAATGTCCGGGCTCGGCAGTAGGAGTGGTCGACATCTATTTGCCCTCCATCGAGGTCAGTTCGTCAGTGATGGACCGCGCGTCGAGCGGCAGTCCGGTGATGTGTGCCATGCTGCGCAAGCGCGTGATCAGCTCCGGCTTCACGTCGAGCTTGAGCAGGCTGAGCATCTGCGCGTCGCGGTTCTGTTCGACGACATAGACGCGATCGTGCTGCTCGATAAAGTCATGCACCTCGCGAGTGAAAGGATACGCGCGCAGCCGCAGATAGTCCGTCTCAATGCCGTATTCTTCCCGCAACTGGTCTCGGCTCTCGGTGATGCCCCAGTGCGAAGTGCCGTAGCCTATGATGCCGATGGCCGCGTTGTGACCCTTCGTAATCTCCGGCCGCGGAACGAACGAGCGCGCGGTTTCGAACTTGCGGTTCAGGCGCTCCAGGTTCTTTTCGAAATCATCGGCGCGTTCACTGTATTGTGATTTCTCGTTGTGGCCGCTTCCGCGCGAAAAATAGGCGGCCGCGGGATGCTGCGTTCCTGGCAGGGTACGGTAGCCCACTCCATCGCCGTCCACATCTTTGTAGCGCGCGAATCCGCCCAGCCGGTCGAGATCTTCCTTGCCCAGCACTTTGCCGCGTTTGATAGGCGTGGTGGGATATTCAAACGGATCAGCCATCCAGTTATTCATGCCCAGATCCAGATCGGACATGACGAACACCAGCGTCTGGAACTGCTCCGCCAGATTGAACGCTTCGGTCGCCATGGTGAAACATTCGTCCACGGAGCACGGGATCAGCATGATGTTCTTGGTGTCGCCGTGCGAAAGAAACGCGGTCGAAAGAATATCGCCTTGCGAAGTGCGTGTGGGAAGGCCCGTAGACGGGCCCACGCGCTGAATGTCCCAGATCACTCCCGGAACTTCCACGTAGTAGGCGAGGCCGGCGAATTCTGACATCAGGGAGATGCCTGGGCCTGCGGTCGCCGTCATGCTGCGGGCGCCCGCCCAGCCCGCTCCGATCACCATGCCGATGGCAGCCAATTCATCTTCCGCCTGCACAATGGCGAACGTGGCCTTGCCGTCGGGACCGATGCGGTATTCCTTCATGTAGTCGATCATCGTCTCCACCAGCGAAGACGACGGCGTGATGGGATACCAGGTGACCACGGTGCAACCCGCGAACATGCAGCCGAGCGCGGCCGCCGAGTTGCCGTCAATAATAATTTTGCCGGCGGTTTTGTCCATGCGCTCGATGTAAAAAGTTCCAAGTTTTTTCAGGTTCGCTTTGGCATAGTCGAAGCCCGCTTGCGCGGCCGCCAGATTCAGGGTCGCCGCTTTCACTTTCTTGGCAAACTGCTTGCGGATCGCCTTCTCGACTTCGCCCATGTCGACGGTGAGCAGGTTCGCCACCACGCCGACATAGACCATGTTCTTGACCAGCTTGCGCAGCTTGGCTTCGGGGCAGACGGCGGCCACCAGCTTGTCATACGGAACCGCGTAGAAGAGCAGATCATCGCGCAGCTTGTGCAGCGCCAGTGGCTCGTCGTAGAGCACGGAAGCTCCGGGCGCCAGCGTCATGGTATCTTCCTGCGCGGTCTCCGGATTCATCGCCACCAGAAAGTCAATTTCCTTCTTGCGCCCAATGTAGCCCTTCTTGTTGGCGCGGATCGTGAACCAGGTGGGCAACCCGGCGATATTCGAAGGAAACATATTCTTGCCCGACACCGGCACGCCCATCTGAAAAATGGCGCGCAATAAAACCGTGTTCGAGCTTTGCGATCCGGAGCCGTTCACCGTTGCGACCTGTATGGTCATGTCGTTGACGATGCGCTTGCGCCCCATCCCTCCGGCGGATTCCTGGGGCACAATATCGGTAGTGGCCATCCCAACACCTTCCTTTTAACTACGGGGCAGAAAGTTTCCGCACCCTGATTTGGATCTCTTCTTCCTGAACAAAGCTTCTAGCTGCTAGCTTCTGGTCAACCCCCGGGCTCGGTGTAGCTAGAAGCTAGTCGCTCGAAGCTGAGACTTTCCCGGAAAGTCCGGCCTGCAAGATTGAAGAAGGAGAACATTAAATTATACGGCGGCTGCGGGGCCGTGTCGCGGCAAATCGCCCGACTGAAGCGGGAGGAACCTGTCTTGAAACGGGAGGAAGTTCACTTCCGGAATCGTGCTTCGGCAGTCACGCTTCCACAATCGACGTTCTGGAATCCAGCTCTGGAATCAAGGTTCCGTCCGGAAAAATTGGGCGATGTTACGGAACTTATTATATCGTGACACGATCAATTCGCGGGGTGGAATCTTTTTCACTTCGGCAAGGTGCTTCTGCAGGCTGGTATCGAGCAGATGGGCGGCAGCCTCATGGTCGCGATGCGCGCCCCCTTCGGGCTCGGGAACGATGTCGTCGATCACGCCCAGTTCGCTGAGGTCCGTAGCCGTGATGCGCATGGCTTCCGCGGCCAGTTCTTTCTTGCTGGCATCGCGCCACATAATCGCGGCGCAACCCTCCGGAGAAATCACGGAGTAAATCGAGTTCTCCATCATTAACACGCGGTCGGCCACGGCAATGGCCAGCGCCCCTCCGCTGCCGCCAACGCCAATCACGGTGGCGATGATGGGAACTTTCAGACGCACGATCTCGCGCAGATTCTTGGCGATAGCTTCGGCCTGGCCTCTTTCTTCTGCGTTGATGCCGGGATAAGCGCCGTCAGTATCGACCAGCGTCAAGATAGGCCGGTTAAATTTTTCCGCGACCTGCATGATACGCAGCGCCTTGCGATAACCCTCCGGATGAGGCGTGCCGAAGTTGCGATGGACGCGCTGCTTCATGTCGCGTCCCTTCTGGGTGCCGACCACTAAAATCTCTTGCCCGTGAAATTTTGCCATGCCACAAACGATGGCGGGGTCGTCGCCGAATCCGCGGTCGCCGTGAATCTCGCTCCAGTCGGTGAACAGACGCTCGATGTAATCCAGCGTCTGCGGACGCTGCGGATGCCGCGCCAGTTCAGTCTTTTGCCAGGCAGTCGGGACCACGTTGATCTCCCGCCGCAGCGTATCGATGCGTTCCTGGAGTTTCGCCAATTCGTGGCGCGTGGCGTCATCCTGGTGCGCGGATTCCATCTCCGCCACCTGGCGCTCGATCTGCTCCAGTTCCTGCTGCGCTTTTTCGGTGGCTCCCACGAATTTAACGGATCACGATTTAACTGATAACAATCTCACGGTCACGACTTAACCAATCACGATTTAACTGATCACCCGCACGCTGCCCCGACCGCAAAGCTGTTCGACGCGGGCAATGAAACTGCGGTCCGGCAGCACATTATAGCCTTCCGCCTCCATCACCACCATGAAATCTCCCTGACGTTCCACGTCGAACAATACCTTGGCCTCGCCCTTGCGCTCGAGAAACAGAGCATGCAGATCGTCGACGGCAGCCTCGGCAGCGGTCTCGAGCGGAATGCGGATGCGAATCGCGCGCGGCACGGGGACTTTGGCGTCGTCGAGTGGCATGATTTCGGCCGCCGTGATCTTGGGATTTGTTCCCTCTTCGATGCGCACGCCCGCCCGCACCAGCACCGGCACTTCCAGCTTCACTTTGTCGCCGATGCGTTTATAGGCTTCGGGAAAGACGATCATATCGATCGATCCCGACATGTCTTCGAGAGTAGCCTGCGCATAAAAATCGCCGCGCTTGGATTTAAGCACTCGCACGTTGCCGATAATTCCGGCGATGGCGATGGTTTCATCTTTGCCCGTGGAATTTTTCCACCCGGCCAAATCCGCGGTGCTCAGCGCCTGCAGATCCTGCAACTTGTCTTTATATTTTTCCAGTGGATGCCCGGTGATGAAGAAGCCTAGAATTTCTTTCTCGGCGGCCAGGCGGGTGTGTTCGTCCCAATCGGGAACGTTGGGGAGTTTCTCGTTGCCGGCCTCGGCGTCATCCTGCTGAAACACGCCAAACAGGCCGTGCTGGCCCGATTCGGCGTCGCGCTGCGCTTTCTGCGCGCGGTCCATCGCCTTGTCGAGCACTTCCATCAACTGCGCGCGCCGGCCGAAAGAATCCATGGCGCCGCTTTTGATCAGCGACTCCAGCACTCGCTTGTTGAGCAACCGCAGGTCGACGTTCTCGCAGAATTCGTAGATCGATTTGAACCGCGTCAGCTTTTTGCGCGCCGCAACAATCGACTCGATCGCGTTGCCGCCAACGTTCTTCACCGCGGCCAGGCCAAAGCGAATCGCTTCACCGTGCGGCGTGAAATTTGCGTCCGACACGTTAATATCAGGCGCATCCACGGCGATGCCCATCTCGCGGCACTCGTTGATGTATTTCACTACGTCATCCGTGCTGCCCGTGACCGACGTCAGTAGCGCAGCCATGAACTCGACTGGATAGTGCGTTTTGAGATAGGCCGTGTGATAAGCCAGCAGCGCGTAAGCGGCGGAATGTGACTTGTTGAATCCGTAGCCGGCAAACTGGGCCATCAGATCGAAAATCTTTTCAATCTTCTTCGCCGGAAACTTTCGTTGTGCCGCGCCCTCGACAAAACGCTCGCGCTGCTGCGCCATCTCTTCCGCTTTTTTCTTGCCCATAGCGCGGCGCAGCAAGTCGGCTTCACCCAGCGAGTATCCCGCGAGGCGATTCGCGATCTGCATCACCTGCTCCTGATACACGATCACGCCCAGCGTCTCCTGCAGGATTTCTTGCAGTTCGGGCAGTTCGTATTCCACCTTCTTGCGGCCGTGTTTGCGATCGACAAAGTCGTCGATCATGCCGCCCTGAATGGGTCCGGGCCGGTAGAGCGCGTTCAGTGCGGTGAGATCTTCGATGGAGTTCGGCTGATACTTGCGCAGCACGTCGCGCATGCCGTGCGATTCAAACTGAAACACGCCGGAAGTCAGCCCCTTGTGAAAAACTTTCTGGTAGGTCTCCGCATCTTCAAGTGGAATCTGTTCCAGCGTGATCGGCGTTCCGCGCGTCTGCAAAATCAATTTCAGCGTGTCGGTAAGAATCGTCAGCGTGGTCAGCCCGAGAAAATCCATTTTCAGCAGGCCCATCTTTTCGATGGCGACCATGTCGAAGGCGGTAACGATTTCGTCGTTCTTGGTCCGGTGCAGCGGGACCAACTCGGTGAGCGGCCGCGGCGAGATCACCACTCCTGCTGCATGCACTCCGGAATTACGCACCAGCCCTTCCAGCTTTCTCGCAGTCTGGATCAGCTCGCGAATCTGGCCGTCTTTTTCGATGGCCTCGCGCAGCTGCGGCGAATCTTCAATCGCCTGCTCAATCGTGATGTTGAGCTGCGTAGGCACCATCTTGGCGATGCGATCGACATCGCTGTAAGGAATATCCATGGCGCGGCCCACGTCTTTGATCGCGGCCTTCGCGGCCATGGTGCCGAAGGTGATGATCTGCGCCACATTGTCGCGCCCGTATTTTTGCGTGACATAGTTGATCACTTCGCCGCGACGGTTCATGCAGAAATCAATATCGATATCGGGCATGGACACGCGCTCGGGATTCAGAAAGCGCTCGAACAGCAACTCGTGCTGCAACGGATCGAGATCAGTGATTCCAAGCGCGTAAGAAACCAGCGACCCGGCTGCCGACCCGCGGCCCGGGCCCACCGGAATTTCGCGCTCCTTGGCATAGCGGATGAAGTCCCAGACAATCATGAAGTATCCGGAAAACTGCATCTGCTGAATAATCGCGAGTTCGCGCTCTAGCCGCTGATCGTAGTCGGCAAGAGAATGCTTCAGCTTGCCCAGATCGCGCATAGGACGCAACGCCTCGAGCCGCCGCGCGTAGCCCTCGCGCGTAACGTGAACAAAATAACTGTCCAGCGTGTAGCCGGGCGGAACGTCAAACTCCGGAAACGGAGTGGCAATTTTTTCCATGCGCAGGTTGCAGCGTCCGGCAATATCCAGTGTTCGGCTCACCACCTGCGGCGCGTCTTTGAACACGCGCATCATCTCGTCGTGGCTCTTTACGAAGAATTGCGTGCCCTCGAATTTCATGCGGGCAGTGTCGTGAATCGACTTGCCGGTCTGGATGCAGACCATCACGTCCTGCGCGTGCGCGTCTTCCTCACACAGGTAGTGGCTGTCGTTGGTCGCCACCAGCGGCAGGCCCAGATCTTTTTCCAGCTGGAAAAGGCCGGGATGAATGCGGTGCTCCATCGCAAGGCCCTGATCCTGAATCTCGAGAAAAAAATTCTCTTTGCCGAAAATGTCGGTGAACGCGGCCGCGGCCGCACGCGCGGCCTCGTAGTTCCCTTCCGTCAACCGTTCGGCGACTTCGCCTTTCAGGCATCCCGAAAACCCGATGAGCCCGCGTGAATGTTCCGCCAAAAATTTCTTGCTCACCCGCGGCTTGTAATAAAAGCCATGCAGCGAAGCCTCCGACGTAATCTTCACCAGATTGCGGTAGCCTTCGTCGTTTTCCGCCAGCACCAGCAGATGGTTGTAGGTATCGCCCTCGGGCGGCGCGCGGTGATCGTCTTTCTTGCAGACGTAAAGTTCGCAGCCGACGATTGGCTTCACGTCGAATTTGTGCGCGGCGTTGACGAAGTGCACCGCGCCAAACATATTGCCGTGGTCGGTCATGGCGACCGCTGGCATCCCCAGCTCTTTCACACGCTGGCAAAGTTTTTCCACATCGCAAGCGCCGTCAAGCAGGGAGTAGTCGGTATGCAGGTGCAGGTGAACGAATTGGGACATGGGGCTCAGAGTGATTCTACGTTGGCCTCATTCTAACGGGAAACGCGGAACAAGGAGCGCTCACTTATCCACAGGGAAAGGAAAATCCGAGGATCGCTTACTGGCCTTCGACGGGAACCTTGAAGTTCACGCCGCGGTCGCCATTGATCTTCGTGGTTGCTGGAATGTCCAGGTCCGAGAGCGGAATTTCCTGCGTACGCTCAGCCGAGAAGCTAAAGAGAGTGTTCCCCACGATGGCGTAGTTCTGGATTTCTTCCTGGTGCTGATCGCGGAAAACCAGCGTGGTGGGCGGCGAAGGAGCGGTGAGTTCCGAGTGCCGCGGCTCGTAAGGAGCTGATCGCGCGTAGGCGTCCTGATCTCCGGCGCCGTTGTAGTTATCCCCGTAGTTGCCCTGCGCACCCTGATCGTCCGGACCTTGCTGGTCCATCTGGTTGCCCTGGGCGACATCCTGGTCCTGGCTATCGTCGTAAGACGAGGATGAATCCCACCACCAGTAAGGGTCGTAGAAATAGGGATCGTAATAGCCGTAGTTTCCGTACCAGCCGGGATACCCATAACGCCAGGGACCGGTTAAACTGCGGTTGCGGATTCGGAATCGCGCCCCGTCGATGCGGTTCGCATAATCAAAGCGATTCACGGAAGCCGAATGATTCGACGAGAACGCGTGTTGCGGCGGATGAAAGGCCGGAATGTAGGCCCGCGATCCGGCATAAGAACGCGCACCCGAAGCAGCATGGGCACCAAACCCTGCTCGGGAACTCATGCCGCTGTAAGCGTGATTGGATCGCGGCGCGGAAAAGCTGCTGTGGCCTCCGCTGAAACTGCTGTGGCCGCTGAAACTGCTGTGGCCACCGAAGCCGCCACCGTGGCCACCACCAGACGATGCGTGCCCACCCCCGTGCTGCGCAAACAGAGGCAGCGCGAAGGCCAGCAAGACGAACGTCGCGAAGGCACAGAGGCGACGCATATGGCTATATTATAAGCCTGTTTCGGGCCGCCGCAACGTAAATCACCACCCCTCCAAGGCGTTGATCCAGAAGGCTTTCTATCGTTTCTTTGTCTTGGCCTTCTTCGCAGCTGGCTTGGCGGCGGGTTTCGAGGCCGGCTTTGGAGCAGGCTTCGAGGGCGGCTTCGCCGCAGACTTGGCGGGCTCAGCCTTCGGTTGCGCCGCGGGCTTGTGGTGAGCCGCGGACTTGGCGTCGAGCTTGGATTTGGTCTTGCCGTCCGGCTTGGCGGGAACCGGCGCTTGTGCCGCCGGGACCGCAACAGCTTTTCCCTTGCCTTTGGCGGCAGCTTCGCCCTTCTTCGGGGGCTGTGCGGGCGCTGGAGCGCCAGCAGCGACTTTCGCGGCGCGGCCACGTCGTGGCGGAGGCGGCGGCGGTGGCGGAGGCGGCGCGAATGGCTTCAGGAACTTCAACGTTTCGGTGCGGGAACGCAGTTTGCCGTCAAGCAGCAGCATGAACACTTCGCGCGCGATCTTAGGATATTCCGGCAACTGCGGCGTGATCAGCAGTTCCGTCATTTCCGGCAGCGGAATCCGTTGCTGCACCTGACGCCATTTCGTCAGGAAATTCTTGATCTTCTGTTCCACCACCTGCTGCTTCGCGGTCACGGCGAGGAAAAGAATCATCTCCGGCCGCGCCGTGGAAAGCAGGTTCCAGGTGCGCGAGGGCGTTGCGGCTTCTTTGCCCGTCAGGCGCTTCGCCAGTTCCTTGGCGTGCGTTTCGATATCTCGCCACGCATCGACCAGATCCTTGCGCGGAATCAACTTCCACAAATCCGCGATGTCCTTCTCGGAAAGGCGCGCAGTCAGAAAATACATGACCGCCGGGCCGGCATCGGGCGTAGAGCCCAGATCGACCATATGCTGGCGCGTCTTCATCAGCTGGCTGAGCCCGCTGCTATCCACTTTCGAGGTGTTCCAATGCGGGTGCAGAACTTCCAGCCAGCCTTCTTTTTCGAGGTTCTTGACCACCTGCAGCGGATCATCTTCGTGCGCCAGCGCGGCAATCTCGTGCCCGATCGACCCGCGCAGAATGTGGTCGATGTACTTGCCTTCCTTAGCGGCATCGTAGCGGACCTGCGTGCGTTCTTCGATCTGCCAATGGAAACGCGTGGCAAAACGCGTGGCGCGAATCATCCGCGAAGGATCTTCCAGGAACGAGTAGTTGTGCAGGATGCGGATGAGCTTGGCTTCAATGTCGGCCACGCCGTTGAAAGGGTCGAGCAGCAGACCGCGCGATCCCTCGTTCAAAGACAACGCCATGGCGTTGACGGTGAAGTCGCGGCGGCGCAGGTCTTCATGAATAGTCGCCGGGGATACGATGGGCGGCTTGCCCGTCTTTTCGAATCGCTCCGTCCGGGCCATGCTGATTTCGGCGCGCGCGTTGCCCGGAAGAGACAGAAAAAGCGTTCGCGAATCTTCTTCGATCGCCGAGACGTGCGCCCCGGCTTTCTCCAGGTCCTTCTGTAGCTTGATGGGATTGCCCTGGACGGTGAAGTCGAGGTCGCGGATGGTGAAGCCGCTGATAATGTCGCGGATGGCGCCCCCGGTGAGGTAAAGGTTCATTCCGGCGGCGCGGGCAACTTCCTGGATCAGGCTGACTCCTTTGAGCTGATCTGGAGTTAACCGGATTTCCATCGTGTAAATGTAGTCAGCCATTCGTTTTAGAGCGCTTCGTACTTCCTTAACCCCGCCTCAACCCACCGGTCTCAACCCGCGTCCCGGCGGCGATGGGCGACCCAGTTGGATGCTGCACTTGTGGAATTTTCCACAAGATTTCCACAGAGCCTTGGGCCCAAGCCTTCGCCCGCTTCCACTTGCGCATGCAAGTGGCTTAATTCAAAGTACTTAGATAAAACGGGGTGACCTTCGACAAACTACAGAAAATAACACAACGTTAACGATTTGGCTACTGCCAAGGTGTATGCCGGGAGTTTTTCCCAAAAAGGTGCGAGAATTGAGGGTGGGCTTCGGGCTTCGGCTATCAGGCTCCGGCAAACACGATGTCATCCCGAACCGAGCCGAAGGGCCGGTGAGAGACCCGAGGATGCGCATGAAGTGGCATAGGCTGGGACCGGGGCCGTCACGGACGCGTGCGACGCGGCACCCGTTTGCGGCAGAAATGACGTCGTTAGACGTAAGGTCCCTCACCCGGCGTCCCGGTTCGGGATGACAAGGTCAATCGCCGAAGCTTGATGGACAAAGCCTGATGGCCGAAGCGCGATGGCCGAAGCCCGAAGCCCTGACGCCACGCACCACGACAGCCGAAAGCTGGACCAATGCCCTCCACGCACAAAAAAGTCGTCGTCCGTAAGATGGACCGGGACTCCGTCTCCGGCTACGTGGCGGCCCAGTTTGTGCAGGATGGCAAGCTCGAACTGCTCAACACTTCGGGCACGGTCATCAGCATGGATTTGCGTGAGATCAAAGGCGTGTATTTCGTGCGCGAGTTCGGAGACTCCGAGTCGCTCACCCGCAAGACGTTTACTTCCCGTCCGCGGTCCGAAGGCCTCTGGGTGCGCCTGCGCTTCAAGGACAATGAGATTCTTGAGGGTCTGATGCCCGCCGACCTCACCCAGAATATGCAGGAGGGATATCTGGTGAACCCTCCCGATCTGCGTTCGAACACGCAACGCATCTTCGTTCCCCGCACCGCGCTGGAGTCGCTGACCGTGCTGGCCGTGATCGGCGCCGCCCGCCGCCGTCGCCGCGACGCCGATGACCAGCGGCAAGTGACCTTGTTTGAAGAATGAAGTTTGAAGAATGAAGTTCGAAGAACAACGTTTGAAGAGTGCGCCCAAACGGCAAGCGGGAAGCCCCGTCTCGAGGGTTCAGGTTCCGCGGCACGAGCTTTATTCGTGGGCGCCGAACGTCATTCTTGGCATTGCAATTGTTCCCGAGTTGGGGTAATGTGTGTCGCTCCCTCGCAGGCACACTTCCTGCGCAAAGAGATCGGGTCTCTTTCTTCCCTCCGTATCCCGTCCGACCTCGATGGGTAGCTCTATCCCGGGAAAGGTGTGTCCATGCCTGCAAAGTCCATTCTTTTCTATAAGTGCCCGTTATCCGTGGCCGTTTGCTCCGTCGCGTGTGCGATCGCATTGTTCAGCTGCGCATATTCGCTGGCGCAGACTGCCGGCGCCGCCGCGCCAGACACTGCAGGTCCGCGTCCGCTCATCACCCAGCCGGTGGATGAGTCGCGGCTCACGATTCTCAAAGGCAACACGCATCCCCTGGCGCGTCCTGTTTACAACATGGGAAAGGCGCCCGCCGATTTGCCGATGGAACGCATGTTGCTGGTGCTGAAACGCAGTCCCGAGCAGGAAACCGCGCTGCGGAAATTGCTCGACGATCAGCAGGATAAGGCCTCACCCAACTTTCACAAGTGGCTTACCCCGCAGCAATATGGGAAACAATTCGGCCTCGCCGATTCCGATTTGCAGACCATCACTGGCTGGCTGCAATCGCACGGGTTCCAGGTGGGATCCACGAAGGGTCGCACGGTGGTGGAATTTTCCGGGAACGCAGGCCAGGTGCAGGAAGCTTTCCACACGACGATTCATAAATACACCCTCAAAGGAAAAGAGCACTGGGCCAACGCCAGCGATCCGTCAATTCCGACCGCGCTGGTTCCAGCTGTGTCGGGGATCCTGAGCCTGCACAATTTTTTGAAGAAGCCGCAGCTTCACCTGGCCAAAGAACCCGGCACCCTCCACCTGGTTCCGGGAAAGAGGCCGCAGGTTAGTTTCCCGGCGGAGAACAGCAATCCTGCGTTGAATGCCCTGGGGCCGCAGGATTACGCAACTATCTACAGCAGCACCGCTTTCAATAGCGGGTTTAGCGGCGGGGGAATCACCATTGGCGTTGTCGCACGCAGTAATCTGTTCAACGGAGGTCAGGACGTTACCAACTTCGCTTCCTCCTTCAACTGCTGTGGCAATTTTCAAATCGTGCTGGATGGCCCAGATCCCGGCGACCTGGGAGGGGGCGATGAGGCCGAAGCCACACTGGACACGACCTGGTCGGGAGCGGTAGCTCCTGGAGCAAACGCGGCCCTCGTTGTCTCTGCCACCACCAACACCACCGACGGCATTGACCTCTCCGAGACCTACATCGTCGAGAACAATCTCGCCGACATCATGACGGAAAGCTTCAGCAATTGCGAACTCTACGCCACCGATGCGCAGCTTGCCTTCAGTTATGGCATGGCTGAACAGGCCGCCGCGCAGGGCATCAGCTATTTTGTTTCCACTGGAGATGACGGCGCGGAGGGCTGCGACGATCCTTCCGTAGCCCCGGCCACACATCCTCTTTCAGTCAATCTGCTGTCCTCTACACCGTTCAACGTCGCCGTTGGCGGCACGGAGTTCAATGAAAACGGAGACGTCAGCAAGTACTGGGGAACTGAGCCGCCACTGCAGGAGTCGGCCATCTCCTACATTCCGGAAGACGTGTGGAATGAGAGCAGCCTCACCAACGGTCTATGGTCGAGCAGTGGCGGCGCCAGCGCCGGAAACATGCAAGGCGGGATGGGAGGGACAACTCCCGGCGTTCCTAAACCCTCGTGGCAGTCGCCGCCAACGCTGGGCATTCCCAACGACGGCGTCCGCGACCTTCCTGATGTTGCCCTTACTGCGGCGAGCCATGATCCGTATCTCTTGTGCCTGGAAGGGTCCTGCCAGCCCAACGCCCAGGGCCAGTCCTACATTTACTTTGTGAGCGGAACGTCGGCTTCCGCGCCTTCGTTCGCAGGAATCATGGCTCTCGTCGACAACCAGATGGGCGGACGCCAGGGCCTGCCTAACTACATGCTTTACAGGCTCGCGGCTACACAGACTGCTTACCCTGCGATGTGCAATGGCTCAAACACTGCTACGCCTCCCGCCGCGGCCTGCATCTTCAATGACGTGACGGTTGGAAATAACGTGGTTCCCGGGGAAACCGGTACACAATACCAGGCGGGCGCGGGCTACGACCAGGCTACCGGCCTGGGCTCGGTCAACATAGGAAACCTGGTCAATGCCTGGAACACGGTCACCTTCAACCCCACGACCACAACTCTGGCACTGAGCCCCGTCACGATTACGCACGGCCAGCCCGTGAGCGTGAACATCAGCGTGACTCCTAACACTCCCCCAGGCACGCCCACCGGGGATGTATCGCTGCTCGCGGCGACTGGCGTGGCCACAGGGCAGAGCGCGGTGGGAGGCTTCACTCTGAACGGTTCCGGCCAGGTGGCTTCCTCCACCAGCCAATTGCTCGGTGGCAACTACAGTGTCACGGCCTACTATGCCGGCGATGCCACTTATGCTGCCAGCTATTCCAACGAAATCCTGCTGACGGTCTCGCCCGAAAACAGCACGACCACAGAAACCCTGCTTGCCTACAATCAGGCCGGCAATCCGATCCCGGTGACCAGCGTTCCCTTCGGGAGTTTCGTTTACCTGCGAGCCGATGTGCTGGGCGTTTCCGGGCAGGGAGCTCCGACGGGCACGGTCACGTTCTCCGATACCTTCGGCCCGATCCCCGGCGGCAGTTCGTTCACGCTCAACAGCCAGGGCAATACGGCTAACCCGAACGGAGTGGCATTCGACGCCGGCACACACAATTTATCGGCGAGTTACAGCGGCGATGCCAGCTTCAATGCCAGCAGCACAACCCAGCCGCAGACCGTCGTCGTCACTGCGGGCTTCTCCGCGTCGATTCCTTCCAGCGGGTCGCAGGTATCGGTCTCAGCTCCGGGGATGTCGGGCACTACTTCGGTTACGGTCGCCACATCCAGCGGCTTCACCGGCACCATCAACCTCTCGTGCTCCCCACTTCCCAGCGAAGCTGCGTGCCTGTTCACACCAGCCTCGGTGACAGGAAACGGGACTGCGAGCCAGACTTCGGTGGCGATTCAGGTGACGACCCAGGCGCCCACAACTACCGCCCTGCGCTCGCGCTCGCGCTCTTATTTTTTCGCGCAATGGATCTCCGGAGCCGGGTTGCTCTTCTCGATGGTTTTGCTGGGTGTCCCGAAACAGCGCCGGCAGCGCGGATTTTTTGTTTTGCTGCTGCTCGGGCTCATTGTCGTGGCGCCTGGCTGCAGCGGCGGCGGCAGCCACGGTCCGCCTCCGAATCCCGGCACGCCTACCGGAACCTATACCGTGAACGTCAACGCAGTCAGCGGCACAACAACCAATACCGCGAGCTTCACTTTGGTCGTGCAATAAGCTCCTGCGCTGCAGGATGGCCGGGACGCTCCCATGAAAGAGTGCCCCGGCCACCGGCGAGCGCGGCATCTTCAGTCTTCTCCGCCAACTCTAAGAGCAGGGTCAACCCACCGTTCTTCGCAAGCTGCCTTTGCAAGCTTTCCAAGTGGTGTACGATTTAGTCGTTTTCTTAATCACCCCATGAAACTTTCTGCTATCGCTGCTGTACTCCACGCGCGCCTCGACAACGGATCGCCGGACACGGAAATTTCCGGGCTTAACGGAATCGACCAGGCTGGCCCCGGAGAACTTAGCTTTGTCTCGAATCCGAAATACGCGGCCGCGGCGCGCTCGACCCGGGCGTCCGCGGTAATCGTTGCCGAGGACTTCCCTGCCATCCCTGCCGCCATGCTGCGCGCGAAAGATCCTTATCTCAGCTTTGCCCGCGCCCTGGAGTTATTCCATCAGCCGTTGCGCTACGCGCCGGGCGTGCATCCGACGGCCGTGGTGCATCCCACCGCGAAGGTGGGAGCGCATGCCCACATTGGCCCGTACGTGGTGATCGACGACCATGTCGCGATTGGCGAGCACGCGGTGTTGCTGGCGCACGTGGTCATCTATCGTGGAGTGAAAATCGGCAGCCACTTTTTCGCGCACGCGCACGCGGTGGTGCGGGAGAACTGTCAGCTGGGCAACGGCGTCCTGTTGCAGAACGGGGTGGTAGTGGGCGCCGATGGCTTTGGGTTCGCCAAAACTGCGGAAGGCCACTGGCACAAGATTCCGCAACCGGCTCCGGTGGTGATCGGCGACGATGTAGAAATCCAGGCGAATTCCTGCATCGACCGCGCCAGCGTGGGCGAAACTCGCATTGGACGCGGTGTGAAAATCGATAACCTCGTACAAGTGGGCCACGGATCGAGCGTAGGCGAAGACGCTCTGTTGTGCTCGCAGGTCGGCCTGGGAGGTTCCACGGAGATCGGCGCGCGCGCGATTCTTACCGGACAAGTCGGCGTGGTCGGCCACTGCAAAGTCGGCGAAGCCGCCATCGTCACGCCGCAAAGTGGCGTGGCCAACGATGTTGCGGCCGGAGCGCTGGTGAGCGGCGCTCCCGCTGTCGATCACAAATTGTGGTTGAAGTATTCCGCGATTCTGCCGCGGCTGCCGGAAATGGCGCGTGCGTTGCGGAAGAAAGTTAGCGAGGGCTGAACCGGGAGTTCGTGGAGGGACGGACGCCCTCGTCCGTCGGGGTTGTGGTGGGGCGGACGAGGGCGTCCGCCGCTCCACAATCCTTATCCAATCGCATCCTGGGATCGCCCGAAATCTTCCCGTGGAGCTTCGACATTCACGCTCTGGAATTCCTTCGGCAGCCCGCTATCGATCACCGCCCGCACTTTTTCCATTAACTGCTCCCGGCTGCCAAAATCTTTCGGCTCGATCGGAGGATGAAAAATTACCTGCACGGGCCCGGGCTTGATCGCGAAGCGAGACTTCGGCATCGCATAGAACGTGCCGACGATCGTTATAGGAACCACCGGCACGCCGCACTCCATCGCCAGATAAAACGGTCCTTTCTTGAAGGGTAAAAGCTTGCCGTCGAAGGAGCGTTTGCCCTCGACATAAATGATCATGTTGAGGCCTTGGGCCACCACGGCTTTCGCGGCTCTCACCGCCTCGATGCCGGCATCGCGATTGCCGCGATCCACCGGCACTAGCGATCCCATGCGCATGGCCTGCCCCAGAATCGGAAAACGGAAAAGTTCTTTCTTCACCATGACCGAAGTGCGGCGCGGAATCAGCGGAGTCTGAATCGGCGGATCCAGATTGGAAACATGGTTCGTCATGAAAATGTAAGTGCGCGACTTGTCGAGTTGATCGAGTCCCACCGTCTGCACGCGCACGCCGGTGAGCCACACGCCCCACCAGCATCCCCACATGAACATGCGGTAGAGCAAGCGAATGTCGCCGGAAATAAATGTCCAGGGAAAACCGATCAGCGCCGCCACAAGAGCGGCCAGGCCCCAGAAGGCAAGCATCACGATAGTCCGGATCATTTATTTGTGAGACTCCGACGGCTGAGACGCGGGTTCGGCTTCCCCCTTCAGCCACATCGCCCGGCGCGCGTGTTGTTCTGTGCTGATGTTTTCCAGATCCTTCAGCTGATAAGAAATTTCCTGGCGGCTGCCAACTTTCCATTTCAGTTCGCGCTCGACGCCGCGCCGCGGACGAGCTTTCACGGTGAGTGTATCGCCGGGAGCCAGGCGCGCCAATTCTTCGCGCGATTCTTGCCCCACCACTTTGCCCTGAATTTCGAGGATGGTGTCGCCCACCTGCAGGCCTGCGCGTTCGGCGTCACTGCCTGCGGTGACCGCTCCCACTAACATGGGCCCATCGAAATTCCGCGATGCCGTGAAACCCGCGTCGGGCACGGTGTTCGTCTCCTGCGTCACCTTGAGCCCGACGCTGCGAAAAAAATCATCCCAGGGAATCTCTTCGGTTCCGGCCACGTACTTGGCAAAGAACAACGCCAGGTTCGCGTGGCTCACCGCCTCGGCGGCTTCGCGCACTCCGTCGGAATCCGCGAAGAAGCGCCCTTTCTTCGCATAGTTCTGGTTCATCCACTGCATTACCTCGCGCAACGACGCATGATCGTGGGTGGCATCGCGCACGGCGAGGTCGAGCACCACGCCGAGCAATTCGCCTTTGTTGTAGTAAGAAATGCTGCGTTCGGGACGGCGGTAATAAGGGTCGCCTTCGAGCCAGGCATCCAGACTCGACTCTTCGGCTGACTGCGTCAGGTGCGCGGGACGCCGCTCGAGGTCGGTGATCTCATCGCCCAACAGTTCGAGATAACGCTTCTCGTCGAGCAAACCAGCGCGCAGCTGGATCACACCCTCGGCCGTGCTGGTGACGCCCTCGCTGAACCACAGCGCCCGCGTGTAATTTTCCTTGGTGTAATCCACGGGTTCGAGCGTGCGCGGGCGAATGCGCTTCACGTTCCAGAGGTGGAAAAATTCGTGCGCCGTCACCGTCGACAGAACCTCGGAGCTGCGGGAGATCGCCTCCGCGTTCAAATCGATCGCGGTGGAATAGGCGTGTTCCATGCCGCCGCCCCCGGGACCGCGCGGAAAGTGATAGAGAAACATGTAGGAATCGAAGGGACGGTCGTTCATCCAGCTAATAGCGGCGGCCACGATCTTGTGCAGATCGCCGACGATTTTCGCCATGTCATAGTCTGCCGGCTCCGCGTCCACGATCACGCGGAAGTGTCCGCCCGCTTCGTCGAAATCCGACTCCTGAAAAGTTCCAATCTCCACCGGAGAATCCACCAACCGGTCGTAGTTCTCGGCGACGAATTCTCCATCGGACGACGCTGCTAGCGGGGTAGCAATGCGCCATCCCTCCGGCATGTGGCTGAAGCGCGCGACCGTGGGCGCATTGCGGGCGTCGACGGGGTACATCAGAATTTGCGCCAGATTGAAAAAGGCATGGTGAGCATTGAACTGGGCGCCGAATGGCCCAAACGAGTCGACGAAGATTTGATATTCGATAATCGCGCCGCGCTCGGCTCCGCTGATTTGCCAGAGGCTCTTGTGCAACTCGCGGAGCGCCAATGGCCGTCCCGCGCGGTCTGTCGCGCGCACCCAGTTCACATACTGGACAAAATCGCGGACCTGGTAGAGCGCGTTCCAAACCGGAAGCTGCAACTCACGCTGCGCCGCTCCTGCGGGAAGGAAAACCTGCACCTGGACCAGATGCTGATCTGGCGCGGCAAGGGAGATCGCATAGTAAGTGACCGGGACCGGCGGGGCGGAGCTTTGCGCGGCGGCTGTTCCCGCGATGCAAAGCGCACCGACCAGAATTGCCGCAGTTCGAGCGTATACAAAAACCGACTTGCATTCGGCTGATGTCTTTCTCATTTCCTACCCGTTCTTCTTGCCCGCTGCATTGGCCGACTCGCTGGTCGCCTCGCTGGTAACGCCCTCGCCCGCAAGTGCCTTCAACCTTGCTGGCAGCTTTTCGTAGATTCCTCCGAAGCCGCCGTTGGAAAGAATCGCCACCACATCTCCGCTGTGCATTTCAGGAGCAACAGTCTCGACGATCGCGTCGGCATCGGCCAAAACCCGTGCGCGGCGGCCGTTCTTCTGGATCTCCGCGGCCAGCTCCGGCAACTCCAGCCGTTCATTTTCCGGCACCGCCTCTGAGCGGAAAACTCCCGCCACCACGACTTCGTCGGCCAGTGCCAGGCTGCGAGCCAAGTCACTTTGCAACACGCGCCGCCGCAAAGTGTTCGACCGCGGCTCAAGAATCGCCCATAGCCGCGCGCCCGTATAGCGCGCCCGCAACGCCTTCAGCGTGCCGGCAATCGCCGTGGGGTGATGCGCAAAATCGTCGATCACAGTAATTCCGTTCACCTGCGCTTTGACCTCGAGTCGCCGTTTCACGCTTTTGAAAGTCTTGAGCGCGGCCGCGATCTCATCTTTAGAAATATCGCAGGCCGCCGCCAACGCCGCGGCAGCCGTGGCGTTCCACACGTTGTACTCCCCTGCCAACTCGAACTCAAAGTCCGCCCAGGGATCGCCCTCATGCAACACTGACCACGTCGTGCGTCCCGGCTCCAGCCGCAAATCGCTTACACGCCACTGCGCGCGCGCTCCCCCACCGTAACGCTCGACCGGACAAAACGTCTTCGCCAGGCAGCGCTCCAGACTCGCACTCTCGGTGGCTTCGCCCGCCGCTCCATCAAACGCCACGATGCGACCGCGCCGCGGAATCAGATTGACCAGGCGTTTGAACGCAGTCTCCACGGCGTCCAGATCTTTGTAAATATCGGCGTGGTCAAACTCCACCGAAGTGAGAATGATCGAGTCTGGAAAATAATGCAGAAACTTCGGCCCCTTATCGAAGAAAGCTGTATCGTACTCGTCGCCTTCCACAATGAAGTGTCTTCCCCGCCCCAGATGAAAACTCGAGCCGAAATTTTCTGCGATGCCGCCGATCAGAAACGACGGCTGCAGTCCCGCGCAATGAAAAATCCACGCAAGCATGGAAGTGGTCGTGGTTTTGCCATGAGTGCCGGCGACCACCAGCACTTCCTTGCCGCGCAGGAATTCGTCGTGCAGAAGTTGCGGCAGCGAGCAGAATGGAAGGCGATGGTCGAGCACCTGCTCCAGTTCGACGTTGCCGCGCGAAATCGCATTCCCCACCACCACCAGATCGGGCCGCGGTTCGAGATTCCGCGCGTCAAAGGGCTGCGCCAGTGGAATGCCCAACTCCCGCAGAAAATCCGACATGGGCGGATACGCCGCAGCGTCCGACCCGGTCACGCGAAACCCGCGCTGCTTCAGCATGCCAGCCAGCGAAGCCATGGCCGTCCCGCAGATGCCGATCATATGAATGTGTTTGGCAGCGTTCATGAATTTTCTTCGCGCCCTTCGCGATTTTATTCGGCGCCCCTTGCGGTTAGCTCTTACCTTTGCTTTTGTTCTTACCGTTGACCGAGCGCAGGGTCACGCACTCAAGAAACCGTCACCGCAGCTTCGAGAATCTTCAGCCCCACCACTCCACCGCGAACCGTCAACTCCGCCCGCACTCCGAACGGCAGCGTAATATTTCCAGCCGTCACATGTCCCGATCGCAAACCATACGCTACCGGCACTCCCAAGTCGCCGATAATTCGCACGACTACTTCCTGCAGCGTGTAGCCCTGGTTCGCGTTCTGCACGCAATCGATCATCTCGCCGAAGACAATGCCGCGAATGCCGTCGAGTTTTCCCGCCAGCTTCAACTGCATGAGCATGCGATCCACCTGATAAGGTTTGGCCGCCAGATCTTCCAGAAACAGAATCGTTCCGCCCGTCTTGATCTCGTAAGGCGTGCCCAGCGACGCCACCAGAATCGAGAGACACCCGCCGTAAAGAATACCCTCGGCCGCGCCCTCGACGAGGGCGCTCACGCCGGAATCCGCGCCCAGCTTTAGTTCCCACGGCACCGCGCCGCCCAGTGCCGCCTGCCACGATGCCACATCCACACCGCCGGGGCGCGCCCAATCCTTCGCCGCCATGGGCCCATGAAAAGTTATCAGCCCGCCAGCATCCACAAAATACGTGAGCAGCGTAGTGACGTCGCTATACCCGATAAAAATCTTCGGGTTACTCCGGATCGCGTCCACATCGAGCGCTTGCAGCAGATAATTCGCGCCATAGCCGCCGCGCGCGCACAGAATTGCCCGCACATCTGGACGCGCAAACATTTCTGCCAGCTCGCGAATCCGTCGCCCCAGCGATCCGGCAAAGTAAAGATCGCGCTCAAGAATGGAATCGAAATAAAACGGCTCATACCCCGCGCTCCGCAGAGCTTCGCACCCAGCCTCAAGTTCGCTGCGTTTGAGATTGCTGGCGGGAGCAACGATGCCAACCGTATCCCCGGGCCGGAGTGCGGGCGGCTTGATGCGCGAAGAGTTTGAGCGAGGCATGAGTCAGAAACCCGTTGTGGCAGACGATCCGATCACGTCAAGAAAATCTCAATTCTTCTTAAGAAGATCAGTAAGAAGAGACCATTAAGAAGATTAGTGCGAGAAGATCAACGCAAGAAAAATTCTCCCCGGCAGACTAACCGCGCCGACCCGCGCAGGAACACTTGATTATTTTCCCAACGCACGGTCTGCGTTCCTCCCGGAGCATGCACCTTCACCGGCGATTGCAGTCTGCTAGTCGACATCGCCGCCACTGCCGCGGCGCAAGAACCTGTCCCGGACGACTGCGTCTCCCCCACGCCGCGTTCAAAAAAGCGAGCCTGCAGGTCGTGCTTCCCTTCAGGCAGAACCAGTTCAACGTTTACGCCGTGCTCAAATCTGGAACAGCGCTGAATGTCCGCGGCTCGCTCCTGCCAGTTTTCGTCAAAGCGGTTCACGAAGACTACATAATGCGGATTTCCGATCGAAACTGGAATACCCGCAACTTCGCCAAGGCCGGTCGCCACGGTCAATTCTTTCTCGACCTCCGCTTCGCCCATGGCCATCTCAAACTCATATCCGAAATCGCTGCGCGCAGTAAGAACGCACACTTTCACTCCCGCCCCGGTTTGAATATGGATAGTCTCCTTGCCCCGCTCCTCGCAGAGGTAAGCAGCCACACAACGCGTGCCGTTGCCGGAAATCTCCGCCGCCGATCCATCGGCATTAATGAGTTTAATCTCGATATCCGCCGTGGCATGCGGCAGCATCCACTCCACGCCGTCCGCCCCCACGCCTTCGTGTCGATCGCAGATGCGGCGGGTAAATGCACCAATTTCCGCCGGAGCCAATGCGCCATCCATCAGCAAGAAGTCATTCCCGCAGGCACTGGCTTTTAGCCACGGGATCACCGCAGACTCTTCGCTCACTCCAATTCCACCGGGCCTAAGGAAATCACGCCGCCCAGAAGCGTCGAGGTCTTCAGACGTCGCAGCAAATCATTCTGCTCGCGCCTGCACCCGCTCACGTCAAACTGCAACCGGATGTACTGGCCCGTGCTTCCGCTAACCACGTTCTGCATCATGCGATGCTCAGCCTCCAGGATGCGGTTGACCTCCTGGCTGATCTCGTCCACACTGGCGCCCTTCACTTCGTAACTCATCAACAAAGTCTTCAGGTTGAAGTTCTGTTCAAGATAGCCGAGGGAAAAAAGCGCCATCAGAATCACGCCGGTTGCAAAAACGGCAGTCAAGTAAAGGCCGCCACCCGCGGCCATTCCCACCCCTGCCACCACAAATAAAGTGGCCGCTGTGGTCAGGCCTGCGGTGAGTCCGCGCGTATGCAGAATCGATCCCGCGCCGATGAACCCGATGCCCGGAATAATCTGCGCCGCAATGCGAGTGTGATCGCCAAGATGTTCCACCGCCAGCACGTCCGACAGAATCGTGAACATGGCTGCGCCGAAGCAGATGAACATATTCGTGCGCAGTCCCGCCGGCCGGTGGCGGAGTTCGCGCTCCAGCCCAATGATCCCGCCCAGAATCGCCGCTACCACCAACCGCGCCAGAGAATTCGCAACGAAACCCGTCGCCATCTCACGGTGCAGGGCATCGAAAATATTCTGCAAGTTCATTGCGAATGTCCGAGGGCTTGAAAGCGAGGACCGAAAAAAAGCGAACTAGAAAAACAGCGCCAGAAAAGCCCTCTGGTGGCTGGATTTTATCATCGCAACTCCTGCCTTCAAGCGCCTCGCGAGGTAACGCCGCTGATTACCGCAAACGGTAGAGAATGGCCTCCGGTTGGCCCGTCACTCGAATCACGACCAGCGCCTTGAAACCGCGCTCGTGCACTGCCCGCCAAACATCGTCTCCGTCAAAAGCCAGCGCGTAATCGGCCAGTGCGGCGGGATTCGCCAGCGCGCGCTCCCACAGCCCTTCCGGATCGGACGGCTGCATCCAGACGCGATGGTCGCCTTCATTGATGGTGCGCTTCAGCGGAATCCCCGCCTGCTCCACCGCTCCCGGATGCCCGCCCAGATCCATCAGCAGCGACGCGCTCGAAGGCAAAGCGTGCAGCCAGCCCGCGACTTGCCTCTCCAGCGTGATCCGGCTGTGCATGTTGATGACCGCCTCTTCATAGCAGACCGGCCCGGCCCGCCAGACGAATCCATAACTCGCCACCACGATCACCAGCAATCCGAGAAGCGCCGCGCGTCGCCAGTTCTTTGGCCACTGCTTCGATCGCGTGGCCGCGTGCGCCAGAATCGCGACTGCCACCGCAAATGCCGGCAGCAATTGCAATCCGTAACGTACGTTGTAGTGCGAAAACGGCCACCACGTCGGAACAAAAATCGGAACGCCCCCATAAGCAATCGAGAGCGCATAAAACGGCACGGGAACCAAAAGAAAAATCAGCGGCCATCGCGATGGCGACATGGCGAGGCCCGGTGGGCCGTCCTGACGGCGCGGCGCGTTCCCGGCATCGCGTTTCTGGCGAGCGTGGACAATCATGACAACAACCGCGGCGGCCGCCAACACAATCCACAGCCGCTGCAACCACTCGTTCTCCGCCAGGTTCGCCTCCGCCGACTTTAGAAAATACAACCCAGCCACGTAAACATTCCCCGCCCCCGGATGCCCCTGCGATCCCGCGCTCTGCGTCCGCCTTTCAATCGCCTTCGCCGAATAAGGCCCATTCTCAAATTCCAGTGGATTGTGGTAAACGACTCCGTTGTAAGCGAGCCAGAGAACAGGCGCCACCGCCGCAATCAAAACAAATTTCACCAGCGTGCTTCGAGGCGGCGAACTAGAAACTCTGGTGGTCCCACCCTTCGCGGTTTTCGAAGGGTGGGAATCCCGACTGTCGACTTCTTTGCAGCAGTAACTCACCACCGCACCCGCCACCATCCCCACCGCTAGAAACCATCCGTCGTACCGCGTCAAACAAGCCGCTGCCAAACACATTCCACACTTCGCCAGCGCCCGCGCATCCCCACGCGTGAATTCACTGAAATACACCACCGCCCAGATAAACAGCGCCAGGTAGAGAGCCTCACCCATCGCCGTGCTCTGCATGTAAATCAAATTCGGATTTGCGCCATAGACCGCGGCCGCCATCCACGCCGCGACTCTCGCCTCACCGCCAGGCCCACCCTCGCTCGACAAAACTCCGCGCGACAAAACCCCGCGCACCAGCCGAAACATTCCGATCACACCGAACACATACGCCACCATCGACGGAATCGAGCCGCCCACGCCCCGCTGCCACATTTCGTTAGAGATCAGAAACGGAATCATCAGCAGATGAGGCAGCGGCAGCCACACCGTCCCCAACTGCAACAGCCCCGGAGTTCTGGAATCGAAAACGCGCCGCGCGATGTTGATGTGCGCGACAGCGTCGCCATAGAGCAGCACTTCCCCGCGCCGGAAATAAAACAGGAAGGAAAAAACCGAAACCCACACCGCCAGCGACGCCAGCACTCTGACTTCAGAATCCCAGCGCGAGCTTGTCGGTGCGCTCATGTGAATTCTTGAAAGGGCGTTTGAAGGCATGTTTGAGGGTTTGTTTGGGAAGGGTGCGAGTTTACTCGTGCCGTAAAGGCGCCGAAAATTTCCCGCGCTTTAGCGCCTGAGGGTTGCCCCGCATCATTCCAAATGCGTCAACTCGCGGAACACCTGAAAGCGCTCGTCAATCTCTTCGCGGGTCAGCCCCTGCAACCGCTCCGTGCCGAACCGCTCCACGGCAAACGATCCCATCACCCCGCCGTAAAACAGCGCCCGCTTCAATACTTCGCGATTCAATTCTTCCTGCGAAGCGAGGTAGCCCATAAACCCTCCCGCAAACGAATCGCCCGCCCCGGTCGGATCCTTCACCTCTTCAATGGGCAGCGTGGGCGCGCGAAACGGATGCCGCCCGATCCCGAACGCTCCGTCGCGGAAAAAAATGGTCGCACCATATTCCCCGTGCTTGATCACCAGCGCCTGCGGGCCCATGGCCAGCACCTTGTGCGCCGCTCGCGGCAGATTGCTCTCACTCGCCAGCATCTTCGTTTCCGTATCGTTGATCAACAGCACATCCACCAGCTTCAACGTTTCTGCAAGTTCCTTGGGAGTGCGCTGAATCCAGTAATTCATGGTGTCGCACCCGGTCAGCCGCACCGAGTGCATTTCGCGCCGCACGTCCGCCTGCAGCGTAGGCTGAATGTTCGCCAGAAAAAGAAACTCCGTGTCCTCATATTCCTTCGGAATGCGCGGCTGAAAGCTTTCGAAAACGTTCAAGTCGGTAAACGTCGTCTTCGCCTCGTTCAAGTTCTCGCTGTAACTCCCGCCCCAGCGAAACGTTTTGCCCGCGGCGCGTTCGATGCCCCGCGTGTCAATCCCGCGTTTCTGGAAAACTTTTTCCTGCTCCGCTCCAAAATCTTCGCCCACCACAGCGACCACGCGCACCTTCGTGAAATAACTGGCCGCCAGGGCAAAATAGGTTCCCGCCCCGCCCAGGATATTTTTCACGCTGCCCGAAGGCGACGTAACATCATCAAACGCAACCGAGCCCACGACAAGAATGCTCATTATGAATGCCGGAATCCTCTCTGAATCAGTTACTAATAGCTACTGGATAGTGGCTAGTTGCTACTAAGACCCAGCGGGCTAGCGGTTTTACTGGCCACTGGCCACTAATCACTAGCCACTGTTCTTCTCCCTAGCCCCTGCCTTTCAAAATCAACCTCAGCTTTTTCTTCGTCGCCGCCGGAATCTTCTTCGGATCCGTCAGGATCGCATGCGCCAGCGCCGACCCGCATTTGCAAGATCGCGTGTGCGGCATCTCCGCCACCGTCTCGCGCACCACCTTGGTCGCGTTCTCCGCATTCTTCAGCAGCACCGCCACAATCTGATCCACCGTCACCGAGTCGTGATGCGGATGCCAGCAATCGTAATCCGTCACCATCGCGACCGTCACATAGCAAAGCTCGGCCTCGCGCGCCAGCTTCGCCTCCTGCAGATTGGTCATTCCGATCACGTCCATGCCCAGCCCGCGATACACATTCGACTCCGCCCGCGTAGAAAACTGCGGACCCTCCATGCACAAATAAGTTCCGCCGCGCTTGCCCACTACGCCGGCTTTCTTGCACGCCGCCTCGACCACCGCCGCCAGCTCTCCGCACACCGGATCGGCAAACGCGATGTGCGCCACCACCCCGCCGCCGAAAAACGTATCCACCCGATGCCGCGTGCGATCGAAAAACTGGTCGGGAATCACAAATTCCAGCGGCTTGTGTTCTTCCTTCAGCGACCCCACGGCAGAAATCGAAACAATCCTTTCCACTCCCAGCTGCTTGAACGCGTGAATGTTAGCGCGAAAATTCAACTCGCTCGGCAGAATGCGATGTCCTCGCCCGTGCCTCGCCAGAAACGCCACCTTGCGCCCCTCCAGCGTCCCGCACACGTAGGCGTCCGAAGGCGCGCCAAACGGCGTCTTCACCCGCACTTCTTTCGCGCGCGTCAGCCCCGGCATGGAATACAGCCCGCTGCCGCCGATGATTCCAATTTCCGCTTGTGCCACCGTTCCCCCAGAAAAATTCATAGCCAAAGCCAAACCCGCGATTATACAAGACCCTCCCGTACCCCTGCGTCCCGAGCCTTTTTCCTTACGTATACCTTTGTGTCCTTAGTGGTTGAAGATTTTAGATTTTAGATTTCAGATTTCAGATCTCAGATCTCAGATTTCAGATTTTCGCTGATCACCCCGCAACCCGCTACAATCTCCCCATGCGCTCCCGCACTCTGCTAGCACTAATCTTGGTCACCACCGCCTTCGCCCAGCCCGCGCCCAAATCCGTCACCATCCCCATCACGCTCGACCACGACCGCGTAGTCATCGACGTCTACCTCCCACTCCCCGATGGCACCACTAAACGCATTCGCGGATGGGTCGACAACGGCAATCCCGATCTGGAAATGTCGCGCCGCGCCGCCACGCTCCTGGGACTCAACGTAACTTGCGATGACAAAGCCTGCACCGCTCCTCCGCCATCCGAGATCACGCTCCGTGATGCGAAGACTGGCGAGATGAAAATTTCGCTCGCCAATATCAAAGAAGTAAAAATTCCCCTGAAGCCCGTGACAGCCGCCACCGTGATGGTCCCCGGCATGTCCGCCGAAATTAATCTCCCCGCCTCCGTCCTCCGCCACTACGACGTCCTCGTCGATTTCCCCGACCGCGAATTCACCATCGCCCAGCCCGGAGCCCTGAAGTTCAAAGGCATCAGCAGCAAGATTCTCATCAACGCCGAGAACGGACTCATCCAGGTTCCCAGCCAGATCGAAAACAAAAAATACAATCTCGCCCTCGACATGGGCGCATCAATCAGCTTTTTGTCCGAAGATCTTTTCGACAAACTGCAGAGCGCTCACTCCGACTGGCCGCACATGACGGGAGCCGTTGGCCCCGCGAACATGTGGGGTCAAGACGAAGAGCCGAAGTGGAAGATTCTTCGCCTGGACCGCCTGCAGTACGGCCCGCTCTACCTCACCAGCGTGCCTATGGCCGATTTTTCCAAGCAAGGAATGTCGTGGTTTGAAACGCGCGCCGGCATCACCACCATCGGCCTGCTGGGATCGGAAGCTCTGCTCAACTACCGCATCGGACTCGACTACGCCCACTCCACCGTCTACTTCGACATCGGCAGCACGTTCCGCGCTCCCGACTTCGACGTCGTCGGACTCACCCTCCGCCCCGAAGACGACACCCGCTTCACCATCCTCGGCATCGCCGACTTCGACGGCAGACCCTCCGTCCCCGGACCACCCGACGGCGTCCAGATCGGCGACCAACTCGTCGCCGTCGACGGCATTCCCGTCCCCGACTCCACCATGGGCCAAGTCTGGTCCCTGCTCGAAGGCACGCCCGGACAGGAACGCAAACTCAGAATCGAGCGCGCCGGCAAACAGTTCGACGTCGTCGCCCACGTGCAACATTTTCTAGGAGAGCTTCCAGAAGAAAACGACAGCAAGAAAAAATCAAAACCAAAAAACTGAACTGCCTGACCGCGAGAGATTCTCTTGGCCGGGCTCAACTCTCTCTAGTCTGTCATCCTGACCGGAGTGACTGGTTCGCGAAGCGAAGCAGTCACGCAGTCGAAGGACCCCGCATACTCCCGCAGTGAGGCCGGCCCTCAGGGGATCTCCACCCGACGCCTACCTCGCCGTCACCGTCGCCCCAAACACTTCCCGCTCCAACGTCTCCGTCGTCCCCGCATCCAAACTCTCGCTCACCAGCACGGTATCGCCCTGCTCTTCGATCACCACCGTGCCTTCCTCGGTGGACCACACGTGCCGCCCCCGCAACGGAACCACCTTGAACCCCTTATGTTTCGGCGACGCTTCTTTCGTACCCGCTTCGTCAGACCCAGATTTTGCAGCAACAACAGATTCTCCCGGCCCAGATTTTCCTGAAACCACTCCTCCAGAAGCGGCTCCCGCCCCAGCATCCCCAATCTCATTTGCTTTCTTATACCGCTCACCCAGCGACCGCGCATAAATCCCCGCAAAATCCTCAGCCTTCTCCGCGCTCGACCACCGCGACACATAGAGCAGCCCCAACGGCGCGGCCGCATCTTCCTTCACCCGCGCCGCATAGTAATATCCGCCGCGCCACTCCGGATACAGCCACTTCGCCAACTCCTGGTTCGCGTATTGCTCAAGCAGCACCGCCACATCGAACTCGCCCATCGCGCCAATATCGAACTTCTTATAGTTCCTGAAGTCCTGCTTGAAATTCGGCACCCGCATGGGCTCGATCTTTTCTCCCGAAAGATAAGTCTCCGGCTCCATAATCTGCCGCGTGGTGTGCGGAGGATTCGCCAGCACTCCGGCAAACGCTTTTTCCCGCCCGCCTTTCTGCATCAACTTGATTTCAAACTCCAGCCCGTAGCGATAAGGAAACGTCAGCGACTCCTTCAGAAAAATCGGCGCATCCTTGAACACCGTCGAATCCGGAGTGCCATTCGTCATGCTCGATTCCATGTCCTCCACCAGATCGGGCGAATCCACAATCGACCGCCCCACCGGAGCCAGCGCGTACTGCAGCATCACCGCCTCGGCCTGCCCTTCGACCACGGCCTGCCGCGCGTTGTCCTCTTCGTCGTTTTCAATGTCAACCGCCGTAGGATTTTTTCGCGTCTCCGCCAGATCTTTTTCGCCTCGGCTCATCCACTTGTCGAGGCCCACCGCCTGATCCTGCAGCGCGTGCGTCAACTCGTGTGCCATCACCGGCTCCTGCTCTTCCACCGGAACCCAATCCAGCAGGTGCACCGTCTTCGTCTTCGGATCGTAATAACCCGCCACCTGCTCGCGCAGCAACGCGACCAGAAGCTTTTCCAGATCGAAGTCGCGCGGAAGCAGCCCAAATTTTTTCAGCACCAGCTCAGAACGCCGCAACCGCTGCGTATCCTTGTCATCCTTGTTCTTGGTGAGATAGCTCACCACTTCTTCGCGGCTGGTGAGTTTGCGCTTCACTTCTTTTTTCACCGGCAGCCCAGTCTGCTTGCTGTCAAAAGCCAGAATCTCGTCCACGGAATGAAAAAGTTCCTCCGCCTGCCGCGGCGTAATCTTGGTTTCTTCTTTTGGTTGTGCAGGCTGAGTCTGTGTGGCATCGCCTTGCGCGCCTTGTGTAGGACGGACACTCTTGTCCGTCTGCTTTTGACTCTGATCTTGCTTTTGATTTTGATTCTGGTCTTGCTGTCCACCCGAATCCTGCGCAGCCGCCCATCCGCAGCACGCCACCGCAAACAGCACAACCGCGCAAAACCGCCACAAAACTCCCTGTCCAAGCCTCTTAACGTTATTCATTAGGATCGAGTCTACCTTGTTTCCCTATACTCCTTTCAAGTTCACAAAAAGGCAAAAGGACATGACTGCAAATCCGCCCATCAATCTCTGGTCTTCCGCCGACCACGCCCGCGACTACATCGAGCGCGCCGATTCCATCTCGCACCGCACCGAAGGCGAATCCGCCCTGCTGGAATTCATTCCCGAAGACGCTCACCGCATCCTCGACCTCGGCACCGGCGACGGCCGTCTGCTGGCCCTGGTGAAGAAACATTTAGCCGAGCGGTCGCGTGGCGAAAGCGAATCCGTGGCCATCGACTTCTCCCCGTCGATGCTCGAAGCCGCCCGTAAACGCTTCGCCGGAGACTCCTCCGTCACCGTCGTAGCTCACAACCTCGACGAGCCGCTGCCAAGCCTGGGCAAATTCGACGCCGTCATCTCCTGCTTCGCCATTCATCACGTCGTACACGAACGCAAGCGCGCCCTCTACGCCGAAATCCACGCACTGCTCAACCTCGGCGGCGTCTTCTGCAATCTCGAACACGTGTCCTCACCCACGCCCCGCCTGCACGAAGATTTCCTGCACCGCATCGGCTACACCGTAGAAACCGAAGACCCCTCCAACAAGCTGCTGGACGTGGAAACGCAGCTCCAGTGGCTGCGCGAAATCGGCTTCGAAGATGTGGACTGTCACTGGAAGTGGCGGGAGCTGGCCCTGCTGGCGGGACGGCGGCCGTAACTCGGCCTAAACGTCTGCGCATCCTGAGCGCACCCCCACCCCTTGTCATCCTGAGCGAAGTGGGAAGTGCGCTTCGCGCACTTCCCACGCAGTCGAAGGACCCCGTGCACGCCGGAACTATCACAAGCTCATCAAGGAGTTCGCCCCACGATTTGATCTCAGAGTTGCACCGAACGAGAGAATTCCCTGACGCGCCTTCGGCAGTTCATAAAGCTATAGGGATCCTTCGACTGCGCAAGCCGATTCGCATTCGCGAATCGGCTCCCTCCGCTCAGGATGACAATGTGTCTGAGAGGTCAGCGGCTAACGAAATCCGCCACCCACTCCGCCACTTCCCGCGTCCCGAGCGCCCCGCCCACGTCCTGCGTGGTCTTCTTCTGCCGCACAGCTTCCAGCACCGCGGCTTCAATCTTCTCCGCTTCCCGCGTCAGCCCCAGATGCGCCAGCATCATGGCCGCAGTCAGAATCGCGCCAAACGGATTCGCCACGTTTTTCCCCGCGATCGGCGGAGCCGATCCGTGCACCGGCTCGAACATCGAAGTTTTCCCGGGATGAATATTTCCGCTCGCGGCCATGCCCAGCCCGCCCTGCAAGCCCGCAGCGAGATCGGTGATGATGTCGCCGAACATGTTATTGGTCACGATCACGTCAAACTGCCGCGGATCGCGCACCAGGTGCATGCAAAGAGCGTCCACGTACATGTGTTGCGCCGTGATCTGCGGATACTCGCCGCCCACTTCCTTGAACACGCGCTGCCACAAGCCGCCGGCGTGGGTCATGGCGTTCGACTTGTCGCACATTAGAACTTTATTCCGCCGTGAGCCGTCAAGCTTGGTGTGCCGTTCGTAATATTCGAACGCGTAACGAATAATGCGCTCGACTCCTTTGCGCGTGTTGATGTCTTCCTGAATCGCGATTTCATCCGCCATGCCGCGTTTAAACACGCCGCCCGCGTCGTTGTAGACACCCTCGGTATTCTCGCGGATCACCACGAAATCGATGTCTTTCGGTTCAATACCTTTAAGCGGACACAGCGCGCTATCCATCAGCCGCACCGGCCGCACGTTGGCATATAAGTCCATCTGGAAGCGCATCCCCAGGAGAATTTCTTTGGCATGAATGTTCGACGCGACGCGGGGATCGCCGAAGGCTCCAACCAGAATCGCATCGAAGTCGCGCCCCAGCATCTCGAAGCCGTCAGGCGGGACTGTCATGCCGTCGCGCAGGTAACGATCAGCGCCCCAATCGAATTCGCTCAGCTCAACCTTGGCGCCTGTGGCCCTGATAACTTTGACGGCCTGCGGCATGACCTCCTGGCCAATGCCATCTCCGGGGATGATCGCAATGCGCTTCTTCGCTGATGCCGCAGGCGATGAGGTTAGGGAATTCACGGCAAAACGTTAGCACAAGCCGGGGTGGGTGAGTTAGGCGCAGGTCAGTAAGGCGCGATTGAGTACGCGGGAATGCAGAAGTTAGAGTTCAGAGTGCAGAAGTTAAGATCTCCTGGCTTCGGCGTTCCCGGCGGACACTTAAGCCCAGTCCGGAATGAGCCGGGAACAATCAGGAATGAAGAGGACGGGTCGGCTAGGCTGGAGGACAACCAGGTTATCGCTGAGCTATAGACTTGGTCGCGGCGATCAAGCGTGAAAAATCGGCTTTGACCCGTGCTGCCTGCTCCGCAGGATCGACGCCAGGGCCGCTGGCAATCCCGTGGTGCGACTTTTGCAGGTCGAGCCAGCCTCGGGGTCGTCAAAAGATTTCCACAGCCTAAAATCGCCTCTAATCGCATTCTTGATTATCTTCGAGCTAAGTTGTTGCATCTTCGTGCAAGTTGTTGACGGTGCGTGCAAGTCGTTGACTTTGTGTGCAAGTTGTTGACTTTGTGTGGAAGTCGTTGACTTTGTGTGCAAGTCGTTGAGTCCTCGTGCAAGTGCTTGATTCTAGTTCTTGACTTCGCTTGTGTAGGACGGACACTCTTGTCCGTCGCTTTTGACTTTGATTCGATTTTTTCTGCGCTATTAAAAAACAACGTCAAAAGCGACGGGCAAGAGTGCCCGTCCTACACAATCCTCCTGCACAGCGCACGCTTCGCTATAATCGAAGGATCATCATGAGTATGGCTGCACTGCAAACTTACGTGGAAGGCCTGGGCGCGACTCGCATGGGCGAATACCGCGGCGCAACCACCGCCGCGGTCTTCTCGGACCCGCGCACCGAGCTTGCGGCGTTGCGCGCGGGTTGCGGCGTTTACGATCTGGGTTTTCGCGCAAAGATTGCGCTGGCGGGCAAAGACCGCGTGCGCTGGCTGAACGGCATGGTCAGTAACAACATCCGCGACCTGGCTGCCGGACGCGGCGTGTACGCGTTCATTCTCAATCCGCAAGGACACATTCTCGGCGACCTCAATGCTTACAATCGCGGCGAGTCTCTGCTGGTGGATACCGATCGCAGTCAGGCTGAGAAAATTCTCGCTATCTTCCGCAAATACATCATCATGGACAAAGTCGAGGTCAGCGATCTCAGCGAGAGCCTGACTGCTCTGGGCGTCAGCGGGCCGAAAGCTCGCGAGGTGCTGACGGCATGCGGATTCGAATTGCCGGAACTGGCCGCGCCGCAGATCGGCGATCTGTCCCTGCACGATATGAAGTGGCGCGGCGTGGATTGTACGCTGGTGCGCAGCAATGAAAATTCCTACGAGATCTGGCTGGCCCCGGGTGAAGTGAAAAAGCTGTGGGATGCGCTGCTGACGGCGGGCGCGACCCCCGTGGGAGCGGAAGCGCTGGAGACGCGCCGGATTCTCACGGGCATTCCGCTTTATGGCGTGGACATCCGCGAGCGCGAACTGCCGCAGGAAACCGAGCAGGCGCGGGCATTGAGTTTTACCAAAGGTTGCTACATCGGGCAGGAGATTGTCGAACGCATTCGCGCGCGCGGCAACGTGCACCGCATGTTTGCCGGCTTTGTGGTGGCGAATGGCGAGCCGATCGCGGCGGGCGCGAAAATTGTTGCACGGGACACCGCTGCCGGAAACGCGGTCGCTGTCGACAAGGAAGTTGGCGAGGTGACCAGCGTCGCATCCCTGCCCGGAGAGTCTGGTCGAAGCGTGGCGCTCGGATATATCCGGCGGGAAGTGGGCGCGCCGGGACGCGAGGTCACGATTGGTGCGGCGGCGGCGAAGGTTGTGAAGTTGCCCTTTGAGGAAGAGTTGCTCGGGCAGTGAGCGGAGCTGGTGAAGTAATTGCCGCTTCGAGGTAAATCCCTACTTCTCGCAAAAGACGCGAGAATGGGGCACCCGGCGCGGGAATGGTGTTCGCACACGGCTCGGTTTTGGGTTCTGGATTTTCGAAACGATTTTTTGAGGGAAAAGATTTTATGGCGCATAAGAAGCATGAACAATCCAGTTTCACGGTGACCGACCGGCGTCTTTTCACGTCGGACGGGGCGTTGCGCAGTGAGGTTGTGGAAGAAGTGGAATCGGCTGCACCGCCGCCGGCCGCGCCTGCGGTCGAGGAATCCGCGAGGCTAGTGGAGTCTGCGGTTACAACGCCCGCGGCAACGCCTGAAGGAACTCCGGACCTGGTGGCCGAGCGCGATATTCCACCTCCACCCAGCGTGGCCGAACAGGATGCGCAGGCCGCCGCGTACCGGCAATCGGCGCGCGATGTGGATTCGCAGGTGGAATTGAGCGGTCATTCCGCCAAAGAGTTCGAAATGACGTTTGAGCGCTTTCTGGCTTCGCTTTATATGACAGCGATGCTGCAGCTCGGAATGATGCGCGAGCAGGGCCAGCAGCCGCGCATTGATCTTATCGGGGCGCGGCAGACGATTGATACGCTGAGTTTGATTGGCGAGAAGACCAAGAACAATCTCACCTCCGCGGAAGAAAACTTCCTGCAGAACAGTCTCTACGAACTGCGCATGGCGTATGTAGAGGTTACCAACGCACTGGCCCGTCCGCCCAAGGCGGGGCCGGCGGCGGGAGCCGGGGTGAGATAAAAAACCGCCGGATGAAAAACGCCAGATGAAACGACGCCAGATGAAACGACGCCAGATGAAACAACGCTCACAAATCGGCGTAGGATGAAACAGCTCGGGACAAGTCTCAGAAACACGAAAGCGAAATCATGAAAGCTGTGCTCACGGTGCTGGGCAGCGGGACTTCCATGGGCGTGCCCACGCTGGGATGCGAGTGCGCGGTATGCCGCTCGGCCGATCCGCACGACAAGCGCACCCGGCCGTCAGTGATGATCGAGTACGACGGCAAAGTAGTGCTGATCGACACTTCGCCGGATTTTTACACGCAGGCGCTGCGCGAAAATATTGCGCGCGTGGACGCCGTGCTTTATACGCATACCCACGCCGACCACATTCTGGGCATTGACGATCTGCGGCCGCTGAGCTACAAGCACAAGCCGGGCAAGCTGCCGCTCTACGCGCGTCCCGATGCGGCGGCGTTTCTGCGCCGGATGTTTACCTACATTTTTGACGGTGACTATAAATTTGGCAGCTTGCCGCAGCTGGAATTGAAACCGATTGATGGGCCGGTCGATGTGCTGGGAGCACGTTTCGAGCCGGTGATTCTGATTCATGGCGAGAACCAGATTTGCGGTTACCGCTTCGGATCGGCCGCGTATTTAACCGATCACAGCGAAATTCCGGAATCGTCGTTTGATCAACTGCGCGGGCTCGACATCCTGTTTCTGGATGCGCTGCGGCACAAACCGCATCCGACGCACTCGACGGTGCACAATTCGTTGCGGATTGTCGACCGGGTAAAACCCAAGCGCGCCTTCTTTACGCACATTTGCCACGACCTGGCCCACGAAGCGACTAACGCCTCGCTGCCTCCGCATGTGCGGCTGGCGCATGACGGGATGAAGCTGGAGTTTGAAATTTAAGAGCAGGGGCCAGGGATCAGTGGCCAGTAAAATCAGGGCCAGCAAGAACCTTCGTTTCCTACTTTCCATGCACGTCTTTCACACACTTGACGACATTCCCGCGGACTTTGGGGTGACGCTGGTCAGCGTGGGGAATTTTGATGGGGTGCATCGCGCGCATGCGCATGTCCTGCGGGAAATTGTGGCGCGGGCGCGGGCGAGTGGGGCCAAGGCAGTGGCAGTGACGTTTGAGCCGCATCCGGCGCGGATTCTGCGGCCGGAATCTAGCTTGAAGCTGCTGACGCCGACGGCGGAAAAACTCCGGCTGCTGGAAAGCACGGGCGTGCATGCGGTGCTGCTGCTGCCTTTTGGGCGTGATCTTTCGCTGATGACGCCGCGGCAATTTGCGGAGCGCATTCTGAAAAAGAAGCTGCACGCGCGCGAGGTGCACGAAGGCTTCAACTTCCGTTTCGGTCACAAGGCTGGGGGTGATGTCCACATGCTGGCCGAGTTCGGGCGCGAGATGGGATTTGAGGTGAAGACTTATCCCGAGATGAAGCTGCGCGGCGAGACCGTATCGAGCAGCCAGATTCGCAAGCTGCTCAGCGAGGGACGGGTGAGCCGGGCGCGGCATTTGCTGGCGCGTCCTTTTTGCATTCTGGGAACTCCGGGGCGGGGGCGGGGCTACGGTTCAAAGTACACGGTGCCGACGATTAACCTGGCGCGCTATGAGGAACTGGTGCCGAAAGATGGCGTTTACATTACTTCTACGCGCATGGGCGCGGAACAGTTTGAGTCAGTGACCAATGTGGGGAATCGTCCCACGTTTGGGGCGGAGTTGTTTGCGGTGGAGACGCATTTGCTGAATTTTCATCCCATTGAGTTGACGCCGGATACGGAGGTGGAGATCTGTTTTCTGGAGCGGTTGCGGGAGGAGATCAAGTTTCCGTCAGTGGAGGCGTTGCGGGAACAGATTGGGCGCGACGTGGGGAAGGCGCGGAGATATTTTCGGCTGCTGGGGAGGAGCGCGGGGGCTAAAGCCCGCACCCCTTGAACGCGTGACGCGGCGCTGAAGCGCCGCTCTTCCACGGTACTCCGCGGGTCTCGAAGCGCTCCACGGGTCTCGAGGTACTCCGCGGGTCTCGAAGCACTCCTCGGGTCTCGAGGTACTCCACGGGTCTCGAAGTGCCCCACTGGTCTCGAAGTGCTCCACAGCTGCAAGCTCCCGGCGGGGCAGGGCGTTAATGCGGCAGGTAGCCTGACTCCATGGGCAACTTGCCGTCTACTTTGACGACCGTGATGCTGCCGTCGAGGGAGTGCTCTTCGACCAGGCCGATGGCGCCGGGCTCGGCCTGCACCGCTTTGAGGACGTCGGCGTCCGTATCCACAAACACAATGGAATCTTTGTGCGTGGCGAGGATGGTCTGCCACTCCGCGGCCGACATTTTATTCAGGTGCTGCAGGGTCTCGGTTTCTCCGGGAGAGTCTTTGTGGAGAACCAGGACGAGGTTCTTGCCGTCGGGCCACTTCTTGATTTCGGCGCGAAGAATTCTCGCCAGGTGAGCGGCGGTGACGTTCTCAACCGGGTTGTCTTTGTTCACCACCACTGCCATGTGGTGGGCGAAACAGGGCGCGAACGAGGCGCAAAGAAATGTCAGAACGCAGAGTGCGGAGCGAACCCTCATAACGCAAACCTCTCACTTCCAGCGTTGTCGGTCGATCGCTATGTCGATCGCTATCAGGCGATCGTTATTCCGTCGATCAGGGAATGATCCGATCAGGATATGAAGAGCGTAGCCAAGAATTGGAAATTCTGATGTAAAAACCTTGTCAAGCGCAGCACCAAAGTACCAAGAGGGGAACGTTACTTTCAGGGCTCCTGTTCGATGGGCTCTTAATTATCCTGGGGAGTTGGATACGAGGGCGAACCTCAGGGGCTGAAGCCCGCGCTGATTTGGGGCTCTACGCGGCGCTGAAGCGCCGCTCTTCCACGGTAGTGCACGCATCTGTTGAGCTTTTCCGGAGCCTTGAAGCCGTGCCCTTCCCAAAGCCTCGCTCAAGATCACCTATTCGATGGGTTCGACCAGAATGGAAGGTTCGGACGACGTGGTGCCGCGGCCGGAGAGCTGCACGAGCACAATGGCGGCGAGGACCAGGATGATGCCGAATATCTGGATGGGGCGGAGGAGTTCGCCGATAAAAGCGGCGGCAAGCAGGATGGAGAATACCGGTTCGAGGCAGCTGGTGATGATGGCGCGCGTGGGTTCGAGGTGTTGCAGTCCCTGGAAGTAGAGCGAGAACGCGAACAGGACGGAGATCATGGAGAAGGTGAAGAGGAATGCCCACTGCGCGGGCGCGTAGTGAGCGGCGAGAATTTTCCAGGGTGGATTCACGATGAGCCAGAAGACTGAAGCGGAGGTCAGGGTCCAGACCAGAACGCGCCAGCGATCGTAGCGGGCGAGAACGCGGTGACCGGCAACGTTGTAGAAGGCGAACGAAAACGAGGCGAGCAGCGCGGCGAACAGGCCGTAGGAATCGAGGCGGAGGGGCGAGGATTTGGCTCCGACGATGCCGAGGGTGAGCGCGATTCCAGCGATGGCCGTGCCCACGGCGGCTACTTTCTTCAAAGAAAGTTTTTGCTGGCGGCGCGCGACGACGTAGAGCAGCACCCAGACGGGCGCGGTGTATTGCACGATGATGGCGATGGCGACGCTGGTTCTCTGGATGGCGACGTAATAAAAATAATTTGAGGCGGCCACGCCCAGCATGCCCAGAACGAGGCATTGCACGAGATCGGGCTTGGGGAGCTGGATGCGCTGCCATCCGCGGCGGCCGACCAGGAGGGGCAGCAGGACGAGCAGAGAAAATGTGGTGCGGGTTTGCGAGAGGATGAGTGGGTCGATTGGATGAGTTGCTTCGCCGGTGAGGGGAAATTTCCCGGTGAACACGGCGCGGCCGAGAGCGGCGGAGACTCCCCAGAGAAATGCGGCGGAAGCGATGAATAAATATCCGCGGAGAGGATGCGGCGGGCGCGGAGTGGGATGGGAAAGATTCTGGATGGCAGGCCTCGCGGGTTCGGGAAGCGAATCAGGGCTCGGCGGTCATTATGCGAATTCTATTCGAACTCTATGCGGACTTTGTGATTCGAATCAGTGGATGCGGTGACGGCCCGGGTGCGGGCTCCGATGACTCCGCCGCGGCGAGCAATTCGTCGAGGCGTTCGGGAGCGAAGCCGACGATCACTTCCACGGTCTCGCCTGAGATGACAACGATGGTCGGGGTGGTGAGACTGTCGTGTTCGTCAATCATTTCCTGGCGAGCGGCGGGGTCGGCGACGATGTCGCGCTCCGAGAAAGAGAGTTCGCGCGCTTCCAGGTAGACCTTCATCAGCTCACAGGAAAGGCATCCGGGTTGGGTGAACAGGACGATTTTAAGGTTCATATTCTTATAGCCGCATCGCGTAGCGGGCGCGAAAACACAAGGTCCATCTACTCCGCTGCCCGTTCCCTTCGGGAATGCGAAGCTCCGGTCGGGATGACAAATTTGTAACAGGCTTTCTGCAACTGCAAAAAACCCAATGTATTACGCGTCTACGTATTCGATGTCGGCGGTGATCTTTGCGGTTCTTTCAAGCATGGCGGAAACGGAACAATATTTTTCTTTGGAGAGGCGGACGGCATCTTCAACCGCCTTGCGCGACACTTTACCACCGACACGGTAAGTCAGCTTGATTTCAGTGAAGACGGCTGGATAGCTGGTGGCGCGCTCGGCGTGGGCGCGAACTTCGAGACGAGTGAAGGGCTCGCGCTTCTTCTGGAGAATCGAGACCACATCGTAACCGGTGCAGCCGCACAAGGCGATGAGCACCAGCTCGATGGGGCTGCTCGCCGTTTTTTTGTCGCCGTCGAGGATGATGGCGTGGCCGCTAGTGGCGATGCCGGTGAACTGCTGGCCGTCGATCCAGGTGGCTTTGGCTTCGGTCATATTTACGCTACCTCGCTACCTCCGGTTATCCGTGTTGGGTTCGGGATGGATCAGGACGCGGAACAATTCCGGGGCTTTTTGTTTGAAGCGGATTTCGAGTTCGGTCTGGATGTCGTGCACGCGGGAGAGCGGAAGGTCGTCGGAAAGAGTGCAGTGGCAGGAGACGTAGAGACGTCCGCGAACGCGCTTGATGATGAAATCGTGCACGTCGAGGATCTCGGGAAACTCCGTGGCGACCGCCTTCAGGCGATGCTCAAGTTTGGCGTCGCTGATTAATTCTTCGGGTTTTTCGATAGTTGCGGGCTCGCTTTCGATGTGGGTGAGAATGTCGGCGATCTCCGGAACGTCGCGGCGCATGTCGGCTTCGAGTTCGGTAACCTGATCGTGAGCCTGTTTGAGCGTCATCCGTTCATCGAGCTCGACGTGCTGCTCCACGTGCAACTGGCCGGCGAGGTCCTGCACGCTGATGTCGTGCACGTTGAGGTTGTGGCGGGTGGCGACGGCGCGAATGCGGTCAAAAGTATTTTCGGAACGCTGGGCGCGGGGCAAGGGCTGCACGGTAACGTCGGCGTCGGGCAGAACACGCCGGACCGTGTTGGTGACAGCTTCCACCAACTGCTCGGAACGCTGGAATGTCAGGGTGCGAGCCATGCCAACCACAAGATCGGCGAAGTAGTGGTTGCCGGCGCGACGGATGCGGACGCGATCTACTTCGAGCACGCCCTCCACGCGGGAAACAGCTTCGGTGATCTGGGCGCGAACGCCGGCGGGGGCAGCATCGAGAAGCACGTCGACGGTGCGGCGCGCCAGACGCCAGCTGACGTGGACGATCACGCCGGCCACGAAGAGTGCGGAGACCGGGTCAGCGTTCCGCAGCCATCCGACGTGGAACGTGCGTCCCAAAAGCACCAGCAGGAGCCCGAGCACAACCACGCCGCCGGACCAGATGTCGGTGGAAAAATGCAGGGCATCGGCTTCGAGGGCCTGGCTATCATATTTGGTGGCGATGCGGCCCAGCACGCGGGAACGCCACCAGTCGATGCCCATGGAAAACACCATGACGGCGAAGGCCGCCAGGGATGGTTCGATCTCGACGCGGCGGAAAAACAGCCGCAACACGGCCTCATAGATGACCCAGGCGCAGGTCAGCAGAAGTAAGGCAGTTTCGAGGAACGCGGAAAAACTTTCAACTTTCCCGTGGCCGTACTGGTGATCGGCGTCGGCGGGCTTGTCGGAAACTCCGACCGAGAAAAACGTAATGAGCGCAGCGATCAAGTCGAGCGCGGAGTGCGCCGCCTCCGAAAGAATGCCGAGGCTGCCCGTGCTCAGGCCGACGATGGCTTTGAGCGAAGTGATGACGAGAGCCGCTAGAACGGAGTTCCCCGCTGCCGCGCGTTTTTCGGCGCGCATCGATCCGGGAGAATAAACGGCAGGGCTGCCCGACATGCAGAGATTATAGCTGCTGGGTTTCCGAAAGCAGTGGCTGGTGACTAGTTGCCAGTGGCTGGTAACGGTGCGGAAGGGTCTGGCTTCGGGCTTCGGGCTGGCTTGTGTAGGACGGACACTCTTGTCCGTCGCCCTTGACTTGGCTCCTGATTTATTTCCACGCGATCAAAATCAACGTCAAAAGCGACGGACAAGAGTGTCCGTCCTACACGAGCCACGCCTGAGCGCCGGAAGCCGGGCAGACGTGCTACGATGTTTGGTTTAGATTTGCGACACTCTGAAACACCAATCCTGGAGGAATTTTTCTATGCTTAGGAGTTGGCTGATGTGTGTGTTGTTGGGAGGGCTGGCCTGGGGACAGGCGCAGCCGGGCGCGCAGCCTCCCGCCCAGCCAGGCCGGGCTCCGGCCAACATGGCGGGACGGCAAGCGGCCGCAGGGCTTCCGGAAACAGCGGACTCGGTTCCGGAAAATGCCGCGGTGCTCACGATTACTGGAGTATGCAAGCCGCGACCGCGGCCGGCTGCGGCCAAAGCCGGAACGACTCCGGCCAAGCCGGTAGCGAAGACGGCGTCCGAGGAGTGTAAGACCGTGGTTACAAAAGCAGAATTCGAACGGTTGCTGCACAGTCTCTCGCCGCATCCGACGCCGCAACTCGAGAAGCAGCTGGCGACGGCTTATCCCGGCATTCTGGCGTTCGCAGAGGCTGCACAAAAGCAGGGCCTGGACAAAACCGCCGAGTTCGAGGCGCAGATGAAGTTCGCGCGCCTGCAGATCCTCGGCCGGGAACTGCGGGATCAAATCTCGGAGGAAGCGGCCAAGATTTCGGATGAAGACGTGGACAAGTACTACCAGGAGCATCTTGACTCCTATCAACAATTCAATCTGGACCGCGTGTTCGTGCCGCACTTCCGGCAACCCGCAGCCGAGGCCAAACCCGAGTTGAAGGATGAGAACGAGGGCAAAGACGCGAAGAATGAAAAGGACGTGAAGCCAACTCCGGAGCAACAGCAGCAGAAAGCAAAAGCCGATACGGAGCAGGAAGAAGCGAAGCTGGCGGAGAGTCTGCGGACGCGAGCGGCTGCGGGAGAAGACTTTGTGAAGTTGCAGAAAGAAGCCTACGACGCGGCGGGAATGAAACTGGAAGTGCCCCCCATCAACTTGCCCAAAGTGCGGCGCAACGGCCTGCCGCCGGGCCAGCTCGCGGTGTTCGAATTGAAGGAAGGCGAGGTCTCGCAGGTCATCGGCGACACAGGAGGGCATTACATTTACAAGGTAAAGGCGATCGAACAGATGCCCCTCGACGACCAGCTGAAGAACGAAATCCACGGTATGTTGCAGGGCCAGCGGCAGCGGGAAGGAATGGAAAAATACCAGAAGTCGTTCACGGTAGAGACGAATGAAGCGTACTTTGGTCCGCCGGGACCGCCGCCGGGAGCGCGGATGATGCCGAACCGGGCGCCGCAAACGGCCCCTCCCATGGCGCACCCGCCCGCACAGCCACAAACTCCGCCGCCGGCAGCTTCACCGAACTAATGCCGAAGCCTGTGGTTGTGGTCACCGGGATTAGCGGCAACCTGGGCCTCAGGCTTTTGCCGCTGCTGGGGAGTTTCTCAGTCATTGGGGTGGATATCAATCCGCCCCACACCGACCTTCCCTTGCAATTCGAGCGCATGGATCTGGGCGATGAAGCTTCCTGCCGCAGCCTGTATGAACTGCTGCGCGATACGCAGACCTTTGCCGTGGTCCACCTGGCGTTTGTGATCGATCCGGTGCGGACGGGCGTGCTCGACGTGACGCGCATGTGGCAGATCAACGTGGCGGGTACGGCGCGCGTGATGGAAGCCATCACTGAGACCAACCGCCAGACTGACGACGGGGTGAAGCAATTCATTTTTCCCAGCAGCGTTTCGGCTTACGGGCCAGAGCTGCCGCGGCCGGTGGAAGAAGACTTCCCGCTACGTGCGCACACGCTGCCTTACGCGATCCACAAGAAAGAATCCGACGAAGTGGTGCGGCAACGTTCGCCCTCGCTGCGCGGATGCAGCGCCTACATTCTGCGGCCGCATATTTTTGCCGGAGCGAGCGTGGAAAACTACCTGCTGGGAGCGTTTCGAGGCACGCCGGGCGGCAAGAGCGCGCGCGCCCAGAAAATGCGGAGTGCGGGAAAACGGCTGCCCTGCATGCTTCCGCGCGGACAGGAATTTCTGGACAACAAAATTCAGTTCGTCCACGTGGACGACATGGCGCGGCTGATTGCCCACATCCTGCGCCGCGAGCCTGAGACGCAGCGCTTGACGGTGTTGAACGTGGCCGGACGCGGAGAGCCACTTACGTTTGGCCGCTGCGTGGAGATGGCGCAGGCCAGGCTGATTCGCGTGCCCGGAAAGTGGGTGATGCGGATGGTTCTGCAAATTTTGTGGAAGCGGAAACTTTCTGCGATCCCTCCGGAGGCGCTTCCCTACATGACGAGTGAGTACATCATGAACACCGACCGTCTGCGACGGTTTCTAGGTCCGGAGTATGAAGACGTGATCCGCTACACCATCGCGGATGCTTTCGCGGACAGCGTCAAGCAATCTAGCTGACCGCTTTTCGGTGGAACTGCCGCAGGCCGATCCCGGCGCCGTTTGGTCCCAGCAGACCGAAAATTTCTCCGGGTGAAACCTCGAGCGAGAGACCGTCGAGCGAGAGACCGTCGAGCGCAACGATCTCCGCTTTGGACTGCTTGTTCTTCTTGCCGCGGCCTGCACTGAAGCTAAAGCCGCCGCCCGCGGCCATTGGAGGCGGCGAGTTATAGACCTTGCGTAAATCGCGGGTTCGAAGGCCAGCGAGCATGCCGAAGTCCTCAGGGTATTAAATTACTTTTGCCGGAATTATTTGGGAAGGTTGTGGATAAATTCTTCGAGCACGCGGTTGAATTTCTCCGCGTCATCGACGAACAATGCGTGGCCGTCGCCGTCGAATCGCTCCAACCGGAGTTTGTCGCCCAGTTTCGATTTCAGAAAGTCGGCGCTTCCCTGCGAGTCGGGCTGGTAAGCAAAAAGCACCGGACGATTCATCTTCGCGAGGCCGGCTGAAATATCCTTCACCGCAATCATGTTGTAGATGAGTACGACCGCAGCATCGGCTGGAACCTGGGTGGAGGCGTCGATGACGCGCTTGAGATATTCCTCCGTCTGCGGCTTCTTATACATGCTGCGAACAAAACCGTCGGCTTGCTTTTGCCGATCCAGCTGAAGTTGGTTCATCCATCCCGTGGCGAAGCCGAACATCTCTGGGCTGAGCTTGTCCGCGAGAAAGCCATCCACCAGGACCATTCCTCCGATGTTATCGGTGCCGAATTGCTCGGCATACTTCACCAACTCGCCGCACGCCATGGACCAGCCGACCAGAACCGGTTGCTTCAGGCCAAGATGATCCACGAGCTCTTTGTAGTCACGCGAGCGGGTTTCGGGCATGTGGCCGTAAGTTGGTTGGTCGCTCTCGCCTTGCGATCGGGGATCGACGGCGATGACGTGATACTTCTTCGCAAACTCGTCGATTTGCTTCTGCCAGATCCAGGCCGGCATCGTCCAGCCGGGAATGAAAACGATTGCCTGGCCGCTGCCGGCCTCAAGGTAATGGATCCGGATGCCGTCGGAGGTTTTGAAAAAATCGCTCTTTGCGGTTGTTGGCGCCGATTGCGCGGAAAGGCTCGAGACCGAAACAACGCATAAAAAGAGGGCGGCCAGCGTTGCGTTCCTGTTCTGACTTCTGCTTTGCATCATATTTTGCATCATATCTTGCTCCTGCCTGAAACGAAGCTTCGTAAGGCGGCTGCCTTCACTTTTTACCGCGATACAGTCCCGCGATTCCGAACGTATAGGGCGTCCATTCCGCTTCTGTGAATCCGGCGTCGCGCATGCGCACGAGCATTTCTTCCGGCTCGGGAAAGCGTTCGACGGAGGCGGGAAGATAAGCGTAAGGCCCGCGCACTCCGGAGATCATAGTGCCCACGCGCGGAAGGATTTGCTTAAAGTAAATGCGGTAAAGCTGCCCCGTGATTCCTTTGGGCTCGCCGAAATCGAGGATGCCGCATTCGCCTCCGGGGCGCAGAATGCGGACGATTTCGCGCAGTCCGGCGTCGTAGTCGGCGAGATTCCGAAAGCCGAATGCAGAAGTCACCAGGTCGAAATGCTGGCTGGGAAACGGAAGATTGAGGGCGTCGGCTTCGATCCAGCGCGGCATGGCGGGCCTGCCGTTGGTGGAGGAAATATTCGAGGATGAAACGTTGTTCGAGGAACGCTCCGTAGATGTGCCCGCCGACTTGCCTAGCGCACGCTGCAACATGGCATGCGAAAAATCAGCGCCGAGAAGTTGCGGGGAAGTTCGAGACGACGTCTGGGGCAGACCCTTCGGCGAAGTTTGTTGCGCAGATTTTTTCGCTTGCCGCCGCAACGCGAAGGTCATGTCGCCGGTGCCGCAGCAAAGATCGAGCACGCGAGCGTCTGACCGCGACAAGACTTCGCGGAAGGTGCGCGCCGCGCGCCGCCACCACACGCGGTCGATGTTGAACGACAGCACGTGATTGAGCAGGTCGTAGCGCGGGGCAATCGAAGTGAACATCGCGCGCACGGCCTGCGCGGCGGAATCAGGGTCAGTAGCTCCCTGAGGCGCGGCGCCGGTTACGAGTCTGGTCGAGTTCGTCATGCGGAAGAGATCAATGGTCAATTGTTGATTGTTAATTGATGATTGTTGATTAAGGACTCTACAAATCCGTATGCCTGGTGGTTTTCAATCAGCAATCAACAATCAGCAATTTCATTTTCCCCATCCGCCACGCGACACGCGCCTCAGTTCGTCCACGGCCTGCAGCACGGCCGCTTCCGGCACGTCGGTGGCGACTTCGACCTTGCCGATTTCGCGCGGGAGGATAAAGTGCACTACTCCATTCTGAGTTTTCTTGTCGGTCTGCAAACGCCCAAGAATTTTCTTCGCACTCACGTTCACTTCCGGAAGTTTGCCCAGGCTGAGCACGGCGTCGGCGATACGTCCGGCGGTGACGCTGTCCGTGCGGCCCACGCTGAGCGCAATGTTCGTGGCGGCGATCATGCCCCAGGCGACGGCTTCGCCGTGAAGCAGGCGCCGGTAGCCGGTTTCGGCTTCAAGCGCGTGGCCAACGGTATGACCCAGATTGAGTACGCGTCGTAAGCCGCCTTCACGTTCGTCAGCAGAAACCACTTCAGCTTTCAACTTTACGGATTGCGCGATCAGCCACTCCAATTCGATGGGATCGCGTTTCAGAATCTTGGCGCGGTTCTGTTCGAAGCGCAGGAAGAGTTCCACGTCGCCGATCACGCCGCACTTCAACGCCTCATACAGTCCGGCGCGAAATTCGCGGTCAGGCAGCGTCTTGAGAACAGTCGGATCAATCAGCACCACGCGCGGGTGATAAAACGTTCCCAGCAGGTTCTTGCCCGCGGTGAGGTTCGCCGCGGTCTTGCCGCCGATGGAAGCGTCCACCTGGGCAAGCAATGTTGTAGGGACCTGTACGAATTCGACGCCGCGCATGTAGAGCGAAGCCACAAGGCCGCTGAGGTCGCCCACTACTCCTCCGCCGAGCGCGATCACCACGGCCTTGCGGTCAGCTCCCAGCCGGGCCAGTTTCTCGGCGAGAGCCTCTACGGTGGCCAGGCGCTTGGCCGGCTCGCCGTCCGGCATCATCAGCACTTGCGGTTCGAAACCCGCGGCAGTGAGCGAGCGGATGAACTTCGCTCCCCAACGTTTGCGCACGGGCGGCACAGTCACCACAAAAATGCGGCTGGCCTGCGGCAGCAATTCGGCGAGCACAGAGCCCGCGCGGGTGAGCAGTCCGTTTTCAATGCGCGCCTGGTAAGCTCGCGGCTGCACATGGATGGTGACTTGCGGCATCGCTGTACATAATAGCGTATGGGACAAAGGCGGAAAATCCGCCTGCGCCCCGCGCAAGATTCCTTCTCAGCTAGCGAGCGCGGCCGCGTCACCCGGCCGTGTGGTCGGCGGATTTCTGCGGAAAGAGGAGCGACACGGCGATCGAAACGGAGAGCACCCCAGCCACTACTCCGAGAGAGACGATTGTGGAAACCGGGAAGTGGTCGGCGGTGAGCATCTTGAGGCCCACCAGGATCAGGACCACGGCCAATCCGTAATGCAGGAAGCGAAAAATCCCTATCAGCCCGGCGACCGCAAAATACATCGATCTCAGTCCCAACACGGCCAGCACGTTCGAGGTATAGACGATGAACGCGTTCAGCGTGATGGCCAGCACTGCGGGGATGGAATCCACGGCGAAGAGAACGTCGGTGGTTTCGATCACGAACAAAACCACGAGCAGCGGCGTGGCATACAAACGCGGGTCCGCCGGCAGGCGCACCAAGAATTTGCCGCCGTGGTAGTCGTCGGTCACTGGCACGAAACGCCGCAACCCGCGCACCACCGGGTTCTTCGAGGGATCGACCTGACGCTCGCCCATGGCGCAGACGCGGATGCCGCTGTAGATCAGAAGGCTTCCGAGGACGTAGAAAATCCAGTGGAAACGGTGAATCAGGCTGACCCCGGCGCCGATAAAGATTCCGCGCATCACCAGCGCTCCGAGGATTCCCCAGAACAAGACGCGATGCTGCTGCTCCTCGGGGACGCTGAAAAAACGGAAGATCAGGAGAAAAACAAAAAGGTTATCAACGCTGAGCGAGAGTTCCAGAACGTAGCCGGTAACAAATTCGAGCGCGGGCTGGTGCCCTTGCCAGAAAAATATGATTCCGGCGAAAGCGGCCGCCAGGGCGACCCACATCGCGCTCCAACCCAGTGCCTCCGGAAAGCCCACCACTCGGCCCGGCCGGTGGAACACACGCAGGTCGAGCACGAGCATGCCGATCGCGAACAGGTTGAAGAGGATCCAGAAGTAGAACAATGGAAACCCGGCGTTGGGAATTGTTGATTGCTGATTGCTGATTAAAAACCTTGCGTCCGCGCGAGTTTCGACTCACGGGTTTCAATCAACAATCAGCAATCAAAAATTAACAATAGCTTTTTCATTTCTGTCGCCCGCGTTTGCCGCTGGTCCAAGCGTCCCACAGGCCGAAGGCTTTGAACAGCTCGTCGCTGTGGGTTTCGCGGATCGTCTGGTCGATCTGCTCGTGCGTAAGCCGCGGTCCGACTCTCTCCGGCAGATTGGCCAAACCAAAACTAAGCACGGCGGCTTCGGCCACGTGTTTCTTGAGTTGCGGGAAGTCCACCTTGTCGTAGGTGTCGGAAACCGCATGGTAATTTTCCAGATAGTTGGCTTCATCCTGGTCCGCGACAAACGTAGGAACGCCTTCCAGCATAAAGTCGAAATGATCGGTGCCCCACTCCATGGTTACCGGCAACGTGGTCACGCCAAACTGCTGCAAGGGCGAGATCAAGTATTGCGCGTTCCCCAACACATCCTTGCGTCCACCCACGGAGAAACCGGTCGTCTTGCCCGTGCCCGAATCGTAGATGACCACGCCGGCGGCTCGATCAAGTTCCGAACGATGCGCCAGGACATAAGCCCGCGAACCCAGCAATCCCTCTTCTTCGCCCGAGAAAAGAATAAAGCGGATGCTCCGCCGCGGCTTCAGCCCCGAGGCTTTGATGGCGCGCAACGCGTCCACCACCAGCGCGGCATTGCAGCCGTTGTCGAGCGCTCCGGTACCCAGTTCCCAGGAATCCAGGTGCGCGCCCAGAATCACAAACTCGTCGGGCTTTTCGTTGCCTCTGATTTCCGCGATCACATTTGAAGTTTTGATCGGCCCGCCGATCTGGTTGGGAATCGATAAGTCGGCCCACACTGGATGGTGCGAAGCCAGCAGCCGCGCGATGCGCTCGCCATCTTCGCGCGCGACCAGCACCATGGGCAGCCGATCGATTTCTCCCGCGTCGGAATTGGTATGCCGGTAAAGAATGTCGTGCTCGCGAGTCGCGATGAAGGCAATCGCTGTAGCCTTCCCTTTCACCGCGAGGTCAATGATCGGCGGAGCCTTGGTGTATTCGGCGAACAGATCGTCCCAGGTCTTGAGCACGACGGAATGCACCAGCACCAGCTTGCCGGAAATGTCTCCGGCATTTTTGAAGTCAGCAGCCGTGCCTTCGCCCACGTCGACAATCGGAATATGTTTCGTGGGCGCGAGCGCGGGAGCCCATGCGATGGAAACCGCGTGGACATGCATCACGATCGGCAGCAATCCACCGACCTTGGCCTCGCCAACTTCATAGAAGGCGGTCGCAATCATCTCGGTTGCGCCTTCCGACCACGAAACCGGAATCGTGAATCCCTCGGTGTGCACCATGTCGGCGCCCGCGGCCTTGAAGGCTTGCACACCCCACTGCACGGCGTGCTGCATGGCAGGAGTGCCGGGGACGCGCCCGCCGATTTCGTCCGTCAGATGCTGCAGATTGCTCTCGAGCGGCGAAGGCTGCAACGCGGTCTGGATCAGTTGATTGGCTTCGCTGGTGTCGTCGGGTGGATTTGCGGCAAGGCAGGTAAAGCAGAAAATGAAAGAAAAAAACAAGGGCTTCATAGTTAGCATATGGGGTGCATTAGAAATGAAATGCGCGAAAAGCGCAAAAAGAAAACTGCTGGTGGACGCCGCGTGAGACGCTGCATTCCGCGCCCCTAGCGCAGGTGAGGCGATCCGCATTGCCCCTAGGTGCGCCGCATGGACTGCGCGAGGGATCAATGGGTTCTATAAAAAGGGATGTCAAGAAAAAAGCTCCGCCTCGACCGGAGGAGTGAGATTTGTTCTCGAGATCCAGCCCACTGTGTTTCGTTACCTCTGAAGCTGTTCGGCTTGTTATCCATTCTCGTAAGCTTTCTCGGCTGCTGGTGGCAATGGTCGAGTCTGCAAGACGCGGCAAGCAGGACGATGTCAACCATGGTTCTATCGGAGGCTCGTGGCCTATCGCTATTTCTGGTTATCCGAGGGGGCATAGCGTGTAATGGGTGACTCGGTGCCGAAGCACACGGGGCCGATCTCATTGACTGATACTCACCCTCGAACCGAGCATCTGCAGAACCCGACCGCCCTCCCGCGGAGAAAACCGCAGAGATGGAAAGCCTGTTCCTCAGAGATGCTCAAGCTGTTGGTCGCTGCAATTGTTGGGCGTCGAACTCCGCTCCTTTCTTCCAGATCGTTAAAGTGATGGCGGCAATCTTCCGTGCCAAGGTGAGACGGGCCATCGTCGGCCGCATCCCTTTCTCCACTCGAGCTACATAAAAGTCGCGCAGGGGGCCAGGACGTGTGCTGGCCGATACCGCAGCACTTTTGAAGAGATTTTTCAGATCTCGATTGTGGTTGCCATTCAGACCACGTACCGTCATGCGCTCGCGGTTGCGTTGCAGTTTGCCGCGCACCGAACGGTACTCCCCGCTGTCGTGGGTCTCGACTGCAAAACCACTGTAGGCCCATAGTTGGCGCTTGGTCCGGAAACGGTGCGGGGTCTGCAGCAAGGCCACCAGCAAGGCCGAGCGAATCGGACCGATCGAAGGAATCTGGCGAAGTAACTTCACGGCCGCATGCTTGTGGCTTTCCGCCAGTAGCTCACGGCGTGCTTCCAGGCGCACCGGTTGCAACAGATCCAATTGCTGCTAGAGCCGTTCGGCACGAACCCGAACTCCTGGTTCAGCGATTTTAGCCAACCACTCGGCGCGATGACGGGGAGCGTAGACGGTTGTGCCCGCGCAGGGAATCGCCCAGCTGCGGTACAGCGCTTTGATGCGATTCATGACGCGGGTAACATCCTGGGTGATGGTCAGATAACTGCGCCCCAGTTCTTTCAAGGTGCGCACCCCATGCTCTCCGTGGTACACGGGATGGAGTTGGTTGCCGCGTAACAACTCCGCCAGTTTGCGGGCGTCGATCCGGTCGCTCTTGTTGCCATCCTTCAAAAGAGCATTCTTTCGCGGATCGCAGACCACCAGCCGGCTCACGTGGGGTTTCAGAAGATCGTGTAACCAGGCAGCGGACGTGCCTTCCTCGAAGGTCAGCGATAGAGTCCCGTGCAATCCGTGGATGAACCCGACAATCGTGGCCGCTTTGGTCTCCAGCAGGCATTCCATAGTCAGCTTGCCTTGAGCATCCATCACGGCCACCGAGACGGTGGCCTGGTGCACGTCCATCCCGATATACTTTTCCTGATTCATAAAGGCGCTCCCTTTCGCTAGGTTGGTGATCCGAACAATCTCAACCTACCGCAAAAGTGGGCGCCTTTTTATATTGCGTGTAACGGCCTGCTAAAAACACTTGGGCAAATGTTGGGTCGCCAGCCCGGCTTAACTGGCCCTCACCGGGGGACGGTATTCGAGCAAGAGGAGCCGGGAATCAAGCACGGTTGTATTGACTAATTCAAGGGGCAGCCGTGGATAATCGGCATAGATGGGCTCCTTCCCGTTCTCTCCCAGTATTAACGGAAAGACCATCAGGCGAAGGCGGTCGACGAGTCCCAGCTTCACCAGACTCTTCACCAAACGTATGCTGCCGATGCATCGGAGTGGATCTCCTTCTTGCTGTTTTAGTGCCTTGATCTCATCTGCAACGGCACCCTTAATCAAACTCGTGTTTTTCCAGGCAAGCGGGCCGTGTAGCGTGCTTGAACACACCACTTTAGGGAGGGCGCTCATTCGGGCGCTGACTTCATCCGTTGCCGATGCCGAAAACTGGGCCAAGATCTCATACGTCACTCGCCCCATGAGGATGACCTGGCGCTCGTCCAGATGCTTGCGCACCCAATCCCCAAGGTCGGGACCGAAATAACCGAAATAAGCAGCCTCATGCGCGCCGGAGGCGAAGCCATCGAGTGAAATGAACAGGTCTGCAGTGAGTTCTCTCATGGAGTGGGTTCTCCCATCATCTCTAGAAGTCATCTCATAAATGGGTTCGGGAAGGGCTTAGCCTCTGTGGTTTCGCTCGTGTCCCCCGCCGAGGGTTTATGAGATAACTTCTAGTGGATTATAGGTACGGCGCAGTGTGCAGTTGGCGAAACATCTCTATAGGGCTCATTGAGGAATTCTCTTAGCTACGCGGCGCCCACTGACCCCTGACCCCTGCCCCCTGCCCGTCTCAAAACAATCCACCTCGAGCGCCCCTTTTCGGTGTGGTTATTTCACCACACTGGCTGCCGATATATCGGCACCCGACCATAAGTCACTCCGTGGAAATGACTTGCTGTCTATCCACTTTTTCATATTTTCCACAGGTGTTCCTGAAGGAACACTTTTACAAATCGCAGTTATGTTCCTTCAGGAACGTTTTGTAAAGAACAGACAGCCCGGGGAGGGGATTTCTACTCGCGCCACCGTCGGAACAGCAGCGCGCCGTTGGTGCCGCCGAAGCCAAACGAGTTCGACATGGCGTATTCGATTTCAGCTTTGCGCGCGTGGTTGGGAACAAAGTCCATCGCGTCGGTTTCCGGGTCCTGATTTTCCAGGTTGATGGTGGGAGGCAGAATCTGGTGGCGCAGCGCCAGCACCGTGATGCCGGCTTCAAGGCCGCCCGCGCCGCCCAGCAGGTGCCCGGTCATGGATTTCGTGGAGCTGACAGGAATTCTCCGTGTGCCAAAAAAGTTGCGGATAGCGTGGGCTTCGAGCGTGTCGCCAATCGGAGTGGAAGTGCCGTGAGCATTCACGTAGTCGACTACATCGGCGGTCACTCCGGCGTCGCGCACCGCATTGCGCATCACGCGGAATCCGCCTTCGTGCTCGGGAGCGGGCTGCGTCATGTGGTAGGCGTCACCCGACATGCCGTAGCCAGCAACTTCGGCCAGGATGGTTGCGCCGCGCTTGCGCGCGTGCTCCATCTCTTCGAGCACCAGAATGCCTGCGCCTTCGCCCATCACGAACCCGTCGCGATCCCGGTCCCAGGGCCGGCTGGCTTTTTCGGGATCGTCGTTGCGCGTGGAGAGGGCGCGCATGGCGGCAAATCCGCCCACCCCCATGGGAGTGATGGCAGCTTCAGAGCCGCCGGCGATCATCACGTCCGCGTCGTTATGTTGAATGATGCGAAAAGAATCGCCGATGGAGTGCGCGCTGGTGGTGCAAGCCGTCGCGGTCGCCTCGTTGGGTCCCTTGGCGCCGGTACGCATGGAAACATGTCCGGCGGCGAGGTTGACGATGGCGGCGGGAATAAAAAATGGAGAGATCTTGCGCGGTCCGCCTTCCATCAGGGCGGTGTGCTCGCGTTCGATGATGTCGAACCCGCCGATCCCGGACCCAATGTGCACTCCCACGCGCTCGTCGTTTTCGGGAGTCACTTTGAGCCCCGACATCTTCATGGCTTCATCCGAGGCGGCGATGGCCAGGTGGATGAAGCGGCCCATCTTCTTCAGTTCTTTTTTCTCGATGAAGTTCAGCGGGTCGAAGCCCTTGACCTCAGCTGCGATCTGGCAGGCAAACTTAGCGGAATCAAAATGGGTGATGCGGGCCACGCCGCTTTTGCCGGCCAGCACCGCGGTCCAGACATCCCCTGTGGTATTGCCCACGCCACAGATCAGTCCGAGGCCCGTCACTACCACCCTGCGTCCCAAACTTATTTACCCGCTTTCGCGTGTTTGGAGATGTAGTCGACGGCGTCCTGCACGGTGCGTATCTTCTCGGCATCCTCGTCGGGAATTTCGATGTCGAACGCTTCCTCAAACGCCATGACCAGTTCCACTGTGTCGAGCGAGTCCGCGCCCAGGTCGTCCACGAACGAGGCACTCGGGGTCGCTTCGCCCTCGTCCACGCCCAGCTGTTCCACGATAATCTGTTTTACTTTTTCATCAACGGCTGCCATGTTTTCCCTCGCTTACCTCGATTCGTCGTTGCTGTTTCAGGGCCGGGCTGCGCCGTGTTGCCTGCTACTTGGCGACTTTCGAGTGCTTCTGGATGTAATCAACCGCATCCTGCACGGTGCGGATTTTCTCCGCGTCCTCGTCCGGGATCTCAATGTCGAAGCCTTCCTCGAAGGCCATGACCAGTTCGACGGTGTCGAGCGAATCCGCGCCCAGGTCGTCCACGAAGGAAGCGCTCGAAGTTACTTCTCCCTCGTCGACGCCCAACTGCTCGACGATGATCTGCTTTACCTTTTCCCCAATCTGCTTATCTTTCTCATTTACTCTCTCATCAGCCATCGCAAAACTCCTCTCAGGACATCCAAAAAAGGCGAGTGTGTAGTGTAATTGTCTGTACGAATCAGTGTAAAGGACAGGGCCTGCCGTACGGGACAAGGCCTCTGGTTCTGGAATTGCCCAACTGGAATCCTAACGGTTAGCGGTTGTGGTGGTCAAACCTCGGCGCGGGTTGGTCGTGCGGCCTGCAAGTTCCCGGCAGCGCTTCGCATCTGCTAACCTGCCTTGCTATGGATTATCTCTGGACCCCGTGGCGCTACGCCTACGTTGCCTCCGCGGGAAAGACTCAGGAGTGCGTCTTCTGCGAAGCGGTTAAGGAGGGAGACGATTCCAAGGCGCACATTGTCTATCGCGGCGAGCACTGTTTCATCATTTTGAATGCGTATCCCTACACGCCGGGGCATGTGATGGTAGTTCCTTACGCGCACCTGGACGAGTTGCAGAAGCTGCCGCCGGAAGCGGCTCACGAAATGATGGATCTGAGCCAGCGCATGGAAACGGTGCTGCGCGAGCTCTACCACCCGGACGGAATTAACCTGGGGATGAACATCGGCAAGGCTGCGGGAGCTGGCATCGCAGGACACATTCACATGCACGTGCTGCCGCGGTGGGTAGCTGATGCGAATTTTCTTTCGGTGGTCGGCGAGACGCGCATTTTACCGGAGACGCTGGATGTGACCTGGAAACGGATTCGAGATGCGCTGGCGAAACCTGTTTAGGGGCGCTGATTCAGCTTGGCGCAGGACAACCCAAAGTGGTGACAGGGACTCCTTTGAAAGCCGCCGGTGGCGCCGGATTGCATGGGGTTCTTCGCTTCGCTCAGAATGACAAGCTTGCGGGTCACCTCTTCTTTTGTCCTGGTTCCGGGATGGTGACTTCATTTTTTTCTGAGCCGTAGACATCGCCGAGAACTTTTAGATTGTTGTCCAGACGCACGCCTGCGCCCAGCACGCCGCGTCGCGGACGAGTTCCGCGATTGAACGCACTGGGTATCTGCACGAAACGCAGGTCCTGAAAATATACGATGTAGCCTCCGTCGGGCAGCGCTTCGGTCTCAGTGATGGGATATTGCGCCCAGGACAGGTAGACGCGTCCCAGATACGAATTCTTGGCCGCAAGCGTCACTGGAGTCTCTTCCGGCTTGTAGTGGATGTCGAGACGGTCTTCGGGATCGACCTCGGGCTCCAGTGAGTTCACCGGCGCGAGCGCGAAGAAGCTTGAAGTTTCCACTACGCCGTACCAGTGAAACGGATCGGTCATCGCGGGATAGGCGGAAACCCGCAGCGGGTCAGCGTTTTCATAGGAGCGGGCGGAGAGCGCATTGATCGCGCGGCGATGTTCGTAATCGCGCACTCCCCACACCAACACTATTCCCACCAACGCCAGAGTCGCGCCGACGCGGCCTCTGGGCCGGCGCTGCCGCGCGCCGATTTCGCGGTCAATCAACCGGAAGAGTTCGGGCACGATCAGCCCCAGGAACAGGAGACCCAGCATCACGGGCTCAACGATGAAGACAATGTCCCACGAGTACCATTTTTCGTAAAAGGGCCAGAAGGGACGCACGCCATAATTGTTGGTGAAATCCAGCAGGATGTGGCTGAGTCCTGCGAGGCAGGCGTAGAAATAGAGCAGTCCCCAGTGCGGGGGCAGGTTGGGATCTTTCAGCTTGCGGCCGCGCAGCCGCCAGATCACGTAGACAAAGGCCAACACGGCCGCGGCATCGATGGGAACGCCGAGGAATGAATGAGTGAAGCCGCGATGATGAGCGAAGCCGAATGCCGGGCCGCCGAAGCGGCTGAGTACATCCAGATCGGGAGCTTCAGCGGCGAGCGTGAGCGTCAGCGTGGCCAGGGCTGTCTTGCGGTTCAATCCAGCGCGACCCATACACGCGCCGGTCAGGAAGTGGGTGACTGGTTCCAAGCGGGTTCGGGATATTGTGACATGGGCGCACCTTTGGGCGCTTGCAGTTCGAGAAACTGGCGTGCGGAGTGGAGTGTTGCGGCTCGCTGGCTCGCGGCTCGCTTCGCTTTGCCGAACAGCCGAGAGCCTGCCCTGAGCGAAGTCGAAGGGCGGCTGTCGCCACATGAGCTTCTACGCTAGCAAGGTTAGGGCGTTTGGCTCGATCGACATTTCTACGGGCAGAGTGCCCAGCAATTCGCCGTCTGCTTCGGCGTAGATTTTCTGGTGCGGTGCGGCGTTGGCGGGCTCGGCAAGATGAAGATATTCGCAGGAAACTTTGCTGCTATGCACCAGGTCGATGCCGGGGATGTTCCACTTCTGGCGCAGCAGGGCGCGAGTTACGTAGGCGAGATAGGCGGCGCGGCCCGCTGTGCGACACACGATCAGGCGCAGGTCATCGCGATCCAGGGACGCGCCCGGGGCAAATTCCTGCAGAACTCCGCCGAAATTGCGGATTCGTACTGCCATCAATTCCGTTACCTGGGCGCTGCGGCGTTCGTCAGTTCCAGCCACAATATATTCCGCCGAGAAGTGTCGCATGCGATAGGTGAGCCAGAGCCTCCAGGCCTTCGCGTAGTAGGCGGCCATGCCCAACTGGCGCTTGCTGTCGGCGTGCAGCTTGTAGAAGAGGTGAGCATCCGCGCCGATGCCGGCGGTCACAGTGAAATAGCGCGTGCCCGGATTGCCCTCGAAATCCAAATAGCGAATGTGTCCCAAGGCCACGCGGCGTGGAGACGCTTGGAGGGCGGCCTTGGCGGCGGCGATGACATCGAAAGGAAGATTCAGATCATGCGCCAGCGCGTTGGCTGTGCCCATCGGCAGGATTGCCAGCGCCACCGGGGACTTCGCCAGCGCCTGGATGATGTTATGGATGGTGCCGTCGCCTCCACAAGCGAAGACGGTGTCGCAACCGGAAGCGATGGCTTGACGCGTATGTTCGGCAGCATCGTCACGGGATTGCGAGAGCACCAGCTCGGCTTCGACGCCGGCGCCGCGCAACAGCTTCAGAACAGATTCCAGTTCCGTCTGCCGTTGCGAGCGACGGCCTCCGGAATCAGGGTTGTAGAGTAAGGCTGCCTTGCGCATCGTGAGTCCGCAAAGCTGGATTGTACCGGAGGAGTAATTCAGGGGCGGCTCACCGCGTGCCCCACTCCCACATGCCGAACATGGCTTTCTGCGGCAAGGGGTGCCCGAATTGGCGCGCCAGCATTGCGATTTGACCGCGGTGGTGCGCGTCGTGAGCGATGAGGTATGCGACGAATCCGGCCACATCGGGGCGAAAGCCGCGAATGCGTCCGTCATCTTGCAGGGCGCGGGTCATGACCACGCTCAGAGCGTGGCGGCTGCGCTCCAGAGCATGCAACGCCTGAGAGGGCGTCACCTTAGTGCGGTCAAGTTGCGCGGGAATCTTGGTGCCCCTGGCCGAAACCTTCAGCCACATCACGCGCACGTTGTGCATGTGGGCGATAATCGCCGGGATAGTGCGGCCTTTGCCGTTGGCAGTCTTTGCCTTCCAGGCCGCGGGAGGAATGTGGTCGATCAGATATTGGTTGATGCGATTGTTCGTGTTGAATGCGTTCAGCAGGGCGATGGGGAGCTCGCCGGCAAACACCTTGCCCCGGGAAACAGCGTTCGCAGCCGATGGAGCGTCTGGCATGGTTCGTTAGTGCTCAGGCTCAACTGCTTGACAAGAATTCTCAATTTGTCATAAGCCCGCGCTACTTGCAAGGGGCAGCTTTTCCACAGCTTGGAATTTGCTGGGTGCGGCCGGCTGGCCTAGGGATAGGGGAGGGCCTGTGATGGGCGGAATCACGGGCGGGTGTCGCTTGGTGTTTTCTTCCGCCTATAATCTTCTGCGATGCCCGCGGCTACGAAAGAACTCGGGAAAAAGCTGGAAGCGCTGCGCGACAAAATCCGCCACCACGAATCTCTCTATTACGTTCTCGACCAACCTGAGATCAGCGATGCCGAATTCGACAAGCTGATGCGGCAACTCAAAGACCTGGAGGCCGAGCATCCGGAGTTGATCACTTCGGACTCGCCCACGCAGCGGGTCGGGGGCAAGCCGCGTGAGGGATTCGTAAAAGTCCCGCACTCATCCCCGATGCTCTCGCTCGACAATACATACAACGAGGAAGAGCTGCGCGGCTGGGAGCGCCGGGTGCACGAACTCAGCGGCCGCAATGAAGTGGACTACGTTTGCGAACTGAAGCTTGACGGCATGTCGCTGGCGCTGGTCTACGAAGACGGCAAGCTGGTGCGCGGCGTGACTCGCGGCGACGGAGCGGTCGGGGAGGACGTGACTCTCAACATCCGCACCGTGCGCTCGATTCCTTTGCTAATTCCTGCAGAGAAGTTGAAGAAGGCAGGGATTCTGGTGGACTTCGAAGTGCGCGGTGAGTTGCTCATGCCGACCGCATCGTTCAAAAAGATCAATGAAGAACGCGAACGGGAGGGGCTGCCAACGTTTGCGAATCCGCGCAATTTCACCGCCGGCACCGTCCGGCAGCTTGATTCGAGCGTGACGGCGCAGCGCCGGCTCGATTATTTTCCGTACATGCTGTTGCGCAACGGCCGCACTTATTTTGATCGTCACTGGAAAACCCTGGGGGCGCTCGACGCTGCCGGGTTCAAAGTGAATCAAAACCGGAAGCTGGTTTCGTCGATGGACGAAGTCTGGGAGTTCATTCTGCAGTGGGAAGCGAAACGCGACTCTCTGCCTTACGAGATTGACGGCATCGTCGTCAAAGTGGATCGCACTGCGCTCCAGGATGAGCTCGGCTTCACGGGCAAGGCTCCGCGCTGGGCGATTGCTTATAAGTATGCGGCGCGCGCGGGCATCACGAAGATTGAAGGCATCCGGGTGCAGGTGGGGCGCACCGGCAAGCTCACACCGGTGGCGGAGTTGGCTCCGGTCCTGATCGGAGGGACCACGGTGAGAAACGCCACGCTGCATAACATGGACGAGATTGAGAGGCTGGGCGTGAAGATCGGCGACTGGGTGCAGGTGGAGCGCGGCGGCGACGTGATTCCGAAAGTCGCGAAAGTTATCGAAGATAAGGACCACCTTCGCGGCCACAAAATTTTCCACATGCCAGAGGCGTGTCCTTTTTGCGGGACGAAAGTGATGCGCACTGAAGGTGAGGTCGATTATCGCTGTGTTAACGCCAACTGCCCCGCCAAATTGGTCGGAACCATTCTGCACTTCGCCTCCCGCGGGGTTATGAATATTGACGGCATGGGCGATGCGCTCGTCGGGCAACTCACTGAGCGCGGCCTGGTGAAGAATGTCGCCGATATTTACAAGCTGACCAAAGCCGATCTGCTCAGCCTGGAGCGAATGGGAGAAAAATCCGCGCAAAACATTCTCGACGAAATCGAGAATTCGAAGAAGCTGCCGCTGGAGCGCGTAATCTACGGCCTCGGCATTCGTTTCGTGGGCGAGCGCACCGCGCAATTCCTGGCCGAACATTTCGGATCGATGGAAGGCCTGCAGCAAGCGAGCGTTGAAGAATTGCAGAATGTCGACGAGGTCGGCCCGCGCATCGCGGAAAGCATCGCCGAATTTTTTACTATCCCCGCCAATCGGAAGCTGGTGGAGCGTCTGCGCGATGCGAAGTTGACGCTGACTGGCGAGAAGAAGCAGCGCGGAACGAAACTCGCTGGCAAGACCTTTGTGCTAACCGGGACACTGCCGCGTTTCACCCGCGACGAAGCCAAGAAGATGATTGAAGATGCCGGCGGGAAAGTGACCGGTTCGGTCAGCAAGAAAACCGATTACGTGGTCGCCGGCTCCGATGCCGGCTCCAAGCTGGACAAGGCTCGGGAGCTAGGCGTGGCTGTAATCGACGAAAAACAGATGGAAGACCTCGCCGGCTAGCCGCCGCGCGAGTTTTCCGGCCTCACGCTTGACGGGCCGCCGCCGCTAGACCAGAATAGTAGTTCACATTCGAGGGTGCTCATGCTGGCATACTTATTCGTACTCCTGGCAATCGCCGTGCGCTTCCTGCCCTTCGCGGGCCCGCTCAACGTTCTGCCGCACGCGTGGCACTTCACGCCGCTCGGAGCCTCGCTCTTGTTCTTCGGCGCTCGCGGCTCGCGCCGCCAGATGTGGGTGCCCGTGGTGCTGCTCGCAATCACCGACGTCATCCTTACGAAGTACGTCTACGCGTTTCAGTTTTCCTGGGACCAGCTTGTGGTCTGGGGCTGGTACGCGGCCATGCTGTGGCTGGGATCGAATCTGCGCGAGAAGTCCGGCCCGGTTCGCGTGATCGGCGCGGCGCTCTCCTGTTCCGCCTCGTTTTTTCTGCTGAGCAATTTTGCAGTCTGGGCTTGGTCGGGAATGTATCCTCTGACTTTCGGCGGACTCATGACGTCGTACACGATGGGCGTTCCGTTCCTCCGCGGAACGGTGACCAGTGACCTGTTCTTCTCGACTGCGTTTTTTGGAGTGCCCGTTTTCGTGCATGCGCTCTCCCGCTGGGCGCACGGCTCCGGGGACCACATCGCCGCGGCCTAAGATGTGCGATCGAGCTTCAGCCGCACGTGCGGTCGCGGGCGACTCGCCCGCGCAATGCCTGGAGCCATCACAAGCCGAGCCGAGCGCACCTCGACTCAACTCGCGCTCTTGGCCGCAAGTTTCCTAGCTTTCCCGCGTCGCCGCAGCAGCAGCCAAACAATTACTCCCGCCACGGCCGCTGCCAGCACCCAATGAAAATGCTGCCGAAACAATTTTCCGGTCAGCTCCACAATCTGCGGACCGAACCATAGTGTCAGTAAAGCGAGCACCATGAAACGGACGAATCTTCCGGCAAAAATCGCGGCCAGAAAATCGCGGAATCGCATTTCAAACACCGCCGCTCCCAGCACAAACGCCTTGAACGGAGTGGGCGGAGGCAGCATGCCGGGAAACATCAGCGCCCAGAATTCATGACGCTCGAACGATGCGTGAATCTGCTGAAAGCGTTCTTCAGAAATTCTCTTGCGCAACACCTTCTCGCCACCGAGATATCCCAGGATGTAGAGTGGAATGCTCCCGATCATCGATCCCAGCGAAGCCAGGATCACGTACAGAAGAAAATGGCTGCGGTCCTTGTAGACATAAGCGGCAACGATCGCATCCACAGGCATCCCCAGCAACGCCGAATCGGCGAAGGCGACTACAAACGGCCCCCAGATCCCCAGCGGCACCAGCAACCGGAAGATCCACGCCGTATAGCGCGCCAGGATGTGTCCAATGGTTTTCAAGAGCAATTCAGTTTACGTGAAAGGCGGAAGGGTCACTTGGTGAAGAGAAAGCTGGGCCTCAAAAATGTTTCGTATGGCCCTGCAACAATTTCAGGGCGTGCGGAATCAGCTCGACCACCGCTTCCAGCGATTGCACCGCGCCGGACGGGCTACCCGGCACATTCAGGATAAGAGTCTTATCGCGCACTCCGCACACGCCGCGGCTTAGCGCGGCAAACGGAGTCCTCTTGACGCCTGCGCCGCGCATCTGCTCTGCTACGCCGTCCAGCATCCGGTCGCAAATCGCTTGTGTCGCTTCCGGTGTGACGTCGCGCGGGGCAATGCCAGTCCCGCCTGTGGTTACGATCAACTGCACGTCCAGCGCCAGACGCATCAGCAGATTCTGAATCTGCATGGAATCGTCCGGCACAATTTCGTGCGCCACGATTCGGAAACTAAGTTTTTCCAGAACTTGCGCCACCGCCGGGCCGGACAAATCTTCCCGTTCGCCGCGGGCGGAGGAATCGCTAACCGTCACCACCGCGGCCAGGAAAGATTCGTGTGTCTCCACTTCAGCTGTCGAGGAGGACATCTTCCTCCTCTTCCCTTCGGCCGCTGCCTGCGCTGGTCGCAGCGGCGGGCCTGGCCACGGCCGCGCCAGCTGCCGGATCGCCGCTAGCCGCATCGCCACTTGTAGCGCCGCCGCTCGAGCCGGCACTTTCCCCGCTCTCGCCGCCGCCTTCGCGGGCCGATTCGTCGAGCAACCGCAAACCTTCCATCAGCAGGCCCTGCGTGTTCAGTTGCGTGGTTTCCTTGTCGGTCTTGCCCTCGAAGTCGAGCTCGAAACTGCCGCCCGTCCAACGCAGAACCTTGAAGACAGCTTCGTCGCCCACCAGTGAGCCATAGGTCGCGTGCTTGACCTGGCCGTCGACGAAGAAAACTTCGCACTTGTCGCCGTCTTTGGTGAGCGTGAGCTGGCAGCTCTTGCGGCCCATCTCCAGCGACTGCATGAGATCGATAACGTTCATCTGTGCCAGGTTGCCGCGCACCACGCCATCGGAAGGCGCGGTCTTCGCCATTTTTTCGAGCGCGATACGGTCGATCATGCGCTTGATGCGGCGCACCGCTTCGCGCAGAAAAAATGGTTTCTCCAGATAGTCGTCGGCCGCATCTTGCGGTGATAGGCGTTCCGCGATGTCAGCCTTGTTGGCCATCAGCACCGCGGAAAAGTTCGCGGTCTTGGGACGGCTCTTTAATTTTTCGATCAGCTGCCGGCCATCCATTCCCGGCAGGCGGTAGTCGCACACAACCAGGTCTGGAGGATCGTCCACGGCTTTGAGCAGCGCGTCGGCGGATTCCGATGCAGCCGTTACGGCCGCCAGTGGAGACAGGGCTTGCTGCAGCATGCCCAACACCATCGGATTGTCTTCCACCAGGAGCAGCTTGACGTCGTTGGCCATGAATCGATTGAACTATTCTTTCTTTACTCTGCCTTTACTCTGCGAGCCTCGCCGGACTTTTCGAGTGCTACTACTTCGATCATTTCTTCTTCGATCGTTTCTTTTCTAATTGCGGCGGCCGCCGGTAATCGCCGCTCTTTCCGCCAGTTTTCCGTTCCAACACGATCTCGCGAATCTCGATGCTCTTATCCATCCCCTTGGTCATGTCGTAAACGGTCAGGGCCGAAACGGTGACGGCAACCAGCGCCTCCATCTCAACTCCGGTTTGAGCGGTAGTTGCGACTTTGGAGACGATCGCGACGCCATTCTCGCACAGGCGCATCTCGACATCAACGCGCGCCAGCGGCAGCGGATGGCACATTGGGATCAATTCCGCGGTGCGCTTGGCTGCCATGATGCCCGCGATGCGAGCCACTTCCAAGGGATCCCCCTTAGGATTTTTCGGCAGCGCCGCCAGCACCGCCGGCTTTATGGCGACAAAGGCGCTGGCCTCGGCTTCGCGCCTGCCAGGCTTCTTGCCGGAAACGTCGACCATACGGGCTCGGCCGTCGCGGTCGTAGTGGGAGAGCTTGGGCATCGGTCCATAATCATTATTTCACATGCGGGGAAAATGCTGATCTCAACGTCGAGGCGGGAGCCCACGCCTTAACGCATCATCACCGCGACCCACTCACCCGCTGCGATGAATTCGCGGTCGGGTGGAATCACGACGTAGCAGTTTGCGCGCGCGGTGGCTGCGATGTCAGCCGAGCCTTGCCATGCGACCAGGCCGACCTGCGACTTTTCAAACTCTCCGGAAAGAATCGCGGGGAGAAAACGCGTCAACCCGGTCTTGACGCGGATTTCCGATGCCATGCGGGCATGCAGAAATGCCAGCTGGCGCGGAGACATTCCTGCCAGAGCTTCAACCATGGGCCGAGCAAACAGTTCGAATGTGACCATTGTGGAAACCGGATTGCCTGGGAGGCCGAAGAAGTATTTGCGGCCAGCCAGGACTGAAGTCCCTTGGCGGGCAGGAGTGCCCGCTCCACACGTACCGAACACGACCGGGCGTCCCGGTTGGATTCTTGCGCCGGTGAAAAAAAATTCCGCGCCCAGTTCCGCCAGCACCGGTTCGACCAGATCGTAACGCCCCATGGAGACGCCGCCAGTTAAGAGCAGAATATCCGATTGCAGTCCCCGTTCGATCAACTGCCGAAGTTTTTCAGTCTCGTCGGGAGCGATGGGTAAAAGAACAGGAACGCCGCCGGCGGCGAGAATCTGCGCGGCCAGCGAATAACTGTTGGAATTGCGAATTTGCGTGGGACCGGGCGTGGCCTCAACCCCGACGATCTCGTCGCCGGTGGTGAGCACTGCAATTCGCGGGCGCTTGTAGACTTCCACGCGCGATTTGCCTACGGAAGCGGCGAGCGCAAGCCTTGCGTCATTCAGCCGCACGCCGCGGTCCACCAGAAGCCCGCTCTGGTGCGCCTCCGCGCCGCGGGGAACAATGTTTTCTCCAGCGACCGCGCCTCTCGTGATTTCGACACGGGTCCCTGATCGCGAAGTGTATTCCACCATCATCACGGCGTCCGCCCCGGCGGGCACAGGCGCGCCGGTCATGATGGAAACAGCTTGGCGTGGTCCCAGCTGCGCCGGAAGTAAATCCGGATTTCCTCCAGCTCTGATCTCGCCGATCACTTCGAGCGTCGCGGGAAGCTGGGACAAATCGACGGAGCGTACGGCGTAGCCGTCGCGAGTGGAGCGTGGGAACGGCGGGATATCGCGGTCAGCCACCACTGGCTCAGCGAGCACGCGGCCCGCGGCGGCGAGCAGATCCACTGCTTCGGTCGCGTTCGTGGCTTGCGTTACGAGGGACCTGGCCCGGCCAGCTTGCTCTTCGACGACACGGCGCGCGTCTTCAAAGCTGAGCACGGTGGGCGAACCAGTCTGCTGGGGCATGCTCCCATGAGTCATGCTCCCATGATAAGACCAAGCAGGGACGCACATTCCATGTGATTGCTCAGCAGGGTGTTTTTCCCCGCGCGGCGTGGCAGAACTGCGGCGGAAGAACTGCCAGCTACCGAGCCAGTTCCTGGCCCAGAACCGCGGGATTGCTGGCGAACGAGATTCCAACTTCGAGATCCACTATGCGTTCGTGCACCAGTCGTGCGATCTCGCCGTCGAAATACTGCATGCCTTCGTCTGAGCCAGCCTTCATGGCATCGAGCAGCGTCTTGTCTTCGCGTTCGCCTTTTTCGATGCATTCGCGGGTCCGGGCATTGGCTTTGAGGATCTCGATCACCGGCACGCGGCCGTTGCGCCCGGTTTTGGGCAGAAGGCGCTGGCAGATGATGTAACGGAACGATTTCGCGAAGCGTTCACGGACCGATTGCTGCTCGTTGGGGGCGAACGAAGTGACGATGCGCTCAACGGTTTTTGAAGCGTCCATGGTATTGAGGCTGGAAAGAACCAGATGGCCGGTTTCAGCCGCTTCCAGAACAATTTCGATGGTCTCGCGGTCGCGCATTTCCCCCACCAGAATCACCTTGGGCGCCTGCCGCAGGGCCGATCGCAACGCATGGGCAAAGCTCGGAGTGTCGCTGTGCAACTCGCGCTGATGAATCGTAGAGCTCTTGTGATTGTGCAGAAACTCGATGGGGTCTTCGATAGTGATGATGTGGTAATACTTTTCGCGATTGATGCAGTCCAGCAGCACGGCCAGCGTGGACGACTTTCCCGACCCCGCCGGACCCGTGACCAGAACAATGCCATCGCGCAACTTTGCCACATCCCCCAATTGCTCAGGCAGCCGCAGAGTAGCGAAATCAGGGATGGCGGTGGGAATCACGCGCATCACCACCGCACAACTGCCGCGCTGAATAAAAATGTTGACCCGGAAACGGGCCAGGCCGGGCAATCCATAAGAAATGTCGCAGGCGCCGTGCTCGCGCAACGTAGTGATGGCCTGCTTGTTGTCGCCGATTAGATCAACCGCGATGTGCCGCGTGTCGTCCGCGTTGAGCACGGTCATCCCCGGCACCTGCACGGGGATCAGTTGGCCGTAGACCTGCACCTGGGGTGGACGGCCGGGCGAGAAAATGAGGTCGCTGATCTTCTCGCCGGCGCCCAGCATGGCGCTCAGCAAAGCAGGCGTAGCTACCCTGCCTTTTCCCGAAAAGCCTTCAAGAACAACAGAAATTGGGGCAATACCCGGTGATGCCATTCGCTCCTCACACTTCCCGAATCGCACGCACCACAGAGAGGGAAAAACGATGTGAACTGTCTTAACTGTACCGCGCCGCGAGCCGTAACGCTAAGGCCAGCAAGTACATCTCCCTTCGTAACATGGCCGGGCTCCCGCTCAAGGAAAAGGGCGACCGCTTTGGCCGCCCTCGCACAAAGTATCGCAGGTTTTCGATTGGTTTCGCTATTTGTTCGTGGCCTTCTTCTTGAAGCCGGTTTCCACCGGGGATCCAATGGATGCCAGCATCGCCTTGGCTTCCTCGGAGTGGCCTCCCGTGGGCTGCAATTCCAGATATTTCTGGAAGGCCTCCGCAGTGCCCGGAGCAGCGACCATTTTGTCGCCCTGCAAGGTGGCTTTGCCTAGAAGATTTACGCCTTTCTGGTAATAAGCCTCGGCGCGAGTGGGATCCGCGGCAATGCATTTATCGAAGGCAACCACGGCTTCATCCACTTTGCCCGCGTTGGTGAGAACCGCGCCGATGTTGAAATACGACTGAGCGGCGGCACTCGGATCGGCCTGCGCAGCCAGTTCATAAGTCTTCACCGCATCGTCAATCCTGCCCGCCCTGTTGTAGGCGTCGGCCATGTTGTTGTAGTAGGCGGCGAGATTCTTGGTGGCGTTGGCATCTTTGTCTTTTCCGGACTTGATGGCGTCCTGCTTGAGGTCTATTGCCTTCGCGTAAGAGTCCGCCGCCTCTCCGAAGCGTTTCTGTTTCTCGGTTGTGTCGGTCTGCTTGGCAGCCGACAAACGATAGGCATCGCCCAGCTTGAACCACACGAGGTCGCGAGTCGCGTCCAACTGGTTGGCCTCGGTGAGAATCGCGATTGCGCCGTCAAAATCTCCCGCATCGGAAGCCGCTTTCGCCGCCAGCAGCTTCTCGTTCAGGGCCTTGACGGTGTTCACTTCCTTGGACTGCTTGGCTTGCTCCTCCTGCTTCTGCTTCAACTGCTCCGGGGTCAGGCCTATGCCTTTGGCCTGGTTCTCTTGCTCCTTCTTCACGTCAAAATCCACGGTGTTCTCGTCGATCTGAACATGGAATCCTTTGACGTGGTCGGTCTCTTTGTTCGCCTTGAGATCGTCGGCGTCCTTGTAGAGAGTCACCGTGTAGGTGCCGGGGGAGATTCCCAGGGAAAAGTATTCACCTTTCTTGTTGGTCTTAATGGTGTATTTCTGCCCGTTGTCCATATTGACCCAGACCACCACAGCGTCGGCGAAGGGGTTGCCTTGAGCGTCTTTGCACACTCCTTTGACGGATCCCGAAGCCTGGGCGAAAACTGGAGGGGCGCACAAAGCCGCCGCCAGAACAGCGAACACGAAAATTGCAAAATGTTTTTTCATTTTGGCCTCCCGGCCGAAACCTTATATGCGTTTACCTTGCCGCTTCCATATACGAAATCGGATCCTTCGTTCCCGCGGACTGAAACGCGCGCCTGCGCAAAACGCAGCTGTCACACGTCCCGCAGGCCAGATCGTCGCGCCGATAGCATGACCAAGTTAAATCGAAGGGCGTGCCCAGTTCAAGGCCAAGCTGCACAATCTGAGATTTACGCAGCGCAATCAAAGGCGTGACGATCTGAATGCGTCCTTCTTTCGTTCCAGCGCGCACCACCTGGTTGAACGCCTGGTAGTAAGCGGGACGGCAATCAGGATAACCCGAACTGTCTTGTTCGACTGCGCCGATATAGACCTTTTCCGCGCCCAGCACTTCGGCCCAGCTTACAGCCACCGCCAGAAAATGAGCATTGCGAAAAGGCACATAGGTGACGGGCACTCCCCCTCCTGGAATCCCATGCCCCGGAAGCCCCGGCCCGGCTGCATCGGAGTCCGGGACGGCGATGCCTTCGTCGGTGAGTGCCGACCCTCCGATAGCAGATAACGCGTCATTACGAACCATCAGCTGGTCGAGAATATTGAGCCGCCGGCAAATGGCTAGAAACGACTGCCGCTCCCGCTCTTCGGTACGCTGGCCATAGCTGATATGCACCGCCGCCGCCGCGCCGTGGTCGCGCACCGCCAGAGTCGCGCACACCGTGGAATCCATGCCTCCGCTGAGCAGCACCACCGCGCGCGATTTTGTAGCGCCTGTCATCTGTTACCCAATTGCTGATCGTTGATTTCCTGAAATCTCCAATTGCCTAAACCCCCTTCACTGCCGGATCCCAAATAAACTTATGCAACTGCATCCCGAGGCGAGCCGGGACATTATCAGCGATCATCCATTCGGCGAGCGCCCGCGGATCAAGCAGACAGTGCGAACTGTCTCGCGCCCCGGTCGCATCCTTGCGAAACGCGGGCGAAAACAAAACCGCATTCACGCGCTGCGCTAATCCATGCTGCTGCGTGAAGTCGCGGGCAAACTCGTAGTCCGCGCGGCTGCTGAGCACGAACTTGACCTCGTCGCGGGATGTGAGCGCGGCCAGATTGTCCATACAAAACGTGTCAGGCTCGCCTGAGTCAGGGCACTTCACGTCGACAATCTTGACCACTCCCGCGGGAACCCGCTGCAGAGGCCGCTCTCCGCTGGTCTCGAGAAGAACGCCGTACCCTTCCTGCAGCAGTCGCTCCATGAGCGGAACCACTTCGCGCTCCTGCAGCATCGGTTCGCCCCCGGTGATCTCGACGAGGCCGCGACCAGGGCTGAGGCGGTTGACTTCTCCCAGCACTTCTTCAGGCGCCATTTTCCGCCCGCCAGTGAACGTATACTCGCTGTCGCACCACGTGCACCGCAAGTTGCATCCCGTCAGCCGGACGAACACACACGGCAGCCCGGCGTAGGTAGACTCTCCCTGCAGCGACTTGTAGATTTCGGTAATCTGCATGAAAAGCAGCGATCAGCGATCACTGGCCCCTACCCCTTGACTTCGCTACTCGCTGTACTTCGCCGTAGTCGTGTCCGTCTCAAACACGGTTACATCTTTCACGTGCACACGCCCGCCGGTCACGCGCTGCAGCCGAGTGTCGGATTCGTGATAAAAATATTTCGCCAGATTTTCAGCCGAGGGATTGATCACGTTGAACGGTTCGATGTCGTTGATCATCTGATGATCCAGTCGCTCGATCACCTGCTTCATCACATCGCGCAAGTCCTTGAAGTCGAGCAAGAGTCCGGCCTTGTCGAGTTCCGTTCCGGCCAGCGTGACCCTGATCTTGTAGTTGTGCCCGTGCGGATTCTCGCACTTGCCCTTGTAGTTGCGCAGGTAATGTCCCGCTGCAAAAGTATCTTCCACCGTAACTTCGAACATGCATCCCTCAGCGGCCCCGTGCGAATACAGGCCCAAACGCAATCTTCGGCCAAACACACCATTGTACCGCGCCAATGCAGTGTGAGGCCGCGCGGGCGTTACTCTGTCTTCGCCCCTGTCCGGAGCGTGCCCTGAGCGAAGTCGAAGGTTGAAGAATTCATGAACTCCGCCACGCAGCCCCGACTTGACTCCCACCAAGCGCTGCAGGTAGCTTGCCTGTTCGGCTTCCAGCCCGCAACAAGGAGCGCGCATGCGACGTCGCAATCCGGTTCTGCTTCCTTCGGTCTTTTTTGTTCTTCTCGCAAACCTGCTTCTGTTCAGCCTGATCTCATCCAACGTGGCTGCACAGAACCGGCCCGAAGCGCCGCCAGAGTTCAACGTCAAAGAGCACTACACCAAATATGAATACCGAATTCCCATGCGCGACGGTGTCCATCTTTTCACTTCGATTTACGTGCCCAAAGATAGCTCGAGAACATTTCCGTTCCTGATCAACCGCACGCCCTACAGCGTCGGCCCTTACGGCGAAGACCAGTATCGCCGCACGCTGGGCCCCGCGCCCGACTTCGACAAAGCGGGATACATCTTCGTGTTTCAGGACGTGCGCGGCCGCTACATGTCGGAAGGCACGTTCGTCGAGATGCGCCCGCACATCGACAACAAGAAATCTAAACAGGATGTGGACGACGCCAGCGATCTCTACGACACCATCGATTGGCTGCTCAAGAACGTTCCCAACAACAACGGAAACGCGGGCATCTGGGGAATTTCTTATCCCGGCTTCTACACGTCCGCCAGCATCATCGACTCGCATCCCGCGCTGAAAGCGGCTTCTCCGCAGGCTCCCATGACCGATCTCTTCATGGGCGATGACGCTTACCACGGCGGAGCGTTCATGCTGGCGGCGAATTTTGGTTTTTATAGTTCGTTCAAGCCGCAGGAAAATCCTCAGCCCCCGCCGAAAACCTTCGTGCCCTTCGACTATGGAACCAAAGATGGCTACGAGTTTTATCTGAACGTCGGGCCTATCGGAAATCTCTCAAAATATCTGGAAGGTAAGAGCGCTTTGTTCGACGACCAGATCCATCACGACACCTACGACGATTATTGGAAGGTCCGCAACCTTGCGCCGCACATGAAGAACATTCACTGCGCTGTGCTTACCGTTGGCGGCTGGTTCGATGCCGAGGATCTTCAGGGTCCCTTTTCTACTTTTCACGCCATCGACAAAAATAATTCTGGAATTTTCAACGCCCTGGTCGTCGGCCCATGGGTGCACGGCGGATGGGCCCGCTACGACGGCGAGCATCTGGGACGAGTGGAGTTCGCCGCCAACACCGGTGAGTATTACCGCAGCAAGATTCTTTTTCCATTTTTCGAACAATATCTGAAAGGCAATGGCGATGCGAAGCTGCCCAAAGCCTATGTTTTCGAAACCGGCACGAACGTATGGAGACAGTACTCGGCCTGGCCTCCGAAAAATGCCGAACCGAAAACCCTGTATTTCCTCGCCAACGGCGGACTCTCGTTCGAGCCTCCGGCCGCCGATTCGCCCGCATTCGATGAATACGTCAGCGATCCGGCCAAGCCGGTACCGTTTGTAAACTACATTGACGAGGAAGTGCCGCAGGAGTATATGCTCTCCGACCAGCGTTTCGCCTCCAGCCGCACCGACGTGCTGGTCTATCAAACGCCAGTTCTGCAGGGAGACGTCACCATCGTCGGCCCGATTTCGCCGCGGCTTTTCGTTTCCACCAGCGGAACAGATTCTGATTTTGATGTAAAGCTGATCGACGTCTACCCGCCCGACTTCCCGGATAGCAAGTTGGACACGCCACGCCCCGAGGACAGCCACAAACCACGCACCGATGTGCCTCCGCCATCGTTCACCATGGGCGGATATCAGCAACTGGTGCGCGGCGAGCCCTTCCGCGGCAAGTTCCGCCACAGTTTCGAAAAGCTCGAACCCTTCGCTCCTGGCAAAGTGGAGCAGATCAACACCACATTCCAGGACGTGAACCACACCTTCCGCCGCGGCCACCGCATCATGGTGCAGATTCAGAGTTCGTGGTTCCCGCTCACCGACCGCAACCCGCAAACTTTCGTGAACATCCCCGACGCCAAGCCCCCGGATTTCGTAAAAGCTACCGAGCGTGTGTATCACACAAAGTCGGAGTCGTCGGGAATAGTGGTGGGGGTGCTGCCGACTGCAGGAACGGCGGAGACGCTTAAATGAATAATTGACTCAACCGGTATTCCTTACGATAATGTAAGGAATATAAGAATTTGAAAGGACAAGACATCGCGACCGCGACCATAACCTCCAAAGGGCAAATCACCATACCGGCACAGGTTCGCGCCGCCTTGGGGGTTGACGCCGGAGATCGCATTGAATTCGTCGAAGTCGGGAAAGGTGAATTCAACATCGTTGCCGCCACTCGCTCGGTACGAGAACTTAACGGCCTGTTACAACGCAGCGGAAGGAAGCCAGTATCGATTGAGGAGATGAACGCTGCCATCGCGAAAGGCGCCTCCCGGTCCCGATAGCTGGTGCTGAAATGATCGGCCTCGACACAAATGTTTTGGTCCGTTACCTTACTCACGACGACCCTACCCAAACGACTGCGGCGATGAGGGTAATGAACAGCCTATCCTCCGATTCACCGGGATTTCTATCCCTGATCGTCATCGCGGAGTTAGTTTGGGTATTGGCGATCTCCTATGGTTATCGGAAGAAGGAAATCGAGCAGGTTTTGGAGACACTTTTGCGGAGCGAGGAACTGGTTCTCGAACGAGCGGAAATTGTTTCGCAGGCGTTGCGGACATTTCGCCGGGGCCACGCCGACTTTGCTGATTGCCTCATCGAGTGCACGGGTCGCGCCGCCGGTTGCAAACACACACTTACCTTCGACTGGAAGGCAGTAGCTGGGGCTGGCATGCGGCCGCTGCGCTAAACCCCGAACGGACTTCTTACTCCGCCACTCCGAAAAACTCCTCCACCACCCGCATCTCGGTGGTCTTCCTGTAATTCGGCAGACTCTCCACAAATACGCGACCATATTGCTTCTTCAAAATGCGGTTGTCCAGCAAGCAAAGCAGCCCGCGGTCGTGCAGCGAGCGAATCAGCCGTCCGAAGCCTTGTTTCAGCGTGATCACGGCTGCCGGCACCTGATACTGAAAAAACGCGTTCCCGCCGTCGGCGTCGATCGCTTTCACCCGCGCCGCCACCACCGGATCGCTCGGCACAGCGAACGGCAGGCGGTCAATGATCACGCAACTCAACTGCTCGCCTTGCACGTCCACGCCCTGCCAGAAGGATGAAGTCGCAAACAGCACCGCGTTCGGCGTCAGCCGAAACTCCTCCAGCAGCGCACTCTTCGGCGCGTCTCCCTGCCGCAGCATGGGAAATTCGATCACGCCCAGCAGCCGTTGGTAGATGTCATTCATCTGCGCGTAGCTGGTAAAAAGCACAAACGCGCGCCCCTGCGTAATTTCGAGCAGCTTGCGAATCCGCTCCGCCGCCATGACCCCGAACTGCGGCGTGCGCGGATCAGGCAAGTCCGGCGGCACATACAGCAGCGCCTGACTCTCGTAATCAAAGTGCGAAGGCAACACCGATTCGCGCGCATGCTCCAGCCCCAGCCGCTGCCGGATGTACTCGAATCCTCCGCCCACCGCGAGCGTAGCCGAAGTCAGCACCGCGCATTCCAGTTTCGACCACAAGCACTCGCGCAGAATTGGCCCCACATCAATCGGCGTAGCCTGCAAGAAAACATTTTGCCGATTTTGAAATCCTTCTTTTGTTTTCTCCGTGTCTCTGTGTCTCTGTGGTGAATTCGCTCTTCCCCTCCGCCGCTCGATCCAAAACACTGTATTGCGATCCTCAGCCTCCAGCGCAAACCCAAGCTGCACCTGAATCTCCTGCGCCCGCCGCACAAAGTTGAAGATTTCCTCCGGCTTCTGCGGTAATCCCTCCAACTCGCCCGCCAGCCGCGTCAACGCCTGATTCAACGCTAGAAATTCGTCGCCGTTTTCTTCCAGAAATTCACGGCGTGTCTCGAAAGAAAACCGTCCTTCACCCGCAGGCAGCAGTGAAAAAAAGAATTGCGACCGCTCCCGCAAACTCCCCAGCGCCCCGGAAAGCGACGCGGAGTACATGCGGTTATGCTGCAGCGAAGCCTCAACATCCCGCGCCAAATCTTCCACTCTCAGGTTGCTCACCGAAATCCCAAAATAATTTCCGGCAACGTCCTCAATCTCATGTGCCTCATCGAAAATCACCGCCGCCGCTTCCGGAAGAATCCCCGCATCGGCCGCCCCTTCGGCCTGCAGCTTGATCGCGAGATCGGCGAAAAACAGATGATGATTCACGATGATAATGTCGCTTTCCATCGCCTTACGCCGCATCTCGGTGATGAAGCACCGTTCCCACTGGCTGCACTTCTGCCCCAGGCAAGCGTCAGCGCGCGCGTCCAGCTTGTGCCACAGCAGGCTGGCCTCAGGAAGTTCGGCCAACTCGGCGCGGTCGCCGGTCTGCGTAGTTTTTTCCCACGCCGCCATCGCGCGATATTGCTCAATCTCATCGAGCCCGGTCAGCACCGGCTGATCAGTAAGATCGTAAAGCTTCTTGCGGCACAAATAATTGTTGCGCCCCTTCATGTAGCAAACCGAAAGCCGGGCGCCGGAAGCCGGTAGCCCGCCGTACAGCGCCTGCTCCAGAAATGGCACGTCTTTGTAGAAAAGCTGTTCCTGCAGATTTTTCGTTCCCGTCGAAATAATCACGCGCTTGCCCGACCGAATCACCGGCATCAGATAAGCCAGCGTCTTCCCGGTTCCGGTGCCGGCCTCCACAATCAGATGCCGTTTTTCTTTCAGGGCCAACTCAACTGCCTCTGCCATCTGCAACTGCCCGCGCCGAAACTCATACGCTGGATGCGTCCGCGACAACACTCCCCCCGGAGCGAAGAATTGGTAAAGGGACGCATCCTTGCCGCTGGGCGCCGGGCGAGTTGGTGTTGGAGGCGACACGGGTTGGGAACCTAAAGCCACGGAAGTCTCTATAATAAACATTCCCGATGATAAGGATAGATTTCAGCGAATCGGTCGATGGTCCAACGCTCTGGGTGATCATAGACAGACGCGAGGACTTCGTTCCTTTTCGCGAACTTATCCTGGACCTATCTGACGGAACCTTGGATGAGGTGGAACTTCGGTCACGGCCCGAGTTGTTTCTCCTTTGGCCTCACATCGCGAATGTCGAACTGGCTGCCGTCGCGCCTTCTATGCGGAACGGTATTACAGTTCTTGGCGGCGAGGAAAGTTGCAAGCTTAGCTGGAAACTATCCGGAGAAGACTGGAACGAAGTGTTGGACAAGGTCGATGCGCTTAATCATGAGCCTCCGAACGGACACCAGTATTTCGATTACCGGAATGTCACTGTCGTTGTCTCCTTTATGGAAAAGCTGCGCGATGTCCCATTTCCCTCGTCACGGTCAAAATCCGAATTAAAGCAGTAAATTTTGACGCAACCCACCTACAACTCGACCAGCACTCTCGCCACCACCGCAGCCGGCGTCCCCACGCTTGCCATCGTGGGCCGACCCAACGTCGGCAAGTCCACGCTGTTCAACCGCATCGTAGGCTCGCGCCGCGCCATTGTCGGCGACGAGCCCGGCATCACCCGCGACCGCCTCTACGGCGACGCAGAGTGGCACGGACGCCCCCTGCGCATCGTCGACACCGGCGGCATTCTTCCTGAAGAAAAGGATTTCATCCCGTCGGAAATTTTTCGCCAGGCCCGCGTCGCGCTCGATGAAGCCGCCGCCATCATCATGGTCGTCGACGGACGCAGCGAGCTCGCCGGCCCCGACCTCGAGCTCGTCCGTCTGCTCCGCAAAGCCGGCAGGCCGCTATTCCTGGCGGTCAACAAAGTCGACGGCGAGAAGCAGTCCTCGCTGGTCGACAATTTTCACCGCCTCGGAATCCGCGAAATGTTTCCCGTTTCCGCCGAGCACGGCCGCGGCGTAGACGACCTTCTCGACGCGGTGATCGCGATCCTTCCCTCGGAACCAACCAACCAGGAAACTGAGAGCGCCGAAACGGCCAACGACCAACGACCAGAGACCAGCGACGATTCTCTCCACGAAACCAAAGTCGCCATCATCGGCCATCCCAACGTCGGCAAGTCCACGCTCTTGAACGCGCTCACTGCATCCGACCGCGCCATCGTCTCGCCCATCCCCGGCACCACGCGCGACGCCGTCGACGAGATCCTCGAGCATAACGGACGCCGTTTCCGCTTCATCGACACCGCCGGCATCCGCCGCAAAGGTAAGACTCATCTCATGGCCGAGAAACTTTCGGTCGTCATGGCGCGCAAGCATCTCGAAGCAACCGACGTCGCCCTGCTCGTCATCGACGCCACCGAAGGCGTTAGCCAGCTCGACGCCGCCATCGCCGGCTACGCCCACGAAAGCGGACGCTCCATGATCATCGTGGTCAACAAATGGGACCTGGTCTCGAGCGGCGCGCTGAAACCCGGCAGGCCGTCGAAAGCCACGCGCATGCGCGAAAGCAAACGCCCCGGCGACCGCGAAGCCTATGAAGAACGCCTGCGCTACGATCTCAAATTTCTAAACTACGCGCCCGTGGTCTTCATCTCCGCGAGCACCGGCAAAGGGGTTGAAAGAATTTTCCCGCTGCTCGAAAAAGTCGCCACCGAACGCCGCAAGCGCGTCACCACGTCGCAAATGAACCGCTTCATCGAGCGCGTCGACTTCGAACGCGCCTCCGTCCCCATGCGCCAGCGCGTGAAAATCCTCTACATGACGCAAGCCTCCGTCGCTCCGCCCACATTCGTCCTCTTCACCAACCGCGCCGTGAAATTACACTTCTCCTACCAGCGCTTCCTGGAAAACCAAATCCGCGAGGCCTTCGGCTTCATCGGCACCCCAATCTGGATAAAAAACAGAGCGAGAAACTCGTAAGCAAGAAAACTCGCGTAGGGACAGCCGCCTCGGCTGCACAGCCAAGCGCAGCGAGGCGCTCATTTACGATGCTCTCGCCCCTACCCCTCACTCCGCCACCTCCCGCCCCTGCGTCAGCAACCCCACTTTCTGCACGCCCGCGTGGTGCGCCGAGTCAATCACCTCCGCCACATACTGAAAATCCACATCCGCATCGCCGCGCACGAACGCCACTTTCCCCGCGCGCGTCAAATAAATCCGTGCCAGCCGCGTGTCCAAATCCTCCCACCGCACATCCTCCTGATTGATCTTGATCGTCGGCGGTGTACCTTTCGTGGTCCACACCACCTCGATCACCACGGTGCGTGATTCCTTTTCCTCCGCGGTCTGCTTCTGATCTGGCTGCGGAATCTGCGCTGCCTCGCCCTGCTGTTGATCCATCGCCACCGCCAGCATGAACATCACAATCAGCGTCAGCAGCACATCAATCAGCGGCGTAACGTTAATCTGCGGACCGCGCACACCTCCGCCTGACATGGAGAATCCCATAGGAACTCGCTCCTCTCAGGCACGCGCGTGTCTGCAACATCAGACACCTCGCTCAGGCAGGGAGTTCCCCAGGATCAAACAACTTGTTGACCGGTAGCGACGAAAGTGAGAACGAGAAAACAGGAATAAGGAAATCAGCGTGCAGGCAATGGAGGCGGCTGCCCATAGGGAGCGGTTCCCACCGCAGGCACCGGCATTCGCGGCGCGGGATAAAGCGCCGTACTCAGCGCCGGATATCGGCCCGCAAAGAAGTAAATCGAATACGCCGGGAAAAACACAATCGCCGGCACCGAAACCAGCGACACCAGATACAGAAAACAAAAAAGCAGGACGCATCCCACTACCACGGCCAGCGTGATCGTGCCGGCGTTCCACGTAAGCCCCGCCGACTTGCCCGCCACCACTCCTACCACTCCCAGAACGACCGTTGGGACCACAAAGAACACGGCCACAATCGCGGTCACGATTGCGATGGCCACCGCCGCTGCGATCGCCATCACGATTTTCATTACCACATAAATCAAGTAGTCGCCTTTCTCGGCGTTCATCATCGACCACAGGCGCGCCCATCCCTCAAACGCGCCCATCCCTTCCAGCGCCATCAGCGGCACCACAAAATCTTTGGTCAGTACAAGAACCACGGCCGCGACCACAGCGAAAACAACCGCCACCAGAAACAAAAGAACCCCTCCCAGAATCAGAGGAGCCACGTGCTCGCCGGGCTCCTTGAACCAACCTCTCGCAAGCCCGAACGCAACAGGAATTCCCACCACCACCGCGAAAAACGCGAGCGACGCCAGAGCGAAGAGCAGCTTCCACACAAAATAGCGGATTCCCGGCCCCTGCCTGCGGCTCCAGCCTTCCCCAACGCGGCACTCTCGCGTCAGCACACTGTCGAATAAAATGAATCGCATCACGCTGCTCACATACATCAGAATGATTCCCAGCACCAGCAGAGAGGCCACGAGCGCGATAATCAGCCCCGCGTAGATCGCCAGATTCGGCATCGACCAGTCTTGCATCGACCAGCCTTGCATCGACCAGCCTTGCATCGACCCGGCCTGCTTCAGAAAGTGGCGGCCGCTGTCGCCGCGCGGAACCGGGATGCTGATGAACTTGCGGTTCAAGCCGCCGGCTCCCAGTTCTCCGGCCAGCAGTCCCACCACGGCCAGCTTGGTCCACTGCCCAAGCCGAAAGGGCTGAAACAGTTGTTTCTTTGTATGCAGCAGCGCCGGAGAAATTGCGTCCACAGCAGAAATAGGCAAGCGCGCACCTCGCTCCAAATCAAAGAATCATTTCCCAGAAAGTTACAGCGAATCGCCCCTCAAATCAATTTAGAAACGCAAGGCATCTTACCTCTGAACCCTGACCCCTGGCCCACTGCACCCTGCACTTCCGCCCACCATCTTCTCCATCGTAAACAGCGCCGTCCCAAACAGATTCTGCGGCTCCTCCTCCACGCGCCGAAACCCGAACCTCTCATACAGTTGGATCGCTGAACTAAGAAACGGAGTGCTGCTAAGAAACAGCCGGCCGAACCCTTCCCTCACGGCCCAGCTCTCGACTGTCCGCAGCAAAGCCGCTCCCGCACCTAATCCGCGAGCCGCCGGCACAACCGCCATGCCCCGCACATACACGGACTCGCCCCGCGCAACCGCAGCCACCGTGCCCACCACAGCATCCTCGCGCAGCGCGACCCACACCGGCCCTTCCTGCATGCGAATCAGAATCTGCTCTGCGCCCAGAGCGGTCGCCGCAAACCCGCCGTCCGTATACAAAGCCCTGAACTCCGCGAACGACTCGTAGAGCACGCTCGCAATCGCCCGAGCATCCTCGGCCCCCGCGCGACGAATCGTAAGCAATATTGCCGCCCGCATTTCCCCGCGCTCTCCGCGGCCGTCTCCGCGCCCTCTGCGACGAAGGCCTTATCCGGCCGCAACCACGGCCCCAGCCCGCGCCAGCCAGGCATCGAAATCTCGCAGCGCCAACTCGCACTGCAACCGGTGCCGTTCCTTGCGATCGCGGACTTTCTTCTCCAGCGCCGGCAGCAAATCAAACGTGATGTTCGCTGGCTGAAAATTCTTAGGGTCCGCATGAGTCACATAATGCGTCAGTGACCCAAACGCACTAGCCCGGGGAGGCGCAATCAACTCTTCGCCGCGCGCCAGCCCAGCCGCGTGCATCCCCGCCATCAGCCCCGTGGCAATCGACTCCACATACCCTTCCACGCCGCAAATCTGCCCCGCAAACAAAACCCGCGGATGCTCCTTCATCTGCAGAGTCTCCTGCAACAGCGTCGGCGCATTGATATACGTATTGCGATGAATCTGCCCGTAACGCAGAAAACGCGCATTCTCGAGGCCGGGAATCAGCCGCAGCACCCGCGCCTGCTCCCCAAACTTCAAATGATTCTGGAAGCCCACCAAATTATAGGAATCCGCCCGCAGATTTTCCTGCCGCAACTGCACCACCGCATACGGCATCCGCCCCGTTCGCGGATCTTTCAACCCCACCGGCTTCATCGGACCAAACCGCAGCGTGTCGCGTCCCCGCCGCGCAATCTCCTCAATCGGCAAACAGCTTTCGAAATAATTCAGCTTCTCCCAGTCCCGCTCTTCCACCGCCTGCGCGGCCACCAGCGCGCCATAGAACGCATCGTATTCTTCCGCCGTCATCGGGCAATTAATGTAATCCGCCGACCCCTTGTCATACCGCGCCGCCATATAAACGCGCGTCATGTCGATGGAATCCGCCTCGACGATCGGACTGATCGAATCATAAAAATACAAATGCGGCGTCTGCGCAGCAGGACCATCCGCAGCAAGCTCGTGTGCACCAAGATCTCGCGATTCAGGATTGTGTGGCGCGGGCACTCCTGCCCGCAAAGGTTTTGACTTGTCCGACAACCGCTCTGTCGCTCCACCACTAATTTCTGGAGCGGACATATCTGGAGCCGAAAGATTTTGGGTGGCGCAGCGCTTCAGCGCTGCGATCTCAGCCCCAACTTGAGAGTCGGCTTCAGCCGCTGAGGTACTTGTTTGACTCGATGACCCAGCGCTCAACCTCCCAATCTCCCCCGCCAGCCCCTCCGAAGTCAGCGGCCCGCTCGCCACAATCGTAATGTCCCCCTCATCAATCGACTTCACTTCCTCCCGCCGCACCACAATCCGCGCTTCGCGCGAAATCTCCTCGGTCACTCTCGCCGCAAACGTCACCCGGTCCACCGCCAGCGCATGTCCCGCCGGAACCGCGCACTCCCGCGCAATCTGCAGCAGCCGCGACCCTGCTCGCCGCATTTCTTCCTTCAGCAACCATGGAGCGGTATTCTGGCTATCCGACTTCAGGGAATTCGAACACACCAGCTCCGCAAAGTCCGCCGTCTGGTGCGCCGGCGTAGTCCGCACCGGCCGCATCTCAAACAACTCCACATCCACCCCGCGCCTCGCACACTGCCACGCCGCCTCCGCCCCCGCCAGTCCCGCTCCGATAATTTTGACAGTTGGCATTTTTCAGTAAACGTCTCAGTCTAGTAGATACTCGTAGCAAAAATGCTCATGTGGGGAAAAATGCTCATGTGGGGACAGCCGCCCTCGGCTGTCCAGTCGAGCGAAGCTCGACTGGGTTTCCTCAACCCCGGCAAACCGCCGACCTCTTCACTTCGTCTTGATCACCTCGCCTTGCGCCGCGCCCCGCCTGACTCGTGAATCCTCTCTCCCCTCTCCAACATTTCCACGAATTCCGCAATCTTCCGCGCCCGCGTCTCCGCCTTCTTCACGGTTTGAATCCGAAACAGCACCGCATAACGATTCGCCGAATCGAGCACCTGAAAAAACTCTCTCGCCCGCGGACTCCCATCCAGCGCCGCCAGAAAATCCGCCGGCACCGCCGCCCGCTTCGGAGAATCATAAGCCGACTCCCACCGTCCACATTCCTTGGCCCGCTCTACCGCTTCCATCCCCGCCGCCTTCATCTGCCCGTTCGCGATCAGCGCCAGCGCCTTCTCCCGGTTGATTTTCGACCAAATACTCCGCGCCCCTCGCGGCACAAACCTCTGCAACCACGCCAGTTCGCTCTCAGGCCGCTTCTGCCCATCGATCCATCCATAGGCCAGAGCAAGTTCCAATGCCTCGCCATGCGTCACTGACTGCATCCCCGACCCTTTTTTCGCCAGCCGCAACCACAATCCCTCACGCTTCCGATGATTCTTCTCCAGCCACGCATCCCACGCCGCGCGGTTCGCAAACAATCGCACCGGCCCAATATCCGCTTTGCCCTTTTTCGCTTTCACGATCCATTTCCCGCCAGCCGCTGCAGCGCCTCGCCGCTCAGCATCACCCGGCACCACTGATCGGGAAACTCCGCTCCCAGCGCCTTGTACAGCTCAATCGCTTTCTGGTTCCAGCCGAGCACTTCCCAGTGGATTCCGTAGCAACCGTCTTCCAGAGCAGCTCGCGCCACCGCTGCCAGCAACTTTTTCCCAATGCCCTTGCCGCGAAACTTCTCCCGCACAAACAAATCCTCCAGATATAACGCGCGCCCCGCCCAGGTAGAGTAATAGCCAAAGAAGAGTGCATAGCCCGCAGCCTGCCCATCCCACTCCGCGATCAACGCGCGAAATCGCGGATTCTCCCCAAACCCATCCCGCGCCAGATCCACTTCCTGGATCGTCACGAAATCGAGCTGGTGTTCAAACTCCGCCAATTCGCGGATCATCGCTCGCAGCAGACCGCAGTCGTCAATGTTTGCAGGACGAATCAGAACCATAGCCGGCAGGAAACTCCCGTTCAAAAACTATAGACCTTGCAGCGAGAAAGAATAGGAGAGAAGAAAAGAAAGAAAAGAAAATGCTCTATCCGTGTCGAACTCAGCGTAAAAGGCGAGAACATCAAAAGTGAGAACATACATGTGCGGACAGCCGCAACCGGCAGCCTGCCCTGAGCGAAGCCGAAGGGTCCGTCGAGCGCAGCTCGACTCTTCTGCCGACATCTATCCCACAACCCGTTATGATTCCATCAGTCCCAACTTTCGCCCCTGGAGGACCTATGGCCCGCATCACCCTGATCACCCCCGAATCAGCCTCATCCGAAGTCAACGAGATTTACGAAAAAACTCTCCGCGGCAAGCCCGGCAACGCCCAGAAAGCTCTGGCCCACCGTCCCGAAATGCTGAAGAACTTTCTCGGTTTCTACGCCAGCGTAGGACGTTCCCTCGACCGCAAGCTCTACGAACTCATCTACCTCCGCGTCTCGCTGATCAACGGATGCTATTACTGCACGCAGCATCACGTGGCCAGTTCAAAACGCGCCGGCCTCACCGCCGAAGACTGGGCCGCGCTCCGCGCCGGAGACTACTCGCGCTACACCGCAAAAGAAAAAGCCGCACTCACTTACGCCGAGAGAATAACCCGCACGCCCCACGACATCACCGACTCCGACTTCGCCCCTCTGAAAAAAGAATTCTCCGACCCCGAAATCGTCGACCTGCACCTGCTCACCGGCCTGGCCAATCTGACCAACCGCTTCACCGACCCGCTCGGCCTGGAACTGGAATTCCCCGAAGAAAAAATCTGAAGGCCATCTGCCCTCTGGGAAATCCGAACAAGGGCCTTCCCAGTCTTGTCATCCTGAGCGAAGTGACTGCTCCGCGAAGCGGAGCAGTCACGCAGTCGAAGGACCCCGTGCACCCCGGCCCCGCCACCGGCCCGTCGAGGTGTTCCCGCCACTAAACTTGCGACCTGGCTGGCTGCCCCCTTCGCGAAGCGGAGCGGCTGCGCGGACGAGGAGCCCGCCCTCAGGCTCTCGCACCGCCGCCAGG
>JBAUAN010000201.1:0-39966 GCA_049675725.1 Candidatus Sulfotelmatobacter sp. | reverse complement strand
CTGATCTTCCCCAGCCACGCGACCGGCTTGATGTTCAATATCCAGTAAGGAGTCTGCACCGCGTGCAGCAGCAACCCGGCAATCGAGACGTGCAGCAGCGGCCACAGCACCAGCAATAACAGCGGCGTGGTGTGGAAGCGCACCGCCGCCACGTAGAAGGGAACGAGCGCCACGGGCAACAGCATCAGCAGCGCCCAGCCGCGCGTGATCCGCGGCAGGCGCGGCGCATAAATCGCCAGCAGGCAGCCGATCGCCAGAATGTCAGCCACGGCCGGAAAAGTTTCGTCCGCCCGCCCATGCAGCTTCAAGAAATGGCACGCCACGCGATACACCGGAGCGAGCGCCACCACTCCCAGCAGGATCGCAACTTTGTGCCGGTGCCATTTCTTCAGCACGCCCGGCCACAAAAAATAAAACTGTTCCTCCACGCTCAGCGACCACAAATGTCCCAGGAACCACGGATGTGTGTAATCGAAATTAGTCACATAGAGTGCCGCAGCGGCCATGTGATACCAGCGCAACTGGTGCCAGAAAATCACGAACACCGGCAGCATGAACGCGATTGCCGCGGGAAGAATCCTGTAGGCCCGGCGTACGTAAAACTTACGCAGCTGAACGGTCGAAGTTTTCGAGTATTCCTTCAGCAGCAAAGTCGTAATCAAGTATCCGGAAATGATGAAAAAAATCCTCACCCCCAGATTCGCAAATGCTCCGCCAACCTGCGATTGGTAGTGCAGCGAAGCCCAATGACCAATCACCACCATCAAAATCGAAATGGCCCGAAGCCCGTCGAGCGATGGAATATGGCGCATGCGCCTGCAGCATAAAGCGCGCGACCATACACAATCAGTGACGCCCAAACACTGATCGCATTTATTTCGCAGCCCGGTCCCAACCTGGGAACTGCAGCATCAAAATTGTCATCTTCAGGCCCGCCGTAGCTCCCCAAAAATGCCCGCATTCGTGATATAATCACCTCAGTTCCCAGGGCACATAACATCCTGTAAATACAATCAGTTACGAGCATTTCAAGGCAGCACATTTGCACGGCAGCAAGTTTATCCGTTTTGAGCCGACAGCTGAAAGCTGACGGCTGAGAGCTACCCATGGCTGACGATCAGAATCCCGAGCTTCCCCTCACTCCTCCACCCGGCGGCGATGGCAGTCCCGGCGCGCTGAATATTCAACCCGTCAACATCGAAGAGGAAATGCGCCGTTCGTATCTCGACTATGCGATGTCGGTGATCATCGGCCGCGCGCTTCCCGATGTGAAAGACGGCCTCAAGCCCGTCCACCGCCGCATTCTCTACACCATGCAGCAGATGGGGCTGCAGCCCAACAAAGCTACGCGCAAGTGCGCACGCATTGTCGGCGACGTGATGGGCAAATACCATCCCCACGGAAATCTCGCAGTTTACGACGCACTCGTCCGCCTCGCCCAGCCCTGGAGCTTGCGCTACCCGTTGATTTTCGGTCAGGGAAACTTCGGCTCGGTCGACGGCGATCCGCCCGCGGCCGATCGTTATACCGAAGCCAAGCTCGCCCAGGTTTCCACCGCCCTGCTCGAAGATCTCGACAAAGACACCGTCGACTTCCATCCCAACTACGACGGCAGCGAAGTCGAGCCTGACGTTCTTCCCGCCCGCATCCCGAACCTCTTGGTCAACGGTTCCGATGGCATCGCCGTCGGTATGGCCACCAAGATTCCACCGCACAATCTCACCGAGATCGTCGACGCCACCATCACTCTAATCAACAATCCCAACGCGCAGTTGGCGGAAATCCTCAAGTACGTGCTGGGTCCCGATTTCCCGACTTACGGCATCATTCACGGACGCGCCGGAATTTTCGAAGCCTACCGCACCGGCCGCGGCCGCTTCCAGGTTCGCGCCAAAGCTGCCATCGAAACTTTCACCAAAGAACGCCAGGCCATCATCGTCACGGAAATTCCGTATCAGGTGAACAAGGCGCGCCTGGTCGAGCGCATCGCCCAACTGGTCAACGACAAAGACATCGAAGATATTTCCGACATCCGCGACGAAAGCGATCGCGACGGCATGCGCATCGTCATCGAGCTCAAGCGCGGCGCAGAAGCCCAGATCGTTCTCAACCAGCTCTTCAAGCACACCCAGATGCAGGAGAGCTTCTCCATGATCCTGCTGGCTGTGGTCAACGGCCAGCCCCGCGAACTGGGCCTGATCGAGGCCATCAAGCATTTCATCAATCACCGCGTCGATGTGGTTCGTCGCCGCACTGCGTACCTGCTCTCCAAAGCCAAAGATCGCGAGCACATTCTCGAGGGTTATCTCACTGCGCTCGATCATCTCGACAATGTCATCGCCATCATTCGGGGCAGCGCCAATCGTGCCGATGCCCGCGAAAACCTGGTCACCTATTTCGGCGGCAAGAAAATCGAAATCAACACTACCGGCCGCGCGCCGAAGCTCGATCCCGAGAAGCCCTTCACCGCCAGGCAGGCCGACGCCATTCTCGAACTGCAATTACATCGCCTGACCAAGCTTTCCATCGACGAAATCTCGAACGAGTTGAAGCAGGTGCGCGACAATATCGCCGAATACGAATCCATTCTCGGCTCCGAGAAAAAGCTGCGCACCGTCATCATCAAAGAACTGGAAGAAGTTAAAAAGCTCTACGGAGACGAACGGCGCACGCGCATCGAAGACGAAGCCGCCGAAATCGTGCTCGAAGACCTGATCGCGGACGAGCAGGTCGCCGTCACCGTCAGCCACTCCGGCTACATGAAGCGAACGCCCATCTCCACCTACCGCATGCAGCGCCGCGGAGGCGTGGGCCGCACTGGCATGAAGACGCGCGACGAAGATTTCGTCGAGCATCTTTTCCTCGCGTCCACGCATGCCTACATTCTCATCTTCACTAACACCGGTCGCGTTTACTGGCTGAAGGTCTACGAAATTCCCGACGTCAGCGCCGCCGGCAAAGGCAAGCACGTGGGCAGCCTGGTGGGACTGCAGCAGGGCGAAGCCGTCCGCACGATGCTCGCCGTGCGCAACCTGGAAGAAGAAAACAAATACATCTTTTTCGCCACGCACAACGGCCTGGTGAAAAAATCCGGGCTGCGCGAGTTCATGCACGTCCGCGCGAACGGCATCAACGCCATCAACATCGAGCAGGGCGACGAACTGGTCTCCGCCCGCATCACCAACGGCAACCAGATCATCTTCATCGCGTCTCACGAAGGCATGGCCGTCCGCTTCGACGAGAGCCACGTCCGCCCCATGGGCCGCGCCGCATACGGAGTCTGGGGCATCGACCTCGACAAGAACGACTACGTAGTCGGCATGGCCACAACGCCCAAACCGGGCGCGGAAACCGCCGCTCCCTCACCCGCGGGCGCTAGCGCGCCCGGAACGGACGGGGCGTCCGTTCCCACACGATCTGTTGATGCAGCCGCCACGGAACCCGAAGTCGTCGACGTCACCGTGAAAGGCTCCCTCATCCTCTCCGTCACCGAAAACGGATTCGGCAAGCGCACTCCCGCCGACGAATACCGCCTCACCAACCGTGGCGGCAAAGGCGTCATCAATCTCAAAACCACGGAGCGCAACGGAAAAGTCGTCGGCATCGCCCAGGTGGACGAAACTTCCGAAGTCATGCTCATCAGCCACTACGGCAAAATCATCCGCATGGATTCAAAAACCATCCGCGAATGCGGCCGCAACTCCCAAGGCGTCCGCCTGCTGCACCTCGAACCCGGCGACCGCGTAGCCGCCGCAGTAGTCATCGCCCCCGAAGAAGAACCGAACGGCGGCAACGGAGGCACGTTGATTCAGTAGGAGCGTCTGCAGTCGCTCGTGGCCAATCCCATCGGCGCGCAAGGAGTGGGCACCCGGCTATGCCATGTTTCTAAATGCGGGATGGTCGAAAACAAATCGATTCCGCCATTTTGGATTTTTATTCAGGTCAGGTAATGCGAGCTTCGTGCCGTACGGCAATCGGCTTTCAAGTAAAACTGCCAGTAGATCGACGATCGTGTTCCATACCTCTTTGAAGAGGGATTCGACATAGCCGAGATGGTAGAACTTCGCGAACTGTTTCGGGTCGCTGTCCTGGTGCTCCAGAAAAGTGTTGCGGAACTTGGCGAGTTCGCTCTGCCAACGATCCCTGACTGACGTCCTGGGCTATTGTATGCCGTCCCTACGGGGATGAGAACGGACAGGAGAATCAGCGTCCGCACTGCCCCAGTTCGGCTCGGCTCCTGGTCAGCAGGCCCCATTCCTCGCGGTAGCATTCGTAGCAGTAGCTCTTCTTCTTCGCCGACGGCACGACGGGGCATAGCGACACGCCGGTGATTCTTCGCGGGCCCAGCACCAGCGCGGCTGGGATTAAATACCATGCGTCCACCGGAATGACGTAGGCGGCGAACAGGTCGATCTGTTTGAGGGTGTAGTCCTGCTTCTTCAGATGGTTCGGCATGAATTGGCAGCGATAACCCGCACCCATCCGGAAGGTGGTGGACTTCACCTGGACGCGGAGAAAGTTCGGGTCGCGTTCGATGCCCACGTCGTAGGCGCGCATGTCTCCCCACGGCTTGCAGACGGCGAATCCGTGCAGCGCGGCTTGCGCCATGAACTGCAGTTCTACCCACTCGCCGCGTTCTTTGAAGCTCTTGAATCTCTCCCAATGTTCCATTTTCTTAGCCAGCATCTCTCTTGCTCAGTTCGCTTCCTCAGTTTTTGCGCTCAGCATTTCTCCTCCACTTCGCGACAGGGATATCCGCCGGTCTTCAAAAGGCCGCGAATGGGTCAACCCTGTTTCGTTGTTTGGGAGTTGCCGCGGGAAGGAACCGGGCAAAACAAAGGCGCGGCCGGAAAGGCCACGCCTCTTTTGCTGAAAAATCATTACTGAAAGATCAGTTAGTGAAAAATCAGTCTATATATCTAGCATAACAAATTCAGAAGGAAAACCGGACACGGTTTCTGAATTTATATTTGCCGCGTTTACTTGAGTTTAGGCCTGATCGTGTAGATTCTGCCTATTGACAACATTTTCTGCGTCCGCGTTAGATATCCAAATTCTTCACATCCAGCGCGTTGTCCTCGATGAACTTCCGCCGCGCTTCCACGTCCTCACCCATCAGGGTGGTGAAGATGGTCTCGCACTCGGCGATGTCTTCCAGCTTCACCGAGAGCAGCGTGCGCCGCTCCGGATCCATGGTCGTTTCCCAAAGTTGCGGAGCGGTCATTTCGCCCAGACCTTTGTAGCGTTGCACGATAAAATCTTTGCGCCCTTCATTCAACACATACTCAAACAGGTCGCGAGCGTTGGTTTTCTCCACGACTTCCACTTCTTTGCGCTTCGGCGCGGCCTTCGCCGGCTTCTTCTCGGCCTTGCCGTCCACGCCCGCCTCTTCGGCCTCGCCCTCTTCAGCGCCGCCGTTCGTGGGTGCAGCCTTAACCAAGCCTTCCACCACAAACGGAGGCTGCATGTACATTTCGATCTGCTTGTATTTCGTGATCAGGTGCCGGCACTCCGGGGTCGACGCCAGCTCCCAGTTGACGATGTGCTCGGCGCCTTGCGAGTTCACGTAGTGAATTTCCCACAAGTTGTGCTCTTCGTCGAAGCGCGCATCCACACTCTTGAAGTTCTGGCTCTTCTGCAATTTCTTGAGTTCTCGCTCCAGCTTCTCGATCTTCTTCGGCTGATCTTTCTTATCGCCCTCAAAATCCGTGCGCTTCGAGAGATCAAGTTTCGGCAGGAGTTCGGTCACCGCTTCGCTGCGCAGCCGCTTGTCGGCTTTGTCGAACAGGTCGAGATATTCTTTCAGCACGGTGATGAACTTCGCCAGGTCTTTGCCTTCCAGCTTGGCCGCGCCTTCTCCGTAGCGGACAATCAGCCCATCCGCCGCGCGCTTCACCATCACCTTCACGAACTCGCGCTCGTCTTTGATGTATTGCTGCGTCTTGCCCTTCTTGATCGAGAACAGCGGCGGCTGCGCGATGTAGACGTTCCCGCGCTTGATCAATTCCTGCATGTGGCGGAAAAAGAACGTCAGCAGCAGCGTGCGGATGTGCGAACCATCCACATCGGCGTCGGTCATGAGGATAATCTTGCCGTAGCGCACCTTCGTCGGATCGAAGTCATCCTTCGCGATGCCCGTGCCCAGCGCCGTAATCATGGCGCGGATTTCCTCGTGCGCCAGCATCTTGTCGTAGCGCGCCTTCTCGACGTTGAGAATTTTTCCCTTCAGCGGCAGAATCGCCTGGAAGCGGCGGTCTCGCCCCTGCTTCGCCGTACCGCCTGCCGATTCACCTTCGACGAGAAATAGTTCACAGCGATTCGGATCGCGCTCCGAGCAATCCGCCAGCTTTCCCGGCAAGCCGCCGGAATCGAGCGCTCCCTTGCGCCGGGTCAAATCGCGCGCCTTGCGGGCCGCCTCGCGCGCCCGCGCCGCGTCTACAGCTTTGTTGATAATCTTCCGCGCAACGGTTGAGTTCTGCTCGAAGAATGCTCCCAGCCGCTCGTTCACAAACGCGGTTACGGTTCCCGCGATATCAGAATTCAGTTTGCCTTTGGTCTGCCCTTCAAACTGCGGCTGTGGCAACTTCACGCTGATCACGGCGACCAGCCCCTCGCGCACGTCGTCGCCAGTCAGATTTTCTTTCACATCCTTGAACAAGCCCATCTGCTGGCCGGCATAGTTGATGGTGCGAGTCAGCGCAGTGCGGAACCCAGAGAGGTGCGTGCCGCCATCCACGGTGTTGATATTGTTGGCGAAGCTGAAGATCGACTCGGAATAGGCGTCGTTGTATTGCAGCCCAATCTCCATGACCACGCCGTTGCGCTCGGCTTCCATGTAGATCGGCTTGTCGTGCAGCACCTGCTTGCCGCGATTCAGATGCTTGATAAACTCCGCGATGCCGCCGTTGTACTTAAACTCGGCGCGTTTCGGTTCGCCGGTTTTCGAATCGGTGTTGCGCTCATCGGTCAGCGTGATGAGCAGCCCTTTGTTCAGGAACGCCAGCTCGCGCAGCCGCTGCGCCAGCGTGTCGTAGTTGTAATCTACCGCCGTGAAAATGCTGCGATCGGGCAGGAAATGCACTTTCGTGCCGCGATTCTTGTTGGCGCCCGTCTTCCGCAGCTTGCTGGTCGGCTCGCCCTTCGAGTAAGTCTGCTCCCAGGTCGAACCGTCGCGCCAGATTTCCAGCTCCAGCTCTTCGCTCAGCGCGTTTACTACGGACACGCCCACGCCGTGCAATCCGCCCGAAACTTTGTAAGTGGACGAGTCAAATTTTCCGCCGGCGTTCAACTTGGTCATCACAACTTCCGCCGCGGAAATCTTTTCGCCGTCAATTTCCATGTCGTCCACGGGAATGCCACGGCCGTCGTCGATTACGGTGATCGAGTTGTCGATGTGAATCGTGGCTTCAATGTTGGTGGCGAATCCGGCGAGCGCTTCGTCAACCGAGTTGTCGACGACTTCGTAGACCAGGTGATGCAGCCCGACCTCGCCCGTCGATCCGATGTACATAGCGGGCCGCTTGCGCACGTGCTCCATCCCGCTCAGCACTTTGATCGAGTCAGCGTTGTAGTCGCCGTTGCCCCCGTTGTTCGTGCTGATCGGAGTCACTTTTCCGTTTTTTGTCTTGGTTTCGACGATGGGAGTATTGATCTCTTTAGTGGCCATTCCGCTCCGCGAAACTACATTGGAGAATGCCCGATTCCGCCTCTGGACTCAGTCCCGCTAACGTGCCAGAAACTGCCCGGAAGAATCGCCCGAATCCAGGCTCACGACGCTGCCTGAAAGTGTACTTCAAGTTATTGAATTTCCTAATACTTAGGGCCTTTTGTGACTAACAAAAGTATATCACGAAAACACCTTTTTTTCGACCCTCTCCAAGGCCGAACCGGAGCGGTAAACGGCCTGTTTCCAACAGCATTAGCTCGCCCGCGGAGCCTCGCTAGCTCAGGTTTCATTTTCGAGCACCAATGAGGCATCGCATGCCATCTAACGGTTCGACCCTGCTAAAATGGAAGCACAGGAGTTCTAACCAAGGAATGCCAGTACCGGTTTCACAGATGTGGACGGTTTCTTCTTACGTCCTGCGGCAAAAACTTGCCGGACGCAAGCAGTATCCGCTCGTGCTGATGCTCGAGCCGTTGTTCCGCTGCAACCTGGCCTGCGCGGGATGCGGCAAGATTCAGTATCCCGCCCACATTCTCAAGAAGGACCTCACTCCTGAGGAATGTTTCCGCGCGGTCGACGAGTGCGGAGCGCCCATGGTTTCGATCCCCGGGGGTGAGCCGCTGATGCATCCGCAGATCGGCGAGATCGTCGAAGGCCTGGTCGCGCGTAAGAAATATATTTATCTCTGCACTAACGCTCTGCTGCTGAAGGAGAAGATTCACCTTTTCAAGCCCAGCAAATATCTGACGTTCAGCGTGCACCTCGATGGCCAGCGCGAAGAGCACGACCTCGCCGTGTGCCGCGAAGGCGGATACGACATCGCAGTAGACGCCGTGAAAGAAGCCCTGAAACGGGGATTCCGCGTCACCACCAACACCACGCTGTTCGACGGTGCCAACCCAAAATCCGTGCGCGCCTTCTTCGACGAAATGATGGACCTGGGCGTGGAAGGCATGATGCTTTCGCCCGGCTACTCTTACGACAAGGCGCCCGACCAAAAACATTTTCTGGGCCGAGCCCGCACGCGCCGCATGTTCCGCGCGATCCTGTCGAACCGCAAAAAGAACTGGCGTTTCAACCTGTCGCCGCTCTTTCTCGAATTCCTGATGGGCAAGCGCACCTATCCCTGCACGCCCTGGGGCATGCCCACCTACAACGCGTTCGGATGGCAAAAACCCTGCTATCTGCTGCAGGATGGCTACGCCGAGACTTTCTCCGAACTGCTCGCCACCACTGAATGGGAGAAGTACGGCACTGAGTCCGGCAATCCGGCGTGCGCGAATTGCATGGTGCACAGCGGCTATGAAGCGTCGGCGGTCGACGCCATCTACAGCTCGTTCGGCGGATTCCTGGCCACGGTGAAAGCCACGCTGTTCGACAGCTATCGCGACGAAGAAGCGCTGCGCCTGCTCGACGAGCCGCCAGCGCCGGTGCACCCGCTGGTGCAGATCGCGCCCACGGCAGTCGCGTCCGATTCGCTGCAGGAAACTCGCGTATAGCGATATCCATGTGGGAACCGCCGCCCTCGGCTGTTCGCCGGGCGCAGCCCGGCAATCGGGGAAGAACAAAAGACGACGCGGCAGCGGTCCGCAAGTTCCCAGTCGCGAAGCGACGGCATCCGCTAGCCCGGCACGTAAGTGCCGGGTAAGGCAAGACGAAGTGGAACGAGTCCCGAAGGGACGACACCACTTGCCACTTCGGAAAAGTTCATGACAGGCAAAGAAGCCGGCCACATCGATCACGCATCTGCTCAAGCGATGCCCCCGCACGCCAACGCGCCGAATCCCGAGACCCTTGAAGTGGCCGCCGGCACCGCCCACGAGCAACTCGAAGGCTGGATTCCTGAACTCGCCAGCGAAGCCGAAATCCGCGTCGCCCTCGAAAAAGCTTTCGACTACCGCGGCGACGTAACCATCACCCGCAAAGACGGATCGAAAATCGAAGGCTACCTTTTCGACCGCCGCACAGCCGCGACGTTGAAAGATTCCATCGTCCGCCTCTACCCGAAAAATGCGAACGAAAAAATCGCCATCTCCTACGCGGACATTGCAGCACTTGCGTTCACCGGACGCGACACCGCCGCCGGCAAAAGCTGGGAAGCCTGGATGAAAAAATACGCCGAGAAAAAAGCCGCCGGCGAAAAAAACATCGCCCTGCAGCCCGAACCCTTGGACTAGCGGTTGTTCTGATTCGTGTTGAATCCGTGTTGATCCGTGGCAGAAAATTTGTCGTTACTTGGGCTGCGGCGGCGACGCGAAACTCAACCCGCCTATCAACTCCTCGACCTCATTTTCGGTCCCGCCAATAAATGTGATCGACACCGCCCACCCGCGCGCCAGCAGCACCAGCGTCGACTGCCGCATCACGCGCGATCCTACATCTTTCTGAAAATCTCCGCGAGCCAGCGTCCTGGTTCCAACCACAAACTCGTACGGCTCTTCTACCTCCATAAATCCCTGCGCCTTGGCAACCTCGCTCAGCGGCCCGAAATATTGCGCTGCCTCTTTCAACCCCGGATACGTCGCGACACTCTCCGCAGCGATCACGATCGACGAGTTCACATCTTCCGCCCGCGCCTCCGGAGGCCGCGAAAACGCCGCCAGCAGCACTCGTCCGGCCGAGTCTTTTTTCTCTGAACTCGGGCTGGCTGAACTATCTTCAGCGGCGTCCCGGGCATTCATCTCCTCTGTGCGCAACACCCACGCCGCCGGAATCCTGCAGGAAAGCGCCAGAGTCTTATTGCGATAAACGCCGGTCGTTACGGTTCCGGCGTCAAGCGGATAGTCCAGACGGCCCACCGTGCGCGCAGCTTTCGGAGCGGTCGGGGCGGACGGTGAGGAAGCCTGCGCGAGCACGCCTGATGGCAGCAGGGAGACAACGAGAGCTGTGATCCGGAGTAGGAGGAAAAGAAAAGAAGGGCACCGACTCATCCTGCCATCTTACCCAAAGGGGAACGGCGGATGCTCAACTCATCTAGGGAATATCGTATTCGACTTCCCCTTCGACCTCGACTGGCTGGCCTCGTACAAGATAGGGCCGATACTTCGACTTCTTCACCGCCTCCATTGCTGCAGGTGCCAGCATCGGGTGCCCGGAGACGAGATGCATCTCCCGCACGTCTCCACCCGCGCCGATGACAATCCGCACGCGACACTTTCCCGTGATCCGGACGCTCGCTGCCAGTGGTGGATACTCAGGACGAACCTTCTTAACGAAGAGTTTCTTCATGTCTTTGATCGAAAGCTGGATCCGCGGCGGCGTTGCTGCCTGCTCCTGGCCAGCGGCGGGTGATTCGCTCTTCGAAGGCGACGAATCCTGGGCGAGCACCCGAGTGCCCGCGCATAAGCCGACCAGACACAACGCGCAAGTCAGCAGTCGACGCCTTACTTGCCACTCAGTTCCGCTGACCACGTTACGCAGCTTTGCCCAGCACCGGCTGTGTGCAGTGCATGCAGCGCCGCGCGTCGATCGGAATTTCGCTCAGGCACTCGGGACACTTCTTGGTCGTGGGATCAGGCGCCGGCGCTTCTTTATGCATCCGCGCTATCAGCCAGTTCACCGGAACCACGACGAAGAAATAAACCGCTGCCGCAATCAGCAAAAACGAAATAGCCGCATTCAGGAAGTCGCCGACCAGGAAATTACTGCCGCGAACTTCATACTTGAGATTGGAAAAATCAGGCAACTTCACCAGCGCACCGATGAAAGGCGTGAGCACGCCTTTGGTTAAGGAAGTGACCACGCCGCCAAACGCCGCGCCAATGACCACGCCCACCGCCATATCCACAACATTTCCGCGCAGAATGAATTTCTTGAAACCGTCGAGCATAGGAACCTCCTGAAACTGCGTGCTGGTCAATGTATGACAGGCGTGGGCAGAGGTCAAGCGCCTACAGGCCCTTAGTGATAGCCCGAGTCTCTAACAAAAGAACCGCCTTGTCTTTATGCTTCGACCTCAAACCGACCGTTTCGCCCGTCGTAGGTAAGGATCCACCTGCGCAATATGTCGCAGCCGATGAGACACGAAAAGAAGGGCTGCTTAATAATCGGACAGGCAACTACGCGGATCACATCAAGACGCGGTAACTCAGTTCCGGGAAAGGAGATTGCCGCTGCATATGCAGGATAATCACCCTCGACCCCTCCCACCGCCGTGATTTTGTTCCAGTCAGTCTGGAGAAGCTTACAGGTTTTTGCAATCTGCGGGTTGATTATCGTGAGCGCCGCGCCAGTGTCGATCAGCGCTCGCATGGATAACTCAGAATATTCGAGCCCTATCGATCGCCCCTCTTCCAATTCCAGTAGCGTAGTGCTGACGATAATGTCGATGACCGGGCCTTGCAGCAAGAGAGTGTTAGGATTTGGGCGCCACTTCAAGATACGACCTCAGTAGATGAGGTATACGGGTTCCTCGGCCCAAACTTGCTTCAAGAGAAAATTCTTGCCGAGCCCAGCCGCGGAGAGACCCGCTTTGAACGCCGACTCGTAATCGGGATGGAATCCGACAACTCTTGTTCCAACGATGACGACGAACTCCCCAGGGTTCGAGCGCAGCCACTCCAGCTTATGCTGCTCGAAAATACCTAGCTCCGTCTTGAACTCGACGCCTTCAGTCGTCACATCATCCCCTTGAAGTGTAGCCCCATTCTTGGCCCGTATTAACGCTGAACTGTGGGGTGTACGTGATCCCGTACACTCTACATTGCAACTTAGTTCATTTCGCTGGACTTATCAAGGGAATTCTGATTCCATTGTACGGTATTACGTACATGACAAGAGCGCAACAACTCGGAAGCCAAATCAAGACAGCCCGTTCGGTGGCGGGTTTGAGTTTGAGAAGGCTGGGGGCGCTGGCCGGAATTCCGGCGACCACGCTTGAGGGGTATGAGGCTGGTGCGAGTGTTCCTGCGGAAAAGCTTGCGCGGATTGCGGACGTGTTGAGGCACCACACATTCAAAGTCGACGGTTACGAGTTCACCGTGAACAGAGTAGACCGCGGGGCTACGCTGCCTACAGCCGAACAGATGACCTTGAATTTTATTGGAGAATACGACTACGCGAAGGCTAGGGTCAGGATTGGCCCGGGAAAGATTACCATCCTGCTTGATGGCAAGAAGACTTCGGCACGGATCTAGCGGACGGCAGTTCTTCGATCACAACGAGCCTCTCAGATCCGCATTGGCATCACGATGTAGCGGTATTTGTAATCATCCCCTTCGGCCGGCCGCAACTGTCCCGCGGATTGCGCGTCTTTCAACTCCAGGCGCACTTCGCTGGTTCCGGCGGCTTTGAGGAAGTCCACGATGTACTGGGCATTGAAGCCGATGGTGAGCGCGTCACCGGTGTAGGGAGCTTCCATGGAATCTTCCGACTCGCCCGATTCCGTTGACGACGCGGAAAGTTTCAGCTCACCTTTTTCCAGTTTCAGGCGCACCGCGCGCGAGCGCTCATCGGCGAACTGCGCCACGCGCAGGATCGCCGCATTAAATTCGTCGGCATTGATGGGAACGATTTTGCTGTTGTCCTTGGGCAGAACGGCTTCGAAGTTCGGGAATTGTCCCGTGAGTTGCCGCGAAGTGAGCAGCCGCGGCCCGACACGGAAAAATAAAGTCGACTCGTCTTTCGCGAACTCAACCGTATCGGCGTCCGTGGAATCCAGCAGCGATTTCAGTTCGTCCATCGCCTTTTTCGGCACCAAAGTTTTCATCTCGCCGGAGACGCCGTCGAACTTTTCTCCGGCCCGCTCACAGTGCGCCAACCGGTGCCCATCGGTTGCGACCATGGTGATCGACTCCGGCTTCAGCAGCATCAGCGCGCCGTTGAGCGTGTAGCGCGACTCTTCGTTCGAAATTGCGAACCCGGTCCGCGCGATGAGCCCGCGCAACACCTGCGCTGGAATCTTCACCGCTCCAGCTGTAGGGAACGTCGGCAAGCTGGGGAAATTTGACTTCGCCATCCCTACCATTTTTGTGTTGGAGCGGCCGCAGCGAATGCTGACCCAGTGGTTTTCCAGCAGTTTAATCGTGATGTCCGCATCCGGCAGCAGCTTCACATAATCGTGCAGCTTGCGCGCCGGAATCGTACACGACCCTTCCTTCTTCACCTTCGCTTCGCAGGAAGTCCGCAAGCTCAGGTCAAGATCGGTCGCGGTCAGCGACAATCTGTCTCCCACCGCTTCAAATAAATAGTTGGAGAGAATCGGAATCGTCGTCTTGCGCTCGACCACTCCCTGTGTGGCTGTCAATTCCCGCAGCAATTCAAACTTGCTGACCGTAATCTCCATCGTGGTTGTCCCTGCTGCAACGGCCGCTTCCACGGGCATAAATCACGTCTCCCTAAACCGTCTGCTTCCACATGCTACTTTTAGCACTACCCTAAGATCAAATATAAACCGTATAAAACCATCAGTAACAGTAGGCGCTTCGCAGAAGTGGAAAACTTTCCTAACTCTTCTATTCTTACCGCGTTTCCGGCTGTACCCTCATGTTCAAACTCGGTCCCAAACTCTTCGGACTTGCTACTACAACTTGACCAAATTTCCAATTCCATTCACTTCTTGCACAGTTTCCACATTACATTCACAGCCCAACTGAAGGAAGACTTGACTGCTTCGTGCAAAACTCCAAATCTCCTCGATTCATCCACCTAATTGCTCCGTGAACTTATTGAGGAGCCTGTTCAAATCTTTATCGTTCTTGCGAACCTCTTCAATTTTCTCGACCGAGTGCAGCACCGTAGTGTGATGCTTGCCACCAAACTGGCGTCCAATCTCGGGCAGCGACGCTTCCGTGAGATGCTTGGCCAGGTACATGGCAATCTGCCGCGGATAAACGATCGCCCGCGAATTGTTTTTGGCCTTGATCTCTACCAGGCGCAGCCCGAATTGTTCGGCCACGGTTTTCTGGATCGACTCAATCGTGACCTTGCGCGCCTGCGAATCGATGAAATTCTTCAGCACCTGCTGGGCGTAGGGAAGAGTAATCTCCGCCCCAATCAGCGAAGAGTGCGCCACCAGCCGGATCAGGGCTCCTTCCAGCTCGCGCACGTTGGAACGGATATTCGACGCCACATACAGCGCCACGTCGGTCGGTAGCGTTACTTTTTCCTGTTCGGCCTTTTTCTGCAGGATCGCCACTTTTGTTTCCAGATCCGGCGGCTGAATATCGGCGATCAGTCCCCACTCGAAGCGGCTGCGCAAGCGGTCTTCAATCTCGGCCAGCTCTTTCGGCGAACGGTCGCTGGCGATGACGATCTGTTTCATCGACTCGTGCAGCGCATTGAATGTGTGGAAAAATTCTTCCTGTGTGCGCTCTTTCCCGGTCAGAAACTGGATATCGTCGATGAGCAACACGTCCATATTCCGGAACTTGTCGCGGAAGCTGGTCATCTTGTCATAGCGGAGCGAGTTGATCATGTCGTTAGTAAACTTCTCGCTCGACACGTAGCAGATCGCCGCCTGCGGCATCCGCCGCTTGATCTCGTGACCAATGGCCTGCATCAGGTGCGTCTTGCCCATGCCCACTCCGCCGTAGAGGAACAGCGGGTTGTAGGCTTTCGAAGGACGCTCGGCCACGGCCTGGCATGCCGCGTGGGCAAACTGGTTTCCGCTGCCGATCACAAAAGCGTCGAAGGTGTAGCGCGGGTTCAGCTGCGCCGCGCCGTCCCAATCGAACCTGGACTGTGACGGTCCGCCGCCGCCCGCGGAGACGGCCGAGAGTCCGCCATCGTGACGCATCGTGGTGGCCGCTGGATCGTCCTCGGGCGTCACGAACTTCACGTCCTCGAACTCCAGGCCCAGATTGTCGATGGCTTCCTGAATCAGGTCCGCATACTTATCGCCGGCGTGCCGGAATTCCACGGTAGGCACGCGCACGAACAAGATTCCGCCGCTGGCGTGGCTGTAGCGCGTCGGCTTGAGCCACGTATCGTAGGAATGCCGGTTAATTTTCTTTTCCAGCGCGTCCAGAATTCGAACCCACGGATTGGGTGAAAGATTTGTGCTTGGAACTGACATAATTATGAAATGCCCGCCACGGCGCTCCTGGCGGCTGGTGAGCGCCTGTTTCTTATACCACCGTTAATGAGCCGGCTGGCTGAAAACCTTGTCTACCGCGGGAAAGAGCTCGTTGTCGTCTCGCGCCCTTGCCGAAATGAAAAAGAATTGTGAAAGCAGGAACAGACCCGCATACTAGCACAAATTTTTTGGCTGTGTGGAAATCTTGCGCTGCGATTTTCCAGCGAACGACTATTCAGAACTCGAATCTGTCCGCCTGTCAAGTGCCGTGGATGTAACTGCCGCGCTTAGTGTGCAGAAACTCTCGCGCTCAAGAGAATGCCGTATTTCGGCGATGAATCTTTATCGAGGACTCATAGGACCGACTGTAGGTGGCGCGTTGACAATTCCGCGCACGCGGTGACACATCTCGCTAAAATCTGTCTTTCTGACTGTTCGTTCGCCCTGATCGTATCGGAAGATCAAAACGCGCGTGACGCCGCTTGTGCATAGAAAATCCTGTTTGGCGTTTACGCTTATCCACAACGTACTTGGCGACAAAGTGCTCATCATCAAAGTAGCCCGCGAATTTGCCCTATCGTCATCCATCCGCCTTGTTGGTTTCGCGATTCTCGCCGCAACGGCAAGCGCCCAGCAGCCCGGCCAAATCCCAGCGCCGGTCTAAATCCCGCAAAAACCCGCATGCCACGGGCGCCTCACCCGTGCGGTTTTCAAACCGGCCGCCGGAAGCACACGCCCATACTCCACCGAATCAAGAAGGTAATAGTGGTCCCGAGCCGCCGATCTGAACCTCAAATCAAACCGGAAATTGGGCTCTGTTTCCTATCTGCTAGCCAATAAGTGGGAAGGGATATCCCGGCACGGTTTACTAAGTTGGCTCTCATCTTAAAGCTATTAATGGTTCACATGGCAGTCTGGTCTTCGTCCCTTCGCGGACTTTGCGGTCAAGAGCTCTCGCAGCAATTGTCCGCCCAAGCTTCCACGCGTCTGCCCAAAAGGACACGACCCAAAAAACACTTCTGTAACCATTCAGGCACCTCGGTAATCTTATCGGCGCACGTTTCATGGCATACGGTGGGTGCTGGCATTCAATCTGTCCGGGCTTTAGCTATCGGGTTACGCTTTGTCAAAGCATCCTTTTGGTTTTCAACCCGTGGGAAGCATGCAGAAGAGTCTGGCTTCGTCGACTCTCGTGCTGGTGCTCTGCCTGACTGCCGCGTTCGCTCCCGCTTCGCTGGCGCAGAAACCCACGAAGACAGGCCGCAAGGTCATATCCGACGTTAAGCCGGTCTATCCGCCGACGCTGAAAAGCATGCACATTGAAGGGCTGGTCCGCCTTACTGCGATCGTGCTTCCGAACGGGAGCGTGGTGGCGGTGGAAGTGAAGGGCGGTAACCCAATCCTGGTTGAGAATGCGGTAAAGGCCGTGAAGGCCTGGCGCTACGCTCCCGGCCCGAACCAGACCGAAGAAGAAGTGGTTCTCAATTTCAAATAACTTTTCTTTCCTGCTTAGATCCTTCCTGCGTAGGTCATAACTCCCGTCCGACCAACTGAGCGTTCACCCCACCACTCGCAGGGTTCCCAATTGCAAACTATGCCTGCGCGCCCGCGGGTTGGTCGAGGACTTCCCGGATTTTGGCAGCCAGCGCGACTGCAGTGAACGGCTTTTGCAGGAAGAAGATGCCAGGTTCGAGAATCCCGTGGTGCACGATGTTGTGCGTGGGGAATCCGGACATATAAAGCACACGGATAGTGGGGATGCGATTCGTAACCCGCCGCGCCACTTCTCGGCCATTCATTCTGGGCAGGATCATATCGGCGAGCAGCAGCTTGATGGAGTTGGCATGCCGATCACAGAGGGCTTCAGCCTGGCTGGGATCCTCGACCGCGAGCACCGTGTAGCCGTAAGACTCAAGAATCGACTGGGCCAGCGCGCGCACCTGTCGATCATCCTCGACCAGCAGAATGGTTTCGTGGCCGCGCCGCGCCGGGACCGCTTTTTCGGCGGGCAACGGCTGGGCGCCAGGACCCAGCCGAGGCAGGTAAATCACAAACGTTGAGCCGTGCCCGACTTCGCTGTAGACCTCGATGTATCCCTGACTTTGTTTGACAATGCCGTAGCTGGTGGAAAGGCCCAGGCCGGTGCCTTTGCCGACCTCTTTGGTGGTGAAGAAGGGATCGAACACGCGCTTGCGGGTCTCCGTGTCCATGCCGCTTCCGGTGTCGCTGATCGCCAACCGCACGTAAGGGCCGGGAACAACATAAGGATGGCGGTCCAGAAAAAGGCCGTCGAGCTCGATGTTTGAGGTTTCCAGAGTGAGCGTGCCCCCTTCCGGCATGGCATCGCGCGCGTTGGTGACCAGGTTCATGATCACCTGTTCCATCTGGCCGGCATCGACCTTCACGTAGCCCAGATCGCTGGCGAAAACGGTGCGCATTTCAATATCTTCGCCAATCAGGCGCCGCAGAAGTTTTTCGAAATCGCGCAGAAGCGAATTGAGATTCACTACCCGCGCCTGCATCACTTGCTGCCGGCTGAAAGCCAGCAACTGGCGCGTGAGTGCGGCGGCGCGATCGGCGGCGGCGTTAATCTGCTCCGCATATCCATGGATCGGATCGTCAGGCGCGGTCTTTTCAAGCTGCAGGTCGCTGTAGCCGCGCATCACCGTCAGCAGGTTGTTGAAGTCGTGAGCCACGCCGCCCGCAAGCTGTCCAATGGACTCCATTTTCTGAGCCTGCTGCAATTGCTGCGCGACCGAGCGCAGCTCGGTGACGTCGAGCATGGCGCCTTCCAGAACCCGCCGCCCCTTCTCGTCGGTGGTGACAGAATAGTTCTCAATGGTGTTGACCCTGCGGCCATCCTTGCGCTGGTAGGAGTGCTCGGCGCCACGCCTGGCTCCGTTTTTTTGCAGCTCGCAGAGCAGATCGCTGCGTTCCTGGTTGCCGCCTTCGTAGAGTTCAGAAACCGGCAGGCTCAGAAGCTCGTCCCGGGTGTACCCGAAAATGTCGCAAAAAGCCTGATTACAATCCAGGATTCGGCCTTCGAGGCTGCTGATGTAAAGGCCGGCCATATTGCGCTCGAACAAATTCCGGTAGCGAGATTCGGAGGCAATCCGGGCTTCCATGGTCTGCCGCTGCTGCTTTTGCGCGATGAACAGACGCAGGCTGAAACAGAAAATCGACAGCATCATGGCGCCCAGTCCCACCACAATCTGCTCAAACTGGATATTGCTGTACATCGACAACAGCAGGATCGGTAGCGCGATTGAAGGTAGATAAAAGAGGAAAACACCTTCGACCTTGACGGGCTTGCGGTCCCCCGAAAAACTGATGGGGGAATGCCGCCACGCGCTCGCCGAGTAAGCTGCGATCCCAAATGAAATCGTCCACGCCAGATCGAACCAGCGAGCGCCACGCCAGGTGCTGAATACCTGCAGGTCGTTTCCGATCCAGCTCCCTAGGGCAAACACCGTCATGGCAAGGGCCATAGGCTTGATCAGGCGCCGGGTCGCGGGCGACTCGTCCAGAAGAGCCCTCGCCACCAGCGCAATAGCTAGTGCCGCGCGCCAATAATCCTGCAGTCTCAGCCCCACCAGCGCGGTACGGTGCTCCCCGAAGGTCATGGCGGGGATATCCACCAGCATCAGATGGATTGCAAGGACCAGGATCAGAATCTGCGTGGCGTCGAGCACCAGGTCCCAGTGGACCTTGGATTCCTCGTCCGTGTGTCCGGTCAGCACCGAACCCATGAACATCGGCGCGGTGCACAGGTAGCTGAGGAGATAAACGCCGATCTGGTTTTCGTCAGCAACGGCCGAGCTCAGGGCGTGGTAGCCGTGAAGCAAGGCGCCGCAGGACCACAGCGTAAACGTGGCCGCCGACAGGCGCCAGAAAATGGCGGCGAAATGACGCGATCGGCGGCTGGCCTCCCAGCACGCCGCAGCCGCTAGCAGGGCTGCCAGCAGCTGAAAACCAGACGACCCTAATTCTCCAAACTTGCCCGCCGAAGTCGCGGCGAGCCACAGCACCTGCCCCACCACCACTGCACCCAGCAGCGTGGGCGACCCGCCCCAGAAGCGCGACTCTGAAGCTTGTACCGGAGCCTCTCTTGTAAGTTCCGATGTAGCAGCCATTGCGTCGTAAGCTGGTTTCCGTCGGTTTCCCAGGAATCGGGGCTTACTGCCACTGTCGCCCGGGCGCCATCGCGGGCATGGCTACCCGGGATCCCGTTCTGAGGAATACGCCCGGGGTTCTAACTCTTCTGGGGGAGAACACTACGTGGGACTTCGGCACAGGAGACAGCCTGGGTTCCGCATAGAGTTTCCTCCTTGCTAAGCCCCAGTGTCAACGGTACGCGTCCTCCACCGCGCCGACCAAAGACGCGCAACTTTCGTGTGAGAAGGAATCGGCTGATTTTTCCGCGGCCTCCGCGGCCGTACTCCGCGCTCTCAAAGATGTAAAGGTTCTGATCTTGAAGGTGTGACCCTAATGACTGGGCAGACGTCAGCGCAGCTTCACTTGGCGAAGAAGTAATCGAACGACTTCACCGCAGTGAATTCATCGTCCTTGATATCGAAAACGGTGTAGAGCTTCGCCACGTGCAGAACGTCGTGCACCTTCTGGGTGAGGTTCACGAGTTTGAGCTCCCCGCCGTTCTTTTTCACAGAAATAAAGCTGCTCACCAGCTCGCCGACGCCAGAACTATCGATATAGCTCACTTCGGCAAGATTGAGCAGGATTTTCTTTTTCTCCTCGCCGATGAGCCCCGCCACGGCATCGCGCAGCTGCGTCGTCTCATCCCCAAAAACAATGCGGCCACTAATGTCGAGGATGGCGACATGATGGCTTTCACGGGTGGAGATCTTCAGGCTCAATGTAGTTCTGCCTCGTCGCGCTAAAACGGTTCGTACCCTTCCAGACGATGGCGGGAATGTTAGTGGCTGGACAATCGTAAGTCAATGCGCAACGCCGAGCCGATTCTCGATTGACGTACGGCCGATGCATTCGGGAATAATGGCTGGAGAGAATGGTTTCGGGAAGGGCACGGTTTCAGAGGCTTCAGAGAAACTCACAAACGCGTGCAGTACCGTGGAAGACCGGCGCTTCAGCGCCGCGTAAAGCCCTCTCTTCGGCCGCGCCGCCAAGCCGCACAAATATCCGCGCCTTAGCCTCTGAGGTTTCGCTCCCGCCTATGCGATCCCCGTATTCGTAGGCCAGTTTTCCACCTGCACCGCCGGAGGCTGCTGGTAATCGCGAATGTCCTGAATCGCAGAGGTGATGATCGGCGTTGGATACTCGGGGTGATGAAACTCCAGATGCATGCCCCGCCCCACAAACTGCAGCTTCAGCATGGAGCCGCCCCAGGTCGACCCCGCGATGGCAACCAGAACCGGCTCAGGACAAAACTCAGGATGCCCCGAAATGAGCGCGTCATTTCCGCCCAGAAGCACCGCGCGGTAGCAGTGGTGCATGGTCTGAATTTCAAGCACAGTCGAAGGCGGAAGATCGCGCAGGAACACTCCCCCCTCAATCTCGGATTGGACAATGCCGCCGTTGACCTTATCGCTCAGATTGGGGTGGGGGGTAAACATACAAATGACGGTTTAACTAGACTAAAGCTTTTCGGGAGCCACGACAAGAGCCGTTTTCAGCCACCCCCTAACTTCGGCGTATGACCCTTAGGGGGATCACGCCCATTCGGCCGGCCTTGTGGATCATTACGACCGAGGCTGCCCCACCCGTCGCGGTTTTCGACGGGTGGGCATTCCTGTCGCCTGAGCGATTGGGATTTATTAGAACCGAGCCAAGCCCTAGAAGGGGGATCTGTGGAAGCGCGCGCTTTAGGGGTGCGTTGTCGTGTAAGCCGCAGGCGTAACCTCGGTCGCATTTCCGATCGCATCGCCGGAAAGCACCAACTCAACCCGCCGGTTTTGCTGCCGCCCTTCAGCCGTCTCATTCGACGCAACCGGCTCCGCCTTGCCAAACCCCCGCGCATCCACGGCCCCCGCGGGAATCCCGCCGCGCACGAAATAGTCGCGCACCGACTGCGCGCGCCGCTCGGAAAGATCCTGATTGTATTCGTCGCTGCCCACGCTGTCGGTGTGGCCCTCGATCGAAACGTGCAAGCTCGGGTACGCCAGCACGATTCCAGAAACTTTCGCCAGCCGCTCCCGTGCCGCCGGCAGCAGTTCCACGCTGCCGCTGCGGAAAAGCACGTCTGACATGTTGGCGATCAGTCCTCGCGCGCTGTCGCGCGTAGCCAAAACGCTGTTCAGTTGCTGCAGCAATCGCGCCCGCAGTTCCTGTTTGTCTTTCTCCGCCTGCTGCCGCAGACTCTCCGACTGCGCGGCCGAGGCCTTCGCCTTGTCCGCTTCCTGAGCCAGAACCTGCTGCTGGGCCACGGCTTCCGCCTGCGCCTTTTCGGCGGCTTCCTTGGCGGCCAGAGCTTCCTGCTTCATCTTCTCGGCTTCGGCCTTGGCTTGTTCTGCCGCCGCCCGCGCTTCTTCCGCCTGCGCCCGAGCCATCTCCGCGTCGGCACGGCGCTTGGATTCCGCATCGGCATCGGCTCGCGCCTTCGCTTCGCGCGCTGCAGCCTCGCCCGCCGCTTCGTCTTCCGCCTTTTTCTTCACCGCCATCAGCCGCGCTTCTTCCGCCGTCTCCACCGCCTCTTTCGCAGCCGCTTCCACCGTCGCCCGGTTCTGCTTCTGCCGGTAGACTTCCTCCGCGTGCATCATTTGCTGCCCGGCCTTCGAAAAAATGAACGCCGCATATTTGTCCGCGGAAGCATTCTTCGCGATGCGAACCGCATTCCGCGCCTCAAACAGTTCCAGCGGAGTTTTCGAATCAATCCCGAAAATCGCGTCCTGAATGTGCGTGTTGGTCGAGGAATAAGTTCCGCGCGGAGCCAGTTCGTATTTCGCTTCGATATTCTCGCTGCCGCCTCCGCTTCCCGACGAGCTTTCCATCACCACCATGTTCCCTGGCTGTGTCACCGCAAAGTAAGGCTCGGCAGTCACGATCAGTCCAAACGCCTGCAGGTCAGTAAACGCCTTGACGTGAGCGCTGCCGTGCTCCAGCATGACTTCGCCCAGATTCACCGGACGCCCTTCCGGCGACACCGCCCACAACACATACGTCAAATATTCCAGGCCGAACTTCGTCGCGTCTTCCAGGTTCTGAAACTTGGCTTCGATCTGGAAATTAGTCTTCTTCCCTTCGATCCGAGCCTCTCCCGAAGCGCCCTGCAACAGATCCGTTCCCTGAAAATCAACCTTCGTGCTGCCACCCTGCAGCCGGTAATGCACTGCCTTGGTGATTCGCGAAACCGTGGCGGAATCCGCTGTCGTCGCCGCCGCCGCTGTATCCGGCGCTGTAGTCGCGGTCGCAGCCGGAGCAGTCGCTTGCGTTTGCGCCGATGCAGCACCAACGCAACCTAGAACGAAGATGGCAAGAACAAGAAGATGTTTCATCAGAGAGATCTCAGTCCGGGGGAACGCTAAAAATTTTCCAATCTAACAAGTAATCTTCGTTGATCTCGCCAGGAATGAAAAGAACAGGAAGGACGATGCACGAATAGCACTTTGGTCACCGCGAGGAGAATTTCAGGCTCACCACAAAATCATTCACCACAGAGTCACAGAGTCACAGAGAAACCCAACATCTAGACAAAATGCCATCCAGGAAGGTTTTTGCAAGTTAACGTTTCTCTCTGTGCCTCCGTGTCTCCGTGGTGAAAAAGCCCTGTGCCGTAATTTCGACGCTCAAGGCAGGCGAATAATCGCCCCGCCCGGCCCTACCACAATCGCTCCCCCATGCGGCACCGCGCTCACCGCGTTGAACTTAAGCGCGTCCCTCTTCGAAGAGCTCACGCGCTGCGGATCGCGTGGCGGCCGGAAATCAAACACAAAGTCCGATCCCACAATAAATATCCGCTCCATGCCCTTATCATTGCGGTCATAAGCCACGGCAGAAAAGAAAGCCAGCGGTCGCAGCGGCGACAGCTGCCAGGTCTTGCCGCCGTCGGAAGTCGACGCCAGATTCGGCCCGTCCTGGTTCGGATGCTGGTAGTCGCCCCCCGCAATCATCCCGTGCAGCGCATCGCGAAACGCAATCGAGAAAATTCCCGCCGAAGCCGGGCCATGCATGATCGGCGTCTCGAAAACTTGCCACGTCGCCCCCCGGTCGCCGGAATGAAACACGCGAGCCGCGGGCCCACCCGTAGCAAACCAAATGTTGGGGTCCGGCGCACCCACCACCTTCACGCTATCCGGCTCTGCGGCTTTATCAGCCTTGAAAGGATCGCGCGGCGGAGGCCCATTGCTCAACCGCATCGGCAAAATCGCGATGCACGTATTCGACGCCGCAAATGCCCCTTCTCCCTCAATCGCCGCCGGAAGCTGGCTGCCGGGAATCGAATGCCAGATCTGCCCGTCATCCGTGAGCAGAACTTCGAAGTGCAGCTTCCCCGTCTCGTCGGGGACGGGATCGCTAACCACGACCCCATGCGTCGAATCCCAGAAAGCAATCGAATCGAAGAAACCCTTAGGATTGGTATTTCTGAATTGCAGCGACCAGTGCTTGCCGCCGTCAGCCGTGTGGTAAATCCGCGACAACTCACCCGGCCCCGCCGACATCAGAAACGCCTCGTCCGCCGAGAACCCAACCACCCCGCGAAAATCGAGCGCCTCAGCCCCCGGCACCTGCGCCGAATCCCAGTGCGCCCCGCCGTCAGTCGTCCGAAGATAAGTCCCGTGCGTCCCCGAAGCCCACGCCACCCTCCGCGAAACCGCGCTAACCCCGCGCAGCCCCTCCGCAGTATGCGAAAGCTGCGCCCGCGGCTCGGTCTGAGCCAGAGCACACGCAACCAGAAAGAATGGAAGCAGGCAGCGCACTATCCTATGTAGGCTTGTCATTCCGAACGAAGTGAGGAATCTGCTGTCCGCTTGCACCACCCCGGCCCCTAAGTCTCCGCCACTACTTGGCGACGAAGTCCACAAACGAAGCCGTCTTCCCGACGAAGATGCGCAGCGTACAGCGTGGACCAACATGGGCGAACGCCACTTCCAGCGCTTCCGCCGCCTCCGGAACCTGGTCCGTTTCCATCTGCACCCTCGCCAGATCGCTCTTTTCGTCGTAAGCCGCGCCCGCAGTCACGTTCTTATTGATCGCCAGCGACCAGTGCTCCTTGGCCGGAATCGGATAGACCGTGTAAGCGCCAATCGGAATCGACGAAGTCCCCACCGTCAGCGGCGCCTCGGTAAACAAAGTCATCGGCGTGCCGCCCGGAGCCCACGCCTTGCCGTTGACAACTTTATCGTTCTTGGCCGTGACCGGATTGTAGCGGACGTAAAGCTGCCGCCCGTCATCCAGGTAGCAGGTAGTGGTCGACATTGCGGCGTTGCCACTCTGCGCAAAAACGAGCGGAGAACACAAAAGCATTATGACAATGCATCGCGAGACGATAGGGGCGAACATGCGCAAACCCTCCGCGCAGAAGTGTAGTCCCGGAAGCGCATCAGGGGAAAGGGAATTTGCAGGCCTGTGTGGAGCGGGCACTCTTGCCCGCTTGCCTGCGACATCCAAAACTAACGCGTCGCGTGCCCCATTTCTCGCGTTCTGTGCGAGAAGTGGGGAAGTCGCCAGCGAACAACGACCGCCCTGACCGCCCCGGCCCTGTTCCCGGCCGAAAGTTCGCTGGTCTTTGGTGACGTACTCTCCCGCCCCCGCCGTTGTTACCGTGAACTGAGATTCCCGGACACACGGGAACAGAGGGAAATCACTTTATGGCGAAGTCAGCAAAATTAAAGATTCTCTACGGCGAAGGCGACGCAGAAATCCTGGCCGGGCAAGCCGCCCACATCGAAAAAGCCGGACACATCGTCCAACAGGCCGCCGGCCGCAAAGCCGTCGAGCAGGCTCTAAGCAAGGGCCCGTTTGACCTGGTCGTCCTCGGCCCCACCCTGACCCGCAATGACCGTCATCACCTTCCCTACATGGTCAAAAAGGCCAGCAAAGAAACCAGCGTGCTCGTCATGCACGCCGATGGCAGCCGCCATCCCTACGTCGACGCCTGCACCGACACCGGCGCCAGCCTGGAAACCGTCCTGACCAAAATCGAAAACATGAAGCTCGCCAGCCCGAAGCTCGAACCCGCGAAGCCCGCGACGGCCGCAGCAGCCGCAGGGCGTTAACCAGTCTTCACCCGGTTTCGCAACAAGTCCGCAACGCTTGGATGAGATTTGGGCAGAGTCTTTTTGGGAAGGGCACGGCGTTCAGCCGTGCCGCCCAAAACCATTAAAGATTTCCCGCTTGCGACATTGAGGTCGCGTTCGCCTTAAGCTGCCGGGAACCCTCCGCGGCACGAATCAAGATAATTAACCGTGGGATAAACCACCTCGCCGCCACATCGATCACAGCGTGCCAACCCCGCGCAGCTCATCAAAGTGGAACCCGCCGCAAGGGCACGCCGACTCGAACGCCACGAACCACAAAAGTAATAGTGGAATGCTCTGATCAACAGCACGAGCGCAATCCGCAGGCAACTCCAATCAGTGGACCCAGAACATGCCCAAGTGGGAAATCCATCCCCAAGACCCGCATTTTCCCACCCCGTAAACTTAACGAAGCCACGCCGCGCCCAGAAACATCCAAAGCCACGAGAACACATCCCTCGGAGGATCCCATGCCACTCAGCGAAACCCTGCTCCCGGAATTCGACGCAGAAATGGCCAGCACCCGCCGCACCCTCGAACGCATTCCCGAAGACAAGCTAACCTGGAAGCCGCACGAAAAATCCATGCTCCTGGGCCGCCTTGCCGGCCACTTGGCCGAGCTCCCCGGCTTCGGAGTCTCCGCCCTGACCACCGAAAAGCTCGATTTCGCCGCCTCCCGCCCAGCCGACTACAAACCTCTGGTCGCCCAGTCCCAGAAACATGTCCTAGAAATATTCGACAAGAAAGTAGCCGAGGCGCGCGCCGTAATTGCCTCAACCAGCGACGAGGAATGGAACAAGGATTGGACCCTCTCGATGGGCGAAAGAAAAATCTTCAGCGGCACCCGCCACTCGGCAGTCCGCCGAATGCTGATGAATCACATCATCCACCACCGTGCCCAGCTCGGCGTCTACCTCCGCCTAACCGGAGTCCCCGTCCCCTCCATCTACGGCCCCTCCGCCGACGAAGGAAAATGAAAAATAAATGGAGGGGCGGACGCCCTCGTCCGCCCAGCCAGCGCCACAGGTCTATGCGACGTTACCGAGCACGCGTCCGCCGGTTCTTACAAGGGCGCTCCTGTGCCACCGCTCCCCGGACGAGGGCGTCCGGGGTTCCACTAGAGTTTGTGGGGCTTCTTCCGATTTCAGGCGTCCCTCGCAAGGCGTACAAATTCTCTTCCGGCGCTTGCCAAATCCACCTGTAATCGTGCCAATCCCGGACTAAGCCTTTCCGCACGGGATTTTGCAGAATGTAGGCGACTTTTGCGTCCAGACTCTCGGAGCAACGAACGATGCGATCGAACGACTCCTCCTGCCAGATTGGGCCGTGATTTCCCACGTAATGATTGATCGCATGCGCAGATGCGCCCTTGATTGCCTTCATGATTTCCACCAGCGAAATGATTTCCTGGAGGGACTCGCGGATAAGCGGTGTCAGAATTACGTGGACGTGGTCGGGCATCACAACTGCCACTCGAAGCCGATAACGCCGTTCGTGGTCATGAATGCAGCATCCGAGAACAATCTCGCGCGCCCAGTCGGGCAGGATGCGGCGGAACTTGGTGCAGAACGTGATGAAATGCGGCGTGTAATCGCGCTGCATGTGCGGCAAGTTGCGGCGATAGAACTGCACCCAGGAATTCTGTCACGGCAATCAGGATGAAACCGAAGAACGGCGAAAAATAACCGCAGAATTTCCCAATATGAAAAAACTCATGGAGGGGCGGACGCCCTCGTCCGCCCAGCCAGCGCCACGGGTGCATGGGCGCTTAGAGTTTAAACAGGACGCTGCCGTCGCACTGCTCCCCGGACGAGGGCGTCCGGGGCTCCACTAGAAATCTAAAGTCACCCGCGCCCTACCGCAGCCCCACCTCCATACGCAAATTCCACGCCACAAACGACCACTCGTCCCCCACCTCTTCAATCTGCTTCGAAATCGGTTTTCCCCCTCCATGCCCCGCTTTGGTTTCCACCCGAATCAGCACCGGAGCCGCGCCCGCCTGATCCGCCTGCATCGTGGCCGCAAATTTAAAACTATGCCCCGGCACCACGCGATCGTCGTGATCGGCCGTCACAATAAACGTCGGCGGATATTTCGTCCCGGCCTTAATGTTCTGCAGCGGCGAGTACGCATACAGCGCCTTGAACTCCTGCGGATTGTCCGACGACCCATAATCCGAAGTCCACGCCCATCCAATCGTGAACTTTTGAAAGCGCAGCATGTCCATCACACCCACTCCAGGCAAAGTCGCACCGAAAAGATCCGGACGCTGCGTCTCGCACGCTCCAACCAGCAGCCCGCCGTTGCTGCGTCCCGAAATCGCCAGCTTGGGCGTCGAAGTGTATTTATTCGCGATCAGCCACTCCGCCGCCGCAATAAAATCGTCAAACACATTCTGCTTATGCAGCTTGGTCCCGGCCAGGTGCCACTCCTCGCCATACTCGCCGCCGCCCCGCAAATTCGCCTCGGCATAAATCCCGCCCATTTCCAGCCACACTAAATTCGGCACCGAAAAAGACGGCGTCAGCGAAATATCGAATCCGCCATACGCATACAGCAGCGTCGGATTCTCCCCGTCGAGCTTCAATCCTTTTTTGTAAGTCAGAAACATGGGCACGCGTGTGCCATCTTTGCTGTGGTAGAACACCTGCTTGGTTTCGTAGAGGCTGGGGTCGAAATCGACCTTGGGCTGCCGGAAAATCGCGCTCTTGCCCGCTACCGGGTCATAGCGATAAACCGTGGCCGGAGTCACAAAGCTGGTAAAGACGTAAAACGTCTCTTTATCTTTGCGCTTGCCGCCGAAACCCTCCGCCGTGCCAATGCCCGGCAGATCCACGTTGCGCACGAACTTTCCGTCCAGATCATAAACGCGAACCTCAGTCCGCGCGTCCTTCAGATATCCGGCGAGAAACGAATTGTTCACCACGCTTACGGATTCCAGCTTGTCCGCGCCCTCCGGAATCACCGTCTTCCAGTTCCCCCGCTCCGGATGCCGGATATCAATCGCCAGCACACGCCCACGCGGCGCATCGAGATCCGTGTGAAACCAGAAAATCGGACCGTCGTTGTCAATAAAGTTGTAAGACGCGTCGAAATCATCCAGCAGCCGCACCACCTGCGCATCCGGCTTCGTCAGGTCCTTGTAATAGATGCGGCTCTTGGGCGATGTCCCTTGCCACACGTGAATAATCAGATAGTGGCCGTCATCCGTCACCGCGCCCCCGAAACCCATTTCCTTGTTATCGGGTCGCTCGTAGATGAGCTTATCTTCGGATTGCTGTGTCCCCAGGCGATGGTAATAAAGTTTGTGAAAATAATTGGTGTCGCGCAGACTCGCGCCGCCCTTGGGCTCATCGTAGCGGCTATAGAAAAATCCTTTGTCGTCCTTCGTCCATGATGCCCCGGAAAATTTCACCCAATGGATCACGTCTGGAAGATCCTTGCCGCTATTGACGTCGCGCACGTGCCACTCGTTCCAGTCCGACCCCGAAGCCGCGATGCCGTAAGCCATCAGCTTGCCATCGTCCGAAATGGCGCGCCCCGAGAGCGCCACCGTGCCATCCGCCGACAACGTGTTCGGGTCGATCAACAACCGTGGCTCCGCGTTCAGCGATTCCGCCACCAGCAGCACGCTCTGGTTCTGCAGCCCGCTGTTGTGGTCGAAAAAATATCGCCCGCCTTCCTGTTCAGGAACCCCAAATCGCTCGTAGTTCCACAACTTCGTAAGCCGCTCGTGAATCGCCGGGCGATACGGAATCTGGTCGAGATAGCCGAACGTCACCTTGTTCTCCGCCTCAACCCAGGCATGAGTCTCCGCCGAGTCCGTATCCTCCAGCCAGCGATACGGATCCGCCACCTTCACCCCGTGATAATCATCCACCTGATCGCCACGCCGAGCTTGGGGATATGGCAAAAGAGAAAGAGAAGACGGCGAAGGAGACGACGAATCTTGCCCGGCGGCCGTGAGCGCCAGCACAAAAATAAACATCAGTGGCAGAAAAAGCGAGATGAGCATGCTACCCTGGCGAGCCAGCCTCACAGGAATTTCCCTCCGCAAGAATCGTCGACGATTCGCGCGTCCCATTCTGCCTGAGTGCAGATGAAGATGTACACCACACGCTCGACCCTGTGGGCCTCTGTGGTTGAGAATTTCGGACGCCGTCCCCCAAAGGTTGCCCCCAAAAGCCTGTCATTCTGAACGAAGCGAAGAACCCCGTGCCCGCCGGCGCAACCCTCGGCTTGGCAAGGCGTCTCCATCCGCGCCCCGGACTGAACCCTCCCGACTTCTGAAGAATTGCCGATTGTTGATTCTTGATTGTTGATTGAAAATCAAGCGGGAAGCGAAGAATCACGCGCTCTAGGTTTTTAAATCAGCAATCAAAAATCAGCAATCAACAATTCATTCCGTGCGGTCAGATCTAATGCCCGCCGCTGCAGCTACGGCACCGTCCTGCGCCCCGGCTTCCCCGCGGCCGGCTTGTAGTCCGCCGGATAGAGCACCACACAACGCCGTGGCCCTTCCCCATCGCTCTCCGTGCGCAGATCGGTGTGTTCCCGCAGCGCCAGATGCACCATCCGCCGCTCCCGCGACGACATCGGAGCAAACTGGTAAGGAGTTCCCGTCTGCCGCACCTTTTCGGCCGCGACCGTCGCCAGCATCCGCAGCTCTTCCAGCCGCAGCGACCGCTGGTTCTGGCAGTCGAACGAAATTTTCTCGTGCTCCCCGGAGGGCAGCCGCAGAATTTCCAGCGCCAGCAATTCCAGCGCCCGCAGCAATTCTCCGCCCCGGTCCAGCAGCAGGGTCGAGTCCGGCCCCGCCAGGTCCACCAAAATGTCCGGCCGCTCCCAGTCCCGATTCTCCGGCAGCGGCGGATCCACCGTGATGCGATATTTAAGTCGCAATCCCCCGTGCGTAACCACCGCGCGAAGGAATTCGTTAATCTTATTAGCGGCAGCGAGTTTGTCCATAGTCAGCTCTTAGCTATCAGCCCTCATCTTTCAGCTCGGCCGATGCAGATTTTGGAGTCGTTGCTCCCCCAGAAAAGCTTTATACCAAAACACCTTCAATTTTCATTAGCGGTCTGCGTCGTCTATGCCCAAGCTGAAGGCTGATAGCTGACAGCTGATAGCTATTTCTCCTTCTTCCGCGCCCGCTTCTCCAGCATCTCCCGCATCTCGCGCCCCAGCTTCGTCCGGTTCATCACCGCCTGCTGCGCCATTTGAATCAAATTGCTTTCCGCGTAGTAAAGGTTTAAGCCGGATTGAAGATTGAAGAAGATGAAACCCATCATCAGCGGCATCATCCACGTCATCATTTTCTGTTGCCCCGGATCCATCCCCGTCGGCTGCGGCGTGATGCGCTGCATCAAAAACATGCTCACCACCATCAGAATCGGCAGCACCAGATACGGATCCTTCGCCGAAAGGTCGGAAATCCAAAGCCAGTGCGCGTGCCGCAAATCCAGCGCCGTTCCCAGCATCCGGTAGTAGCCGTACAGGAACGGCAGTTGAATCACCATCGGCAGGCATCCGCCCGCCGGATTCACTCCCTCTTTCTTATACAGCGCGCTGATCTCCTCATTCATCCCAGCCTTCCGCGGATCGCGCATGCCGTATTTCTTGTACTTGCCCTGAATCGATTTAATCTCCGGCGCCACGCGCTGCATCTTCAGCATCGACTTCATCTGCGTGATGCGCAGCGGCAGCAGCACAATATTGATGATGATCGTCTGGATCACGATCGCCCAACCCCAGTTCGGAACTACGTGGTAGTACATCCACTTCAGCCACAAAAACAGCGGCTTCGCAATCAGCCCCCACCACCCGAAATCCACCAGCCCATGCAAATCCGGATGGTCGTTCTTGATGCTCGGCACCTGCACCGCTTCCAGCACCGCCAGTTCCTTCGGACCCACATACACGCGCTCCACCGTCGGCCCGCGCAAGTCGCCCACCGCCGCGCCCAGCACATCCACATGCACCGTTTCCGTGGAATCTTTTTTCTGCGGATCGCGCGGCACCTGCAAAGAATTCCGCAGCGTCACCATCGCAGCTCCGCCCGGATCCTGCGGTATAAACACCGCCGCAAAATATTGATCCCCCGGCCCCGCCCATTCAAACGGCCCCTTCAAAGTGTTTCCGCCGCTCACGTTCTTGATCGCCAGCCGCAACACGTAATTCGGAAACACCAGCGCCGTATGATCCGTCGACGCGTCGCTGTGGTAATCAATCACCCCCGCGGCATAATTCACCGCCGTCATCTGGTCGCCGAATCCCGCCGGCCACGCCGGCAACGCCCCCACTTCAACCCCCTTGTAAACCACCGACGTTTCCACGCCCACCAGATAACTGTGATCGAACCGAAATCTCTTGTGCACCGCAAGATCCCGGTCGGAATATTCAAACGTCACTTCCGCCGGCGATTTCTGCAATCCCTCCCGCGACGCCACGTACAGCGCCGAACTCAGCCGCCCGCGCAGCTCTTCATCGTAAGTCCACAGCGAAAGCGGATACCCATACTTCGCCGCCGCCTCCGAATTCACCAGATCCAGCGGCCCGTTCTGCGTCTCATTGTCGAATTTTTTCAGAATCCACGACTTCACCTGCGCCCCGCGGTTGGTGAACGTGATCCGGTAAAGATCGTTCTCGATAACAGTTTCAGTTTCGCTGCTCGCCTGTTTCGTCACGCCCACCGGAACCGGAACCACGGGCAATTTCGCCGCCGTCTCCGCAGAAGAAGGCGCAGGAGCAGGAGACGCACCCGAAGAAGCCGCACCCGCCGCCCCCTGCGTGTGCGCAACCGGACTCGCCGCCGGCGTTGACGCCGGCTGCGGACCATACTTCTTCGACCACGCCTGAAATCCCAGAATCACCAAAAACGTAAGAACAACTACCAGGATGAGTCGCTTCTCAGTACCAGGCTCCTGCTGCGGATTTTGAAAGTCAGCCAATTTGTAGATTGTCCTATTTAATTCTTGTCATCCCGGGCTTTAACACTTGTCATCAAATCGTTTCCCTAAGCTTTGTCATCCTGAGCGAAGCATGATCGTCCGAAGGACGGTCATGCGCAGTCGAAGGACCCCTATCAGCCTCGCTACCGCCAGCGTCCTCGCGGAGAATTTCCACCACTGCACCCGCGCTCTCGCTTCCCGCGCCCAACTCAACCCGCCCCACCACCGGATCATGCCCGCCCCGCGCCAGCGGATGGCACCGCAACACCCTCCCCACCGCCATCAAACTCCCGCGCAGCGCGCCGTAGCGTTCCACCGCCTCCATCGCATATTCCGAGCATGTCGGCACATACCGGCAAGCCGGCGGAAACATAGGCGAAATCGCCCACTTGTATCCTCGCAACATCCGCAACACAACGTGTTCAAGAAACTGATTCAATCTTGCTCTCTTCAATAGCCTTGTCATCCCGAGCGAAGCATCGTCTTCCGCGAAGCGGGAGATCGTGCGCAGTCGAGGGACCTCGGGTTCTCCCGCCACCATCACTGCCCTCTCAGGGAGTTTCCGCAACGGCATCCTCATCGCACTCCGCTCTTCACCCTCTGCTCTATAACTACGAAAGCCTTCTTCACTTCGTTCAGCACCGCCGCAAACTCCGCAGCCAGCAACGACTTCTTCGGATTAATCACCACATCCACCGCGCCCCTCTGCCCCACTCGCGCCAGCCGCACCGCTTCCCGCAACCGCCGCTTCATGCGATTCCGCACCACCGCCCCGCCCAGCGCCCGCCCCACAGTGAATCCCACGCGCGGCCCCGAGTGGATTGGTTTGTTGCTTGGCTCCGGCTCCGCCGCCGTCCTCTCCAGGTAAAAGACGGTCATCGTCGCCGAGAAATGCCGCCGCCCCTGTTTATAAACCCGCTCAAAATCCGCGTGGCGCAGCAGTCGTCCGCTTCGCGGGAATCCAATCTTCTTCCCCCGCGGCCCCGTTTCATCCGACTCTTCCTGGGGAGCGATAGCGCTCACGGCGTTTGTCTCGTCGATCCCGCGAGAAGCCACTCGCATAAATGGTTCGGGGAAGGGCACTGCTTCCCGAGGCTGCCGACAAACTCACAAAATGCGTGCAGTACCGATCCGTGCAGCACCAATGCGTGCAGTACCGTGGAAGAGCGGCGCCTTCAGCGCCGCGTAACGCCCCGAAAATCAGCGCGGGCTTCAGCCCCTGCGGTTGCGTTTGTGTCTAACGAGTTTTCCGCAACCTCTTGAAGCCGTGCCCCCCCTCGCTCGCGTCCAACTTCCAATAGCGCATGGAACGGCTCGTGGTCGAGATAGCTGGTGAAACTGGGTCTAGATCGCCGGGTACGAAATCATGTATGTGGATCGAGTGGGCAAGCCGGTCCGCACACCCGGTCTACTCGCGGAATCCTGGTTTCACCGAGACCCGTTTGCGCCCCTTGGCGCGGCGGCGCGATAGCACCTTCTGGCCGCCCTGGGTCTTCATGCGCGTGCGAAAGCCATGTTTCTTGGATCGCCTGCGCCGGTTGGGTTGGAATGTACGCTTAGGCATGAAAAGTACTTGCTCCTGAAAGTTTCAATAGTCTTATGGCAAACCAACAGTATAAATGACAACTCGCACCGTGAGCAAAGGGGTTGCCCGTGTAGGGCGGGCACTCTTGCCCGCCAACGCGTCCATCGCCTCAACGCACGAGTTTCCGCCACGCAGCCGAAAAGCTCGGACTGGCCCCTGACCGCTGACCACAGAAGTTCCGAACTGACCCCTGACCCCTGGCCCCTGATCACTGCCTCTTCAACATCCCCACGACTCTCTCATAATCATCCACCGTGTGATACCCAAACACAATCTTCCCCTTCCGGCCTTTGATCCGCACCCCAACGCGAGCATCGCCTCACCCCACAAGTTTCCGCCAGTGCCGCCGAAAGCGAAAACTGACCCCTGACCCCTGATCACTGCCTCTTCAACATCCCCACGACTCTCTCATAATCATCCACCGTGTGATACTCAATCACAATCTTCCCCTTACCCTTCCGGTCTTTGATCCTCACCCTCACCCCAAGCAGCCGTTCCAACTCCCCCTGTGCCGACCGCACATTCGGATCCATCCACCGCGCCCCGCTCTTCTTCTTCACATATCCTGGCATCCCAGGTAGCGGGTCCAGCATGCCCTGCATCTGCATCACCATTTCTTCGATCTGGTCGAATGGCATCCTCTTCTTCACCACATCATCCGCCGCCTTCTGGATCATCGCCACATCTTCCAGTTTCAGCAGCTCCCGCGCTTCCGCAAACCCAATCTTCTTCTGCGCCATGTACTCCATCACCGGCGTCGGCAGTTTCAGCAGCCGCATATAATTCGCTACCGACTCCCGCGCCAGCCCCACCCGCTCCCCAATCTGCTGCTGTGTCAACCCGAACTTCTGGCTCAGCACCTTGAACGCTTCCGCATGTTCCAGCGGACTCAAATCTTCCCGCTGCAGGTTTTCGACGATCGTCATTTCCGCCGCCTGCTGCTCCGAAACCCGCTTCACCAGCGCCGGCACCGTCGTCTTCTCCGCCATCTTCGACGCCAGGCACCGCCGTTGCCCCAGGATCAGGATGTACCGCCCCTCCTTCTCCGCGGGACGCACCACCACCGGCTGCACCACCCCGTTGATCCGAATCGACTCCGCCAGTTCCTCCAGGAGTTCGTCGTCCATCCCATACCGCGTCTGGTAAGGATTCTTGTCGATATCGTCAATCGCCAGGTTCACCACAAAATTCCCCGGCGTCCGCGAACTATCCGCCACCGCCTGAATGGTGATGATCTCCCCCGGCAACGGCACATCAGCCTCAGGATCAACAAATGTGGAGACAGCCGCCCCCGGCTGTCCCGAGCGCAGCTCGGCGCCTTCCCTGGCCGCAGGCACAACCCCAGTCGCGCCACCCGCACTCAAAGCCGTGTCATTCCGAACGGGCGTCAGCCCGTGAGGAACCTGCTGTCCACCTGCGCCACCACTGTCGCGTACAGGAGCTGCCACCCCGCCCGCACCATTCGCGCTTCCGCCGAAAGCTGGGGAAACCGCCCGAGGCCCCGGCAGCAACGACTCCAGCCCCCGCCCCAAAGCCCGCCGCTTCTCCATCTTCTCTTTCTCCACCGGATTCCCCGCCACCTTCTCCACCGCCGCCGCATTCGTCATCAATCTCTCCTCAGCTCTCTCCTGCTTGATTACTGCAATACCTCTGTCATGCAAGCGCGGAGTCGAAGGACCCCTTTACCCTCCCCGTCGTCCGGCTCCGCAAGGAATGGCCAACCCGGGTGCCCCATTTCTCGCGTCCTTTGCGAGAAACCCTGCCCTGAGCGAAGTCGCAGAGCGGAGATCTCCCGGCAAAGCTGCTCCATCCCTCAAATTAATACATCGACACCCATCAATCTATACATAGACACTCATCAATATACTAAGCGCTCTTGTCCATCTGCTCCGCCGGAGTCTCCGCCCCGTCCGCGGCAAAGATCTCCGCTGACCCCTGACCCCTGACCCCTGACAGCTGCCGGTCCAGAATCTCCTTCGCCAGCCGTATATAACTCTCCGCCCCCTTCGACCGCGGGTCGTACATCAGCGCCGGCATTCCATGGCTCGGCGCCTCCGCCAGCCGTATGTTCCGCGGGATCGTCGTCGTGCACAGCTTCTCGCCAAAGTATTTCTTCAGCTCGTTCATCACCTGCTGCGCCAGGTTGGTGCGGTCGTCAAACATAGTCAGCACCACCCCCTCGATCCCCAGCTGCGGGTTCAGCGCCGCGCGGATCCGCTCGATCGTGTCCAGCAGCTCGCTGATGCCTTCGAGGGCAAAGTACTCCCCCTGCATCGGGATCAGCACCGTGTCCGCGGCCACGAGCGCATTGAGGGTGAGGAGGTCGAGCGCGGGAGGGCAGTCGACCACGATGAACTGGAAGCGTTCGCGCAGCGGCGCAAGCGCTTCGCGCATGCGAAACTCGCGCCCCTCCACGTCCACCAACTCAAGGTTTGCCCCGATCAGGTTCTTGTGCGAGGGAATCAGCCACAGCTGTTCGAGGGCCGTGACGACCAGGGCTTCCTCGGCCGAGGCCGCGCCCATGAGCAGGTGATAGGAGCTGATGCGCTCCGGGTCCTTGACGAAGCCGAGGCCGCTGGTGGCATTCGACTGCGGATCGCAGTCGACCAGCAGCGTGTTAACCTCAGCGGCCGCAAAGGACGCAGCTAAGTTAATGGCAGTCGTGGTCTTACCCACGCCGCCCTTCTGGTTGGCAACCGCGATGACGCGTCCCATTGAGTTTTTAGGAGAAGCCTGAGCTACTCGGCAGCATACGTCCACATGCATTTCAAATGCAACGCAAAATGTCACACGAGTTGCGAAATTTCTGTGCAAAAACGTGCGTTATGTTCCTTCAGGAACATAATGCGCGTTTTGAAGTGTGCTTCTAACCGATCCGCCAGTTACAAAATGGAGATGTGTTCCTTCAGGAACACTTTCGCAACATTTAATCCCTCCCCCAAAGTTGCCGAAACGAAGTTTATGCTGGCGAGGCGAGGAGTCCCGGGCGAGGAGTCCCCGCTCTCTCTGCTGGCGAAATGTTCCTGGCGGAACACTTTGGAGGGTCTTGGCTGCATGAGGGCAATGGTCGGCGAGTTCATGCAACCTGGTCAGGTCTCTAGGGAGCCTGCCGCTGGAGCCCGATCTCTGCGGGCCCGCTTACCGCTGGCGCGGTGAGGTTGAGAAGTGTCCTGGGCAGGAACGTTTCGTCGTTTTGGCAAGGGGTGATTTGTGGGGTGACTATGCAAAATGGAGAAGTGTTCCTGAAGGAACACTGTGGAAAACTCATATTCATGCTACCTGATGAGCCATCGTAATACGGTAAATTATTGGCATTTATGACCACTTAAAGCATGCTGAAAGCGATATTATTAGCTTTCGTGTACCACTTAACTTATTATAAGTAGTACAATTTCCCACCTGTTTACCTGTGGAATTCTCCCTGCAGAGGTGGAGGGGCGTCATTTCCGGCTGCTTCACCTGCCGAAGATGGCCGATCAACAGCGTGCGTGACTGGGACTGGGGGACGGGGAGAGGAGGGTCCCAGGCGAGCGCGGGCAGGATGCCCTGAGCTGTGTCCAGTTGCGAGGTGCCAATGAGGAGGGCGAGGCGTCCACCGGGGGAGATGAGGCTGTCAGCTACGGGGAGGATGGTGGTGAAGCGCTCGACGGCGCGGAGGGTGACGAGGTCGAAGCGTCCTGGGGGCGCTTGGGACTCGCGGCTCGCCCGGGGGAGGGGTGCGAGTTGCTGCCTGGGTTCGGTTTGGTCGTGGCTCTGTTCCGGCGGAAGCAGGTGATCGGCGCGGCCGGAGAATACATTGATGTTCGTCAATGTAAGGGCGCGGACGATTTCGCGGAGGAAGGCCGTCTTTTTGTGGTTGGACTCGATCAGGGTGAGGGTGAGGTGCGGAGCCCAGAGCTTGATGGGGATGCCGGGGAATCCGGCGCCGGAGCCGAGGTCGGCTACGGAAATTGCGTCGTTGGTCGTGGGTCGGTCGTCGTTGGCCGAACCCTCGGGGGCTAAAGCCCGATGCTTTCCTGAAACTGTATCGGCACGACTGAAGTCGTGCCCTTCCCGTGCTGCGGGGCTGCCTACGAAGTGAACGGGCGAGTCGCCCGTTCCCACACGAGCATTGCCGCTTTCGGCAGCGGGACTCGGGAACAGGTGACGGGCTGCGAAGAAGGACTCGCCGAAGTGGCGGGTGACGATTTGTTCGGGGTCGCGGATGGAGGTGAGGTTGATGCGGGCGTTCCAGCGGAGGAGTATATCGATATACGTCGATATATGCTGATAGAGGGTGTCGTTGACTGTTGGTCGTTGGTCGTTGGCCGAAGATGCAGGCAGAAAGGGTTCGAGCAGTTCGGCGATGCGGGCGGGGTGCATGAGGAAGCCCGATTGTAGACAAGAGCAGTTGCCAGTTGCCAGTGGTCAGTTGCCAGTTGCGCGCGCCGTGCGGACTTCCACATCAGACTGGAGCCAGGGCGGATGCGGCTCTCGTTCGCAGGGGAGAGAGGCGCGTGACTTCCAGGTTGTCGCGGTAGAAGAGGTTGTAAGTGTCAAAGGGGATTAAGCGGCCGTCGGGGTGGACGATGTGGACGCAGGTTTTCTTGACGCTGCGGACGTCGAAGGAGTGGGCGTCGATGAATTGCATGATGATGATGCGGAAGATGTTTTCGTAGGTGAGGGAGGGAGAGGCAAACCCAAGGTCCCTCGACTCCGCATGATTTTCCGCTTCGCGGGAAATCATGCTTCGCTCGGGATGACAGTTCTCATCAGAGGCGTCCGGGATCCAGATTTTGGGGAGGCAGCAGAGGAGTTCGCGGAGGGTTCCGGCGCCGGTGCGCGGGGAATGGTTCGTCGCGAAAAGTTTGAAGAGGTTTTCGCGGACGGCGTCGTCTTGTTCGTAGAGGATGGTGTTGGCGGCGCCGTTGATCAGGACTTCGGGCGGGATCATGCTGGTGAGCGGCGTGACTTTGCCGTTGAGCTTGAGTGCGTAGGCCATGGCCAGCGAGTCGGGGTGGCAGGGGACGGGGATGATGTCTTCGGGGCGGAAGACGTTCGTCTGTTCCAGGATTTTGCGGCGGACCTCGGTCAGGGTGAGGCGGTCGATGGCGGGGTTGAAGTTTCGGACGTATTTGCCAGACTCGGTGCTCGTTGTGTTGACCGGGTCCGTGCCGACCGATGCAACGTCAAAGTCCCCACCCTGTCGTCCCAAAGAACGGGACGACAAGGATGGGGCACCCTCGTTGTTTGGTACCCATGTCTCCAGGCGTCCGGCATCCTGGATGGGTTGGAAGGTGACGCCGCGGACGCAGGGCTGCTGCAGGGCGTAGTCGATGGTCTTGCCGATTTCGTGGTCGTTCAGGCCCTTCTTTAGTGTCACAACTAAGTTTGTCGAGATGTTGTAGCGGTTGAGTTTTTCGAGGGCGTCTTTGCAATTCGTTTCTGCGCTTTTTGCTGGTGGAAGCGGGACAGACGGCGGCGCGGTTGGATCCGCAACTGAAACGCTTCTATCGTCGGTTGGCGGTGCGCAAGAATCGCGGCATCGCCAAGGTGGCGGT
>JBAUAN010000200.1:0-5104 GCA_049675725.1 Candidatus Sulfotelmatobacter sp. | reverse complement strand
GCCTACAAGCCTCCGCGGGATTCAATGTCCCGGACGCTACTCTCGTTGGCCGGTTTTCAAGTGATAATCAGTGGCCGCTTTTGGGTGATCGCTGAGGGCCCATTCGCGAACCTCAACATTTGAGTCTTCAACAGCCATAACTGCTATCTCAAAGGGCATATCCGGAGCGCTAGGTCGGGAATCGCTTCGTCGATGCCAGAATTGCTGCAAAAGGGCGATACGGCCTTTGACGTCTGACATTTTGTACTTGCGACGCAGTTCTTCAAGAGTGTAGGCGTCAATAACACCGTATCGTGAAAGGCGCTTCATTCTTCCTTCTTTCACACCTCTTCATAGCCTGAAGCACGCCGAGAGTGCAACCCTGTCCCATTTCCGCTGACATGGGACAGTCAATGTTGCGGCTAGGGCGATGTGTCTGCGGATTCGTCAGTATACTGTACGTATGACCTACGATCGGTTTTCCAATTTGCATGTAGCTTGGAAATCGGGTAGCGGCAATCGGTGGTCGGTCGGGCTACGTGGCCGCGCGGAAGAAGAAATTGTTATTCGAGCTACGAACTCAGAACAGGCTGATGCAGCGGCGCGCGCTGTCCTATGGGAAGACGAGAGCCTCCATGCCCTACGGCTTGCGTATAGCGCTATGTTCGTCCATGGTGAGTGCGCAGGATGCAGTCGGGCGGTAGAGGTTGTCGCGGCGGCTCTTGCGGCCCATGACAGGGCAGTCCCGTCGGCGAGCTACCAAGTGGCAGTCCGCTAGTGAGCTGGACGGGGCCATTATAAGAGCGACATGCCACGTAGCGCTGAACCCTTGCGACAGCACCTCCAAATCGCGCGTGTCGGATCGTGAAGTAATCGAAAATTCGATGAGCGGCGTCCATCGGGGGTGCAAACATGACGTTCAATGGCGGGAACCCGTATCACGGCTCAACTGAATTGGAAGGCGGAAGCTAGGCAAGTCCGCAGACGTGAAGAGCTTTAGGCAGATCGGCGTGGACAAGGAGTGGGTGATGGCTCCCGGTAGAGGAGGGTTATGCGATTAAGGAAAATCTACTGCGAGCATGGATCGCTGACCAAGGACATAAAGAAGTTGGCCCAAAGCGGAACTGTCGAGGTTGTGCATTTTCCCTATGACCCCGGTTCCCACACGCGCAAGATTCCTGGCATCGCTACGCCGTCCAACGCGCAGATCCAGGATCTCAATCTGCCGATAGCGGATCTTCCGGGGACGATCGAGGACTATTCAGGGTCTGTACACTTCGCCGAAATACTTTTAATTCTAGGCGACCAAAACTGGCGAGATGCACTTCATGTTGATTCCGCCTTCAGGCAAGGATGTTTAGCGTTCGTCACGCCAGATAAGGGGCATATCCTGAAACACAAGATAGAACTAGAGCGCCTTCTTGGAATTAGATTCTTTTATCCAAATGAGTGGCGTGATCTGAAGGAGTTTGTCGTTCGCGATTGCGGAGCCAACTGATACGCACTTGGAGTGGCCAAACGCGCTCGGTACTCACGACTTGCTGCGACTCGCTTTGTCAACCGCTACTTCCCATTCCCGCGCCAGTCTTTCGGCCTCGACGATCTCTGAGGCACCCAGCTGTCCTTGTCGCATCAAAAAGACGCAAAGCACTTCGCACGTCCCTTGCTCTTTCCCCCCGTCCTCTTTCGTTGCCCCGATCTTGAACCACATATAGGCCTTAATGAGATCTTGCTCATGGTGGCAAACAGTTTGGCGGGTTGTGTCCATATAACTACTTCCAAGAAAGTAGCAAGCATGAGCGCTGCCTTTCGCAGCAGCCTTCAGCAACCATCGTTCCTCCTCCTCATGATCTTCCGGAACTCCTCGACCGTGGTGGTAGCAGAGTGCAAGACTGACCGCAGCATTGGCGTCACCTTGTTCTGCAGCTCTCCGCGTCCATTTCGCCGCTTCGACGTAATCCTGCACGACCCCCAGGCCATGATGGAACATCGATGCAAAGCTAACTTGAGCTTCACTCTCGCCTCGTTCCGCAGCTTCACGGATTCTCCCAAACCAGACTTGGGCCTCTTGGAGGTTTTGCTCAATGCCCCTACCCTCCTGGTACATTCCTGCCAAGTAAAACTGCGCTTGCGCATGGCGGAGTTCGGCAGCATTGCGGTAGTGTACTGTCGCGTCAGCAAACTTCTCGGCCACTTCACACTCAACGCCCCTCTCAAGTTCGGCCTCTGCATAAGCTCGGTCCGTGGCTTCGAGATCGCGGATGCCCCGAACAACCAAGGCGCCGGATCGTCTGGCGAGGGCTTGGCCAGAAGTCGGAACGAGGCTGTCGCTTTCAGTAGGCTCGTCGTCTTTCTTCATGGCTTCCACGTCATGCAGACACCGTGCTGGCTTGCTGGCGTGCTGCAACGATTTGCCGGTCAACCTGCTCTGCCATCTCCACCAGCAGGTCCCGCCCACGTCTTGCAGCCTCCTCTGTCTTTATTTTCAGATTCGCTAAATCGGAGGCAGTTAGTTTCTGAATTTCCTGCTCGATTTCGAGCAGCCGCCTCTTGGCTTGTGTGATCTTTCGAATGACTCTCACTAACTCGGCACCGACCCCTTCACCTGGCACTGCCTCGGGACTGCTTTCATATTCTTCAAGAATCCGCTTGAGTCGGGCGATGTCACCCATCCCATAGGCTTCGTTAGCTTCAGCCATCAGCCGCTGCCGTTTCTTACGATCCTCCGGGTCGGAACTTAGGTCCGGATGGATTCTCTTGGCCACTTCTCTATACAGACTTTTCAGTTCCTGAGACGGCAAGCTCTGCGGAGGCACGTCAGCTGCATGGGCGGCAACTGCCGACCGGGAGTCGTTAGCCCTTGTCCGGGCCTGTTTGGCGGAGTCTTGAACATTCTTGTCGGCGCGCCGCTGCGCTAGCCGCTCTGCGATCTCGGCGTTGATCTCATCAAGTTCAGCATAGCGAGCGCCGACAATCTTCAGGTAACGTCGCTCAAATGCGGTCAATTCGGTCCGAAAGGTGACGACATACAACTCACGATCCGTCAGTTCCAATTCGATTTCCGCTAGTTCCAATCGCTTCTTGGCGAGTTCCTCGTCTTCTGGTTTCGTATGGACAGAAAGTTTGGTGCTCATAACGTCCTATGCCGCCTATCGTGGCAGTTGCTCAAAATTGTACGTCGTCGCGCAGCACGGTGATAGTCGTTCTGTGGCACTGGTTGAGGGCAGAAAGGCCCAATCCTCTCATAGTTGCGACATCTCCCGCAGCGAGGTAGCAGTCAAGGGCGACCGAGGAGCCGCGTCAGCGGGCCAGCCCCTTGACGGCTGCGAGAGCAAAGGGAACTCGCGCCTTCATCTGCTGATGCCGTAGTAGTGGCCTGGTTCGATGATGTGCTCCTGCTTCTCGTCGTGAGTTGATTTCTCCAGGTCGATGGTCTGCACTATTTCGGGAGCTTTTCTAAGGGACCCCTTACCTTCGGGTACGTTATCGTATCCGTGCTCGCAGGCTAACCGCAGTTCGCCACGTTCACGCTCGCGTAAAGATGGTTTCGGCCCTTCCAAGGAAGGTTTTTGCGCTTTGCGCGACAAGTCGGAAGCGGATTGCCGCGCGACTGAGCGCGCTACCGACTCCCGCAGCAGGTCTTTATCGCTGGTCACAACCGTGATGCTCTCCCGGCCCCGCGAAGCAGCCACGTAGAACAGCTCTTTCCGCATCCCATCAGCGGAGATAACCACGGCATCGACAGATTTCCCCTGACTGCGATGGGCAGTGACAGCGTAGCCGTGTGTGAATTGCTTGTAGTTCTCCGGCACAGCGCGACCATCCTGCAGATGAATGCGGCCGTGGTCGTCAACGCAAGAAACCGTCACCAGTTCGCCGTTGATAACGCGAAAGCTCGGCTCGCGCCGATTTGCTGTCAGCAGTAGCTTGTCATTGGGAGCAATCTCGATGGGGCGGCGCTCATAGACCTCAAAGCATTTCGCCTGCTTTACTGTGAACTCGCGCTCTTCGCCGCGTGCGTTGCGGGCAACGACCTTGCCGTCTTCCACTCGGACGACTTCCAGCGATTCATGCCTCGCAACGCCCATGACAGCCCGATGAAATTGCACCACCTGGCCTTCAGCATAGTTCCGCACGTCACTTTTCTCCGCGTTCGTCCAGTTCAGCGGTGTGTGATGCTGCTGGTGGGTACTCTGTCCCAGTTCCCCAGTGCGCGTGCGCTCAGCTCGGATAGCCTCGGTGATACGGCCAATCTCTTCGTGTGTGGCGGCGACAACCAGCACACTGCGTGGATGGCCCTTCGCATTGGCCTGAGCGTGAGCCTCTGAGTAGGCTTGCTGAACCGCCTGTGCCCGGTCGGACCAGGGAACCTCACGCACAGCACCGATTTGTTCCAGCTTGTCGAAGCCCCGCTCAGGATCACGGCGCAATTCCTGAATCGCCTCGCGATAGCCTTGGGCAGTCTGCCGCTGCACTTCGCTCAGCGAAGCACTCTTCAAGTGAGATTCTCTTTCCAGCACCCGAAGGGCGTCACTGGCCTCGACACTCCGAATCTGCTTGGTGTCACCGCTGAAAATGATTCGCGATGATTGCTGGTCAGCCAGCTTTAGAAGTTCGGACATTTGACGGCCGGAAACCATCCCCGCTTCATCCAAAATCAGCGCTTTCCCGAACAAATCCCTTTGCGCACTCTGGCCCTGTAACAACCGTTCCACCGTGATTGCATCCGAGAAGCCGACTTTCCGCAGTTCTTCAACTGCGCTCATTGTGGGAGCCACCGCCATCACTTGCCGACCGCTCTCTTCGAGGCTGCGCTGCAGCTCTTGCAGCGTGGCGGTTTTCCCGGTGCCTGCCGCCCCACGAATGTTCACGGCCAGATCACGGGAATCGAGAACAAATTCGATGGCCTTTTTCTGCTCGGGGCCGAGGAAGGTGGGATCAGCGAATTCATGCTGCCCACCCAGCCGTTCAAACTGACCTATTCCACGATTGATCCGTTCGATCATGTCGCGCTCACGGTCAAGACTCTCGCGTGTGGCGACTTCCTTCCCAGCCTGGAGGATTCTGCCGGTGCTTTCTTCCAGTGAAAACTCACCTTTCAGATCTGCCACGTCGATCCGGCCCC
>JBAUAN010000199.1:0-7428 GCA_049675725.1 Candidatus Sulfotelmatobacter sp. | reverse complement strand
ATTCAGGCCTGCCGGGAAATTTGGGTCTTCCTCTGAGAGTTGAACAAGATAGGAAGCTTTCTTGTCATCAAGGCTATGTCCCTGCTCCTTCAAGCGATGAGCGGTTTCGGGTTCCGGGTACTCTTCGCCCGAAAATACCAGAACGACATCACCTCGTTTGTCGCAAACCGGCATGCCATCGGAAAAGGAATCCTTCCGCGCGATCCACCCCGCATACACTCCCATCGATTCATCAACCCACGTCCCAGATACGTAGAAAGACTCGTGACAAAGAACCGCCACCATTTGTCGCAGTTGGTATTCTGCGCGTTCGCGCGGCTCCTTGGTGATGAGGCCGACAATACCTGGCATAATTTCTATCTACCCTGGGGTTGTTTCAGTTGCGGCTTGAAACTTCCGGTTATACCAAGCGTTGCGAAGTTTACGGAGCTTGGACACCAAGAGCTCCGGAAAGCGATCGGCGAGCTTGTGATGTAGGCCGAAACGAAAAGCAAGTCTGCCGAGAGGCGTCAGCGGTACGTAGTAGCGGGGCACATTGATGCGCAGGAATCCGTTCCGCTCCTTGAAGTCAGCAACGCTATCAGGTTGCTTCTTCCCATAGGCAAAATTCGAGTACACGAGATAGGAGATTTTGCGGACGGCACAGGCCCGAACAGCCTCGACCACCAGAGCGTTGGTGGGAGCTTTGTCTCTGTGCCGAATCATCGACACGATGTTCATCAGACCTGCCTGGGTGCCACTTTCGTCCTTCACTATCTTCACGAAGCCGATTAATTGTTCCCCTAGGAACGCCCCAATGAAAAAACTGCAATCAAGGTAGGTCGCTTCTTCCCTATGCACCGTCGTGATGTCCTTGCCGTAATGGGTAAATCGCCTCCCCTGCCGGACCGGACACTCGTTGTAGATCTCCCAGATTCCCCGCACGAGTGCGTCATCGAATGGAACTTCACGGCACTTGACACCTTTCTTCTCGGCCTGTTTGGCTTTGTTGCGGGCCTTGAACCCAATCTGCTTTGTCCACCAATGATCGAAGGTCGAGATGGGGATAGCGGCGAAATTGTCCCACTCCATTGGGTAGCTGTGCATGGGTGAAGTCTCGGGCAGCTTCTGTATGAAGGTAAACAGATCGACCCGGCTTCCAGAATTTCGTAAGGAGCCGACAAATGCTTCTGGATCTCCCAGGAAGCGATACTTCTCCGCATCGAGACGCGCGATCTTAACGATCCGGCCCTCAACCTTGACTTCCTTACCACACATGTTCATAGAGAATACGTTTCCTTAATGAAGAGCTAGCCGGGTAGCATCGCGGGGTCGCAGTCGCATAACTGCTGCGTTCTCGTCTACGCGCTCAATGCGGGTATCGAGTGGCGGAGAGGGAAGGATTCGAACCTCCGGGTGGAATGACCCACCGCGGCCGATGTTTAGGCCGCTGCCTTAGCCGGCGGCGACCTCTCCGCATCTTGCGCGACTGCAATCATGGGCTCCGGTCAAGCCCGGCAGTCGCTTTTCAATCAGTAATGTATTGCTCGCGAATCGGATTGATGCCAATCCATATGAGCAGCTTGCCCAGGTGGTCGCACAACTTCACAAGTAGCGTCATAAAGTGGTGATGCCCCACCAGCAGCGCAAACGGCAAAGCCAACGCATACAGCGGCACGGCGATCACCGATTTCGCAACTCCCACGGCTCCGTCACCCGGCTGCAGGCCCGCGGTGGCGCCGCGAAGCAGCGCTTTTCGCAACATGTACATGCGCTTCCAGCGGGAGGGAGGAACCACCTCGAAGGCCTCCGCCTCGGCGGACCAGATGAACACGTAACCTTGGTCGATCTTTCTGCGAAAGAAATCCTGATCTTCTCCGGCGCGGAACTCGGGCCGGAAGGGGAGGCTATCGCCGGCTAAAATCTGCCGCTTGAACAACACATTGCCGGTCCGCGCCTCGTGCCACTTCACCCGCAATCCCGTGGGATGCACCGGGCGCTCGTAAAACCGGCTCTTTTGTATCCACACTGGCGGAACCTCGTCGAAGTGGCGCTTCACCGGCCCGAGCACGCCATCCACGTTGTACTCTCGGCAGGCGTTGAACAATTTCAGCAGCCAGTAGTGGCTTGGGAACTCGTCATCGTCGATAAAAGCGATAAACGTTCCTTCCGCGTTTTCGACCGCCTTGTTTCGGGCCAGCGCTATGTTCTGCCTCGGCTCGACGCAGTATTTCACCGGGACCGCCAGGGTGGAGCGCACTTCTTCAACCACGAGCTGCGCAGATTGTGCCTGATCGTTGTCCGCCACCACGATCGAATACGTGTATAGACCGCCGGTCTCCTGGCGGTTCAGTTCCTGCAGAAGACGCTTGAGCAGGAGCGGTCGCCTGTAGGTGCAAACGCAAACACTGATGTGCTGGCTGGCTGGCCCGGCGCCAATCGCTGGATTCATGCTTTCCGGGGTCTCTGGCCCCGCGATCTCTGGCCCATGGACACTTGTGCGGCTTGCGTTCATTGGATCGAGCCTTCAACGGAAGCGCGCCCCTGAAAGCGGAGCAGATAGCCCGGAGCAACTCCGGCCTTGCGCGTGGAAGAAAACAGCTCTCCCCTAACCAGGAATGCATACTCTTCCGGGATAGCGGGATGGGTTTCCAGTTCGACGTCGAAGTGGTCGGCGAGATCCAGGAATTTCTCCAAGCGGCTCCGCGGTTCGAGCGGTGGCAGGGAAAAAAAGAAATCCGTCATACGATGACGCCGTGCCAGACCGCGGTCCTGCCAGCGGCGATACCAGCGGTTTACCCGACTCTTCTCTCCCACGGCAAAGGAAAAATTCCTGCGCACGATGGCGCCTGCAGGCAGCAGCTGCTGAAAAAATACGTTGGCGCAAAGGTGCATGTGGTGGTGGCCGTCCACGCGCTCCGGCGGGACACCATAGCATCGTTCATATTCCTCCAGTTGCGCCCTTACCACATACTCAAACGCGGCGGAAAGGCCGGGATGGTACAGCACTCGGGTAAAACGGCTCACGGTCAAAAAGCGGGCCAGTTTGGCTTGCTGGTCCGCCAGCCGGGATGGGCATTCGGGCGCGGTAAACGGCGTAGTCAGGTTGAGATGAAGGCCGCCATCCACGCCATGCTCCCGCGCCAGCGCCGCGGCCCTTTCCGAATCTTCCATGAACATCATGGCGCTGACTGATGAAACCGCTCCGCGACGCACGCATTCCAACGACCGGTCGGTGGTCACCGCATCCCGTCCCCAGTCGTCGGCGTTCACAATAATCATGGTTCCAGATTTTGCTGCGATGACGTCGCCAAGCCTGTCGTTGTAGCCAGAGTGCATCTCAGCGGAATGGTCAGACGTTTTCAGGCATAAGGGATGCGATTCACCGTGTATTCGCTAGAATGGCCGGGAGACTTGGCGCGCGTCAGACGGCCTTTCACTCCGATTCGCCAACTGCCCTGGTTCGCGGGCCTTCTGCTGGATGAGGCAATCTGTCATTCGAGGACACTCTGCGCGTAAGAAGCCTCTTGAGCCGGTTCATCTGCTCGCGCCGGTGAAACGCCATGAGCTCGCTCGAAACCGGCCGCTCGGCGCGACGTGTCGACGCCCACAAATAACCTGCCCCCAGTGCAAGACCTCCGAGCAGCAATGGCTTTTTGGTCATCTGGTAAACGACGCGGAACAATTCCCATGCTGGATGGTTCCCGATGGCATAGTCCTTGGCCCCAAAGCGGAATCTGGCGTGCACCGCGCCGCGCTGCGCGGTGCCGATTGCGCGATGGTGCAGGCAAACCTTCTCGGTGAAGGTGCGCGTCTTCCACCCTCTCATGCGGGCGCTGATCACGGCGATATTGTCGATGGCGCCGCCTTTGACCGGAACGTAGCCTCCAATAGCCTCGAGGCACTCCCGCCGGAAAACCTGGCAGGCACCCGACACATGCTCGATGCTTACGAAACGGTAGTCATAGGTGTCGTTCGCGCCCTCTCGGAATGGGGTTCCGATCAGGCCCAGCGCGGGGTCGGCGGCAAGCTTTTCGAGCAGAAAAGAAAAATAGCCAGACTCGAAAGTGATGTCCGCATCTAGACTGGCAATGACCTGGTAAGGCAATCCCTGCACGCTAGCCTGGCCGGCATTAAAGGCATACACTTTGCCAGCAAAGTGGCGCTCTTCGCGTTCCGGCATACGCAACAGTTGTATCCACTCATACACGGCTGCATAGCGTTTGACGATCTGGTCTGTAGCATCGGTCGAGCCATCGCTGACGATCACCCACTTAATTGGACGCACGTTCTGCGCCACCATGGACTGGATTGTCATTTCGATGGATCGCGCCTCATTGCGCGCCGGGGTCACCACCACATAAGCGGGAAGTTTCATCACGATCAGGCCTCGCTCAACACGGCGGCGGGAACTGGCTCCGAAGCTGAGGATACCGAGTCGGCAAGAAGCGCGGACAACGCCAGAAGCATCCAGGCTTGCGTCCACCGCATATAAGACGTACGGATGGTGCAGGTGCGTAGAATCCGATAGTAAAAGAAACCTCGCTTGTCATCCCACATATGATTCACCGCCCACTCCAACACCGAATGCGCCAGCTGGACGTTTTTCGCATCCAGATCCTTGAGATCAAGCAGCGTAATAATGCTCTGGGCAACGCAATGCGTGTCGATGGGATAGAACCGATTGTGGTAGTAACCGACGGCTCCATCTTCGCGGAAAAAGTGGGAGCGATAGAAGTCGAATCCGCGGCGCACGGCAGGTTCAAATTCCGTGGACCCGAGAGTCCGGCCGATCGAGCGCAAGGCGCCAAGGTTGAAGCCAGTATGGAAGTTGTCGATCCAGTTTTGTTTTGGTCCTTCTCCATAGTCCCAACCGCCGTCGGGATTCTGCCGGGTCACGCTATAGCGGGTCACAGCCAGCGCGGGAGCGAGAAATTTCTCCTGGCCGGTAAGTTGGTAGACCCGGCAAAACAAAGCCGCCGCCAGCAGATTCGCGTTGTGCACCTGCAGGTGGAACTGCGGAAGAGGATAGCCAAAGCCGCAAGCCGAATCCCCTGCGGTCCAGTAGAGCTCGTTCAAAAGGTACTCAGCAGCGCTCGCGGCCACACTCAGACAGCGCTCATCCCGGCCCTGTTCGAAGGCATCCAGCAAACCGCTGGCGGCAAAGGTGGTGCAAACCAGGTTCGGTGCCCATCGCGGCACTAGCACACTCCGAGTCTGCCAGGGAAAGTTATATCCCCAACACCAGTAGGGCGTACCCTTCGATCGCAGCGAAACCAATCCTTCTATCATCTGTGGGACGCAGTCTTGCTCCGAGGCTACGCCCGCTCGGGAAAGATTTACTAACGCTGATAGAAAGAGCCCCAGAGCTTTCGGATTCTGGCTCTTTGGAACCAGCAACAATCCGCGGAAGTTAATCGGGCTCCGCTTTAGGAATTGCGTGAGCACCAGGCGGGGAAGCTTGGAGTCGAGGACCGGCAATGCGGCAAACAGCCTGCTGTTGAGAACATCATAAGGCTCGTAGCCGGCCCAATCGTCGGCCTGACAATAACTCAGAAGCTTCAAGGTCACTGCTTGTACGTCTGTATGCATTTGGATACCCAGGAAATCGCTGTTCGTGTTGCCATTGGGACGGTGGGTTGCAGAATCTGAATCGTCGAATGTGCGCAACCCGCGAGAGAACCGGAATGAGCGGCAGACTATGCTCTGCGCGCTGCCGCGGTCAAGGAAACTTCATGCTCGACGTTCTTGCGAGCCGTCATCGAGGTGAACTCAAGAATTTCCTCAACCACGCGAGCTTGCTGTTGCTCCTTAAGCTGCGGGAACATCGGCAGAGAAACTATCTCGGCGGCGACCTTCTCTGCCACGGGGAAGTTGCCGAAGCTGTACTGCAGGGAGGCATAGGCCTTCTGCCGGTGCAGCGGAATGGGATAGTGGATCCCGGTGCCGATGCTAGCTTTCTTGAGATGATTCATCAGGCCGTCACGATCGGTCGTACGGACCACGTATAGGTGATACACAGCACGCGACCACGACGGTTCGTAGGGTGGAACTACGGCGCCGTCTGCGGGCTTCAGCAACCGCTTATACTCCGTCGCGTGTTCACGCCGCTGGGCGTTCCACTTAGCCAGATGCTTCAGTTTCACATGCAATAGTCCGGCCTGGATCGCGTCCAGCCGGCCGTTGTAGCCTTCGATGTCGTGATAGTACTTTGTGGCCTGGCCATGATCGCGGAGCATCTTCATGGTCTTCGCGATGCCGGCGTCGTTGGTGGTGGCTGCGCCTGCTTCGCCGCATGCGCCCAGATTTTTCCCAGGATAAAAGCTGAAGGCTGCGGCTCGTCCCATGGATCCGGCCTTCATCCAGCGGTTGTGCTTGCGCGAGAAATACTCTGCGCCGTGAGCCTGGCAAGCATCTTCGATCACGACCAGGCGGTAACGATCCGCGAGTTCGAGAATGGCATCCATGTCGGCCATTTGCCCGTAGAGATGCACTGGAACGACAGCTGTAACCGGGCGGCCGCAGCGGCGGCTCAGCAGTGTGCCAGCATCGTCGACCGTGCACTGGGTTTCCAGATACTCTCCGAGTTTTACGGGATCCATGTTGAACGTCTGCTCGTCGATGTCGACAAACTCGGGCAACGCACCGGCCTGCGAAATCGCTTCGGTAGTCGCGATGAACGTATGCGGCACGGTGACCACGACGTCGCCGGGTTTTACTCCGGCTGCCATAAGCGCGAAACGCAGAGCATCAGTTCCGCTGCTGACGGCGACCGAATAGCTGGTTTCGCAGAAAGCAGCGAAAGCCTTCTCAAAATCTTCCACCATGGGCCCGCCAATGAATCCGGCGGTCCGCAGGGCTTTGTGAAACACTTCGGTTAGTTCCTGCTCGAGTTCAACGTGAGGAGTGACGAGATCTAGGAAAGGGATGCTATTAGGCGCGTTTGAAACACTCACTTTGTGACCTCCACGGTCTGTTCGATGTAACGCAAGAATTTTGCTGGATTTCCAGCCACGATGCTGTTGGCTGAAACGTCTTTGGTGACTACGCTGCCGGCTCCCACAATCGCGTTTTCACCGATGCTGAGGTTCGAGAGAATCGTAGCCCCTGAGCCAATCGACGCTCCCTTCTTGACTACGGTTCGCTCGACTTTCCAGTCGGCTTCGGTCTGCAGGTTTCCGCCGGCGGCTGTGGCCCGCGGATAGCTGTCGTTGATGAACATCACGCCGTGGCCGATGAAAACGTTGTCCTCGATGGTGACGCCTTCGCAGATGAATGTGTGACTCGAGATCTTGCAGCGCTTGCCTACCGTTGCGTTCTTTTGGATCTCGACGAAGGCGCCAATCTTGGTTTCATCGCCAACTTCGCAGCCGTAGAGGTTGATGAACTTGGAAAGCTTCACATCCTGCCCAAGCTTCACATCCGGCGCGATGCATACATGAGGGTTCA
>JBAUAN010000198.1:0-20551 GCA_049675725.1 Candidatus Sulfotelmatobacter sp. | reverse complement strand
GCGAGTGATTAGCGTGAGATTTCCAGAGTCTTGGTCCTCAAACCTCTCTGGCAAAAAAGCGGTGCCAAAAACACCGACAGGATACTTTTGTCCTTGACACCGCCTTCGCTCTTATCGAGGGGCACCCGGCCAGGAGTACGAGAAGGAAGTTGTGGTGTCCCACCTTTCGAAAACCGCGAAAGGTGGGGCAGCCTCTCTCGTGGTGGCGCAAACGTGGGGCCGCTCTCAAAGTCAAGAGACGCGGGCGAGTCGCCTGCGTTCACTTGGGCTTCTTCTTTCTGCCAACAACTTAGCGGAGGGCTTGGCCGGGGTAGTAGCCGGCTCTGGTGCGGACGGTTAGGTTGTGGTAGCCGCGGGCCTGGGCTTTTACTTCGATGACGCGGTATTTGGCGGTGTGAGTGTGGTTGGTGGGTTTGTAGGCGAGGGTGTATTGGCTGTGGATGTCGTGGGCTACGGTGCGGGCGATGTCGTCGATTTCGTCGAGGCTTTTGGGGAAATAGGCCACGCCGCCGGTGACTTCCGCGAGACTCTTGAGGGCTCCGCTATCGGACTGGTGAAGTTCGTCGCCGAGCAGGCCGATGGCGTAGAGCGTGGGACCGTTCTCGCCCTGTAAGTGGCGCGTGGCCTCGGCTAAGGTTTGCTGGCTGGCGTTGTCGCGGCCGTCGGTGATGACCAGCAAAATTTTTCTCTCCACGCGGTTGTCCTTCTTCAAATGGATTGCGGAAGCGACGATGGCGTCATAAAGCGCCGTGCTGCCTTTGGTGGAGACTTTTTGCAAAGCTTGCTGGAGCAGGCCGATGTTAGAGGTGAAGTCCTGGTCGAGGTAGGAATCCTGGCTGAAATTGACGACGAAGGTTTCGTCTTTGGGGCTGCTGGCTCGAATCAAATTGAGTACGGCTTGGTTCACTTTTTCGCGTTTTTCGCGCATGGAGCCGGAGTTGTCGATGACGATGCCGAGGGCCACCGGGATGTCGTCACGATGAAATGCGGTGGTCGACTGTGGGACTCCGTCCTCGAATGCAGTGAATGCCGGGCGGTCGAGGTTGGTGACCAGGCGGCGCTGCTCGTCGACGACGGTCGCGTGCAGGACCACTTCCTGCACTTGCTTCTTGAACACGAAGAGAGCGGCATCGTCTGCGGGAGGCTGTGCGGCTGGTTGCTCAGGCGCGGTCGCGCTGGGGTTCTGAGGCGCAGGGGCGGCATCGGGTGCTGCGGCTGGTTGCGCGACATCGGCAGCGCTGGGAGGAGCAGGGGTTGACGGCGTGGTTTGACCCGCGACTTCCACGGTTACCAGAGCGAGGAAGAAGCACATGCCGAGGAGCGGGATGCTGCCGCGCCATCGGTGGAACGCAGTGGAAGGCGCGGGAAAGTGTTCTCCTCTTCTGCCGCCGTTTGGATCGTTGTCGTGTGTCTTCATTGGTTTAACTTCATTTTATTAACTTGTCCCGTACCAGCCTCGCGCCCACGCTAAGGCAACTGATTCACGTAGCACGCACCGCTGGTAGCCTGGGCCGGCGGGGTTGGTGGTGTCATCCAAACCGGGTTGGTGAAATCGAAGAACTCGGTCATGTTGATTTGGGCGGCGTCGCGCGCGGTCAGCGCCGGCACGTTGAAGCGGGTTTCGATGAACTTCAGAATCGCGGTGGTATCGGCCACGTTATGTGAGACGTAGTTTTTCTTCGTGTAGGGCGAGACCACGATCAGGGGCACGCGGTAACCGGTGTAGACGAAGTTGCAAGTCGGGCCGGTTACTCCCGTGCAGACGTCGCCGGGAAGCAAATCTACGGGCGCGATGCCATCTGGACTGACGGCCGGCTGCGGTGAAACATGGTCGTAGAGGCCTCCGAATTCATCGAAGGTAAGAATGAAGGCCGAACTCGTCCAGGAGCTGCTCGCCATCAGCCCGTTGATCAGCGAGGAGACATAATTGGCGCCCCGTTGAATATCGTTCGCCGCATCCGGGGCATCGCTGTTGGAGGGATGCTCGTCGAAACCGGCGTCCGTTGCCGGCTCGATCTGAGCGACTTGGGGCAAAGTCCCGTTGGCCAGGTCGGTGAAGTACTGAGATATGGGAGCGATGTTCTGTGGATACGAAGTCGGGATGGTCTGGCCCCATTGAAAATTCTGCACATAGCTCAAGGTGAGCAGGCAGGCAGGATCATAAGGGGGGCCGGTACAAGAGCTTCCCGTGGGGTCCACATAAATCTTCCAGGTGACGCCCGCGGCTTGAAGCTCCTGAAAGATGGTTGGTGCTGTCATCAGCGCTGTGTCTGCGGTGTCGGTGCCGACCGGATATGCATATCCCTGGGTTGTACCTGAAATAAGTTCCGCGCGATTCGGTTGGGTTCGTGCCATCACGGGGTTGAACCAGCGGTCCGAGGTGGCGAAATTCGATGCCATGAAATAGTAGTAGTTCAGGTCGCTGCCATCGTAGTAACCCATCGCTCGAATGCCATTGACGTCGTTGAACGGCGGCACGTCGAACCGGGCGTCGTGCGCGGCAGCCCAGACGAAGCCGTTCAGAGTGGCAGCCCACTGACCAACCTGATCGTTAAAGTCCCAATCCACATGACTCTCATTCCAGGAGGGGCTCGGATTTTCGATGCACTGAGTAATCAGGTGATACGAAGTGATCAGATTGTTGGTATCAAAGCTGCAATCGCTGGGCGGTGGCGCGGTGGGATCGCAACCGGGAATGGCTGGGGCCGGCCCCAGAAGCGGCGGTATGCCTGAGGCGGGATTGAACTGAGGCAGGCCATCGAACTGCTGGTCGGGATAGCCGTTCTGGGCCCAGTAGCCTCGCATTGCGCCAAAGTAGTGATCGAACGAGCGATTCTCCTGCGCCAGGAAAATGATGTGACCGAGCAAGGCGATGCTCGGGGTAGTGCTGAAGGTCGCAGTCACTTGCTGACTCGTGTTCAAAGTGAGCCCGCAGGTTGAACTGCTTCCGCTGCAGCCCCCAGCCCAACCCGCGAAAGTTGAGTTCGTGGCGGGAGTCTGGGTAAGTGTTATTGACGTTCCGGGAGAAAAGCTGGCGCTGCAGGTTGGGGCACAACCAATTCCGGAAGGGACGCTTGCGACAGTACCTGTGCCGGTTCCGGCCAGGATTACCGTGAGCACAACTGCGTTTTGGATAGCGTTAAAGCTTGCAGTCACCTGCTGGCTCGCGCTTAGCGTCACGCTGCAGGTTGGGTTGCTGCCGCTGCAGCCCCCGGACCATCCGGTGAAAGAAGAGTTCGTGGCGGCGGACTCCGTGAGAGTTACCTGGGTCCCGCTGGCGAAGCTGGCGCTGCAGGTTGGGGCGCAACCAATTCCGGCAGGGGTGCTCGCGACGGTACCGGTGCCGGTTCCCGCCACGCTCACGGTGAGCACAACCGCGTTTTGGATGGCGTTAAAGCTTGCAGTTACCTGCTTGCTCGCGCTTAGCATCACGCTGCAGGTTGGGTTGTTGCCGCTGCAGCCCCCGGACCATCCGGCGAAAGAAGAGTTCGTGCCTGCGGCAGCGGTGAGAGTTACTTGGGTGCCGCTAGAAAAGCTGGCGCTGCAGGATTGACCGCAGGTGATGCCCGCAGGATTGCTGCTGATCGTTCCTCCGCCAGCACCGGTGGCCTGAACGCTGAGTTGAAAAGAAACCGGAGGTGGAGTGCCGCTTGCCGCTCCGCCGCAACTGGAAAGAGCAAGGGAAATTAAACTTAGACAGCAAACCACGGCATAGCGTCTGAACATTGGGCTGCACATTCTTTAACTGCTCTTTGACTGCTCTTTAACTGCTATTTGACCGCTTCTCCGCTTTCGACTACGAGCTTCGACAGCGAGTGTTTCGACTAATAAGCGCGGTTTCGATGAGAATGGTGGAGCCTGGGTTGCCTTGCTCAGAAGTACTTGTCCGGCCTTCCGGCGACAGACTTGTCGATTAAGCGAGTTAATTCTTGGAACTGTGCAGTATGGAGCAGTCGCGCTCCCTTTCGAAACACTATGCTGTATCGAAGAGAGAAATAGTCGCGGCCGGTGCACTCCTCAGGGCTCCGGTCAGGCGGCCTCATGTGGACCCCGGAGAGAAACAGTGGAATATGTCCCGTATCACACGTAAAGCGATGCCCAAGCTGCCTAAGGTTTCTCAACCGCCGTTGTCACATCGCGGAGCGACTCCCGATTCGGACCGAGCCAAGAGGCCCTCGCTCACCGAACCCTCTGCCAGCGATCAGGAATTGGCTCCCGGAGATCGTGTGGAAGGTTTGGGTGACTTCGGCAAGCCGAGCGGAGAATTCGGCACAGTGCGGCGAGCGAACGAGGATGACGCCGAAGTCAAATGGGATGATGACGGTTGTGCGAGGGTACACCGGCCCTCGCTCAGGAGAGCTTAGCCAGGGCGCGTGATACGGGTGGAGAGGCACTGCTGATAAGCAGTAGAGCCGTGGGACTTTATTTCTTGGCGGTGACCCGGTCTGAAATTTTGTCATACTCTGTTTTCGGCATAATGTGCCGCGTCACCATATCGACGGGCTCGTTATAGGGACGCCCGGCAATTACTCGGCCGGCTTGTGCCACGGTCACGCCCGGGAGGCTCAGCAACTGTTCTTTTGTGGCGATGTTCAAATCGAGTGGCTTGTCCTGGCTCCAGCCCTCGCGTAATCCAGCCACCACCTCCTTGGCATCGCGCTTCACTTCCGCCGTGGCTTGCGCGGTCTGTTCCTTCAGGTCCGGCGAGCTTTGCTGTTCAGTGCAGCCCGTGAGTGCGGCCAGCAGTAGCAGTGGGGCAACGTAGTGAAATCTGAGGAAGTCCATTTTAGTTAGCTTCCTTCTGCCGTTTTGGCTGATGTTTCGTCCCGGAACGAAGCGGCGCTCTTCTTCTTGACTTCTTGCTCGGCAGCAGTTGTTGTCTGGCTGTTGTGCCGCTCAGCGTAAAGTCTTGCAGCTTCAGCCGCGTGATGAATTGCCTGTTGACTGTGGCCGTGAGCCAGGTAAGCGTGATGCGCAGCTTTTTCGCGCTCTTCGGCCTGGTTATATTTTGCTGCCTCGTTGAATTGGTAGGCCGCCTTCTCGTGATCACGAGCTGCGTAATGGTAGTGCTCCCAGGTCTTTGACATGTCGGCTCCTTTGTTAAATGGCCGATTCGAGGGTAGCAACGTTGCTGCCGTTTTTCTGAGCAAGAATGATCACTCTCGCGGCGAAAGGCGAACGCGCGGTTGAGCTGTTACAATGAACACAGAGTTGGTTATCCCCTTCTCCTCTTTCAGGTCTTCTGACCTAAGCCAGTCCATCTGAAGTCCTCTCATCTTAGGGTTACCCGGCGAGAAAGCGGTGTACCCATGGTTTTCGAGGCAGTCCTGCGCGAAGTCGACAAACTGCACAACGTCAGTACGCGCCTGGAGGGACTGGCGGAGCAACATCCGCCTATCTCAGAAGCGCTCATAGTAATTGCGGGAAACGTCCGCAGCGCCGCCACCATATTGGGCGTACTGGTGGCGACGAAAGGGCCAAGACCGATCTGAATGCAGCTATGCGGCTGTCTTGCGCATCACTCTCATGTAGCTGTCCATGGACTGGGTCAACTGAGAATCCACTTCGTCCGCGATAGTCATCACGTCGGGCAGCAGCAAGCTGAAATCCAAGTGGTTCATATTGCTCTGCAGAGTGCCAAAGATGGTTACCTGGAGTATTCGGGATTCGTGCACGAGCATGGCGGGAGTGTAGCCCTGCAGATATCGCAACTCGCCGTGGGCCATGGCAGACGGGGAATCGCTGGCGTCAGGCTCTTTGGAGGTGGACGCGGTAGCTTTGCTCAGGCGCAGAGCCAGGTCTTCCACGAGCTTAGGGAGGTGTCCAGTACGCGCGTTGTCGCTAAGAGGGAGCCAGCTCAGCTCCTTGCTCTGTTTCGCACGCAACAGCCAGGCTTCCACGATGCCGGGCAGGCAGCGCTGCAGGATCACGCCAACTCGCTCCTTCTCCACGCGGGCAGAAGGTTTGCGAGTTGCCAGCTTCGTACGGACGAGTTCGGCGAGTTTTCCGACGTCGAACGGTTTCACGATAATTTCGTCCGCTTCCAGAAGGATGGCGGCCATGGCGCTCTGCACGTCAGGATAGCCGCTGACCAGCAATGTAAGAGCGGCCGGTTGAGAATGGCGCATCGCAGTAACCACCGTAAATCCATCCCCGGGATCCGGCATGTGCAGGTCGGTGATAAGTACGTCGAAGCTCTCGGTTGCGATATGCCTTAGAGCTTCTGTGACACTGGCGGCTGCGACCACGTCAAATCCCTTGCGTTCGAGCGTTGTATTCATCATGGCGCGAACCGCATCGTCGTCATCTACAAGCAGGACTTTGTGCGAAACGGGCTGTTCGGTTGGAGCCATGCAGGGCCGCCTTTAGAACGAAATGTCTGATAACGAACCGGGAATGATAAGAATTTGCTAAGACAAGTATTGCTCGGTTCCATTTCGGGGGATGTTCAAAATTGACCAGTCGTTGAGGGAATCAACAAGGTAATGTATCTCAAGCTAGAAAGCTGCACAGGGGGTCATGGGTTAGTGTCGGGAAGCCGACGTTGGACCCTCACGACCGCGTAACTGTAGCCTATTTTCATTCAGACCTGCACGTTTCAGGGCCGGACTCATGAGCTCGGCCCTTTTTTTTACCGCTCGGCTCGCCTGCTTTGCCAGTGTCAAACAAATCTCTCGTTTGTCGCGATTCGAGCCTGATCGAGCGGGAGTTCTTTGCGCCCAACGGATATTCATCGCATACGCGCTTCTCTCCTAATTCTTGAAGTGCGCAATAATTGCTCAATTCTTGGAGTATGCAATATTGCTCAGCGCGCGGTCTTGCACCTGGATATTTTTCATCGCGCGATCAGATTCCGGATCAGATTTCGACGACCGCCGGGAACCCAGCCTTCCCCACAAACCTGCATGGCACGACAGGTTGCTTCCGTTGATCTTATTTTCGGTCTCGGCAATTAATTCTGCGCCGGGTTTAATTACGTGCATCGCGGAAAAGTGAGTCATAGTGCTCAGACTTGGAACCGCATCGGTGTAATCCTTACATCGACACGCCGCACTTCAATCCACGCAGCCCGCAGCAGCAAGGTAGGACCGGGCAATCGAAGGATGATCTGGCAAGGTGGTTCAAAATGCGTAAGATGCGTTTGACGGGTAACATCCGTTTATTGTTGTTGGCAGTTGTGATAATGGCCATTCCGGCCGCCTCGTTCGCGCAGTTCGGCGTAGCGATCACGATCGCTCCTCCCGGGCTTCCTGTTTACGCCCAACCCATGTGCCCCGCCGACGGTTATTTGTGGACGCCCGGCTACTGGTCTTACGGTGGCGAAGGTTATTTCTGGGTTCCAGGTACGTGGGAGCAGGCGCCCGAAGAAGGCTTGCTCTGGACTCCCGGTTATTGGGGCTGGGGTGACAACGCCTACGCCTGGAATGAAGGCTATTGGGGGACAAGCGTCGGCTTTTACGGCGGCGTCAACTACGGCTTCGGCTACGGTGGTATCGGCTATCAAGGCGGATATTGGAACAGCGGGGCCTTCTACTACAACCGCTCCGTAAGTAATGTGAACGTCACGAACATTCACAACGTTTACAGCAAGGCGGTCATCAACAACACGGCGTTCAACCATGTCAGCTATAACGGCGGACGAGGTGGAATCACGGCCCGCCCGACCGCGGCGGAAGAAACCGCGTCCCGCGAGCAACACCGGGCGCCAACCGAATTGCAAACCCAGCATGTGCACGCTGCCAGTACTAACCACGCGCTGTTGGCGTCCGTGAACCATGGGCGGCCGGCAATCGCGGCGACAGCCAAGCCGGGGGAGTTTAGCGGCCATGGCGTGGTAGCGGCCAGGAGCGCGGGAACACCTTACAAGGCCACCGAGAGCAAGGCAGTAGCGAATAAGGTAACCCCGACGCGCTCAAACGCAAATAAAACAACCGCGAACAAAGAAGCTGCAACCCGCTCCAGCGAGAACAAGGCAGCCGCGAATAAAGAAGCTGCGACTCGGTCGAACGAGAACAAGGCAGCCGCGAATAAAGAAGCTGCGACGCGCTCGAATGAGAACAAGGCAGCCGCGAATAAAGAAGCTGCGACTCGGTCGAACGAGAACAAGGCAGCCGCGAATAAAGAAGCTGCGACTCGGTCGAACGAGAACAAGGTAGCTGCGAATAAAGAAGCTGCGACTCGGTCGAACGAGAACAAGGCAGCCGCGAATAAAGAAGCTGCGACTCGGTCGAACGAGAACAAGGCAGCCGCGAATAAAGAAGCTGCGACTCGGTCGAACGAAAACAAGGTAGCTGCGAATAAAGAAGCTACGACGCGGTCGAACGAGAACAAAGCAGCCGCGAACAAAGAAGCTGCGACTCGGTCGAACGAGAACAAGGCAGCAACACCTAAGGCCACTCGCGAGCCTGCTGAGTCCGGGAAGCCGACTGCAACTCGTGCACAGTCTGCGCCGCATCAGGCCGCACCTAAGGCACATAAGGCCGAAGCGACGCCTCGGGCCCAGAGCACGCCCCGGCAGCCAACTGTAGCGCGTGCGCAGCCTGCGCCTCGCCCTGCGGAAGCGCCCAAAACCGAAGAGCGTCCTCGTCAGTAGTGAATGGACTCGACGTATTGCTCCCCGTTGCCTCGAATAAGTTGGCAACGGGGCGAGACAAATCGCAATTCACCAGAGCGGAGGAATGAACAGTGAAACCAAGTACCCAAGACCGGACCGAGGGCAAGTTGCACGAAGTGAAAGGAAAGATCAAAGAGGAAGTTGGGAAGGCGACGAGCAATCCCGATCTGGAAGTCTCGGGGAACGCCGAGAAGAAAGCCGGCAAGGTTCAAAAATGGATCGGCAACGCTGAAAAAGTCGTCGGCGAATAAAGGAACAGAAAGCACCCGCACAGCGTGGAGGCCGGACCATTGTCCCGCCGCAACGCTTCTAAAGCGAAAGCTCGAAAAGAAGAATCTGGAAAAAGAAGAATCTGGAAAGGGAGACCATGATGATGACAACTGCACAAACCAAGTGTGCACACCTGCCGTGCCGGTGCATGGCGCGGGCGGACGACAAATATTGCGGTCAAGCCTGTAAGGACGCGGGGTCGAAGGAAGTGGAGATTGCGTGCCAGTGTGATCATGGGCTATGCCCGCTTACCACGTGAGAACAGAGGCCTTGTGGTGCGCAGGCAGGAACTACCCAACGAGAATCTCGGCGTGAACATGCGCCGAATTATGCTCGTGCTGTTGGTAGCCGCCGGCTTCGCGAGCCAACCAGTACCCACAAAGGCGCAGGCGCTTGTGCTGGCCGATTCGGCGAGCACATCCTCGGCGAAGGTCGTGGGCAGTGTTGCTAGCACAGTGCCGACACTACCAGACCTGACGTATACGCGTCCGACGCAGGCCGCAAAGCTCTACAACTACGTTTTCGACGCGTTCGGCCCGTATCCGGCCGTGGGCGCGGCATTTGCAGCAGGCATCAACCAGGCGTACAACACCCCGCCGGAATGGAAGCAAGGCGCGGAGGGTTACAGCAAACGGTTGGGGTCGAACTTCGGCATCGCGGCGGTGAGCACTACAACGCGCTATGCACTTGCGGACGCCTTTCGAGAAGACATGTTGTATTACCGCTGTGAGTGCAAGGGCGTGTTTCCACGGCTGCGCCATGCCGTGATTTCGACACTCACGGCGCGCCGCGGTGAAGATGGCCACCGGGTCTTCTCTTTATCTGCTCTGGTCGCGCCTTATGCCGGCACCATGACTGCCGTCTACGTGTGGTATCCCAATCGCTACAACGGCAAGGACGCGTTCCGGATGGGCAACTACGCGCTGTTGGGGTATGTGGGCGGGAACCTCGGCATGGAATTCCTCTATCGCGGGCCCCACTCTCTGCTTTCTCGCATGCATCTGAATAATGGGCGCGGGGCACCGAATCCGGTGTCGACTCCGTGATCGATCAGAAATCGATGGCGGTTGCGAGCATGGATCCTGCACTTCCGGAGCAGCCGGATTTCCTCGCAGCGCCACTCCCGGTGACCTCCGCCGGGCACGTGCTCAACGGGTTTTTGGAATGGTTCGGAGATTTGGGGCTATTTTTCTGGCAGGTGCTGCGGGCGGCGGTGACGCCTCCGTTTGAATTCCGCGAACTATTTCGACAACTCGATGAGATCGGATCAAAATCTCTTCCGCTGGTGGCCTTGGCTGGCGCAGCCACTGGCGTTGTTCTTTCTTTGGAAGCTCGTTACAGCTTGACTCGATTCGGGGCGAAATCGCTGCTGCCGGCCGCCATCGTGTTTTCCGTGATCCACGAGACCGGACCGATCATCACCGGTCTGGTGGTAAGCGGCCGCGTGGGCGCGGGCATCGGAGCGGAGTTGGCGTCGATGAAAGTGACCGAGCAGATCGACGCCATCGAAGCCTCTGCGGTAAACCCTTACCGCCTGCTGGCGGCCACCCGCATCCTGGCTTGCATCTTGATGCTGCCATTGTTGACATTGGCTGCGGACATGTCCGGTCTGTTCATGGGCTGGGTTACGCAGGCTCTGGTCGAGCCGCTCTCGTTGCATCAGTTCATCACCAACGGTTTCAACGGCGCCACTTTCAACGACTTTCTGCCGCCTACGTTCAAGACCGTGGTGTTCGGCCTGATCATTGGGCTGATCGCGTGTTTTCAGGGAATGCGGACCGAGGGAGGCGCCGCGGGCGTGGGGCGTGCCGCCACCAGTTCCGTAGTTTTGTCCTCGCTGTTCGTAATTCTGGCGGACGTCGTTCTGGTAAAGCTCATCATCATATTTTTCCCGTGAACGTTTTCTTGTGACATATTTTTGCGACACGGATTGAACCACGCGCGAAACGACTATGGACACAGCCACCATCGATCAAGTTGCGGCGAAGCAGGGGCAAGCCGAAAAAGACGGCAACGCTCCGGTCATCGCAGTCGTGGACTTGCATAAATCTTTTGGAAGTCAGCACGTCTTAAAAGGCGTTAGCTTGGCGGTGAAGCGCGGCGAAACCCTGGCGGTGTTGGGGCGCAGTGGTACAGGCAAGAGCGTTTTACTGCGGCTCATCATCGGGCTGGAGAAACCTGACTCGGGATCGATTCTGCTCCATGGGCAAGACATCGCTGGACTGGCGCTCGACCAGATGGGCGAGATCCGGAAGAAGATGGGTTTTCTGTTTCAACATGCTGCGCTTTACGATTCGCTCACTGTCGAGCAGAACGTAGCATTTCCGCTGCAGCATCACAGGAAGGGAATGTCGAAGCGCGACCTTGCCGACCACGTCAGGCAACTGCTGGTGGAAGTGGGCATGGACTATGCCCTTGCGAAGATGCCTTCGGATATCTCTGGCGGCATGCAGAAGCGCGTGGGGCTGGCGCGCGCACTGGCATTGGAGCCGGATATTCTTCTGCTCGACGAACCCACGGCGGGCCTTGACCCCATCAGTTCCGGGGAGATCGACGACTTGATTCTGAAGCTCCAGCAGGAGCACCACATGGCGTCGATCGTAGTGACGCACGACCTGCACAGCGCGAAGACAATTGCGGACCGTCTGGCCCTGCTCAACGAAGGAGAAGTTGTCATTGAAGGCGACTTTGAAGAGCTTCAGCAAAGTGACATTCCGTTCGTCAAGGAATTCTTAAGGCATTCGTAGGAGGACATATGTCAAGGGCAGCGCGGCTCGGAGCTTTCATCGTTGCGACACTGGCAATCCTGGTGGCCGGCATCTTCATCATTGGCGGCAAGCAGTATTTGTTCCGTTCCACGTATCAATTGAGAGCGCAATTCGACAACGTGGTGGGCCTGGATGCGGGTGGAGATGTGCGCGTGGGCGGGGTTCATAGTGGAACTGTGCATAGCATCGTGTTGCCGCACAAGCCGGGCGAAAAGGTCACGGTAGTGATGGATGTCGACAAGTCCACACACGAGATCGTCAAGCAAGACTCAGTGGCGACTATTGAAACCGAGGGATTGCTGGGCAATCAATTTCTGGCGATCTCGTTTGGATCGGCGGGATCGGGCGAGGTGCGGGACGGCGATCTCATCGCCAGCCTGCCGCCGCTCGAAATGGCCGACCTGTTTCAAAAGGCCAGCGGCCTGTTGGACGGTACCCAGCAAGCCATCCAGAACGCGACCCAGGCAACGGCGAATCTGGACTCGATCAGCGCCAAGATCGATAAGGGGCAGGGAACTGCGGGGGCATTGGTGAACGACAAGCAGCTTTACAGCAACCTGGCAGCGACGTCGAGCTCCATGCGCGACACCGTGGTCAAGGCGCAAGCCGGGGTCACCGACTTCCAGGAAAATATGGAAGCCATGAAGCACAACTTCTTGATGCGCGGATATTTCAAGAGCCGCGGCTATGAAGACTCCGCCGAGCTGGTAAAGAATGAGATTGAAAAGCTTCCGGAAGGCGCGCCGACCAAGGAATTCACCTACTCCGCGAAGCAACTGTTCGACAAGCAGGATTCGGCCAAGCTGAAAAACCAGAAATCTCTCAACGCCGGCGGCGAGTTTCTGGCCAATAACCAGTTCGGATTCGCAGTGGTCGTGGCGTCGGCCGGCATGGAAGGCGACACGCAAAAAGACTTGGTGCTGACGCAGGCCCGGGCCATGGTAGTGCGCCAATATCTGGTCGAGAACTTCGGATTTGACGACAGTCAACTCAGGACCCTGGGCATGGGTAAGCAGGCGGAAGCGAACTCCGATGCAGGCTGGGGTTCGGTACAGATTTTCATTTACCCCAACGGAACCGAAATTCCGCCCAACAAGTCGAGCGCCTCATCCGAAGCAATAGCCACTCAATCAGTCGAGGCCTCCACTGCCCCAACAGCGAAACCCAAGTAGCCACGCGTCCGCATAGGGTACGCGTAGCTCTATTGACAGCGTGTCAACTGCCCGCCAATTAAAATGTGCCCGTATGCAATTGATAATAAACAAGATAGTGGTGGAGGCTTGGCGGTGGACACTTTGGCCAGCCGCGCGATTTCCCTAAGCGTCAGCCCATCACTCATAGTTATCGGTACAGTTAGCGACTGTTTGCCCAGAGAATAGTACTCTTCCTATTCTTTTGCTGAGTTAATTGAAGCTAAGATGCGGCCCTATGCGAGGAGTCGTCGAACATTATTCGAAGTGCGTACGCGTACTTGGCTGAAGCCTGGACTGGAATCCGGACGTGGAGACCGTCGGCTCGCTGGTCGAATTGCAGTTTCGCATCGCTGCCTAACAAGGCAACGGACTGTACATGTTCGCTGCCGGCGGTCGAGCCGAGCGAGCGTATTACAGCCTCGCCATTGGTCGGCCAGCCGAGTCCGATCGCGTAGAGGACATCGCCTTTGGTCGTGAAGCGAAAGTCCTCCGGAGTGTAGTGCGTCGTATCGGTATCATGAAAAGATCCGGCCGCTACTTTGGTTGGACCCTCGCCATAGATCCTCCACGGCCGAGTACCGTAGATCGACTCCCCATTCACATTCAGCCATGCACCAACGTCGAGAAGAACTTGCTGCACCTCCTCCGGGATCGTGCCGTCAGAGCGTGGACCGATGTTCAACAACAGATTGCCGTTTTTGCTGACGATATCGATCAGCTGATGAACCACGAATTCCGGCGACTTGAAGGTGTCGTCTTTGATGTAGCCCCAGGATTGATTACTTACCGAGGTGTCGGTCTGCCAGTAGAGGGGACGAATGTCGCCCAGTTGTCCGCGTTCCAGATCGAGCACGGCGGAGTGCTCCTGCATGGCGTAGTCTTTGTAATTGATTACTCCTACGTGGTCGCCGTATTTCAGAGAACTGTTGTAATAAAAAGCGGCAAACTTCGTGAGATTTGGCCGGATCGAAGCCTGTCCGATCCACCAATCGAAGTAGACGATGTCGGGATGATATCTCTCCACAAGTTCCGCGCCGCGCGCGAGCCAGTCGTCCGCCCATGCAGAAGAGACGTACGTGAAGTCATCGTTAAGGGGGACGCCCCAAGGGGCCGACAACCAGTTATGAGCTGGTCCGTAGAATGCTGCGTATTGCGGATCGTTTACATCCGAGGGAATAGTACGGCCCACGCCGAGAAAAAAATTGTGTTCCACTCGGTGAGATGACACTCCAAAGTGCAGCCCTGCAGCCCGGACGGCTTTGCCCAGTTCTCCCGTGGTGTCGCGATGCGGCCCCATTTTGGCTGCGGTCCAGTCGCTCAATTCGCTGTCATACATGGCAAAGCCATCGTGATGCTCAGCCACGGGTACAACGTACTTTGCCCCGGATTTCTTGAATAGCTCAGCCCACGCCGCCGGATCGAAGCGCTCCGCTTTGAACATAGGGACAAAATCCTTGTAGCCGAACTTATCTTGCGGACCATACGTTGCCAAATGGTGCTTATATTCGGGCGATCCCGGCACGTACATATTCCGCGGATACCATTCGTTGCCGAACGCGGGGACGGAGTAGACACCCCAATGAATGAAAATGCCGAACTTCGCATCTTTGTACCATTCGGGCACCTCGTACTTCTGAAGCGACTCCCAGTCAGCCCGGAACGGACCCTGGTGGTCCGCGCTCTCGACTTGTTTCAGCAATGCGGCGCGCTCTGAATCGTATTTACCGCTCGCTTTCTGCCAGATTTGATCGATGCTAGCCGGCTCCTGAGTAGCGGTTGGAGCCGTGGCACTCTGCGCGTGCGCAATAGAAACCGCAAACGACAGTAACAAGATTGTGGCAACTTTAAGAATTAGGAATAGGCGAGGTGAAAGCATTATTGCCCTTTGCCCTTTCGTCAGACACGTCGTTCGATTTCTGCCGGATCAATTCAGCAGCAATTTCCTGGTCGAGCAACAGCGCGGCCCTACAAAAAGAACATCAATCCATGCTCACCATAATCTTTCTGAAACGTGACGGATTATCGCTCCAGGAACGCAGCGCATCCGCCGCTTGCTCAAGGGGCACAATCAGACTCACAGCTTGATCAACGGGGAACGTCTGCGCTTCCAGGAGTTTGATCACGGCCTCGAAATCCGCCGGTAGAGCATTTCTGGAGCCGAGAATGTCCAATTCTTTTTGAACGAAAAGCCTGGTTTCGTAACTGACCGGTTCCTTCGCATACCCGATGTACACTACGCGCCCAGTAAATGCGACCTCTTCGACCGCGGCGCGGAAAGTAGCCGCTGTGCCAATCGCCTCGATGGCAACATCCGGTCCTCGGCCTTCGGTCATTTCCAGCAATCGGCCGTGTAGCGGCTCTCGCGTGCTATTAATGGTGAGCTGAGCGCCGGCCCTGCGCGCCAAGTCGAGCTTTTCGTCATCCACATCAATACAGATCGTTCGCGCACGCCGGGAACTTGCGGCTGCTACCACACCAAGTCCTACGCCCCCACAACCCCAAATCGCAACCGTGTCGTTTGCGGTTACACGTCCACGTGTGACGGCATGAAATCCGACGGTAAGAGGTTCCACCAAGCACAACTCTTTCAGGGTCAGCTTAGCGGGATACAGTTTTTCTCGCGGCAGCACAATGAATTCGGTGAGGGCGCCATCCCTTTGCACACCGAGAGTCTGGTTGAACTGGCAAGCGTTCGGACGTCCGCGCACACAGGAAGAGCATTGGCCGCAGTTCGTGTATGGGGAGACCGCTACGCTCGTGCCCCCAGGCAATACGGCCTCGCGCCCAAGGTCTTCAACGATCGTAGCCGATACTTCATGCCCCAGAATGCGAGGATACGTGACGAGTGGATTGAGTCCGCGGAACGAATTCAGATCGCTGCCACAGAATCCCACGAAGCGGACCTTGAGCAATACGTTCGTATCTGTGGGCACCGGATCGGCGATGGTCTCCAGATCAGCCTGGCCCGGTTTGCGAAGCACAAGCGCTCTCATGTCTGTACTCCGTGGAAAATAATCGGTAAAGTTATCGATGTCAACCATAGAAGCTCGGGACACAGAAACTGGCTTCCGTGGCAAGGGTCTATTGGGTTCGATGGTTTACTGCACAAGAGGGCGATCTGAGCTTCTAAACTAACGAGTTGCCTATGAACATACGAATGAAGGACATCGCCAAAGACCTTGGAGTATCCCTGATCACCATTTCCAAGGTCTTGAGAAATCATCCTGACATCGGAGAGGCGACTCGTGAGCGGGTCCTCGCGCGCGTCAAAGAGCTGGACTATCGTCCCAACTTTGCTGCCCGTAGCCTGGTGACCGGGCGCTCGTATCTTGTGGGCCTGGTTGTTCCCGATCTGCTGCACCCCTTCTTTGCGGAGGTTGCCAAGTCTCTCTCCGAAGTCTTACGACAAAGCGGCTACTATCTGATCGTTTCCTCCTCTGACGAAGATCCGGATCTCGAGGAGGTGGAGATCAATCACTTGCTGGCACGCCGGCTCGACACATTAATCATTGCATCGTGTCGGACGACGGTAGACGTTTTTTTTCACATCGAAAGACAGAACATACCGTATGTATTGATCGATCGGTTCTTGCCTGGTCTTGCGGCGAACTTCGTCGGGGTAGACGATGAATCGGTGGGGAGGCTCGCTACCAAGCACTTGATTGATATTGGCTGCAAAAGAATCGCTCACATTTGTGGACCGGAGATCAGTCCTGGGATTCGCCGGATGGAAGGATATAAACGAGCCCTCGCGCAAGCCGGGATGAAAGTAATGGATGATTACATCGTCACGCAACAGAAGGGAGATGTAGGAACCAAACAGGGTGGTGCCGAAGCCATGCGCCAACTCCTAAGTCTCGATCCCAGACCAGACGGGTTGTTCTGCTTCAATGATCCTTTGGCAATGGGTGCCATGAATTACGCGCTGGATCACGGAGTACGAATTCCGCAGGATTTGGCGGTTATTGGCTGCGGAAATCTGCACTACGATGATTCACTTCGTGTTCCACTCTCCAGCATCGATCAACACAGCCGGAGAATCGGAGAAGAAGCTGCGCGCATCGCGCTCCGCATTCTGAACTCAAAAGCACCCCCAAAGCCGGAAACTGTGGTGATGCAGCCCGAGTTGATTGTGCGCGAATCGACACACCGACGCCCGGGTAAGGACATTTCAAAAAAGGTGCACGCAAGCGTCAAGCGAAGCCAAAGGCCTTAAAAAGCCCCTCGCGTGCACGGCTCTATCATTGTCTGGAATTTTCACCTCGAGTTCGTTACAGTTAGCGCTGCCGTTGTGCGCACTTTTGATCGAATGAGATTAAACTTGCTTCCATCCAGCAGTTTCTGGACTTCTCTTTTTCTCGGCCTGTGCGGGCTCACCGGGACCGCGACACAGGCAAACGCCCAGCTGTGGGATGTGCCCCCACTACCCCCAGTCAAGTACGCGCAAGCTCGGGACGGTATGACGGCCACAATCGGAAACGAGAGCGTGCACATTTCCGTTTGCCGCTCCTTCGTCATTCATTTCATCGCGGCACCCGAGCCGCTCGATACGATTCGCCAAAGCCAGCCATGGATGCTGGATTCAAAGCAGTCGTGTCCAGGCGCGAAGTTCCAGATTTCACAAACATCCGATGCGGCGATCCTCACTACCGATGGATTGAAGATCGAACTCTCGCTCAAATGGGGCAACGTCCAATTCAGCACGGCTACAGGCCAGGGTCTCTTACGCGAACGCAACTCGATTCCCCGGACCTACGAACCGGCTGAACTGAATGGAGAGAAGACATTTCACGTCGAAGACAGATTTGCTCCGGATTTCTCCGAAGGCTTCTACGGTTTGGGGCAACACCAGAACGGAATGTTCAACTACCGGGGCGCCACCGTCGAACTCGGACAGAACAACACGGATGTAGCGATCCCTTTGCTGTTGTCAAGCAAAGGGTATGCTTTGATGTGGAACACCGCCTCGCTGACGCACGTCGACAATCGTTTCCCGCTGGAACTGAATCTGGATTCACTTGCCGGTCATGCCGTCGACTACTACTTCATTTATGGCCCGGAGATGGATCAACTCATCCATGAATATCGGAACCTTACCGGACACACCCCGCTGCTACCGAAATGGTCCTACGGATTCTTCCAGTCGAAGGACCGTTACATTTCGCAAGAAGAAGTGCTCGGAATCGCACATCGGTATCGTGATGAGCACATACCGCTCGACGCAATTGTTCAGGATTGGTTTTGGTGGAAAGCAGAAGGCGATCCGATCTTCAATTCGAACTTCCCTGATGTCCCCGGTGAACTCAAACAACTCCACGATGAACACGTCCATGCCATGCTTTCGGTTTGGGGGCTGTTTGATTCGAAGTCCCAGAACTTCGCGGAGATGACGAAGCAACACCTGGACGTTCCCAGCGCCCATGTTTACGACGCTACGAATCCGAAAGCGCGTGATTTCTATTGGAACAACCTTGCCGGCAAGCTCTTCTCGTTAGGTTGGGACGCATTCTGGCTCGACAGCGCCGAGCCCGAAGAATATTGGCCTCACATGGGTGACGCGATTCTTCAAAACAAGCAGATCGCCATCGGCAATGGCGCCGAATACACGAACATTTTTCCGTTCATGCACACGCTAGGGGTTCAGGAACACTGGAAAACAACCACAGATCGAAAGCGAGTTTTCCTTCTCACGCGTTCCGCTTTTCTCGGGCAGCAACGAGTTGGAGCGGCAGTCTGGTCGGGTGACGTTTATGGCTCTTACTGGGGGCTACGCCATCAAGTGGCCGCAGGGTTGAATTTTGCGCTCTCCGGATATCCGTATTGGACAACCGATATCGGCGGCTATTGGCCGCCGCACGACAGTCCGGTTAAGGACCCAAAATTCCAAGAACTCTATGCACGCTGGTTCGAGTACGGAATCTTCTGTCCGATTTTCCGCACGCATGGGCACCGGCCGCAGAATGAGATTTGGGCCTTCAATAAAGTCGAACCGATTCTCATCAATTACGACAAGCTGCGCTACCGCCTGATGCCCTACATTTATTCGCTGGCGTGGCGTGTGACGAATGAGGACTACACGATCCAGCGTCCCCTGGTAATGGATTGGCGCACTGATCTCAGAGTTCGGGACATCGGTGATCAGTTCATGTTCGGTCCTGCGCTCCTCGTCAACCCGGTGCTACAGCCAGACGCTACTCACAGAGCCTTGTATCTGCCGGACGCACCGGCTTGGTACGACTTCTGGACGGGAGCTTCGACAAATGGAAGCCGCGAGATCGATGCTGACGCTCCTCTCGACCGTATTCCCCTCTACGTGCGTGCCGGTTCGATTCTTCCGCTGGGTCCTGAAATCGAGTACGCGGATGAGAAACCCGCAGGACCGATTGAGCTAAGGATCTATCCCGGGGCGGATGGAGAATTCAACCTTTATGAGGATTCGGGCGACAGCTATGACTATGAGCACGGCGCACACTCGGTCATTCCGGTGCACTGGTCCGAGTCAAGCCGAACTTTGACGATTGGAGATCGAGAAGGGAATTACCCCGGAATGCCGGCAAGTATTGAGATGAAGATTGTGTTCGTAGCCGCCGGGCACGGATCGGGCCTCAAATCAACCTCTAATCCCGACAAGCTGGTTGAATACGCGGGGCAGGCAACATCGGTTCACGCGCCGTAACATCGACGCTTGAAACCGTAGCAATTTGTTTGGGTACTCACAGGAGTCGAATGGACCATCCCAGAATCGTATTGCTGGCCGCACTCATCGTTATCATCGCCTTCGTCGCCCCCACTTCCTTCGCGCAAGACACCTCCAACTTCCCTTACATGAATCCCAATGGATGGAAAATCCGTCCCATACGGGAGGCCATTTTTGGTGGCTCCGTGATTCCAATGCACGCGCGGCTTGATGATCGGCTAAGAGATTGAGGTGATATGCATTCGAGATTCTTATGCAAGATGCTTTTGACACTGCTTTCGACTACTTGTGCTTGGGGGCAGCAATCAGGCTCCTGCGCGAACCTGGCAAACTTCAAAGCCGAGAATGTTGAAATCACCAAAGCGGCGGCCATTGCAGCCGGAACCACCGAGGCCATTCCCTGGAATCAGACTCGCAGCGCACCTCTGCCGGCGTATTGCCGAGTCGAAGGTGTGATGAACCGCCGTACCGGAGTCGATGGAGAAGAGTTCGGAATCACTTTCGCATTAGCCATGCCCGACAAATGGAATGGCGATTTTCTTATGCAAGGTGGAGGCGGCAGCAACGGCGTTGTAATTCCGCCCCTTGGATTAAATGCTGCCGGAGACACCCCAGCTCTCATCCGCGGATTTGCTGTTGTGAGCACGGACTCGGGTCACAAGAGCCGCCATCCCGGATTTGATTTTGGCTTCAGGCGAGACCAGCAGGCATATCTGGATTTTGCTTATCTCGCTAACGCTGAAGTCGCTGCCTTGGCGAAACAACTCATGGCGCGACACTACGGAAAACCAGCAGCTTTTTCGTATTTTTCTGGATGCTCTACCGGCGGCCGCGAAGGCATGATTCTTTCGCAGCGTTATCCCAGGGTTTTCAACGGCATTATCTCTGGCGATCCGGCGATGCGTACCGGGCTTTCCAACCTCGCGATTGGGCGATGGATACCCATCGCCTTCAATCAAATCGCTCCCAAAGATGCCAATGGCAAACCAATCATCGAGCAAGCCATTAC
>JBAUAN010000197.1:0-10418 GCA_049675725.1 Candidatus Sulfotelmatobacter sp. | reverse complement strand
GATCGATCAATTCGTGGAGCATGACAACCAGAACGCCCGACCCTTCGTCTGGACGGCGACGGCGGACTCGATCTTCGCGAAAGTCCAGCGACTATGTGAACGTATTTCTGGGACAGCACACTAGGTGCTAAGATTCGGGCTTCGGGCTTCAGCGATCGGGCTTCGACGACAGAGCAGGGCCCTAAACGGAAAAGCCGGAGCCCGGTAGCTGAAGCCCGAAGCCCGCTCGTCCAACGACGCACTTTCTTGATGCGAGCTTTCGCCAATGCCGAGCGCTTTGTCAGCGAGCTTGAGTCCCGCAAGCTGCGTGCGGCCTACGTGTTCGTGGGCGATGAGGCGTTTTTTCGCAAGCGTTTTCGCGATGCGATTCTGCAACATCTGGTTCCCGCCGAACTGCGCGACTTCAGCATTTTTGAGTTCGATCTTGCCGAAAACGATTTGGCTGAAGTTCTCGATCGCGCGCGCACGCCTTCTCTGATGGCACCATTTCAGGTTTTCTTCGTGCGCGGAGTGAAGAATCTTTTCGGCCGCGGATCGAACGAGGAAAAACTCGCTGCCATCGAAGACTATTGCAAGAATCCGAATCCCGACGCGCTCATCGTTTTTGTCGCCGACCACATCAGCATTCCCGCCGACGTGCGCCGGATGGAGATGCAGGACAAAGAGCGTTACCAGCGCATCCGCGAAACCATGGGCCAGTATTGCGGCATCGTCGAACTGGCACGCGTGGAAGAAGGCGAAGCCGTGCGCTGGATCGCTGAATATTGCGCCAGCCGCGGCGTGCCGGTAAAAATCGATCCCGATGGCGCCCGCGAACTGGTCGACGCCCTGGGTGGCGACATGATGATGATTTCCAACGAACTGGAGAAGCTGATGCTCTACGTCGGCGCAAAGAATCGCATCACGCTGGGCGACGTGGAAACCATGGTTCTCTCGGCCAAGCAGCGGTCGTTGTACGAATTGACCGACGCGATTTCCTCCAAGGATCGAGTGCGCGCGCTCGAAGTTCTCGACGCGATTCTTTCTTCGGGCGACGGCGAAGAAGCTGCTATCGGCCACATCTACATGCTGGCGAAAACCTTCCGCCAGATGCTGGTCATCCTCGAACGCAACGTGCGCGACCAGCGCATGCTCTGGGCCGCGCTGTGGCAGGGATTCCGCGTTCCTCCCTTCGCCGCCGACGACATCATCAAACAAGCCCGCCGCTACAAATCCCGCCGCGAACTGACACGGGCGATTCGCCTGGTAGCGAAGGCCGACCTGGCCTTGCGCTCGAATCCCGTCAGCAAACGCATGGTGCTGGAACGACTGGTGATGGATTTGACTACCGAGGCGAAGCTGGAAACGCCGGCTTGGTTGCAGGAACAGCTGCCTGTGTAAGGGGCTGCGAGCCGGAAATCATAGCCCGCCCGGAATCAAGCGAAACTTCTCGATTGCTATTTTTGCGCTCCATCGCTCGCGAGGAGATCGCAATTCGAAACGTATCGTCGCCTGGTCAAACTGTTGAATCGCGGACTGCGCCGGCAATCGGAAACTCAAGACTTCTGCGATTGGAAGCCTGTCGTCGCCGGGAAACCACCGCAGAGTCGAGTTCACAGGCAGGATCCCGAGCGACTGGCGAGGCTGGCCCGGCAGTCTTGTGTTACTCAAGATCAGTTCCACTGCGACCGTGCCTGGGCGGCGATCGCCGTTGGAAATGACAAGTTCAATCGCCCTGCAGCACGACAGGTCGATCAGCGAGCCGAAGTTCTGGCGCGCCTCCATGGATATCGGAGTGAAGTCTGTCGTCTTGAACGACGTTGAAGCTGGGTCGCCACGCGATTCGAGGGCATCGGCTGGGAGCGATTTATCAGAAGCCCTGAAGAACCAGTATGCCCCGTAGAATGGGATCGAAACCGGATCTGCCCTTCTCTGATTTTGCTTTCCGTCGAATACCTGCCGCCTCGCCCGCGGAGGCACGATCATGACATCGTCCTTTACCTCCGGTCTTAGAATCATTCCTGGGTACGAGTCGCCCGCCACGATCACAGTCACTTTCCCGTTTTTCGATTTCTTCTCCAGCGAACTCGATTCTGACTCACTGGCCGTTTCTCCCTCGCCGAACAGAGCCTGAAGAGTTAGATAGGGACCAGACCTCGACGCGTCGTCAGCAGGTCTGTCCTGAGCCCATGGTTGAGGTTTGTCAGACAGCAGGCGGAAAAACGAACCGGCAGAGCGAAGAAATCCCAGCTTTGGCTTCGCGGACGTCCCTGCACGTTTTGCGGTCGATCGTCTGGTACTCGTACCCGCGTTCGAGGATCTCCCCTCCTGGCCCGACACCGCCAGATACGGAGTCAGACTAGCTGCTACGAATACAACCGCGAGCCCGGCCGCGATTGACAAGCGTAACGAGTTTTGGGATCGCGACTGCGATTGCGATTGGTTCGGGGTGGTTAGTGTTTTGTGAAAGAAGGAGATCACGAATACCGCACTGCCGATCATTATGGTGGCCGGGCGCGCCATGGATGCCACGATAAAGAGAGTCCCGAACTGGAGCAGGAACGCGGCAACCGTCAGCGACACGAAGCGTGTGCGCTGAGAAAATCCTGTGACTTGGGGTTCGGAGCTCGCCGGGGGCGTTTCGTGCCCAGCGATTGCCAGATGATGGCGATAGATCAACCCGGATCCAATCGCCGCCAACACAAGCGCTGTCGAGGCAGCCCAGAACGAATCGCGCACATAGAACGCAACCACCGGCGTCATCCAGGCTGCGACGCAGCAAAAACGCGGCAACAGCCACCGGGACATTTTCAGTCCACGCCGGCCTGCGACCCTGCCGCATCCCACAAGGACGAACGCACCGATGCCCGCGGCCGCCATTACGTAAGCAATCGCGAGAAACAGGGCCCTGGCACCAGATATTGTTTGAGATTGTGGGACCGGGCAAAATACCAGTGCGACGATTGCCGAGGCCAGCAATCCCAGCAAGATCGGTGACCAGGGCAAAAGTGGTGACTGATCATGCTGTCCGTAGGCAGTAAATAACTGCCGGCCCACTCCGTTCAACTGGCCGGTCGCAGCAATCTGGACGTTCGCTTGTTTCTCGGACATTGCGAGTGACCGGCTGATCTACGGCAATCGCCTTAATGAAAGCTGTCGGTCCGGAGGGGCAGAGCACCTTCACTATCGATCCGCGTAATAACGTATTCGACGTCTACAGACACCGCAAATCGGGTCTTTGTTCCCACGTGGATATTCTTGGCTGGGCTCGTTGGACAACAGGGCCCGCTCGCGGGTGCTGCTCTCCAAAAGCGGAGGAACCAAGAGGACCCACGCCGCACGAGTTGTTCGCGTTAAATGCAAACGGCAGGCTCGACCGAGCCTGCCGTTTGAAGTTCCAAGCTAAGAGCTAAAGGCTAAGAGCCAGCAGCTGACTTTCTACTTCATCGCCGTAACGCGCTTGCCCAGGCGGGATTTGTAGCGCGAGGCGGTGTTCTCGTGCAGGGTGCCCTTCTGGATGGCCTTGTCGAGCACCGATACGGTCGTTCGATAGAGCGTTTGCGTGGCGGCTTTGTCGCCTTTTTCGATGCTCTCGCGCAAGTCGCGCAAGGCGGTGCGCAGGCGGGAAGTGTTGGCGCGGTTGGTGGCGGTGCGCTTTTCGGTCTGGCGGGCGCGTTTGAGCGCCGAAAAATGGTTTGCCATGTCTGCTTCGTTACCTTCGTGTCACAGAGAGATATTCGGGTGGGTCCGAATTACTTATTATAGGGGAGTAACTCTCGACTGGTCAAACACATGGGTCGAGGAGTAGTGGCTCAATTTGAATTTCTTCGCGCAGTTTGCGAGCTGTCTTCGCGTACTCGCGGTTAAAGTCTCTTGATTCACGCAAGAACAAGAGCCTTTAACCGCAGAGTTCGCGAAGGAAAACCGCAGAGTTCGTCAGGAACGCTGGTTCGGAATGACAATCGGGATGCAGATGGCGGGACCAATTACGGCGGACGCGTTGCAGCGGCTCAAGATCTTGATCGATTCCTCCACGCCCATTATTGCGATGGAGACGGTCGAGGAAGTGCGGGCGGTGCGCATGGTGCGGGCGGCTTGCGCGTCGCTCAATCTGGCTGTATTTGAATGGAGCATCGCCAGCGGGTTGATGCGCTCTGGCAGCAGCGTGGCCGAAGTGGTGACGGGCGGCTACGATTTTTCCGAGCATGCCCTGCCCGGACAGCCACTCCACGGACACGCGGGCATGGAGTCGATCGAGCAAAACGCCAAGGCGCTTTACAACAGCCGCGAGCCGGCGCAGATGCTGGGAAATCTGGAGGGAGTTTCGATCGACGCGGCGTTCATCCTTAAGGATCTGCATCGCCACATGGATGATCCGGTTGTGGTGCGGCGGCTGCGCGACGTGGGCCAGCGATTTTCCGCCAACCGGAAGACGATTATTCTGACTGCTCCGAAGATCGAAATCCCTCCCGAGCTGCGCGGGCTAGTGGAACTTTTTGACTTGCCTTTGCCCGACCAGCAGCGGTTGCGGCAGATTATTGACGAAACCCTTGTTCGAATTTCGAAGACGCACACACTGCAGAGAAAGCTTGATGCCGCGGGTCTCGACACGATGGCGGAAAACCTGCGCGGCCTGACTGAGGAAGAGGCAGAACGCGCCATCTCGCAGGCGCTGGTGACGCGGTATGCGCTGTGTCCGGAAATTGTTACGGACGTTCTGGAGATGAAGAAGTCATTGCTCAAGCGTTCGGAAATGCTGGATTTCGTGGAAGCTTCGGACAACATGGCCGACGTGGGAGGACTGGAGAATTTGAAGCGTTGGCTGGGACAACGCCGAGGATCGTGGGACGATTCGGCGCGCGAGTTTGGCCTGGAAGCGCCGAAGGGTGTGATCATACTGGGGGTGCAGGGCTGCGGAAAGTCGCTGTGCGCGCGGGCTGTGGCCGGTGAGTGGAAATTGCCTCTGGTGAAGTTCGATACCTCCGCGGTCTACGACAAATACATTGGCGAAACGGAGAAGAGGATTCGCAAAGTTTTTCAGGTTGCGGAAGAGCTTGCGCCGTGCGTGTTGTGGATCGACGAACTGGAGAAAGTTTTTGCCGGAAGCGGGGCGGATTCGGCGTCGGCCGATGCGGGGGTTTCGTCGCGGCTGCTGGCGGCGTTTTTGTCGTGGATGCAGGACCGCAAGGCACCGGTATTCGTTGCCGCCACATGCAACAACGTGACTGTGCTGCCGCCAGAACTGATCCGAAAGGGACGGTTCGACGAACTCTTCTTCGTCGATCTGCCTAACCAGGTCGAGCGCAAGCAGATTTATTCGCTTCAGCTGGCAAAGCGGAAAAGGAATCCGGCAGAGTTTGATCTGGATCAGGTCGCTTTGCGCGCAAAGGGATATTCCGGCGCGGAGATCGACGCGGCCGTGCAGACGGCGCTCTACGCGGCATACTCCGAAAAAAAGGCGCTCAACACGCAGTCTCTGCTGGATGCACTGGCGCAAACGGTGCCGCTTTCAACCACGCGCGCGGAGGAGATTGCGGCGCAACGCGAGTGGGCACGGACGCGGGCGGTCGCGGCATCGGCAGGCGATGCGACCAGCGCCAGCGCGTAGAGTTGGAGTGAGTCTGGCCTCGCCATTGACTCACCCTTCGCCTAGCGGTAGGCTTCTAGGCAATGGTGGTCGCTTGCCCTCCGGGCACGAGTATTCCGGTTGGTCCCGTCTCTGAGCAAAATCTTGCTTTGTCTATGAATTGGGTGAAGTGTTTGTGTTTTCGGGAGAGCCTTGCGGCACGGGCGTTCCGTTTTACTCAGGGCGGGCGGCCGGGGCGGCTGTCCCTACGTGGTTCGTTTGTCCTACATGGTTCATTAAAGAGAGTGCATGAAGAAAAGTATCGGGATTAGTCCTAACATCGAGACGCTGTTTGGCACGCGCGACGAGAATGTGCGGGTGCTCGAAGATGGGTTCAACATTACGATCAACCTGCGGTCAAACGCGATTGAACTGGAAGGCGCGGCGCGCGATGTGGCTCGCGCTGAGCAGGTTTTTACCGATTACGAAGGCCTGCAGCGCTCCGGATACACCTTTAACAATGGCGACCTGAACAGCATGCTGCGGGTGCTGACCGCGGACGCGACTGCGACGCTGCGCGGGCTTGCCGACGCGGGCCGGCAGCGTTCGTTTGGGCGACGAACGGTGCAGCCGAAAAGCATTAACCAGCGCCGCTATCTGGAAGCCATTGAGAAGCACGACATGGTTTTCGGCATTGGTCCGGCGGGGACGGGCAAGACTTATCTGGCGGTGGCGATGGCGATTTCTGCGCTGCTGTCGAAACGCGTGAATCGCATTATTCTGGCGCGCCCCGCAGTGGAGGCGGGCGAGCGGCTGGGCTTTTTGCCGGGCACGCTGCAGGACAAGATCGATCCGTATCTGCGTCCGCTGTATGACGCGCTCTACGACATGATGGATCCGGAGAAGGTGGATCGTTATCTGGAAAAGAACGTGATTGAGATTGCGCCGATTGCATTCATGCGCGGGCGCACGCTGAACGATTCGTTCGTGATTCTGGATGAGGCGCAGAACACGACTTCCGAGCAGATGAAGATGTTCGTCACGCGGCTCGGCTTCAACTCGAAAGCGGTGATCACGGGCGACATCACGCAGATCGATTTGCCCAATGCGCGGCGCAGCGGGCTGCTCGAAGCCGCCGACGTGCTGAAACGCGTGGAAGGTCTGGCCTTCGTCCATTTCGATGAGGTCGACGTGGTGCGGCATCATCTGGTGCAACGCATTATCCGCGCGTACGACGAACACAAAACGCGCATCGCCGAGCAGCAGGTACTTTCATTGAGCGAAGGGAACGCGAGCGAAGGGAAAGTTGCAGACGCCAAGGGCGGTGAAGGAATGGCCGGCCTCGCGGAAAAGTCGGTGGCTCCGATTCGAGATGAAACCAAGAGTGCGTCGGCTGAAGCGAGAGGATAGGGTGAGGGACTTTGTCATGGGAGGGCGCGGATGGGGCCCTCCCGTTTATTTTGGCGTTAATTCTGTAAGCCAAGCACAGCCGAGGGGACGCGTACGCGAAGGACACGATCGCAGAGGAACGCGGGAATGCCGCGGAGGACGCTGAGGCGAGTTGGTTATCTTGCAAAAACCGATCACAGGCCTGAGCGAGGCGGGGCTGGAACGATTTCTGCTTCGCGCGCGCCGTGCCGCTCGTCTCAAAGGCACTGTCAATCTACTTGTGACCAGCAGCGCTGAAGTGCGTTCCTTGAATCATCAGTTTCTGGGAAAGAACAAAGAGACGGATGTTTTGTCGTTTCTGGCGGATTCTCAGCCGACGCCCGGAGGGTTGCGACTGGTTGGGGAAATCGCGATCGCCGCGGAGGTCGCAAGGCAAAGCGCGGCTCAGCGGGGACACTCGGCCGCTGATGAAGTGAAGATTCTGGCGCTGCACGGAATTCTGCATCTGGCGGGCTTCGACCATGAGCGCGATAATGGGCAAATGGAACGGCAGGAACGCCGGTTGCGCGTAGCGTTGCGATTGCCCGCGGGACTGATCGAGCGGGCCACAGGTTCGAAGAGAGCCTCGGAGACCGCGGGCAAAGGGCCGTCGAGCCGCGGGAATTCCAGCGGGCACCGAGCCCAGACGCGGAGGAAATCATGACTCCCGGTGTAGTGCTGGCGCTGCTTCTGTTGCTGGGACTGCTCACGCTGGTTTCCTATGTGGACCGCGTGTACCAGGAGATTGGCAAATTTCTCTCCCGCGAGTTTCAGGACAACATCGACGTTTTCGAACAGAAGGTGGAGCCCAAGCTGCGTGTGAGCCGTACCCGGGCGGCACTCTCAATGGCCGTGCTCACGCAGATGACCATGGCGGCGATCGCATTGCTGGTTGGGTTCACCATTTTCAGCGACCAGCTGTGGAGCATCACCGAGATTCTACAGGCTACGATCAGCCTGATTCTGATCGTGATCCTGTGTAACCGGTTCTTGCCGTTTGTGTTTTTCTCGCGTACCAGAGGCGCATGGCTGCTCCGGTGGACGCTGGTGTTGAGAATCCTGATTTACCTGGTGTTTCCCGTAACGGTTGCGCTTGGCTTTTTGCAGTCGGTGGCCGCGCTGACGCGGCAAAACACGAACGAGCAACCGGAAAGCGCCACGGAAGCCGTGGATGCACTGATTGAAGCGGGCCGGGAAGAAGGAATTATTCAGGAAGGTGACCGCGACTTGATTCAGTCGGTGGTGGAATTCAGCGGGAAAACTGTACGCGAAGCGATGAAGCCGCGTCCGGCGATGTTCGCGGTGCCGGCGGATACAACCGTCGAGCGCTTCATCGAGATGCTGCGCGTGAAGCATTACTCGCGCGTCCCGGTTTACGAAGGGAACATCCACAACATCAAGGGGATCGTTTACGCCCAGGACGTGCTGCAGGTGCCCGATACCGAGGCGCACGTGCGCACACTGGATTCGCTGATGCGGCGCGACGTTTACTTTGTGCCGGAGAGTAAACTGGGCAGCGACTTGCTGCGCGAGATGCAGAGGAAGAATGTGCGCCTCGCGATCGTGGTGGACGAATATGGCGGCGTTGCAGGGCTGGTTACGATTGAAGATCTGGTGGAAGAAATTGTCGGCGAGATCCGCGACGAACATGAGAAGCCGGAGATTGTCCGCGAGGGAGATCGTTCGTTCATAGTCTCGGGAGGGATGGACGTTGATCGGCTGGGCGAACTCTTTGGCATTCGACCGGAAGGAAAAGAGTCGGCCACCGTTGCTGGCCTGGTGAGCGAACTGGCGGGCAGGATTCCAAAGAGCGGCGAAGTCATCGAGGAAGATGGCCTGCGCTTCGAGGTTGTAGAATCCACGGACCGAAAAGTGGAACGAGTGAAAATTAGCGCGGTGCAGCCGCAACAGTTGAAGCTGATATAGTCGGGCTTCGGGCTTTGGCTATGGGGCTTCGGCAAAAGCAAGTTCATTTGGGAGCCGGAGTGAAAGCCGAGATGCCGCAGTTACTCAACCCAAGTTAGCAGAGCTGACGCCTGAGGCCCGCTCCTATGCCATTTCGTTCTGGTTTTGTTTGTATTCTCGGACGGCCCAACGCGGGCAAGTCAACGCTGCTGAATGCGCTGGTGGGCGAGAAGCTCGCGATTATTTCCCCGAAGCCGCAGACCACTCGGAATCGCATTCAGGGAATTCTTCACATTCCTAAAAAAAATGGGCGGGATGGCGGACAGGTGGTTCTGATCGATACGCCGGGCGTCCACAAACCGGACAGCTCTCTCGGCCGAAAGATGATGGTCGAGGTGCGCGAGGCGCTGGAAGGCTGCGATCTGGTGCTGGTCTTGATGGACGTGACGCGCAAATTTGATCCGCGCGACGGGTTTGCGATGGACTTGTTGAAGCAGGCCGGGGCGCGCGCATTTCTTGTCCTGAACAAAGTGGATCTGCTGCGCGATAAGGCGAAGCTGTTGCCGGTGATTGAGGAGTACCGCAAGCTGTATGACTTCGCGGAGGTATTTCCGGTTTCTGCGCTTAAACGCAATGGTCTGGATGAGATGTTGAAGAAAGTGATCGCGGCGTTGCCCGCCGGCCCAGCATATTTTCCGGAAGACCAAATCACGGACCAGCCTGCACGTTTTATGGCCGCGGAGATTATCCGCGAGCAGATTCTGGTGGAGATGGAAGAAGAGATTCCCTATGCGACGACCGTGATCGTGGACAACTTCGAGGAAGGCGCGCGGCTGACGCGGATCGCGGCTACGATTTACTGCGAACGCGAAGGACAAAAAGGGATCCTGATCGGCAAGCGGGGTGCGATGCTGAAGAAGATCGGAACTTCGGCGCGCCTACGGATTGAGCGAATGCTGGAGACAAAGGTTTTTCTAGAGCTCTACGTCAAGGTGCAACCGGGCTGGCGTGATGCCCGCGGATTTGTAGAGGAGTTGGACTGGAGACGGCAACTGGAGCACGCTTGGAATCTGCCGGCGATGGATGCAGCAGTAAATGATCGCCGCGCGGGGCGGAGTGGGGCGAGCGACGCGCAACAAAGGCGGAGCAAGAAACGCGGCTGATTGGCGCCGCGGGCATAGTGCAGAGGTCCTTCGCTCCGCTTGATTGCATAACGACGTTGGCTCGTCGCGAGTAGATTGGTATGCGATGAAGAAGACCAAGGCTCGTGAGAGGAGCCAACGTCATGCTGATTATAGGCTGTGATTTTCATCCGGGTTTTCAGCAGGTCGCGATCTTTGACAACTTAACGGGAGAGATCCAGGAGAAACGGTTGCCGCACCGGGGGGAAGCGGAGCAGTTTTACCGGACGCGGGCGGGCCAGGAAGTGCGAGTGGGGATGGAGGCATGCGGGCACTATCCGTGGTTCGAGCGGTTGCTGGAGGAGTTGGGGTTCGAGTTGTGGTTGGGGGATGCGGCCCAGGTGCGTGCGGCGGTGGTG
>JBAUAN010000196.1:0-102354 GCA_049675725.1 Candidatus Sulfotelmatobacter sp. | reverse complement strand
CTGCTCGGCGATGCCAGTTGCATCCTCGCCGGCGGCACGGAATCGATGTCGCGGGTTCCTTATTATCTCGAAGCGCGTTGGGGATTTCGTCTGGGCAATCAGGAACTGGTCGACGGCATGTATCGCGACGGCTTCTTCTGTCCTCTCGCCAAAATGGTGATGGGAGAAACCGCCGAAGTCTTGGCCGAGCAATATGAAATTTCACGCGACGAGCAGGATGAATATGCTCTTCTGTCGCAAACCCGCGCCGCACGCGCCCTTGCCGCCGGACGATTCAACGAAGAACTCGTCCCCGTAACCATCGAAGGCAAGAAAGGCACGACCACGTTCAGCCGCGACGAACATCCGTTTCCCGACTCAAGTCTGGAAAAGCTCGGAAAGCTCGCGCCGGTATTTTCGAAGACCGGCACGATCACGGCGGGCAATTCTTCCGGCATCACCGACGGTGCGGCCGCCGTAGTCGTTGCCAGCGAAAACTTCGTGAAACGCAACAACCTGAAGCCCCTGGCCCGAATCTCCGCCGTCACCTCGGCGGGAGTAGACCCGCGCATCATGGGAATCGGTCCAGTCTCCGCGCTCCGCAAGCTGGAAGAAAAACACAATCTCAAGCTGCACGATTTCGGCCTGGTCGAACTGAACGAAGCTTTCGCGGCGCAGGTTCTGGCCTGCGACCGCGAATTAGATTTCAATCGCGACAAGCTCAACGTCAACGGAGGGGCCATCGCCCTTGGCCATCCCATCGGCTGCACCGGAACGCGCATCACCGTGACCTTGCTGCACGAAATGCTCAAGCGCAACGCCAAGCGCGGTGTCGCCACTCTCTGTGTCAGTGGAGGCCTGGGCATGGCGCTCGCACTAGAGAGCGTCGCGTGAGCGTGGCGCCATTGATCGCCGAGCCCTCGTTCCGCCTGGCGACGGAATCCGACGTCGACACACTGCTCCCGTTCATGTGCGACTACTATGCCTTCGATGGGCACGCCTTCGACGACCAGAAAGCACGCGCCGCCTTGATCACGTTGCTGCGCGATCCGAATCTCGGTCGCGTGTGGCTCATCCTCGCTGACACAACCGGAGCCGATAAGAAAATAGAGCGTGAGCTGCCCGTCGCCTACATCGTTCTCTGCTTCGGTTACAGCCTCGAATGGCTGGGCCGCGACGCCTTCGTCGACGAGTTCTATCTGCTCCCCGACTACCGAGGCCGAGGCTGGGGACGCAAGACCATGGCCTTCCTCGAAGACTCCGCCCGCTCGCTGAACGTCACCGCGCTACACCTGGAAGTGATGCACCACAATACGAATGCGCTGGAGCTTTACCGCAAGCTAGGCTTCGAAGGCCATAAGAGTTCTTTCCTCTCGAAATGGATCGCGAAAGACTTCTTCAAGCCCAAGAGACCAATCGGAACTTGATCGCTCGACCCACCAGATCGTTTGATCCTGGGCTTCATGATCCTGTTAAGAACTTTGGCTCCCCGCCGTCGCATAAGACGGAAATTCTGCTATGCTTCCTGCGCTGTTCCGGCGCAACCTACGAATTCCAGGAGTGAAGGAAATTATCATGCTCCGATCGATCATTCGCATCTCAAGTTTCTTTGCGGTTGTGCTGGCTTCGAGCTTCGTACTGGCACAGGCCGAGTTTTCTGCCGAGGTTGTCGACCTGCAAAAGCCGGGCGCGCCAACCACCGCTAAACTCTACTTCGCAAAAGACAAAATGCGAATCGAGCCCCAGACCAGCGGCCCTCGTGGCGGTGGAGCGGTCATTGTGAATTTTGCCACTCAGACCTCGACCGTCCTGATGCCCCAGCAGCGCATGTATATGGAAATGTCCATTCAGGCGCAGGGACCGCGCCAGACGTATTCCTTCTTTGCGGCCGGGAACGTGCAAGATGCGTGCGGCGACTGGCAGAAAATATCGCACATTCAGGCGGGCACTTGCCACAAGGTGGGTACTGATACCGTGAACGGCCGCAGCACAGTTGAGTACGAGGCCACCAACTCGAGCGGTGATGTCACGCGCATTTGGCTCGACGCCAAGGTGCGCTTTCCGTTGAAATGGCAGGGCAAGAACAACGGCGGAGAGCTGCGTAACGTTCAAGAAGGTTCGCAACCTGCGAGCCTGTTCGAAGCCCCGGCCGGTTACACCAAAATGGACATGGGTGCCATGATGCAGCAGCACCAGCAGCAATAAGCTGGCTCGCACGCGCTCGAACCAGGTTCCGTAAGCTCAGGTTCCGTAAGCTCCGCCCGCTCTGGCCCTGGCAAACGCAGTATACTTCTCCTGACCAGTGGTCTTGGCTACCCGGAGTTGGAATGTCCTTATCCGCAGTGATCGTCGACGACGAACAACTCGCCCGCGACGAACTCGCTTACCTGCTCAAGAGCGCCGGCGACGTCGACGTGGTCGCCCAGGGCAAGAACGGCCTCGAGGCCATCAGCCTCATCAAGGAGCACAATCCGGACCTGGTTTTCCTCGACGTGCAAATGCCCGGCCTCGACGGCTTTGGCGTCATCAAGAAGTTGCTGGATAAGAAAGTCCCGCTGCCGAAGATCGTGTTTGCCACCGCGTTCGATCAATACGCAGTCAAGGCTTTTGAAGTCAATGCCGTCGATTACCTCTTGAAACCGTTCGACAAGAAGCGAGTTGCGCAGTCCGTGCAACGTGCGCGGGCCAAGCAGGCGTCCGGCACTCTACCTGCCGACAAAATCGACAACCTGGTTCGCATGCTCGAACAGCAGAAGCCGCAGCTTTCGAAGATTCTTCTCAAGTCAGTCGGCCGCATGCTTCTGGTGGATCAACGGGAAATCTGCTACGCCTCCATCGAGGACGGCGTCATCACCGTGGTCACCGCAGGCCTTTCCGGCATCGAAGGCCATTCAAATTGCCGGACTCTCGAAGAATTGCTCGACAGTCTCGATCCCAATCTTTTCTGGCGCGCCCACCGTTCCTTCCTGGTGAACATCAATCGTATTCGCGAAGTCGTGCCCTGGTTCAAAAGTTCCTACCAGCTGCGCATGGACGACAAGAAGCAAACCGAAGTACCCGTCAGCCGGGCCCAGACCAAGCGCCTGCGCGAACTCTTCGGACTCTGATTTCGCAGGGACCTCCCTTCGGAAGAAGGGACGCCTCAAGAGAATCATCTCCAATAAAAATCATCTCGAATAAAAAAAGAGAGGGCCAAAGAAACCGGCCCTCTCCAGGCACAGGGGGGACTTATACCGCTAAAGTCTCGAGCGCGATCCGGCTGCGGATGACCAGCGTGGCTCCATCCAGCCGAATCAGTTGTTTGCGCTTCAGTTCGGTCAACAGCCGGGTCACGGTCTCGCGCGACGAACCGATGCGCTGCGCCATTTCTTCGTGCGTCATCACCGACCTGAGATGAAGTTCGTCGGAACCCGCTTGCTTGGGCGAACACGAAAGCAGCAGCCGCGCCAGCTTTCCCTCCGAAGAACGCGCCATCACCAGATCGCGAATATCGCGATATGCCGACTGAAAGTCGCTGCTCAGGCTCTGCGCGGCGTGCACTCCCACTTCGCTGTGCGCGTGCAGCATCTCCAGCAGATCCTTGCGGCCCACGAAGTTGAGCTGGCACGGCATCGCGGTTTCCGCCGTCATTTCATAGCTCGCCCCGGAAACCGCGGCGCTCAGCCCCAGCACTTCCCCGGCTTCTACCGTCTTCAGAATCAGCACTTTACCCTCCCGCGAAGCGGTCGAGAGTTTCACTTTGCCCGAGCAAACTATGAAGATTCCGCGCGAAACCTGTCCCTCCACAAACAGGATGGCCCCGGCCGGCATCGTGCTGTGGTGGCTGACCTGGTCAAGCAGTTCCACAACACTGGAGGACAGGCCACAGAAGAATCCCGCTTTCCGGCAGAAGCACTGGGAGCAGTTTTCGATGATCTCGAGTCCGTAAGGGGTCTTCATGTTCGCCTCCACCGTCCGATACTGCCTGGGCTTGAAAACCTGGAACCCGGCAACTCCTGGATTGCCGCCCTCCAGGTGCCGTGAACTGGCCAGCAGCTGCCTTGCGTTGGCCCGCGTGTCTTCGTGCGGGCTTTCTGCCGCCGAAAGCAGCTCCCAGGCTGAACTGGGGTCCGTGCGCCGCTCCCATTCCACGCGGCAAGCAAACAGGTACAGCGGATCAATTTCTCCCGGACATTTCTGGCTCGCCGCTTCCGCGCCACTCGGGCTCGCCGCGGCAAGCGGGAGATCCGCACGGGCGGCGCCGAACGTTTCCTCGCCGAATGCGGGGTTCTGTCGCGGCAGCGCTGCCAGCGCCAACCCTTCCCGGCGAATTGGCCGCAGAATCGCTGGCGCGTTCAACGAAACTTGAACGGCCACGCTCGACTTCACGGGTTGAAACCTAGTGGGTGCAAACACCGGTTCCACTCCACGGCTGCGCCGCTTTTAGAATTTTGTGGGGAAGGCTGAGCCGATCTCGACTCTGAGGCAAACCTTTAAGAAGTGGCTGTCCCAAGCGCGACGCAAGTACTCAAGCAATTCACGTTCCAGAACGGGTCTGAGTCTCGGAACGGTACAACTTCCCTGTTTGGAATAAGTTCCGTAAAGAACCCCCACCAGGCCTAAACCAGGAAATTGCCGACCAGTCGGCGCGTTGCCGATTAGTCGGCAGGCTTAAGCCTAACGGCGCTCTTGGCTCTTAGCTTTTAGCTTGAGGTCCTCAACTTTTGTGGCTGCTGCGCGAAGGGTCACAGGCGGCGTCGCTGGCCAGCGTTCATCAAAGCACGCGCCAAGAGCTTTAAGCTAAGAGCTAAAGGCTAAGAGCTAAAGGCTAAGAGCCAAGAGCCCTGCTTCAGCTCTGTCTTGGCCCAAGGTAGTCTTCCCGGACAATCCGCAGGCGCTGCATCTTCGATTGCAGCGTGGTTCGCTTCAGCCCAAGCCTGTGGGCTGCGCCGGTGGGGCCGGAGAGTAGCCCTCCAGTTTCCCGCAACACTCCGAGAATATGCTGACGCTCGGCGGTGTCCAGCGTATGGTCGGAGGAACCGCCCTGCAGCATCTCGATCTCAAGTTCGGCGAGGGGGGCTCGGAGCACCGTGTCGTCGCTGAGAATCACTGACCTCTCGATAAAATTCTCCAGCTCGCGCACGTTCCCCGGCCAGTGCCAGTTGGTGAGTGCGTTCAGGGTTTCAGCAGGAATAGTTTCAATGTGGCGGTCCATGCGAAGCGCGTAGTGGTGCACAAAGTGCCTCACCAGCATTGGGATATCCTGACGCCTTTCCCGCAAACTGGGCACATGGATGGGAAACACGTTCAGGCGGTAGAAAAGATCGCTGCGAAACTGATGTTCCGCAACGTCTTTCACCAGATCGCAATTCGTTGCCGCGACCAGGCGCAGATCCACTTTGATGGTTCGCGTTCCGCCCAGCCGCTCGAACTCGTGATCCTGCAGCACTCGCAACAGCTTGGGTTGCAGCTCCAGCGGAATCTCCCCCACTTCATCCAGAAACAGGGTTCCATGGTCGGCCAGTTCCATGCGTCCGATTTTCTGGCTGACCGCGCCGGTAAACGCGCCCTTCTCGTGGCCAAAGAGCTCGCTTTCCAGCAGCCCGGTCGGAATGGCGGCGCAATTCACTTTGATGAAATTCCGCTCCTTGCGACGGCTCATGCGGTGAATGGCGCGGGCCACCAGTTCTTTTCCGGTTCCGGTTTCTCCCAGAATCAGGACCGTGGCATCGCTATCGGCAACGACCGGAACCGGATCCAGAGCCTTTTTCAGCGCCGGACTGTCGCCGATGATCTCGTCAAAATTCAGTTCCGTCCGGATTTCGCCCTCAAGATACTGCTTTTCCGCGGCCAGACGGTTCTTGAGCTGCTCGATCTCACGGTAGGCGCGTTCGTTCTCCAAGGCGGCCGCGACCTGTGCCCCGATCTGGCCGAACAGTTCCAAATCTTCCGCCTGGAATGCATTTGCCCGGGTACTTCCGAAGTTCAGAGCCCCCAGGGCGTCCTTGGAAGTGGGCAAGGGAACACAGCACAGGCTCTGGATGCCCTCCTCGATCAGGTGCGCTGCGCCTGGAATGCCGAAAGCTGCGATTTCCTGCTTTGAGAAAATCAGCGGCGCGCCCAGTTTCATGGCTTTGCCCTCCGGGCTGCCATCGATGGGAGTGACGGAGTCGAGCGGAAGAATTCCTTTCGCGAGGGGAAAATCCGTGGCATGCCGCCGCAACACGCCGCAGGCGTCGTCCAGCACCAGAAGACTGGCAAATTCGTGTTGGGTCACGTGGCGCACATGCGCCGAAATGGAGGGGAAAACCTGCCGGATATCCAGATTCGAGGCTACGCTGGCGCCCGTCTTCAGCAACACCCGCAGCCGTTCTTCCTCCATCCGCAGGGCCTTGTGCGCAAGGGCATTGCCCAGCGAGTGCGCCAGGGCCGCGGCTACTTGCTCGAGAAATCCCACGTCTTCCGCGTCGAAAGCGTGGTCGCTATGGCTCGACAGAGTCAGCACCCCCATTGGCCCCTTCGCCGTGAGCAGCGGGATGAAGCAGGAGGAGCGCACCCCCAGTTCGAGCGCCTTTTGCGTGACTGCGAACGGCACCCGCACCAGGTCCGCGTGCTTCAACACTTTAGTTCTGCCCTCCCCAAAAGTCTGACCTGTGAGAGTGTCGTCCAGACCCAGTAGCCCATTGTCCGGAAGGATTTTCCGCTTAAGCTCCGATGTAGTGGCATAGCTGCGCAGTAACATCGCGCGCTGGTCGTACAAACAGATCGCAATGTGGTCGTGGGGAAGCGTCCTCCGCAGGAACGAGGAAACCGCTGGAAGAAGCTCATGGAGATCCAGACTGGACAAAAGGGTAGTGTCGATTTCCTGGAGAACCTTAAGCCTTTCCCTTTCCTGGACCAAGGCACACTGGACAGTGCCGGTTTCCACGGCCAGCGCCATCTCCGAGGCCACGCGCTTCAAGAAATCGAGGTCCTGCGCGGCAAATGCAACGTCCTCCTTGCGGCCCAGAAACAGGAACCCCACTGTCCCCCGCGGGGTCTTCAAGGGAACAAAGCACGCCGCGCAGAATCCCTGCCCCAGCGCTTCTCTCAGTCGCGGCGACCGTTCTGCACATTTCTCCAGCTGGCGGCGGTCCAAGTTCCCGGCTTCAGGTTCCTCCAGAAGCTGGCCCAACAGGCTTTCTTGGATCGGGATGTTCTGGCCATGCTCATAAACCAAATTGGAGAGTGCCCCACTCAAGGCCCGGACCATGACCGTTCCAGCGCCTTGATCGACCACGGTGACGAATGCCGAATCATGCGGCACAGCTTTTTGCAGAATCGTGGAAATGGCTGGAAAGGCCTGCTCGAAATTGGCTTTGGAATCGGTCAACGCGTTGCTGACGTCCAGCAACGCCTGGAGCCGCGTTTTCTCCTGCTGCAGTTTGCCGGCAAGCATCTCGAGCGCGTGCTCCAGACGCCTTCGTCCGGTGTTGCCCACCACCATCACCCCGATTTGCTTCACCTGGCCGGCATCGTCCTGGATCGGAAAGTAATGGCCGAGTTGGTATTCGACGTCGGGCCTGGTGGGCAGCACTCCACTCACCTCCAGGTTCAAAACCGGCTTGCCGGTATTCAATACGCGCTGTAACTCGGGCTCGATCTTGTCGGCGAGTTCTCCCAGGACTTCGCGCAAGGTCTTGCCCAGATGGGCGGCTGCCGGCCTGCCGTTCATGTCGGCCACGGCGTGGTTCACCGCAACATAGCTGAGATCCTTGTCCAGGATGTAAAAGCCCACGTTGGAGGCGCTGAAGAAGGCGGCGAGTAGTTGTTCGGGCTCACTGAAGGCATCAGGAGTGGTGTAGGCAAGGACGCGATGGATGAGTGCTTCCGCGGCCTGGGAACTCATGACCGCAACTCCTCAGTCAAGATCGATGCAGCGATCGCGGCTCGAAGGGAGTCGGGCAGAACGCAGCACCTGAACGAAACGGGGAAGCGGAGACGGGGCACACTACTGAGGCGGACCCTTGCCAGCTCGCGCAGGCAAGGTCGTAAATCGATATGTCCCCGCCGCGGGGCGTAGCGCTGCGGGGGTCTTCGGCGTGGCGCGCTCAGAGAAAACACAAAACCCGAGCTCCTGGCGGCTGCGCCCCCTCAAGAGCAGCCCGCCTTCATCCCAACGTAGTTATGATTCAACGTAAGCTGTTCGGAAGCGGTTGTCTGTTCAGAATTGAACACCACCACCAGAAATCTTGCTCACAGATTTTCGCGGATCCACACCGATCCACCTAACTCGAGAAAAAATCCCAGGAGGATTATCCGTATAAATTGTGGCGCTTTTTTGATTTTCGCTAGTCGTGCAGGACCACGCTCAAAAGCGAACTGTGGACAAGCAGCCCGCCGTTGTATTCGATCAGGCCAAGCTTTCGGAACCGGTTCATGAAGAAGTTGACTCGCGAGCGGGTGGTGCCAATCATTTCCGCCAGAGTCTCCTGACTTATGTTGGGGACCACTTTCTCCGACTTGTCTTTCCCGAAGTTGGCCAGCAAAAACAGAGCTCGCGCCAGCCGCTTTTCGCTGGAGTTGAAGAGCTGATCGACGAGGTCTTCCTGAGTACGGCTGTTGCGCATAATCAGGTACGCTACGAAAACATCGGAGAACTCGTGCTGGGCATGCAGGGTACGCAGCATCTGCTTTTTTTCGATCTCGAGAACGGAACAGGCCGTGGTGGCGGTGGCGGTCGCCATGCGAAGCGGCTGATCGGAAGCGATGCATCCTTCGCCCAGGAAGTCACCGGGGCCAAACAGCCCGAGCGTGGCTTCCTTACCTTGTTTGGAGACGATGCTGAGCCTCGCTCTGCCCGTCTGGATATAAAACACAGAGTCGGCAGCGTCTCCTTGCGAAAACACAACCGCCCTGGGGGCATACTCACGAATCGTCTTGCCGATGCCGGCATTCGCAAGGAACTTGGCGGGATCGAAACGTGCAGACAGTCTCCCGGCACGCAGGCGGCGTCCCGGCAACTGACGAGGGGAACTCATAAAAACTCGGATCGTACCCTAATGGTCGACAAGATTATACTCGCGCGCGTCAAGGACGGAACGACTTTTCTCCTGCGTTACGTTTTCGTAACAAGAATGGCAGCAACAGCGGGGCTAGGGCGGTTTCCTTCCGGCAGTTTTCCGTTCATCCACCACAAAGGGCACTAAGGCACACAAAGGAAAGCCAATGCGGGAACGAGCATACACGCGCCACGGGAGACTTCTTTCTTACCAGATGCGCACGCGGTCCGGCGGTGCGAGGTAAAGTTTCTCCCCGGGTCGGACGTCGAATGCCGCGTACCATGCGTCGATGTTGCGGACGGTGTCTGCCCGGAACTGGTCGGGGGAGTGCGAGTCGGTCATGACCTCCTCGCGGAGTGCAGCGTCACGCTCCTTCGATCCCCAGTTCTGTCCGAAGGCAATGAAAAATTGCTGGTCGCCGGAGAAGCCGTCCTCGGCGGGAGCGGCCTTTCCCGCAAGGGAGGCGCGGTAGGCGTCGTAGGCTGCGGAGATGCCCGCGACGTCGGCGATGTTTTCCGCCAGCGTCTGCCTCCCATTCAACGCGAGGTCGGGAAACGGTTTGTAGGTGTCATACTGCGCGGCGAGTCGGGCGGTCGCCGCGTTGAAGTGCGCCAGGTCGCTGGGCTTCCACCAATCGCGGACTCGGCCTTTGGAATCGAACGCGCTGCCCTCCGTGTCAAAGGTATGGCTGATTTCGTGTCCGATAATGGCACCGATGGCGCCATAATTCGCCGCGGCGGGAGCCTGCGGATCGAAGAACGGTGGCTGCAGAATTGCCGCGGGAAAGCTGAGGGCATTTTGCAGCGGCAGGTTGACGGCATTCACGGTCTGCGGCTCCATGGTCCATTCTTTGCGATCAATCGGAAGGCCGAGACGGGCGACGTCGCGGTGATAATAAAACAGGCGGCCGCGCAGGATGTTACCGAAAATGTCATCCGCCTTGACCTCATAGGCGGAGTAGTCCCGCCACGTCTCCGGATAACCGATTCCCACATACAAAGTGGTGAGCTTGGCTTGGGCTTCGGCCTTGGTCGCGGGATCCATCCAGTCGAGGGCCTCAATACGCTTCCGGAATGCCGCGATCAGGTTCGCAACCAGCGCCTCGGCCTGTGCCTTGGCTTCGGGCGAGAAGTAGCGCTGGGCATAGATTTGCCCGACCGCATCGCCCAGCAAGCCGTTGACCACGCCGACTCCACGCTGCCAGCGTGGACGCTGTTCCGGTGTGCCTGAGAGGGTCTTGCCGAAAAAAGCAAAGCTCTCGTCCGCGAACGCTTTGGGCAGAACCCCGGCGTACGCATCGATCAAGTGGAAGGCCAGCCAGTCTTTCCATGTATCCAGCGCTTCGGAGGCAACGAGCGCAGATTCTCCGGTGAAGGCGGTAGGCTGCCAGACGATGAAGCTGGCCTGGCTGCTGAGACCGGCGGCGCGAAAGTATTCCGCCCAGTCGAGGCCGGGAGCGTTGGCGGCGAAGTCGGCTTGCTTCCAGGGGTTGTTCGCCTTCTGGATGTTTTGCTCATCGGCCAGGCTGACGTGTTTTTCGGCGATGGCGTGTTCCAGTTCGACAACGTGCTGGGCACGGAGGTCGGGGTCGGTAAATCCGGCCAGCTTGAGCAGAGCAGAAACGTGCGCCTGATATTTGCTGCGGATGTCGCGCATACTCTCGCTGTCGGAAAGGTAGTATTCGCGGTCGGGCATTGCCAGACCGCCTTGCATCAGGTAAGCGGCATAGCGTTCGGAGTCGCTAAAGCCGGGGGCAACCCAGAGCCCGAAAAGGTTGGCAGTATGAAAATTGGTGTTGTTCAGGGCATCGACATCGGCCCGCAGGCTCTCACCCAAAGCCCGCGCCAGTTCGTGCTTGTCGCGAATGGCAGCAATGGCGTCGAGGTGTGGGCGCAGCGGAGCCAGGCCCTTGGCTTCGATGGCGGCCTCGTCCATATACGAGTTGTAGAGGTCGGCAATTTTGCGGGCGTTCGAGCCGGCAGCGGCATTGGCCTTGGCTGCTTCCTCAATCAGGCCGGCAGTGCGCTTGCGGCTCAAGTCTGACAAGGTGTCCCAGACGCCAATGTAGCTGCGGTCGGCAGGGATTTCCGCATGCTTGATCCAGTCCCCGTTCGCGTAGTGGTAAAAGTCGTCCCCGGGCTTGACCGATCGATCCATCTTCGAGACGACGATGCCGTGAGTCTCCGGCGCGGGAGCGCTCTGCGAATAGGCGGAGAGCGAGGCGAGGACAAAAAGAACGCATGCGGCGTTCCAGAACAAGAAACTACGTTTGAATTTCATGATGGATGCTCCCGAGAAGTCACGGCGTAAGAGCCCGGCCGGGATTAGACGGCGGCCAGCCACGTAGGGTAGCACGTCCGCCGATTCTAGCTCTCTCTTTGCGACCTTCGCGGCTGAGGGGCAAAGCAAACCAGGCCTATAATTCCCCTATGGCGCGAGGTTGGGAAAGCAAATCAGTGGAGGCTCAACAATCCGACGCTGCCGAAAAGCCGGGGCCGCGCCGTGCTGCGATCACTCCGCGGGAAGCCGTCTGGCTGCGCGAAGTTGAAAGCCTGCGCCTTTCCCGCCAGAACATCCTGCAGCAACTCGAACATGCCCACAACCCCCGCCATCGCCGCATGCTCGAAGACGCATTGAACGAACTGCAGCGCCGAATGGACAGCGCCCAACGGCCAGTTTGAACCGGATCACGGGTCTCGGACGCGCAAGTTCTGTGACGTATAATGAGGTGCCGATGAAAGCCTACGTTTACGTCTCGCTGAAGAAGAGTGTTCTCGATCCCCAGGGCAAAACCATCCATGGAGCGCTTAAGAAAATGGGTTACAAGGGGCTCGAAGAAGTGCGCCAGGGAAAGTATTTTGAGCTGACCCTCGATGGCGGACTTTCCCGCGAGGCAGCCCAGGCTGAAGTGGAGCGCATCGCGCGCGAAGTGTTAACCAACCCGGTTATCGAAGAGTTTCGTTTCTCCCTCGCAGACTAGAAATAGCAGATGATTAGAGGCAAACTGTAAGACGATTGGGGCGCCGGTCATGTGTGGGATTGTCGGTTATGTCGGTAAGAAATCTGTCGTTCCAGTCATTCTGGACGGCTTGAGGCGGCTGGAATACCGGGGCTACGATTCCGCGGGAATCGCCGTGGCCGGCAACGGCGACGGCCTGCAGATCCGCCGCGCCGAAGGCAAGCTGCGCAATCTGGAAGAAGCCATCCGCCTGAAGCCGCTGGACGGCACCTACGGCATCGGCCACACCCGCTGGGCTACCCACGGACGTCCCACCGAAGAAAATGCCCATCCCCACCGCGACTGCACCGGAAAAATTGTGGTGGTGCACAACGGCATTGTCGAGAATTACCTGAGTCTGAAAAAGAAACTAATCGAAGAAGGCCACAAGTTCACCACCGAGACAGACACTGAAATCATCGCCCACCTCGTTGAAAAGCATTTGCTGAAAACCGGCAACGGCCGCCGTCCCACGCTGGAAGAAGCTGTCCGCCGCTCGGTGAAGGAACTGACCGGCGTGTTCGCTCTGGCGGTGATCTGCACCGACGATCCCAACAAAATTGTTGCCGCGCGCAACGGCCCTCCCGCGGTGATCGGCCTGGGCAACGACGAATATTTCGTAGCCTCCGATGTGCCCGCGATTCTTTCACACACGCGCGACATTCTTTTTCTCGGCGATGGCGATCTGGCCGTGGTGACTTCCCACGGCGTCGAGCTCACCGATTTCGACGGCAAGCCGATTCAGCGCAAAGTGCAGCACATTACCTGGGACCCGATCATGGCGGAAAAGGGCGGCTTCAAGCACTTCATGCTCAAGGAGATTTACGAGCAGCCGCGCACCGTCCGCGACACCACGCTGGGCCGCGTTTCACAGGACACGGGTCATGTCTTTCTGGATGAGATGGAGATCAGCGAAGCTGAGTTCCGCGCCGCGAGAAAAATCAACATCATCGCCTGCGGTACCAGTTGGCACGCCGGCCAGGCCGGAAAATTCATGATCGAGACTCTTGCCCGGATGCCGGTGGAAGTGGACTACGCCAGCGAATGGCGCTACCGCGATCCCATCGTCGCGCCCGACACGATCACGCTGGTGATTTCTCAGTCCGGCGAAACGGCCGACACCATCGCCGCGCAGCGTGAGGCCAAGACCCGCGGCTCAAAGACGCTCGCCATCTGCAATGTCGTTGGCTCCATGATCACGCGCGAAGCAGCGGGGACGATTTACACGCACGCTGGCCCCGAGATAGGCGTGGCCTCGACCAAAGCCTTTACCGGGCAGCTTACCGCGCTCTATCTCTTCGCCTTGTATCTCGCGCAGGTGCGCGGCGTGATGACGACTGAGCAATCGATCGCTGCGGTGCAGGCGCTCACTCACATTCCCGCCAAGCTCGAACATCTCCTCACTGGCGACGGACACGTCGAGGAGCTGGCCAAGCAATATCAGCGGGCGCAGGATTTTCTTTTCCTTGGCCGCGGCATTCACTATCCCATCGCGCTCGAAGGCGCGCTCAAGCTGAAGGAAATTTCCTACATTCACGCCGAAGGCTATCCCGCCGGCGAGATGAAGCATGGCCCCAATGCGCTGATCGACGAGAATCTCCCGGTCGTCGTCATCGCCACGCGTGATCCAAATAATCCTGGCTCGATGACGCGCTACGAAAAAACCTGCTCGAATTTGAAAGAAGTGAAAGCGCGTTCCGGCGTCGTGATCGCGCTGGCCACCGAAGGCGACGAAGAAATCAAAGAAGCCGCCGACCACGTTCTCTACATTCCCCCCGCGCCCGAAGAACTCTCGCCGATCCTCGAGATCGTCCCCTTGCAGTTGCTGGCCTATCACATCGCCGTGAGACGCGGCTGCGACGTGGATCAGCCGCGGAATCTGGCCAAGTCAGTCACCGTGGAATAACGGCTTAGTATCTTAAGCCCAATGCTTATGCTTATGTGGGGACGGCCGCCTCGGCTGTCCCACGCCGAGCGCAGCTCGGCAGCAAGCTGGCCCCCCCCGGAATGTTCGTAGAGACGCCCCCAGACCGGACGCCCGCGCGCGCGTTTACTTCTCGCCCCAAACCACGGTACGCAACCGCGCCACCACCCAAACCAGCGCCGCGATTCCCGTAAGCCACACTGCAAACGCGACCCGCACCACCCAGCCCGGAACCGCTCCCACGCGTTTCAGGAGAAACGGCAGAAAATTCCAGGTCGTGATGTGGACGTAATCCCAGGAATCCCACGTCATCGAATCGGTGTTCAGCCCCCACGCGTCCATCTTTCCCAGCGCGAACGCGGCGATATTTTTGAAGCGCAGCGCGATCACCAACGTCGGATGTCCAAACTCCTCCATCTGGTAAATCTCCAGCGGAAGCCAGAACGCCAGCGACGCGAGTTGAATGACGAGGCTGACCGCAACCAAAGCGATCCCCGCGCGCCAGATCCATTTGCCCATCGCCGGCGTCGCCACTAGTTGTACGGAGGGCACGACCGGGAAGGGCACGGCTTCAGCCGTACCGTCAGCGCCAGCCGAAGATGTGGGCTTTAGCCCCTGACGTCCGCTCGCGAGCGCCCGATAACGCAGCAGCAACGGAACCGCCAGCAGCGCCGCCAACTCCACCGTAGTCGAAACATATCGGTCGCCCCAGGCAAAATCACCCGCCCACGCAAAATATCGCGCATAGAAACTGATATAGACAACCAGCAAAACTAACGTTGCCACCGCATAAGCGCGAACCCCCGGCGCCAGCCGCTTCCACAACAGCGCCAGCATCACGATCGCCAGCAGCAGGAGCGGGTCAAACAAAAAAATGGACTTCTCCGGCTTGAACAGCGGCCCCAGAAATCCTTCATGAAACGGAGTAGTCCAGGGATAATTCGGCGGCAGCGTGGCGTCCTGCTGCCGCTGCGTCGCCGCGGCCAGTGAAACGTAAGTATTCGTGAACGAGCCGAAACGATAGAACTGATACACGCGATCAAGCAACAAAAACAATGCATAAACCGGCGCCGCGACCTTGCCGTAGTCAACCATACGCCGCCACAACTCGCGTCCTCGCACTTGCTCGAACCACAAAACCAAAAGCACGAACGCTCCACACGCCATCAGGTCCAGGCCGGTCGTCAACCGCGTCAGCAGGTTGAGTCCGAGCGCCGCCGAACCCGCCACCAGCGCGCGCTTGCTGCCCGTGCGCAGCCATTCATACTGAAATGAAAATCCCACCAGCGTCAGCAGCATGATGTAGTTGTTTTCCATCATGTTCTGCGTGTAGTGGAGATGCGTGGTGCAGAACAGCAAGGCGAGCACACCGGCGACCGCTTCTTTCCTGGTAAAGCCCAACTGCCCGAGCAGCCGCAGCACGATCAGCGCGGTCAGCACGTTCACCAGAATGTTGGTGCTGTATGTCACGACGATGCTGCGCACGCCGGGATCGTCGCCGTACTCGGAAAAAATTTGCCAGTGCGCGATCCACGTTCCCACAATGTCGGCAGGCAGCATGAGCAGGGATTGACCAATGCCATACCAGCTATAGAGCCGGCCTCCGCGGCCGCGAATGCCGAACTCAGAAAACTCCTGCGGAAAAACCTGCGGTTCGGAAGTCCAAATCCAATGCGTGGTCTGCAGCCGATGCGTGGTATCGGCAGTCCCCAGTTCGCCAGACTGCACCACAAAAGCAAGCAGGCCCGCGGCCAGGCACAAAAGAACCACAGGATCGCGGAGCCAGCGGCCCAAGCGTGAGGTCATCGCTTGGATGGTAATACAAAGACGACTTCGGACATCGGACCTCGGACCTTAGACCTTAGACTTCGGACCTTAGACCTCGGGCCTTAGACCTCGGACCTTAGACCTCTGGCCTCAAACTGTCAGACCGCAAGCCCGGTGTGGCTCTGGCTTAGGTCTGACGTCCGAGGTCCGACGTCTGAGGTCCGAGGTCTGAAGCCCGACGTCTGACGTCCGAGGTCCGCAGTCTGGGTTAGACTGTAGCGAGAAAAACCATGGCTTTCTGCGCGACTTGCGGCTCCGCATTGCCAAACCCAGGGCGCTTCTGTTCTTCCTGCGGAGCGCCCGCGCCGAGCAGCGACCAAGCAGCGACCATCGACGTGGCCGCGGCAAATTTGACTGCCGCGAAGACGGCTGGTGCAAACCTGCACACCGCCGACCTGCCCACGATCGACCTGGCTCCTTCCACTCCGCGGCGGCCGCCATCGTCTGGAACTTCCCGGCCGCCGAGCTCTGCCGAGTATCTTTTGGTCGACGGCCGTTTCCTGCCCGGCCGCCTGCTGGCCAGCCGCTACCGGATTGTTGCCTTGCTGGGCAAGGGAGGCATGGGCGAAGTCTACCGCGCCGATGACCTCACGCTGGGGCAGGCCGTGGCGCTGAAATTTCTTCCTGACGAAGCCGCGCGCGACGAAGGCCTGCTGGAACGCTTTCGCAATGAAGTAAGAATCGCCCGCCGCGTTTCGCATCCCAACGTTTGCCGCGTCTACGACGTGGGCGACGTCGATGGCCACACTTTCTTCACCATGGAATATGTCGACGGTGAAGACCTGGCGTCGCTACTGCGGCGCATCGGCCGCCTGCCCGGAGACAAAGCGCTCGATATCGCCCGCCAGCTCTGCGCTGGATTGGCCGCGGCCCACAGCAAAGGCGTTCTGCACCGCGACCTGAAGCCCGCCAACATCATGCTCGACGGACGCGGGCAGGTCGTCATTACAGATTTTGGTCTGGCGGGCGTGGCCGACAATATTCGCGGCAACGAAATCCGCAGCGGAACTCCCGCCTATATGGCGCCCGAACAGCTGGCCGGCAAGGAAGTGAGCACGCGCAGCGATATTTATGCGCTGGGGTTGGTGCTGTATGAAGTGTTCACTGGCAAGCGGGCGTTCGCGGAAAAAACCGCAGGAGTCCTGCAGGGGCACGGGGACCGCACGCCCAGCCGGCCCTCGTCGGTGGTGAAGGATCTCGATCCGATTGTGGAGAAGGTGATTCTGCGCTGCCTTGAAGTGGAACCGGGCGCGCGTCCGGCTACGGCGCTGGCAGTGGCCGCTGCCATGCCTGGCGGGGATCCGCTGGCCGCAGCGCTGGCCGCGGGAGAAACACCGTCGCCTCAGATGGTGGCCGCCGCTGGAGAGTCGGTTGGCTTGCGTCCGCGAACCGCCGTGATCTGCCTGGCCGCCGTGCTGCTGGGATTTTCGTTGGTCGCCTATTTCAGCATCCGCTACAGCGCCCTCGAGAAGATGCGACTGGAGCAGACTCCCGAAGTTCTGACCCAGAAGTCCCGCGAAATTATCGCCCGCCTGGGCTATGAGGGACGCCCTGCCGACAGCGCGTACGGCCTCCGCGATGACGACGACTTCCAGGACTATGTGGAGAAAAACGATAAGCCGCCGCGCTGGGATGCGGTGCTCGGGGCGCGGCCCTCCCTGCTGCAATATTGGTACCGGCAAAGCCCCGATGCCTTGGTGGCGAGCGATTTCCGCGGCGGCGATTTGATGACACCGGGCATCGTCACCCGAAGCGATCCGCCCACCGTGCTCTCCGGCATGATCAACCTGGAACTCGATCCGCAGGGACGATTGACGTATTTCCAGGCGATCCCGTTGCAGAAGCAGGTAGAGAAAAAAGAACTTGCGGCGCCGCCCTCGCCTACGGCTGCGGTATTCGACTGGAACATACTTTTTGCTGCGGCCGGTCTGGATGCTTCGAAGTTGCAACCGGCGCAACCAACCTGGACTTCGCTCGCGGCTTCCGACACACGCATGGCGTGGACCGGAACCTGGCCGGGGACGACACGTGCACTGCGCGTGGAAGCGGCGGCGTTTCAAGGCAAGCCCGTTTTCTTTTCTCTGATCGGCGATTGGACCAAGCCGGAACGTCAGAAGAGCGCGGAGAAAAATTCCATTGGAGAGCGGGCCGGCAGGATTCTCGGGTTTCTGGTGGTCGGTTCGGTACTGCTAGGGTCGGCACTTCTGGCGCGCAGAAACTACCGCCAGGGTCGCGGCGACCGCGCGGGAGCGCTCCGCCTGGCGTCGGCAATGTTTCTGCTGGAGATCGGTTTGTTCCTGTGCCGTTGCCATTTCGCGACCTTCGGCGACTCCTTTGGCCTTCTTCTTTTGCAAGTCAGCACGGCGTTGTTTGTTTCAGGCACGACCTGGATGCTTTACCTGGCGGTGGAACCCTGGGTGAGGCGTCACTGGCCAAAGACCATTATTTCCTGGAGCCGCTTGCTGTCGGCGGGAGCACGCGACCCACTGGTGGGCCGGGACATTCTTTTCGGTGTGCTTCTAGGCGTGGTCTGGATTCTCATTTTTCAGATTCGCTACATCCCCATGATGCGCATGGGGGCTGCGCCCTCCACGTTTTCGAGCGAAATGCTAATGGGAGGCCGCAATGCGCTGGGCGCGTGGCTGCAACAATGGCCGCTGTCGATCCAAACCACGCTGGTGTTTTTCTTTCTGCTGTTTGGGTTGAAGGTTCTGCTGCGCAAGGAGTGGATCGCGGCCATCGTGCTGGTCGCGATCTTCGCGCTGCCGCGCGGGTTCAGCAGCACGTACATGGCGGTGGAGATCCCGGCGCAGATTCTGGTTTACGCCATCGCCGTGGTAATCGTCCTGCGCTTCGGGTTCGTGCCGCTGGCCTGCGCGGTGTTCACCATCAACCTTGCGGCCAACGTTCCGTTGTCCGCCGACCTCTCGGCGTGGTATATGACCTCGTCGATCCTGGCTCTGCTCAGCGTGGTGGCGCTGGCCGGGTGGGGCTTCTACCACTCGCTGGGAGGAGAGCCGTTGTGGAGGGTGGAGCTGGAGTAGGGCCTTCGGGGTTCGGGTCTCTCGACGTCAGGCCGGGGCATACCGTTTGATCGAGAGAGCTCGAGCGTGCTCTCGCGTTTTCGCCACATCGTAGGCGAGCTGCATACGGAGAAGATGGTCCATGTCCGGGCCGAAGGCCTTCTCGATGCGCAGGGCCATTTCCGGCGTCAGCGCGGCCTTGCCGTGCAGAAGGTCGGAGAGCGTAGCTCGGCGCACTTGTAAGATCTCCGACGCCTTCGACACAGTGAGGCCGAGAGCTTCGATGACTTCGGTTCTGATCAGGTCTCCCGGATGAGGCGGGTTCTTCATCGGCATTTCGGGCACTCCTAGTGATAGTCGATCAGGTCAATTTCGCTGGCAGTGTTGATCGGTTCGTCGTATCGAAAAATCAGCCGCCAGTTTCCTGTAACCGTCAGGCTCCACAATCCCTTCAGGTCGCCTTTAAGAGGATGCAGCTTCCAGCCCGGAAATCGGCGAAGCTGCTCCAGCGTCTCGGCCGTTCCGAGGGCAAACAGAAGCTTGCGCAACTTGTCAGCCATCGCAGCCGGCACCCCCTTGGCGCTTCCGTCCTCCAAAGCTGCCTGAGCCCTTTGTGACGAAAGCGGACAAGTTGCATACTGTCCTTTGACGCAGGCACAGAGTGTTCCTTTCTTCACTGGTACCGCTCGTGTTCTTGGGCACTGCCTGCGGTTGCGCCCTTGACCTATCGAGCCAAGAGCGGCTGAAGCGAGAAACAACTTAGCCTTACTGCTTCAGTATGTACGGTTTAACCGTACATGTCAACCCGTAGGTGCGCGAAGCTTGCTCAGACTGGGAAATCAGCCGCAACTCCCCCCTTCCCAAGCATCTAAACCTTGACAATGATCCACTCAGGTCTTAGCATGGACTTGGGCGCAATCATCATTGCACTGATTTTAAAGCACTTATCTAGTTCAGGAGGAGCGTTTTATGGGGAAGATTATTGGAATTGACCTGGGGACTACGAATTCCTGCGTTGCGGTGATGGAGGGCGGCGAGCCCAAAGTTATCCCGAATGAAGAAGGAGGGCGGACTACGCCTTCCGTGGTGGGGTTTACAAAGACCGGAGAGCGGCTGGTGGGGCAGGTGGCAAAGCGGCAGGCTATCACCAATCCGGAGAACACGGTGTATTCGATCAAGCGCTTCATGGGGCGGCGCTTCAACGAAGTTGGGGAAGAGATCAAGATGGTGCCCTACAAAGTGGTGCAGTCCGGCGACCACGTCGCGGTGCTGGCGCAGGGAAAGGAGTACACGCCTCCACAGGTTTCGGCGTTGATTTTGCAGAAGCTAAAGAAGGCGGCGGAAGACTATCTCGGCGAGAAAGTGACCGAGGCGGTCATCACCGTGCCCGCCTACTTTAATGATGCCCAGCGGCAGGCGACCAAAGATGCCGGGCAGATTGCCGGGCTCGAAGTGAAGCGCATTATCAATGAGCCGACGGCGGCGGCGCTGGCTTACGGGCTCGACAAGAGCAAGGACGAGACCATCGCCGTGTATGACTTTGGCGGCGGGACTTTTGACATCTCGGTGCTGGAAGTTGGCGAAGGCGTGATTGAGGTGAAGGCCACCAACGGCGATACGCACCTGGGCGGCGACAATCTGGACCAGCGCCTGGTGGACTGGCTGATCGATGAATTCAAGAAAGATGAAGGGCTCGACCTGCGCGGCAAGGGCAACGAGATGGCTTTGCAGCGTCTGCGCGACGCGGCGGAGCGGGCGAAGATTGAGCTTTCGACCACGATGGAGACGGAGATCAACCTGCCGTTCATCACGGCGGACGCGAGCGGTCCGAAGCATCTGGTAAAGAAGCTGACGCGGGCCAAGCTGGAAGGGATGGTGGAAGACATCATTCAGCGGTCGGTGGGTCCGTGTAAGCAGTGCATGAAAGATGCGGGCGTGGATGCCTCGAAGATCAACGAAGTGGTGCTGGTCGGCGGGCAGACGCGCATGCCGCGGATTCAGGCGCTGGTGAAGGATCTGTTTGGCAAGGAAGGCCACAAGGGAGTGAATCCCGATGAAGTGGTGGCGATTGGCGCGGCGATTCAGGGCGGCGTCCTAGGCGGCGAAGTGAAAGACCTACTGCTGCTGGACGTGACTCCGCTGACCCTGGCGATTGAAACGCTGGGCGGGGTGGCGACGCCGATGATCCCGCGCAACACGACGATTCCGACCAAGAAGACGGAAACGTTCTCGACCGCGGCCGATAGTCAGACGTCGGTTGAGGTGCATGTGCTGCAGGGCGAACGCCCGATGGCGGGGCAGAACCGGACTCTGGGCAAGTTCCACTTGACCGGGATTCCGCCGGCTCCGCGGGGCGTGCCGCAGATTGAGGTGACGTTCGACATTGACGCCAACGGCATCCTGAACGTGACCGCGAAAGATACGGCCACGCAGAAGGACCAGAAGATTACGATCACGTCGTCTTCGGGATTGTCGAAGGACGAAGTCGAGCGCATGGCGAAAGAAGCGGACGCGCACTCGGCGGAAGACAAGGCGGCGCGCGAGTCGATCGAAAGCAAGAACCACCTCGACAGCATGCTCTACAACGTGGAGAAAATGCTGCGCGAGCACGGAGACAAGATCTCCGGCTCGGAGCGTGGAGACGTGGAAAACGCCGTGGCCGATGCCAAGAAGGCGCTGGAGTCGAACGAGAAGGCGCAGATGGATAAGGCGCTGGAGAAGCTGACTGCGTCTTCGCACAAGCTGGCCGAACAGATGTATAAGGCTGCGCAGCCGGCGGGAGGGGCACCTCCGGGAACTGGTCCGACGGCGGGCGGCGATGCGAGCGGCAACGGTCAGGCAAAGAAGGATGAAGGCGTGATTGATGCTGAGTACGTGGACGTGGAAGACAAGAAGTAAGCAGGCAGCTGTCAGCTCTCAGCCGTCAGCTTTCGGCTTGAACCGGGTGGCGCGGGCAGGGTTGCCCGCGCCATCACGTTTGCAGATTGTGATCGCTGTTTGCGGATTTTCTTTGCTATTTGTTGGTCTGTCATCCTGAGCGGAGTGGGTGGTTCGCGAAGCGAAGCATCCACGGAATCGAAGGAGCCCTTGCCGGCGTGCAGTGAGAATGGCCTGGCAAGGGGTTCTCACGATGCCGGGGTGGAAACTCCCCGATGTGTCGGTGCTGGGATCGAGAGGCACGGGATCTTTCGACTGCGTTGCCGTTCGCTTCGCGAACGGCAACTTCGCTCAAGATGACAGATTTATTTGTGACTTAGCATTAGAACGAAACGGAGCATGAGAACGAAATGGACTTCGAAGTCAACGGCGAGACTTATTTTGTGAACCTGGGAGAGAGTCGAAGGTGGGAGGTTTTCGTCTCAACTCCGACCGGGGCGCGGACGATCCCTGTGTATGACGACGCGCCTGACGCCGAGGATGTAACTTTCGTCGTCGAGGACGAGAGGAAAAGACGAATTCCGAATTAAGCATAGTCGAATCGCAAGCGCCACATGGCAAACACACCTAAGAAGGACTACTACGAAATTCTCGGCGTGAAGAAGTCGGCCTCCGCCGAGGAGATTCGCAAGGCGTTCCGCAAGCTGGCGCGGAAATACCATCCTGATGTGAATCCTGGGGACAAGTCCGCCGAGGAGAAGTTTAAGACTCTCTCTGAGGCCAACGACGTTCTCAGCGATCCTAAGAAACGAAAAATCTACGACCAGGTCGGGTTCTACTCTGACAATATTGATCCGGCTACGGCCGAGGCTTACGCGCGCGGGGGTGGGACGGCGGGGGATGGAGGATTCCCGGGAGGATTTCAGGGCGGAACGGAGCAGGCCGGCGGGCAAGGGGTTCATTTCGATTTTGGCGGATTCGATTTCTCCGACCTGGCTGACAGCGCCGGTCGCGGGCACAAGAGCGGTGGTAGCAGTTTCCGCGACATCTTTGGGGGGCTTTTTGGCGGCGGACGCGGCGCGGCGGCGGCGGAGGAAGGACCGGAGCCGGGCACTGATCTGGAATATCAGGTCAACGTGCCGTTCTGGACGGCGATCCGCGGTGGGGTAATGCGGCTGAACATTTCGCGCCACGACACCTGCGGGAATTGCCACGGGCAGGGATTCCTGGAAGGGCCCGGGAAATGTCCGCAGTGCGGCGGGTCGGGGCAGATCACGCAAACCAGCGGGCGCATGAAGTTCAACGTGCAGTGTCCGCGATGCCATGGGACGGGCAAGAATTTGACAACGTGTCCAGTCTGCCACGGTGCGGGGGTGGTCGAGAAAACAGAACCGCTGGAGGTGCGCATCAAGGCGGGGACGCGCGACGGGCAGCGTATTCGCATTCCGGGCAAAGGCAATGCCGGGGCGCATGGCGGCGCGGCGGGCGACTTATACGCAATCATCCGGATCGAGGCGCATCCCATTTTCCGCCGCGACGGCGACGACATCTACCTGACTGTGCCGGTCAACGCGACCGAAGCGGCGCTGGGGGCAAAGATTGAGGTGCCGACCATCGACGGGCGGGCGCTGCTGAAGATTCCTCCGGGGACGCAGTCGGGGCAAAAGCTCCGGCTGCGTGAGAAAGGCGTTCCTTCGGCGACGAAAGAAGGGGCGCGCGGGGATGAGATTGTCGAGATCACGGTGACCGTCCCCATGCCCCGGGACGAACGGACAAAAGAGCTGCTGCGGGAACTGGCCAAGCTGAACCCGGAAGATCCGCGGGAAGAACTCTGGAGCAAGGTCTAACTCCAGATCACTGGCGGAATACGTGGACGATGATTGCGGCATGAATGGCAACCGCCGTGCCAGCACCGACCGCATGCATCAGGGCAGTCCCGGCTCCAGCATGCTGAATGGCGGCGATGCCGTATCCGCCGAGGGGAAAAAATAACAGGATGGCGGTTCCCAACCCTGGGTTATAGCCTCGGGTAATAACCGCGTGGATGACGTGAATGATGCCGTTCAGGGCGACCAGATAGGCGGCGATCAATCCGAACCCGAGGCCAACCGTCGCTGTCAACGCAAGTGAAATCCCAATGACGCCCCAGACGCCGGGCACGTTGATGATGAAAACAGCCAGGGGCGAGAGTACTTCTCCCTTCCCGATCTGCTGATTGACGAATCGTCTGAACTTATCGTCGTCGTGCTCCTCATACTGATGAATCATGTAGACGGGCAGGCAAAGAAACGTGGCTACGAGCGGTGCCGGCCAGGAGTGGACAAGAACAGGCGCCAGCAAAAGCAGCAGCAGCCCGGCCAGGAACCCGCCATAGACCCAATTGGCGATCAAGCGGCCTAACATTACTCCCTCCAAACGAACGGATCAGTTCTAAACCGTCAGGATACGCCGGGTCGTCGCAAGCCGACACTCGTTACCTCCGTACCACGACGCCCGCTTACAAAAATTGGCAGGAAAACTCAAAAATATCTTGCATCTGTGGAAAATTCCCGTAATCTCACACTTGCGAACTAACTCCGCCGGAATGCCCGGGAATCGCGGTTACCCGGGAGCCGCGAGAAGCGCGTCTTGACGTCAGATGGATGTCAAAGGCCAAGGGAGACGCGGTGGTGAGAGTGAGTCGCTTGAGGAGGAATACATAGAAATTGGCAACAGCTAGCGCCCCACGTCAACAAACAGAGAATCCCCAACCTCTCGCCGCCGTTCCTAATAAGGCTCCCAACCGGAAAAAATTCGCTCGCCTCACCTTGTGGCCGCTGGTCGCCGCCACGTTTTTCATGGTGTCGGGCGGAACCTATGGCACGGAAGAAATCGTGCATGGAGCCGGCTACGGACGCGCGATTCTGATTCTGCTGCTCACGCCGCTGCTCTGGAGCCTGCCCACGGCTTTCATGATCGGCGAGCTTTCGAGCGCGCTGCCCTTCGAAGGCGGCTATTACGCCTGGGTACGCCGCGCCATGGGCAACTTCTGGGGATTTCAGGAAGCCTGGCTCTCGCTGATTGCTTCGATCTTCGACATGGCGATTTACCCCACGCTGTTTGTCGCTTACCTCACCCGCATGTTCCCGTGGTTCCAGCAGGGAAATCGGGGATGGTGGGTTGCGCTGGCCGTGGTGATTGCCTGCGCCGCGCTCAACATCGCCGGCGTCAAAGTGGTATCGCTGACGTCCCTGTGGCTTTTCTTCGCGCTCTCGGCTCCGTTTGTAATCATTGTGTGCATGGCGCCGTTCAAAGTGGGCGCGCTGGTAAATGCAGTCACCACTCCAACCACTTCCACCGTGGACATTCTCGGGGGACTGCTCATCTGCATGTGGAATTACATGGGCTGGGACAACGCCTCGACCATTGCCACCGAAGTGGAACGCCCGCAGCGGACCTATCCGCGGGCCATGCTGGTCGCGGTGTGCATCGTGGCCGTGAGCTACATCGTCCCGTTCGCCGCGATGTGGATGACCGGGCTGAAGCCCACCGCTTGGGAAACGGGCTCGTGGGCTGATATCGCAGGCCTGCTCGGCGGACCGTTGCTGCGCATTGGAGTGGTGCTGGGCGGCATGATCAGCGCCTTTGGCATGTTCAATTGCCTGGTGATGAGCTACTCCCGCCTGCCTCTGGCGATGGCGCAGGACGGCATGCTGCCCAGCGTGTTTGGCAAGCTGCAGAAAAAGTCGCGGGCACCGTGGATTGCCATCATCGCGCTGGCCATGGGATGGGCCATGTGCCTCGGCCTGGGCTTCGCCCGGCTGGTGACGCTCGACATTCTTCTTTATGGCGCCAGCCTGTTGCTGGAATTTATAGCGCTGGCCGTGTTGCGTTTCCGTGAGCCGGAACTGGCGCGTCCATTCAAAGTTCCCGGCGGCTTGTTCGGCGCGATCGCGATTGGCATTCCTCCCGCACTCTTGCTGGGTTTTGCCGTGGCCCGAAGCGAACACGAGGCTATTCTGGGGATGAGTTCATTTGCCTTCGGCATGATCCTGATCGGCGCGGGAGTGGTGGCCTACCTGATCAACCACGCGCTGAAGCCTGCGGGATGGTCGGCTCCGGTGGAGCAGAAGCCGCAGCCGGCGGCGTAGGAACATTAAGCCACGGATCGACACGGGTTTGAGTACTTGATCCGTGAGAATCCGTGATGATCCGTGGCCTTCGTGTTTCTGCGCTAAACTTGTCCTAATGATCAAGCGTAAATCCAAGGGCGCGTACATGATCTCGGCCGTGGCCGAGATGTACGGCATCCATCCCCAGACGCTGCGGCTTTATGAGCGCGAAGGACTGCTCAAGCCTTCGCGGACCGAAGGTAACACTCGCCTCTACACCGAAGAAGACTTGCAGCGGCTGGAGTTCATCCTTACCCTGGCCCGCGATCTGTCCGTGAATATTTCGGGGATGGCGATCATCCTGCAAATGCGCGAGCGCATGGAAGAGATGCAGCGGCAGATTCAGGAATTCGTGCAGTATATCCAGCAGGAAGTGCTCACCCGCGCCACCGCCGCGGCTGATCCGGCGAAGGGCGCGATCGTGCCAGTGCGCAGGCCGATGGTGGTGCCGCCGGCGATTGCGCACCCGAAAAAACGTTAGGTCACCCCGTCCGTTTCTTCACTTTTGTCATCCTGAGCGAAGCAAGATGCAGCGCGAAGCGCGGCGCCTTGCGCAGTCGAAGGATCCCTATCCGCGTCTGTGAAGTTGGACCCGTAAGGCTTGCCTCGCTGCCGTGCAGCACAGCTACACCCGATTCCTTGCAGAATTCCCTCAAGCCCGCGTTCCCGTAAGCTGGTAGGGATGCTTCGTCTCCGTGGGACGGTTCGCTTCGCGAACCATCTCACTGCGCTCAGCATGACAGTGGTCGTTATCACAGGGCGCCTTGAGTACCACGATCTCTGTCAGGCACGCAGTATCATGAAGAGAACTCCATGCTTCCCTTCAAACTCGTATACAGCAACGGCTACTATCTCCCCATCGGCCAGCACGTCTTCCCTGCCGAGAAGTACCAGCGCATTCACGATCGCTTGCTGGAAACGGGCGTGGCACAAGCCGGCGATTTTCTGGATCCCGAACCAGCGACGGATCAGGACATTCTGCTCGTCCACAAGCCGGAGTATGTGAATAAGCTGAAGACCGGCACGCTCAGCCCGCGCGAAGAGGTGGAGCTCGAAGTTCCCTTTTCGCAGGAACTGGTGAAGGCGTTCTGGCTCTCCGCCGGTGGATCGATTCTGGCGGCGCAGCACGCGCTGATCGATCGCGTCGCCGTCAATATTGGCGGCGGATTTCATCATGCCTTCCCCGACCATGGCGAGGGTTTCTGCATGATTCACGATGTTGCCGTGGCCATCCGGCGAATGCAGCGTGACGATAAAATTCGCACCGCGATGACCGTGGACTGCGACGTGCATCAGGGCAACGGCACAGCGGCAATTTTCGCCGGGACACGGACGGCGAGCGAGCCGCTGCCTTCGGCGGCGCGCTTGGCTCAAAGTTCGTCAGTTCAAAGTTCCACACCTCCGGGCAAGATGCGCGGCGCGCACGCCGGAGACGTTTTCACCATCTCCCTGCACCAGCACAACAACTATCCGCCGTACAAGCCGCCCTCCTCGATTGATGTCGACTTGCCCGACGGCATCGCTGACGACGAATACCTGGCATGGCTCGATAACGCCCTAAGTTCCGGGCTGCGGCAGTTTAAGCCTGATCTGATGTGCTATATCGCCGGCGCCGATCCTTACCGCGAAGACCAGCTGGGCGGGCTTTCCTTGACCATTGAAGGATTGAAGAAGCGCGACGAACTGGTGTTTCGCGTGGCTCGCGCCCGCGACATTCCGGTGATGGTGACCTACGCCGGCGGCTACGCCCGGAACGTGGAAGACACGGTGACCATTCACAGCAACACGGTGATTGCGGCGGAGGAAGTGTTTGCTGCCGGAGTTGAAGTCGTCAGACGATATACTCCATGACATGATCGTCAGCCCGTCGGAGCTTCCGCACAGCGACTTTTACAACATCCTCATCAGTTCCGTAGCGCCGCGCCCCATTGCATGGGTATCCACGGTGAATGCATTGGGACAACGCAATCTCGCGCCCTTTTCTTTTTTCAATGCGGTCTGCGCCGATCCTCCGTTACTTGCCTTTGCTCCCGGACTTCGGCGGCCCAGGCAAGCCGGAGCCATCCACGGCGAAGCCAAGGATACGCTGCGCAATGTTCGTGAAACCGGGGAATTCGTGGTCAACGTGGCTACGTATGAACTAGCCCAGGCGATGAATCTAACCAGCGGAGAATACGACGCGTCGGTAGACGAATTCGAGCTGGCGAAACTGACCCCAGAGCCGGCGAAGTTGGTCCGCCCGCCGCGAGTCGCAGAATCTCCGGTCAGCTTCGAGTGCAAGCTGCATCAGATTCTCGATTTCTCTTCCGCCCCCACGAGCGGGAGCCTCGTGATCGGCAGGGTCGTCTCGATTTATCTGAACGACGCGCATCTCAAGGAAGGCAAATTGGATCGCGACTCTCTGGACGTCATCGGCCGCATGGGCGGCATGCAATACACCAGAACGATCCAGCGGTTTGAGATGGTGAGGCCTAAAGTTGGGTAGGTGCCTCAGTCATTCCCTTATCTCCGCGTACTAATTTGACGAAGCCCTGTCTAAACCTTCCGGCTGATAAGATAGTTACTTACCTTTATGTTTGAGAATCTTCAGGAAAAACTGCAGCGCGCGTTCAAGAGCCTTCGCGGACAGGCGAAGCTCTCCGAGGAGAACATCGCCGAGGCGCTGCGCGAAATTCGCCTGGCGCTGCTCGAAGCCGACGTCAACTTCAAAGTTGTTAAGGAACTCATCGACCGCATCCAGGCCAAGGCGGTAGGCCAGGAAGTGTTCACGGCGCTTTCTCCCGGCGAGCAGGTCATCAAGATTGTGCGCGACGAACTGGTCGAGATTCTCGGCAAGGACACGGCGCGCGTGAAGTTCGCTTCGCAGCCGCCAACCGTTGTGCTGATGGCCGGTTTGCAGGGCTCCGGCAAGACCACGACTTCCGGCAAACTCGCCCATTGGTTCAAGGTGGGTGGGCATCGCCCGCTGCTGGTTTCAGTGGACGTGTACCGTCCCGCGGCGCGCGAGCAGTTGAAAATTGTGGCGCAGGCGGTGAAAGCGCAGATCTACGAAGGATCGGTAGGCGAGGCGACCACGCCAGCGCAGCTCACACAAGCGGTCGAGCGGTTGGTGAAAGAAGCGCGCCGCGAGGCCATCGTCTCCGGCTGCGACGTGCTGATCGTCGATACCGCCGGGCGTCTGCACATCGACGACGAACTCATGAACGAGATGCAGTCGCTGAAGAAGCTGCTGAATCCGTCCGAGATATTATTCGTTGCCGACGCCATGACCGGGCAGGACGCGGTCAACTCCGCCGACGAGTTTCATAAGAAGCTCTCGCTCACCGGAGTCGTCCTCACCAAGATGGACGGCGACGCCCGCGGCGGCGCGGCGCTTTCCATCCGCCAGGTTACGGGTCAGCCCATCAAGTTCATTGGTGTGGGTGAAAAATACGATGCGCTCGAACCGTTCCATCCGGATCGAATCGTGTCGCGCATTCTGGGCATGGGCGACATTCTCTCGCTGATCGAGCGCGCCGAATCACAGATCGACAAAAAGAAAGCGCAGGAGATGGCCACCAAGGCGCTTACCGGCGACGGCTTTTCTCTCGAAGACTTTCGCGATCAGTTACGCCAGGTAAAGAAGATGGGCTCGATCAAGAACCTCATCGGCATGATGCCCTCGATCGGACCGTTTTCCGGACTACAGAAAGCGGCCGACCACGTTGACGAGAAACAGATCAACCGCGTCGAGGCGATCATCAATTCGATGACCACCCACGAGCGCAATCATCACGAAGTGATCAACGGCAGCCGCCGCAAGCGCATTGCCCGCGGCTCCGGCACCAGCGTGCAGGAAGTGAACAACCTGCTCCGCCAATACGTGCAGATGAAAAAGATGTTCAAGAACATGGGCAAGCCCAGTTTCGCGCGAAGGCTGGCGGGGATGAAGATGCCGGGGATGTAGAAGGTGTTGGGCGATTAGTGACCAAGTGTTCTTTCCTCGCGGGTCGAAACGCGCACGGTTCACATGGAACCACTATTTGACTACCTGCTGAAAGCTATCGCGTGTACATTCTACGCCGGCCTGCATTGGCTGAGAGCTTGTCACACCGGTCAATGGCCTCTTGCGAGTGCGACTGTAACTGCACCGCCCGCGACGTCGTCTGGATTGATCTGCCCAAACGCGGAGATCGTGTATTCCTATCGAGTCGATGGCGAACTGTACACCGGCATTCACGAAGAGCCCTTCCTGATGTCGGACTCGTCGACGGCTTACGTGGAACGATTCGGGGAGGGAAGAAACCTTATGGTGCGAGTCAGGCCAGGTAATCCTGAGGTGTCGATCGTATGCGAGGCTGACCAAGGGCCCTTACCCACCTCAAGCGAACAGGTGACCTCATGAAGTGGCGCTCCCTCGAAGAATCAGCTTCGGCTCTTGATACGCGCCCGCTGCACGAGATTTTTGCGGAACGTAAAGAGCTCATCGCGAAATACGTTCGGCCGGAAACGCAGGCCATTCATGCCCGAGCCGTCGCGGAACTTAAGGAGCGGCGTCTCGCTGCAAATATTCTGCCCGTCGGCGCGAAAGCTCCGCAGTTCGAACTCACGGATCACGACGGGAAGATCGTTTCCTCGGCGGCTCTCCTCGCACAAAAGCGGCTCGTGCTCTGCTTCATTCGCGGGCGATGGTGCCCGTTCTGCGTGGGTCAGATGGAGGCCATGAATCTCATCCTGCCCGAGATCGAAAGTGCGGAAGCATCGCTTGTCGCGATCTCTCCGCAGACGGTGAAGCAGTCGTTCTTCATGCACGCTCAACACAAGCTGCGTTTTCCGCTGCTCTCCGACGCAGGCAACCAGGTTGCCCGGCAGTTCGGTCTAACCTATCGCGTGCCGGAATTCCAGGCAGAGGTTTACCGCCGCGCGTTCGTTAATCTGCCATTCACCAACGGAGATGAAAGCTGGGAGTTGCCGATCCCAGCGACCTACATTCTCGATCGCGATGGAACCGTGCTCTACGCATCCGCGAACGAGGACTACACCGAGCGGCCGGAACCTGACGACATCGTCGCAGCTCTTCGGACCAAGCCTTAGAGACGTTGCTTGCAACGTCTTTGCCGACAGCACCACGGGCGCCCGATGTTCGCCGTTACCGCCGGCAGAGACGTAACAAGTTACGTCTCTACGATGAGGCGCCGGAGCGCGATACACTGAATACTCATGCACTACATCTACGGCATCAATGCGGTCACTGAGGCGCTGAAGGCTCGGCAGCGGGCGTTCGAATGGGTGGGCATGGCGAAGGAACGCCATGACATCCGCCTGCAACGTCTCATCGAAGACTGCCGGCGCGCCAGCGTGCCGGTGCGTTTTCTGCTGCGGACCGAACTTGATCGCATGGCGGGCACCGCGGCGCATCAGGGAGTAGTCGCGGTCACCTCCGCCAAACAGTACAGCGATCTGGACGATGTGGTTGGAGCCAAGCGCGGGCAGTACTCGCTGGTCGTCGTGCTCGATGGCGTGGAAGATCCGCATAACCTGGGGGCAATTCTCCGCACGGCCGACGCCGCCGGGGCGGACGGAGTGGTCATCCCGGAACGCCGCGCCGCGGCCGTGACTGGAATCGTGACCAAAGCTTCGGCCGGTGCGAGCGAGCATTTGCCGATCGCGAAGGTGACGAACATTTCCCGGACGGTGGAAGAACTAAAAGAGAGAAATCTCTGGACGGTTGGGCTCGACGAACACGGCGAGCAAACTTACGACGCGCTCGACTACAACATGGATTGCGCGCTGGTGCTGGGCGCGGAAGGCAAGGGACTGCACGACCTGGTGAAGAGGAAGTGTGATTTTCTGGTCTCGATTCCGATGCTAGGGAAGGTTCCATCGCTGAATGTTTCGGTCGCGGCCGCCGTCGTGTTGTATGAAATCGTACGGCAGCGGCGCGCGCGCGAAGGCTCGTCCGGTGGTTCCAAACCGGACCATGAATTGAGCGCGAAACCGAGTGCGAAATGAAGTTGTGCGTCCGCAATTTTTGTTTCCTCTGTGTTCTCTGTGCCTCCGTAGTGAATGCGTTTTCGCTCGACCGCGAGGCCTTCACTTTTACTGGCTATGACCTGAACGTTCGCGTCGAACCTCAGCAGCAGCGGCTTGGCGTGCGCGGCAAGATCACGCTTCGAAATGATTCGGCGACGCCGCAGAAAATCGCGGTGCTGCAGATTTCGTCCACGCTCGACTGGCGCTCCATTCGCGCTGGCGATCAGGCCGTGCAGTTCGTCACGCAAATCTACACTTCTGATATTGATCACACAGGCGCACTTTCCGAGGCTATCGTGACCCTGCCGGAGGCCGTCGCGCCGAAGGCAACCGTCGAACTGGAGATCGCGTACGAGGGCATAATCGTGCTCGATGCCACACGCCTCACGCGCATCGGTACTCCCGAAGCTGCGGCCAAGAGCTCTGACTGGGACGAGATCACCGCAAAGTTTACGGCAGTGCGCGGCGCGGGATATGTGGCGTGGTATCCGATAGCAACGGAAGTGGCGGATTTGTCGGAGGGTGAGAGCCTGTCCGAAGTCTTGGGCCGATGGAAAGCGCGAGAGGCCGACTCGAAGATGGAGGTTCACTTCGATTCCCCAACCGTCGCCGAAGATGTGACTCCGCCCATCACGCTGTGCGGCGGCATCGAACTGCACACAGTGACGCGTGGAGGAAGTCCCAAGTTTCCGTGGTCGCAATGCTCGTATCAGCCGCTTGGCTTGTCGGTTCCGGTGTTTGTCGTGGCCAACTATGGGGTCGTCGATCGGCCGGTAATCACGGTCTACAATTTGCCCGAGCACGCCGGTGCGGCTGAGGCTTACGCCGAGGCAGCCGAAAAAACTGCAGCGCCTATTACTGAGTGGTTCGGACCGTCGCGACGAAAAGCCGAAACCGCAGACCTTGCCGACCCCGATGCCGCTCCCTTCGAAAGTGGATCTCTGCTGCTCACGCCGCTGACGGTCGCGGATGCAAAGCTCGCAGGACTGGTAGCCGCGCACCAATTAACCCACGCTGCCTTTTACTCGTCGCGTCCATGGATTGATGAGGGCCTCGCCCACTTCGCGCAGGCTCTTTATCTAGAACAGCAGCGCGGACGCCAAACCGCGCTCGACTACATGGGATTACACCGTTCCGCATTCAGCGCGGCCGAAAAACAGGCTGCAGCGTCCACGCCCGAAGACGAGGTGAACCAGTCGTTGGTCAGAACGACGAATGAAGAGCTCTACCGTAGCAAGGCGATGTACGTCTGGTGGATGCTGCGCGACATGGTCGGCGAGCAGGCGCTGAAAAAAGCCTTCACCGCCTATCGTCCGGAGCAGGATAAAGATCCTTCCTACATGCCTCGCTTGATTCAGGCACAAACGCAACGCGACCTGGAATGGTTTTTCGACGACTGGGTCTATCGCGACCGTGGCCTGCCTGACTTCAAAGTGGAGTCCGCGTTCGCAAGAAAGACCATGAACGGCGCCTACCTGCTCACCATTACCATTGACAATCTTGGCAGCGCCGGGGCTGAGGTTCCGCTGGCGGTGAAATTTGCCGGAGGCGAGAGCGGAAGGCGTCTTGAGGTGCGCGCGAAAAGCAAGAGCGTGATTCGGGTTGAGACTTCTGCCGCGCCTAGCGAGATTGTGGTGAACGACGGCAGCGTGCCCGAGAGCGACCTGACGAACAACACCTTCAAGATCGAACCCGAACAAAAATAATATTCGCCATCGAGAGTCGAGCATTGAGCTTCAGCGGCCGGAGCTGGCAAACCTCACCAGCGCAGCAAGCTTCCTGGCCGCTGAGCCTGAGTCAATGGATTTCATCGCCAAAGGGAGAGCCTCCGCCAAGTGATCGGTACTGCCTGCGGCCACGAGCGCGGCGGCGGAATTCAGCAGGACGACGTCGCGATGAGGCGATTTCTCCCCTGCAAGCACCGCGCGAATGATGGCCGCGTTTTCGGCGGCGTCGCCGCCGGAGATGTCCGCGAGACTCGCACGCGTCATCCCGAATTCTTCCGGCGTGATCTCGTATGTCTTCACCGCACCATCGCGAACTTCAGCCACCCGCGTGGGGCCCGTGATCGTGACTTCATCGAGACCATCCAGCCCGTGCACGACTAAAGCTCGACGCAAGCCCAGCATGCTCAACGCTTCCGCCACCTTCTCGACCAGGTCCAGCGCGTAGACTCCCACCACTTGTCCCGAGGCGCGCGCGGGGTTCGTCAGAGGGCCGAGCAGGTTGAACATGGTGCGCATGCGCAGTTCGCGGCGGACCGCTTGCACCTGCTTCATCGCGGGATGCAGGTTGGGCGCGTAGAGAAAGCAGATTCCAACCTCGCGCAGGCACTGCGCGGCGCGCTCCGGCGAGAGTTGGATGTTCACGCCTAACGCTTCCATCACATCGGCCGAGCCGCATTTCGAACTGATGCTGCGGTTGCCGTGCTTGGCGACGCGGACGCCTGCTCCAGCCGCAACGAAAGCCGTGGCGGTGGAAATGTTGAAAGTTCCGCTGGCGTCGCCGCCGGTGCCGCTGGTATCCACCAGCGGCGATTCCGTGCGCGGCGAGTCATGGTCTAACAAATCAGCGGACGAAGCGTCCGATTCCGCCAGAGCATCGCGGCCCGTGCCGCTGACGTCTAGCGCGGCTAAATTCGCACCGCTTGCGGACGCGACACGTTGGATCGGCAGGAGCGCCGCTGCTTCGCGGATCGCCTCGGCGAAGCCGACGATTTCCTCCATCGTCTCGCCTTTCATCCGTAGGGCCACGAGCAGCGCGGCAATTTGCGCGTCCGTGCACTTTCCGGCGAGCACTTCGGCCATCACGTCGCGGGATTCCGCGCGGGTCAGCGATTGGCCGTGATTGGAGAGGCGATGGAGGAAGTCGAGAATCATGGCTGCGATGTTCCTACCGGAACACCAGAGCGATTCTACCGGAGGTTGCCGGCTTCCGGCTGTCGCCTCCGGCTTAAAGCTGCGGTTTGCTCTAAGTCGTTTGTCTTCTATAAAATCAATAGTTCGCTGCCATCGTGCGAAGCCGCAAGCAGGTTGCAGGTTCCTTCCGATTCCAGGCTGACGAGCGTCATCTATTATGAAAATCCATGAGTACCAAGCCAAAGCAATACTTAAGAAATATGGCGTGACTGTACCGCGTGGCGCGATGGCTGCGACCCGCGACGAGGCTGAGACGATTGCTAAGACCCTTCTGGACGAAGGCGCAAGTGGAGTGGTCGTCAAGGCGCAGATTCATGCTGGAGGGCGCGGCAAGGGCGGCGGCGTCAAGATTGGCAAGTCGGTGGACGAGGCGGGGGATCTTGCCGGGAAAATTCTGGGCATGAAGCTGGTGACGCACCAGACTGGGCCCGAGGGCCGGATCGTGCGGCGGTTGCTGATTGAAGAGACGTTGCCGATTGAAAAAGAACTTTACCTGGGCATTCTGGTGGACCGCGCGGAAGGCAAGCCTGTATTCATGGCGTCGGCCGCTGGCGGCATGGAAATTGAGCAGGTCGCGGCGGAGAATCCCGATGCGATTCTGAAGCAATACATTGACCCCGGGATGGGCCTGGAAGCATTCCAGGCGCGGAAGATTGCGTTTCAGCTGGGGTTGAAACCGCAGCAGATTAATCCTGCGGTGAAGTTTTTGACCGGGCTCTACCGGGCTTTTCTGGATACGGATTCTTCGCTGCTTGAGATTAATCCATTCATCACAACCACCGACGGGCGGCTATTTGCGCTCGATGCCAAAGTTACGTTCGACGACAACGCGCTATTCCGGCATCCCGACTTGCGCGAGTTGCGCGATATCACCGAAGAGGATCCGCTGGAAGTGGAGGCCTCGAAATACAGCCTGAACTACATCAAACTCGATGGCAGCGTGGGCTGCATGGTGAACGGCGCGGGGTTGGCGATGGCTACTATGGACATCATTAAGTACGCCGGAGGTATGCCGGCGAATTTTTTGGATGTGGGCGGCGGGGCAAATTCGGAGCAGGTGGCGCATGCTTTCGAAATTCTGCTCAGCGATAAGAGCGTGAAAGCCGTGTTGATCAACATTTTTGGCGGCATCCTGCGAGTCGACACGCTGGCTACGGGCGTGGTCGAGGCGGCAAAGAAAACCAACATGAAACTTCCGATCGTGCTGCGGCTGGAAGGAACGAACGTGAACGAGGGGAAGCAGATCCTGATGAATTCGGGACTCAACTTTGTGGTAACCGACACGATGAAAGATGCGGCGGATAAAGTGGTGGCCGCCGCCCGGGGCACGCTGGGCGTGACGGAGTGGCGGTAAGCCGGCGGAAATAGCGCGATCGATCGATTTGGCGAGGAACTTATTTATGGCAATCCTGGTGGATAAGAGTACGCGCGTAGTAGTGCAAGGGTTGACCGGGCGCGAAGGCACGTTTCACGCGAAAGCCAGTGCAGCTTATGGCACGCAGATTGTTGGTGGAGTCACGCCGGGCAAGGGCGGAACCACGCATGAAGGCTGGCCCATTTTCAACACCGTGCGCGAAGCCGCGGACAAGACGGGCGCCAACGCGTCCGTAATTTTCGTACCGCCGCCATTTGCCGCCGACGCGATTATGGAAGCGGCGGACGCGGAACTCGACCTGATCGTTTGCATCACGGAGGGGATTCCGACGCTCGACGTGGTGAAGGCGTGGGAGTTTCTGCAGAACCGGCGCTCGCGGCTGATCGGACCGAATTGTCCGGGGATTATTTCTCCGGGCAAATGCAAGATCGGAATCATGCCAGCGTCGATTCACAAGGAAGGATCGATCGGCATCGTTTCGCGGTCGGGCACGCTCACCTACGAGGCGGTGCACCAGTTGACACAGCGTGGCATTGGACAATCCACCGCGATCGGCATCGGCGGTGATCCCATCATCGGCACCAATTTCGTGGATGCGCTCGACCTGTTTAATCGCGATCCCGAAACGGAGGCCGTGATCATGATCGGCGAAATCGGGGGCAATGCCGAGGAAACTGCCGCGCAGTTCGTTAAGACTCACATGAAGAAGCCGGTAGTGGGATTTATTGCCGGGCAGACCGCGCCTCCGGGGCGACGCATGGGGCATGCCGGGGCAATCATCTCAGGCGGTAAGGGGACAGCGGCGGAAAAGATTCAGGCGCTGGAGGCGGCAGGGATTCGCGTGGCGAGGTCTCCTGCGGCGATCGGGGAAACTCTGGCGGCGGCACTGGGAGTGAAAGTTTAACGGCAGTTGCCAGCAAAACTGTGCCATTTCTTTGCAGCGAATCGTATTGCCAATGACAAACAATTAAGGACTAACGACTGAATTATGAAGACATTGCAACTCACTCTTACCATCGTCAAACCGGATGCCGTCCGCAGCAATGGAGTCGGCGACATTATTGAACAATTCGAGAAGAACGGCTTCCGCATTCTCGCGATCAAGATGCTCGAAATCTCCAAGCATCAAGCAGAGCAGTTCTACGCGGTGCATGCGAGCCGGCCGTTCTATAACTCGCTGACCGATTTCATGTCGAGCGGGCCCATCGTGGCTCTGGCGCTGGAAAAAGAAGATGCTATCGCCGATCTGCGCAAGCTCATGGGCGCCACGAATCCGGCGAACGCGGAAGAAGGCACCATCCGCAAGAAGTGGGCGACCAGCATTGAGCACAACGCGATACACGGCTCCGATGCGGAAGATACTGCGCGGTTTGAGTTGAGCTTTTTCTTCGCGGGGTACGAACTGGCGAAATGACGGCGCCTTGCGGGCGTGAGCGAAGCGGGAACCCGCAGCCGTCATCCTGAGCGGAGTTGGCGCTCGCGAAGCGAACGACAACGGAGTCGAAGGATCTCTCTTATGCCGATGGTTCAAATCACGATGCTGGCCGGACGTACTGCCGATCAGAAGCGCAAGATCGCGAAGCGGATCACGGATGCACTTGTTGAAGAAGCGGGTGCGCGCCGCGAACGAATCGTGGTGGCTTTCAACGAAGTCTCGAAAGAAAGCTACGCGAGCGGCGGCGAGCTGATGATCGACAACGCGAAATAGACTGCCCGCTGAGCGCAGCAGCTTTGCGAATCAAAACGCGGGCGGAGACGCCCGCGCCCACACCGCCTTTATTCTTACGACCTTCTCCCGCAGTAGTTACCCTAGCGGCTCGAACAAATGGCCTTCCACGCGGTCGGCGATCCTGGGGAGGTCTTTGCGGGCGAATTGCAGAAAATGCGCGGTGTTGCGGTGGGCCTCGAGCGCGGCGTCGTCTTTGTACTGCTCGTAGATGAAGAAGCGGCGCGCCTCGGTCTTGTGCCGGTGAACCTGGTACATGGCGCACCCGGGCTCCTGGCGCGATTGCTCGGTGAGTTTCTGAAACAGCGCTGCCACTTCCGCTTCGTGCCCAACTTTCGCCATCCACGTGACTGCCAGAACCACCATCTTTCGCTCCTTACCCCGCTTCGCTTTATCCCTGATTGATCGACCCCTCGTTAACTCCAGGGATGTTCGGGGAGGTAATTCTAGGCTTTCTTCGCGGCGCTCTTCAACTCCGCTGCGAAGGCGTCTACAAAGATGGTGTGGTCGCGGTCGGGTCCGGTGGAGATCATCCCGACGGCGGCTCCGGTCTCTTTCTCAACGAACGCCATGTAATCGCGGGCGCGTTTCGGCAGCTTTTCGAACTCGGTGATGCCCGCCGTCGAAGTCTGCCAGCCGGGAATTTTCTCGTAGATGCACTCAATTTTTTCGTAACCGCCGATGGCCTGGGCAGGAGCCTCGTCGGTTCGCCTGCCGTTGATCTCGTAGCCCACGCAGACAGGAATCTCCGCCAGTTCGTCGAGGACATCGAGCTTCGTCACCACCAGCCACGAGATGCCGTTGATCATCCCCGCATACCGCAGGAGCGGCAAATCGAGCCAGCCGGTGCGCCGTGGACGTCCGGTGACCGCGCCATATTCGTTGCCGCGCTTGCGCAGTTGGTCGCCGAGGTCGCCCTTTTCTTCGCTGGGGAAGGGGCCTTCGCCCACGCGCGTGCAATAAGCCTTCGTGAGTCCAATCACTGAATCGATGGCGTTGGGTGCAACGCCGGTCCCAATCACGGCTCCGCCAGAAGTCGCGCTGGAAGAGGTCACAAAGGGATACGTGCCGTGATCGATATCGAGCATGGTGCCCTGCGCTCCCTCAAACAACACGGAATGACCGTCTTTGAGCGCCTGGTTGAGAAGCACAGCCGTGTCGCACACGAATGGTGCGATTTTTTCGGCGGCCTGCGCGTATTCCGTATACATCTTGTCGGCATCGAGCGGCTCGGTGTTGAACAGCGCGTGCGCGATCATGTTTTTTTCGCGAACGGCATTCTCGATGTGTTTCTTGAGCAATTGCAGATCGAACAAATCGGCCACGCGCAGGCCCCGGCGGCCCATTTTATCTTCGTAGGCGGGACCGATGCCGCGCGAGGTGGTGCCAATCTTGACCCGGCCGGGCGCGTTCTCCGCGGCCAGTTCGATCATGCGGTGGTAAGGCAGGATTACGTGCGCGCGATTCGAAACGAAGAGACTTCCGTCCACTCTCACGCCGACCTGGCGTAACGCGTCCACTTCTTTAAGGAATGCCAGCGGGTCGAGCACCACGCCGTTGCCAATCACGCTGCGGCAGCCGGGGCGCAGCACGCCACACGGAACCAGCTGTAGTACAAACTTTTTGCCATTGATAATTACGGTATGGCCGGCGTTGTGTCCGCCAGCGTAGCGGGCAACGACCGTGAAGCTTTCCGACAATACGTCGACGATCTTCCCTTTGCCCTCGTCGCCCCACTGCGCGCCGACGATTACTGCGGTTCTGCCTCTTTTCACTTCCAACTCCGTAACAGGAATCCACTCACATGCAGGGCCAGGCCACACCCGGGGTTCGCACACTCCTTGCCCGAAGGGGTCTTTACTGAAGATTACTGGGAAAAAAGCCGGGAAGATGTGTACGTGTTATCTTAGCGCGGCCACACTCCGAATAGCAACGCAACGGCCGGCAAGGCAAGCGATTCAGTCGGGCCAGATTGCGAGCGGAACCGTCTCGTGCGACGATATGCTTATGCATAAGGTTTTTCATTTCGACGCTCCCCGCGAAAAGTATCATTGCGACGCCGCCATACTCTGGTGCTTCGATAACCGGTTCGAACTCGGGTTCCGCAAGTTCCTCAAGCGCATCGGCGTGATTAATTCCGATCCGATCAAGGTGGCGGGAGGTGCGAAGTGTCTGGCCTCGCCGGAGCAAGCGAGCGACCGGGAGTTCGTGCTGGATCAGATTCGCAAGTCCATCCGGCTGCATGGCACCACGCGAGTCATCCTGATGGTGCACTCCGACTGCGGCGCCTATGGAGGCCTGGCCGGCGCCTTCGGCGGCGACACTCACGCGGAGGCCACGCATCACGAGGCCGAACTTCGGCGCGCGGCGGAGGGTTTGCTTCACGCAATTCCAGGAATCAAGGTGCAAGGCTATTTCGTGGACTTCGAGGGAGTCTGGGATGTGGAAATCGAAACGGCGGCGGAGGCTGAACAGTCGGTAGCTTGATGGTTGTGCGAGAGAACGTCTATTACGCCCGGCACGGTTCGGGAACGCAGCCCAACATAGTGTGGAGACACCGACCCAGAGGCTGCCGGGAGTGAGGAAGTGCGAGGGATCCTTCGCTTCGCTCAAGATGACAGACGTACGAGAACCGAGCTTCCATGGCCAAGTTCGAACATCACATTTTCGTTTGCGGCAACCAGCGGCCGGCCGGGCATCCGCGGGGGTGTTGCGATCCCCTGGGGCAAGCCAGACTGCAAAAGTTGTTCAAGCAGAAGCTGGCGGAACGCGGCCTCAAGGGGAGGGTCCGGGCCAACCAGTCTGGTTGTCTTGATCAATGCGAGCATGGACCAAATATCGTGGTCTACCCTGAGGGCGTTTGGTACGGTCGCGTGAGCGAGGCGGACGTCGACGAAATCATCGATTCGCACATTCTGGGCGGCAAGCCAGTGGAGCGCCTGATGCTGGCCGCTGCCTGCATCAATACAGCGAGCTGCGAACATCGGAAGCCCCCAAGAGAGTAGCACCCGAACGCTGGCGGGCAAACGCGGTATGCGATACTGAGGCTGGCGCTCCCAACGCCAGAAAACACAGCGCTGGTGAGTGTCACCAAGAACCGTCGCCAGCACGGATCTCGGGCGCGTAGCTCAAACGGATAGAGCATCGGATTTCTAATCCGACGGTTGCAGGTTCGAATCCTGCCGCGCCTACCACATCATCCCATCGCTCAGATAGATCGTTTTCCGAACGCTCAAAATGATTTTACAGAGATTTACGCGGCTTTACATCGCACCCCTATTGTGGCTGCAGCCCGTGCCGATTGAGCGGCATCTAAGGAATTAAGACACTCAATGTCTAAGTCGGCGGTCTCACATTGCAACAGTGAGAAACTGCGGCTTAATTTTCCCAGGAGGTTTTTCGCATCATGAAGCAACTCATGCAGCAACTAAAATACGCCGCACTTTTATCAACGCTTGCCCTGTTGTTTCCGATGGGCGCTCTGGCCCGGGACAAGAACCAGCACTCTGTAGAGATTCCGGATTCCGTGCAGGTTGGTAGCGCGCAATTACAACCAGGCAACTACAAAGTCGAGTGGCAAGGAACAGGCCCGGCGGTACAGGTGAATTTCGTGCGCGACGGAAAGACGGTTGCCACCGTGCCGGGAACTTTGAATACGAATGATAACAACGTGGTTCAGGACGCCATCGTGACGGACTCAACCAGCAGCACGCTCAAAGAGATTGACTTCGGTCACGACAAAGAATCAGTGATCTTTGGGCAGAACGGCATGTAGCTCTGTTGCGATCCTCAGCTGTTTTCCAAAAAGACCCTGCCCTGAGTTGAAGGGCAGGGCGGTTTTTGCCAACTCTCGTTCCGGAACAGATGCTGGTTAGAACAGCAGCCGCAGCGACATCTGAATCTGGCGCGGGCTGCCGATGGTTTTGTTTGTGATGCCTAATCCGCTCAGGGTCGGGCACACGTACAGGGCGGTATAGTCGGTGTTGCAAGGAGTCGTCGCTCCGGCTTGGCCGGCGTACGGAAAGCCGTTGAAGTTAATGTTCTGGCTCACGTCGTCGATCGGGATATCGAAACTGGCGGTGTTCGTCAGGTTGAACACATCGAAGGTGAACTTCAGGGAAGCACGCTCGGTGATCTGGGTGGTCTTCACCAGCGAGATATCCGCACGCCTCTGCCAGGCCTGGCGGAAAATATTGCGCTGGCCTTGCGCGATGAAGTTCGTCTCATAGGGGTCGTTAGCAGGGATCGCGCCGTTCAAGTCTCCCGGATTCAGCAAAGGCAACCCGAAACAGGCGGCATTCAGAGCAGGAAAGCCGGGAGTCGCGCCCGAGACGCCGGTCAGTGCCTGCTTGGGAGTGCAGCCGGAGAGCGGAACGATTGGATTGGTAATACCGTCGTTCGCCCCGTAGAAGATACTGCCGACTGCTCCCGAGTAATCGACGATGCTGTAGGGCTGACCACTCTGGATGACAGTCAAACCGGAAATGGCCCATCCATCGACGATCCTGCCCTTGATTGAAGATGCCGAGGAAAACGTCGGCAGTTGGTACATGTAGGTGAAATTCAACACATGTTTGCGGTCGAAGTCGGCGAGTCCGTAACCGGAGCGCAAATCCAGAGGATTGTTGCCGTTGTAAAACAAACCCATCGCGCTTTGTTCGTCAGTGGCGTGAGAGTAAGTGTAAGAGGCTCCCACCTGCAAGCCATGAGTCATGCGCTTTTCAAGATGAGCCTGGAGGGCGTTATAAGCGGAGATGCCGGCTGCGGTGTAAGACTCTGACTCGGCGGAATACCCGATATAGGGAACCCGGAGGTCGACGTTTCCGCCTTCGAACGTCTCCTGATAGGGCTGGCCGTTCGGAAGATTGATGGTGCTAAAGCTGCCGGGCGCGGTGACGATCGAATAACCGTAGGTGTAGTCCTGCTCAAAACCCAGCGGATCACCCTTCAGGGCGGGATTGGTCGGCGTAGCAATCCGTGCCTGGTTGAAAGGAAGAGGAACGATTTCATGACGACCGAAATTTCCGACGTAGCCGATGTCAATGGCGAGGTCGTGACGCGGCTGCCATTGAATGTCGAGCGTCTGGTTGAGCGTGTAAGGGAGTTTGTTAGCGCGATTGTAATCAGCGAATGAGAACAACTGCGCGCCGTTTGAGATTGCCGTCGCATTGGGCAGGACCAGATTCGCCGGATTGCCCGAGGGACCCGGACCGAGCGTGGTGCCCCAGGGATTCTCAAACCCGCCGGGGCAATTCGCGTAAGCAACCGCACAAACCTGCGAATTCACCCACGGCGGAGTCTGATTCACTCCGAACGGACCGCCAGCAATCACGCCAGATGCAAATCCCGGAGAAAGATAGGTGAAGAGCTCGCCGCGATCGTAGTACATTCCCCAGCCGGCGCGAACCACGACTTTGTCGTTGAAGGCCCTCGGGCTCCAGGCCACGCCGACGCGCGGTCCCAAACCCCACTCGCGTCCCGTCAGAGTGGAATTGCTGACGCCTTTGGTCGGAAACAAAGGATTGTTCCCCGCGACGATGAAGCCGTTGTTGGCGATGGTGTCGGTTGCGGCGTCATAGTCGTATGCGGACGGGTCGAAATTGAAAATGCGTCCGTTTTTTTCCGTCAGGCCTCCGTGATCGTCGAACCGTAGACCCGCGCTAATGCTGAGGTTCGGCCGGAGTTGAAACTTGTCTTGCAGAAATCCGCCCCATTCGTTGGAGCGGTAGTAGCGGTTGGCGTCGCCCTGCAGGAAGTTCGTGGTGATAAATCCGTCAGCCGTATAGCCAATGGGTGTGCCCGTGAGAAAATCGTCGAAATTTAAAAAACCGATCATGCCCGTATTGGTTCTTTCGTCGCGAGCATTGAGTTGTGTATACGAAAAGCTTCCGCCGAACGTGAACGTGTGCTTGCCGTGGCTCCAGATGGCGTTGGCGGAAGGCATCCAGCGGTTCTGAAAAATGCCAGTAAAGGCGCCCTGGGAAGCGGCCGTGGAGCCGATATTGATCCCGGCGTTGTACACAAAGTTGGCGTTTAGCGGAGAAGCATTCCCCAAATCGTCGACAATCGTCATTCCCGGGAAAACCGAGGAACCGAACGCATTAATGCCTATCGATTGAGGCGTAAAAGGCTGGGCGATGGTGCTGTAAACCTTCTCGCGGATGAAACCGAACACTTCCGTAACGCTGAAGTTCGGCCTGATCGACTGCGTGTTCGTAATCGAAGCAACCTGACTGCCTGCGTCCAGATGTTGCGGGAAACCTTCGACCGAGGAATACCCGAAAGGCGCCGTCGTGGGATCGTGCTGGTAGTAATACTTCAGCGACAGCGTGTCTTTTGTGGTGGCCAGGTAATCGAGATCGGAGACAGCCTGATCGGAAATGAAGTATGCCGGCTGCGTGAGGAAAACATTCTCCGGGAAGTTGAGCGTCGGCGTGAAATTGGGGTTTGCCGACGGGAACAGATACTGGCCATTCGGCAGTTGGTGTTGCATTAAATTTAACGCGGTCGGATCCACCCCGCCAGCAGTGAGACAGGGTATGGTGCTGGCGGGCGATGGGGGCGGCTGGTTGCAAAGATACAGGACCCCATTAATCGTTTGAGTTCGGAAATTCTGATTGTCAACGGCCGCTAGCGACGCTGCGTCGCGTGCGTCGCTAAGTCCAGTAGGCACGGCCGTGCGCGAGGTTCCAATCTCCGTATCGGAAACGTGAAGGTGCTGATAACTGGCGAAGGCGAAGAGCTTGTCCTTGATGAGTGGCGCGCCGATTGTGCCTCCGGCCGTGTAACGGTGCAACTGGGGCACTTTTTCGTTGCTGGGAATGTTGGCGTCCTGATTGTAGAAATAAGGGGCGGCGTTCAGCCAATCGGTTCCGCGGTGAATATACGCCTGGCCGTGAATGGCGTTCGAGCCGGACGAGGTGCTCATGTCGATGTGGGCGCCGCTGGTCGAACCCTGTTGCGCGTCGTACATGGAAGTGTTGACGCGAAATTCCTGAACGGTTTCCGGGGCCGGCGTGGGCAGAGCCTGGCCGATGGCGAGGTAGGGTGAAGCCGTGCTCTGAATGATTTCCGCCGTGGTGCTGCCGGCTCCGGCGACGCCGGTGTTGTTCACGATGCGCGCCGAGGCTACCCCGCTGGTGCTTTTACCGTTGAACAGATTGCTGGCATCGACTCCGTTCAGAAGAAACGTGTTACTGGTGTCGCGTTGACCGTTGGCCCAGATAGGCTGGTTGCCTAAACCGGCGTTTGCACCGGTACCGCTGGGCAGCTCCGCGTTTACGCCGGGCGAGAGGATTGCCAGGCCCGTGAAACTTCCTGTGGGCAGCGGAACGGAATCAATCTGTTCTTTCTCCAGAATGTAGCCGTTGGTGGTGTCGACGGCGTTCATGAGCGGGTCGGCCTGCACTTCGACCACTGAACTTACCTGGCCGACCGGCAGGATTGCGTTGACGGTGGCGGAACGATCGGCTTGCACCGTGATCGAAGGAACCTTCTGCGTCTGGAAGCCGTCATGCGTGAAGGTGAGCGTGTAGGTGCCGATGGGCAGGTCCACGAAATCGTAGGCGCCGTTCGTGTTCGACTTCTGGGTGCGGGTAAGTTTGGTCTGGTCACCCACGATCGTCACATTGGTGTCCGGCAGAACGCCTCCGGTTTTGTCCGTAACAGTGCCGACGATACCGCCGAGCGTTTGCGCCTGCGCACAGGGAGCGAAGGCGGCCGAAATCCACAACGACGTAACGACGAAAAAGAGCACGAATCCAGTTTTGTTGAGCATCGTTTTGATGAGCGTCGTTTTCATGAGCATCGGTGACCTCGTAGAAATCTGTAGATACACTCGTGCGCTGACTGCTATCTAGCCGTCGAACCAGCTTGCCAATGTTGAACGGTTACTCGCAGAGATAGCTCGCCCCGCTCGGCTTCCAGCAACCCGCCTGCCGCAAAAGATGATGAAGAAATGTACGCGAGTTTGACCGAGAGCGGAAGCAGGAAATTTAGTGATATTTTCTTTACCGCTGATTAGATATTTTTATCGAGCGCTAGCGCCCAACTAGCGGTGCATTTTTGCTGCGGCCGCGAATTGCAAACCACAAAAGTCCGGCTATCAGGTATGCGAGATAGATGTAAGGCAACTTGCCGTAGGGTCCTTCAGGAACCGGGTAGAGGTTTCCCACCAACGCGAGCAGCATCGCCGCGCCTGCCAGCCAGGGGATGATGTGAGCCCCAGGACGGAACACGCCATGGTGGCGGAGGTAACTGGGCAGGGCAATGCAAACCAAGGCATAGGCCACGATAAAACCGTAGGTGGCCAGGGAGCCGAGCCAGCCGTAGACGTCCAGTCCGCTGGCGCCACGGACTGCCAGTACTGCGACCGGCAACAGAGCGGCCGCTCCGGTGATCACAATCGCGCGACCGGGTGTTTGATGCTGAGCGTGAGTCGCGCTCAAAGTACGGTGAGCCAGCCCGTTGTGCGCCATCAGCAGCAATACCCGTGCAGCGGCCGTGATGCACGCAAGAGTTCCGGCGAACAGGCTCACCAGCGCGCCAATGTCGATGAGCAGTCCCAGCACCGGGACACCGCCGACGTTGGCCAGTACGTACATCGGAGCCTGGCTCGCACCCAAATCCTTGCCTGCGGTGTGGAAGCCTAATACCTCCGCATAGGCGCAGATGGTGAAGAAGGCGCCAGCGAGAACCGCGCTTTGAATCACCGCGCGCGGAATTGTCTTGAGAGGGTTGCGCGCCTCAGAGCCCAGCGTGGTTGCGCTTTCGAAGCCCACGAAGCTGAATAACGCCAGCACCAGGCCCAGACGCAATCCGCTGCCCGTCATGCCGCGCAGGTGGAGTTGATCGGGGTCCAGGTGCCAGCCGTGGCGCACCAGCAACAACGCAACCAGGACCACAATCACCGTAACCGATCCAGCTTCCACCCACAGCATGAGGCGCGCGGAAATCTTCACGTCGCGCCAGGCAATCCAGATCGAAACGCCGGTGACCAGCGTGGCCAGCAATACTGCCGAGAAGACGTGGCCCGTGGCGTCGCGCAGCAGCAAGTTGGCGTAGTGATAGAAGCCGCCGATCACGCTCGACCCTGTAGCTACATAAGCCAGCAGAAGGCTCCATGCAACGGTCGCGGCAAGCCACGGAGGCAGGGTCAGCGAAGCGTAGGTGTAAAGCGAGCCAGGTGAGGCGGAAAGGCGCGCGTAGCGGGCGATGCAGAGCCCGACCAGCAGCACGGCCACGGTCGCCAGCACATACGCCAGCCAGGTGCCATTCCCAGCCAACGCGCACACCAAGGGGATGGTGGCCGCGGGCGTGGTCGTGGGCGCCATGGTGGAAACCGACTGAGCCAGCGTCTCCATGGGAGAAAGAATCTCGCGTCGCAAACCGTAATCTGTCTGGGAAATCTCAGGCGCGATTGGCGTCATGCGAAGGCGATCCTTCCTCAGGTCGATTGGGCAGGGATTGTACAACAGCGGTCAAACGCGGGAGATGGCAGAGGGTCTCGATTGACCGATTTCCACAATGCACGATAAAATGGTTGAGTTTGCCTGTACTCGCCGACCCGTTCTGGGGACGCCTGCTCTGGCTGTTTAAGCGCCGGAGCGGAAAACACAGCAAGCAGGAAAGTCAGCAGGCCCATGGGTTGCGCTCGTGTGCGCTGTGGGCTTGTGCTTAGTCCGATGGAGTGGGCTGAGTTCCAAGACATTTTGACGGAGGCGGAAGCATGTACGCGGTCATTCGCGCCGGTGGAAAGCAGTACCGGGTGGCGCCCGGCGATGTGATCCGAGTGGAACGTCTGGGCACGGGCACCGACGGCCAGGTGGAATTTCCCGAGGTGCTGGCGGTTTCCGCCGCGGAGGGCCAGGTTGGTAAACCGCAGGCAGAAGCGCGCGTGGTGGGCCAGGTGGTGGAAGAAGGCCGCGGCGCAAAGATTCTGGTGTTTCATTACAAGCGCAAGAAGCAATACAAGAAACTGCGAGGACACCGGCAGAACTACACGGCGGTGCGCATCACCGAGATCGCTTTCGATGGACAAAGCTTCAAAGCTCCCGAGCTGCCGAAGAAAGAACCGAAGCCGGTGAAAGTGAAGGCGGCCCAGGTGGAAGCTGTGGAAGCGGAAGCGAAGCCGGTAAAGAGTTCGACCAAGAAGAAGTCCGCGCCCAAGAAGGCGGCGGCGAAGAAATCGACCGGGAAAAAGAAGTAGAAGTTTAGGTTTGCGATTTTACTGGTAACTGGCAACTAGCCACTAACAACTGGATTTTCTATGGCACATAAAAAAGGGCAAGGCACTTCTCGAAACGGGCGCGATTCCAATGCGCAGCGGCTTGGGTTTAAGGCATTCGGCGGGCAGATTGTGCCCGGTGGAACAATCATCGTGCGGCAGCGCGGCACACCGGTGAAGCCGGGGCTGAATGTGGGCCGCGGCAAAGACGATACGCTCTTTGCAAAGATCACGGGCCGCATCAAGTTCCAGAATAAGGGACAGATGGGCAAGTTCGTGATGATCGAGCCGGTGGAAGTGAAGTAGTTCGATTTGAACTGAAGCGTTTTAGCGGCCGCGGCGAGCTGTCGACACGCGGCTTCAGCCTCGCCTCCGGGATGAGGCTTTTGTTTTTGTTGCCGATTTCTCAGCTGCATTCCTTTGTGGTAATTCCTTTGAAGGGCGATAACGCAGAGGACGCAGAGGACTTGTTGCCGGCGTCCAACCACTGAATCATGTTTATCGATGAAGCAAAAATTCGCGTGAAGGCGGGCGACGGCGGGAACGGCTGCATGGCCTTCCGGAGGGAGAAGTTTGTGCCCCGGGGCGGGCCCTCGGGCGGCGATGGCGGCAAGGGCGGAGACGTGATCATGGAGTCCAGCGAGCGGCACAATACGCTGGTGCATTTCCGGTTCAATCCTGAATACAACGCGCAGCGCGGACGTCACGGGGAAGGTTCGAACAAAACCGGGCGCGACGGCGGCGACGTGATGTTGAAGGTTCCGGTGGGGACGATTGTGTTCGACGAAGATACGGGAGAAAAGGTGTACGACTTCTCGGGGCCCGACCAGCGTATCGTGATCGCGCGTGGCGGGCGCGGCGGGCGAGGTAACGCGCGGTTTGCTACGTCGGTGCATCAGGCTCCGCGTGAACATGAGGTCGGACGGCCTGGCGAGGAACATCACTACCGGCTCGAACTCAAGCTGCTGGCTGACGTCGGGCTGGTCGGATTTCCGAACGTGGGCAAGTCAACGCTGATTTCGCGCATTTCTGCAGCTCGGCCGAAGATTGCGGATTATCCGTTTACTACGCTGCAGCCGAACCTCGGCGTTGTGGCGGTGGGTGACGCCAAGAGTGAAGTGAGTTTTGTGGTGGCTGATATTCCCGGGCTGATCGAAGGCGCACACACGGGCGCGGGATTGGGCACGCAGTTTCTGCGGCACATTGAGCGCACGCGCTTGCTGGTTCATCTGGTGGATGTTTCCGACGCGAGCGGGCGGCCGGATGTGGTGAAAGACGTTGAGGTGATCCAAGGAGAATTGGTTAGCTTCGGCGCGCATCTCGAAGAAAAGCCGATGATCATGGTGGCGTCGAAGATGGACGCGGCCAACAAAGACCGAGTCGCGACGCTCAAGCGCTATTGCAAGAAACACAAATTGAAGCTGTACGAGATTTCAGCGGTGACTGGCAAGGGGATCGAGGAGTTGAAGTACGCGATGGCGGAGGCGGTGCAGGAGCTGCGCGAGAAGGAAATGGCCGCAGCGGTGGATGGGGGAAGCCGGTTGGAAGTCGACAAGGCTCCGCTCTGATCCCTCCCGGCAGCGAAAACGAACGTGCCTCCCGCTCTCACAAATGCCTCGCGCGGAGGTTGCAAACCCCGCACGCGCGATTGGATCGACCTGCTGAGCCCTTTGGTCGATCCCGCAACGCGCCCCCACCACCGGCCCGTTAAACCGATTCATCTCACGTATCTATCTAGCTTATTATCAATAACATACAGATCATTCTTTGCACAGGACTCGCCTCGATAAAGCCGCCGCGAATCAAGCGCTTGGAGCACCGCAGCACCGTTCCTGGTGCAACCCGCAACCGGGTTGCCTGGCAGGTTGCTGAAAAACTCTTTTTCGACGACGGAATGCCGCTTCCGCGATGTTGGCGAACCTTACGCTTGCGGTAAATGCGCTCCATGCTGGAAGTGGTATTGCAGAATCCTGGCGGCCAGCGCTGGACTCACACTTCCGCCGTTTGGTTCCACGCTGCGCACCACCTCACCGCGGCAAATCACTTCCGTTGCCGACAGGCCGGCGATCTCCGCCGGGAGCACGAGATTGATTTCCAGTTGGACGCTGGGTTGTACCAGTTCTTCCGCCTGGAAGAGCATGCCCGAGCGGCTGATGTTTTCGGTCTTGCCTTCGTGCCAGTTCTGCTCACCGAGCTGGCGATAACGGAGAGGCAAGTGGAGTTGGAATCGTTGAGCACGGGCGGGGATGGGTTGATCCCAGCCCTGCGCCGCATGGCGTTTCACAGCATGAGCGGACATGGCGACCTCCGGGGGAATTGGGCCTGCATCGAGCACTTCGCGCACTTTGTCTTTCAGGTCGCGAAGGTTAAAGGGCTTCTGAAGCAGGCGTACGCCGGCATCCAGCATGCCGTTGGTTCCGATCACATTTTCGGTGTAACCGGACATGTAGAGGATCTTCACGTTCGGGCGAATTTCTGAAATGCGCTGCGCCAGTTCGCGGCCATTCATGCCGGGCATGATGACGTCGGTGAGCAGCAGGTGGATGGTGCCCTCATGGGCAACCGCGATCTGCATGGCGACTGCGCCATCGGCCGCCTCGATTACCTTGTAACCCTGCTTTTCGAGGAACAGCCGGGCGAGATAGCGCAGATTGGCTTCATCTTCAACTACCAGAATGGTTTCTGTTCCCGGCTCCGTCTTGTGGGACTTCTCGGCGACGGCTACGGGAGTTAAATGCTCGCCGGCCGAGGCCACTCGAGGCAGGTAGATTTTGAATGTCGTTCCCCTGCGCAATTCGCTGAAGACCCAGATGTAGCCGCCACTTTGCTTGATGATGCCGTAGACCGTGGAAAGTCCCAGCCCGGTGCCTTTTGTGCCCTTGGTGGTGAAGAACGGTTCGAAGATGCGGGACTGAGTTTCCACGTCCATGCCCATGCCGGTGTCGCTGATGGCCAGCATCACGTATTCGCCCGCCTGAAGAGGCGCATGGACGCGGGCGTATTCTTCGTCGAGCGTGACGTTGGAAGTTTCAATCGTGAGCTTTCCTCCTGTGGGCATGGCGTCGCGGGCATTGACGGCGAGGTTCATGATGACCTGCTCAATCTGGCCGGCATCGGCGCGAACCGATCCGAGACTCGCACCCGGCATCATCACAAGGTCGACATCTTCTCCGATCATGCGGTTGAGCATTTTGAGGTTTTCGGTGACAACGCCGTTCAGATCCAGAATGCGGGGAGCCAGCATCTGTTTTCGGCTGAAGGCGAGCAACTGGCGTGTCAGCGTGGAGGCTCGCCCGGCGGCGCTGGCAATCTCTTGAGCCGGATTTCGCATCTCGGGGTCAGGGCCGAGACGATCCAGTAAGAATTCGGAGTAGCCGGAGATCACCATCAGCAGATTGTTGAAATCGTGCGCGATGCCTCCGGCGAGGCGGCCGACGGCTTCCATTTTTTGCGACTGGCGAAGCTGCTGTTCCAGGGTGCGGCGTTCGGTAACGTCTTCGGCAAAGAGCTCGAACACGGTGTTATCGTCGCCGTCGGACACGGACCGGCCTGAAACTCGGACCACGGTGGTGCTGCCGTCTTTTTTCTTCCACTCCGCGATCAAGCCGTTGAAATGCGAAGCTGAGCGGAGATAATCGGCGAGATCGAACCAGCGCTGGCCATCGGCATAGAGACCGCCCAGATGCTGCCCCGCGAGTTCGGAAGGGGAACTGTAGCCGAGCATGCTGAGCAACGCCGGATTGGCGTCCAGCAGCTTGCCGGAAGCGTCACAGCGGCAGATGCCGTAAGGGGCGTTGGTGACCAGCGAGCGGAAGTTCAGCTCAGAGCGGCGCAGGCCCTCCTGCGCGGCGCGCAGCGCACCGTTGAACCAGCAGATCAGCAGGGCAACGAAGAAAAACAGCGCCAGCCGGAACATCGCGGTGTGCAACTGCGCGGGCGTCCGTTCTCCGGCGAGCGCAAAATATGCGCTCACAGTCATGGCGAAGGCGGTGGCAGCCAAACCGGGCTTCCAGCCGCCGTACCACGCGCTCACCATGACCGCGACCCCGAACAAAGCCAACCGGCTTTCGGCGACATCGGCCAACAGAAGCGAGGGAATCAGAGCCAGGACGGTGCTGAGCAGGGCGACCCCGTAGCGCAGAATGGTCGCGCGGGTGGGCGGCATGCGGAGTAGGGGGAGGGTTACTCGCATATAACGCCATGCTAGGCCCGAATTGGGAAACACGCGAGTTACAGGAGTTCATCGGGTACCTGGAAAATACCTAGCAATTACGTCGCAAATGGCCTGGGAGCTGGTGGAACCGTGGCCGAGCGGGCGATGGCCCAACGGACATAGCGAGTTTGGACTCCGCCGGGTCTCACTCTGAGAAGGTCGCGAATCCCCGGAATGTATTGGACTTGCATCAGGCAGCCCAAATCGAGACACTACCGAGACCATGAACATCGGGCTGCTGGGCGGGACTTTCGATCCGATCCATCGCGGACACATTGCCCTGGCGCGTGCGGCGATGGACAAGTGCAACCTCTCGAGGATTTATTTTGTGACGGCGCATGTGCCGCCCCACAAGCAGCGCCAGCCGCTGTCGCCTTTTCTTCATCGCTATGCCATGGTCGCGCTGGCCACCGCGCCGGAGAAGGCCTTCATCCCCTCGCTGCTCGAGGCGCCGGAGGAATTTTCTGGCAGCGACTCTGCCTTAAAACCAGTCAAAAGCAAGGAAAAAAACAAGGACAAAGACCGCACGCCTCAGCCAAATTACACAATCGACACCGTGCGGCGGCTCAAGCAGTCTTTCAAGTCCAGCGACCGGCTGTTTCTGTTGATCGGGATCGATGCCTTTGCCGACATCGCCAAGTGGCACCAGGCAGAAGATTTGTTTCGGGAGTGTGCGTTCGTGGTGGCCAGCCGTCCGGGATATTCGCTGGCGGACGTGGCGAATGCGCTGCCGGAGAAGTTGCGTCCTAAGCCGGCGGTGACGCGTCCTTTTCAGAAGCAAGCAGCCACAGGGGATCTGGTTTTGACGGGGGCCACGCTTCATTTGCTGGAGAAGGTGCACCAGCCGGTTTCGGCCACTGCGATTCGGGATGCTGCGGCTGCGGGGAAACCGCTGGGGCGGTTCGTGGACGCGGGCGTGGCCGATTACATCAAGAAGCTGGGACTGTATCGGCTGTCGTAGGTCGTTGGTCGTTCGTCGTTGGCGTAAATCTGGGCGCGTTGAAACTGGACTCGCTCAGGAAAACGTGATGGCCGAAATGTCAGTTACAATGGGATTCGAGCTTTAAGCCAACGACCCAACGACGATTCTCCAACGACTGAATCCTGAATGAAGAAGAACGCGACCAAAGCCCAAGTCTCTGCAGCCATTCAAGCCTGCCTCGAAAAGAAAGCCGAAGAGTTGACCATCCTGGAAATGGAAAAGGGATCCGGCGCATTTACCGATTACTTCGTGCTGTGCAACGGGACGAATCCGCGGCAGGTGCAGGCCATCGCGGATGAAGTGGAGCTGCGCCTCAAGGCGGCCGGCCTGCGGCCCACGCACGTGGAAGGCTACAACCAGGCGGAGTGGGTGCTGGTGGATTACGTCGACTTCGTGGTGCATGTATTCTCCGAGAAGGCGCGCAAGTTTTACGATCTGGAGCGGCTGTGGAAGACGGCGAAACGGCTGGCGCCGGCGGAATTGAAGTCGGCGCCTAAGAAGCGAAAAGCTGCCACCGCCTTAGCGGCGAGGAAGCGAAAAAAAACGTAGCCGCTTTCGTCGAGTTTCGTGTTCATTGAGTTCTTTCCGGGATTTTCTTCACGAAATCCCCAAAAATCGCTTATGGGTGTCTGGGAAGAAGTGAGCTCTTGGGCGCAGCGAAGTTTCGGAGTTCGATCCTGCATTCATTCTGCATTCAGCTGAGACCCGGCTTTGAAAATCAAGATTGCATGGATTGGGAAAACGAAAGAGCCGGCGCTGCAGGCGCTGACCGAGGAATATCTCCAGCGAATTTCGCGCTACGTGCCGGTCGAGGGAATCGCTCTGCGGGATGAAGTGGCTTTGCTGGAGGTTTGCGGACGCGCGTCTTCGGCAAGATCATTCGCGAAATCATCCGCGGGAAATTCTTCTGCGGCGAAGCACCGAAAGTCCGCCGGTGGCGCGAAATCTACGCTGGTCCTGATGGATGCGCGAGGCAAGGAATTTTCCTCGGAGCAATTTGCGCAATTCGTAGGAGATTATCAGGACCGCAATCCCTTGCCGCTGGTGTTTGCGGTCGGCCCTGCAGATGGCTTCAGCGAGCAGACTCGCGCCGCGGCGCAGTTCACGATTTCACTCGGCAAGATGACTCTGGCCCACGAGCTGGCACGAGTGGTGCTGCTGGAGCAGGTCTACCGGGCGTTCACTATCCTGAAGGGTCATCCGTATCATTGCGGGCATTGATTTGCCGGGACTGATTTGCCCGAGTGACTTGCGGATACTTCGGATTCAAGGTCGAAGAGCCTTTAACCGACGGCCGCTTCAATCTGGGCGCGCTTGTCGGCAGAAAGCTGGGGCTGCTGCGCGGCACAGATTCCGGAAGCGGAGATCAAGAAAGAGAGAAGTAGTGTCAGCCACGCAGTCCGATTTCAGCGTGAGGAAACATCGACCATGGTTTTTGCCCTTGTGGAGAAAGTGACGGACCATTGTAGGCCAGGTGTGTAGGCCAGGTGTGTACGCCAAGTGGTGCGCGGGGAGACGCACGTCGATATAGCTCTCTGTAGCTCGTCCGTTACTGGGTCACGGTGGCCTGGTAGCTTACGGTTTGCCAGTGGCCATTGCGTCTGACCCAAATTCTCGTGTAACGATACGGGCCACTGAAATCCTCGCCCAGTTGGTGGCCCTTGACATCGGCCCGGGCAGTGACCACCGCGGTTTCGCCGTAGACCCGGACGACCATGTCAGTAATGTCCATGGCTTCGTAACGCAGTTGTCCACTCTTGCGAGCGCGGACGTTGTCCTGTTTGGTGGTCACCTGGCCGAGGGGAGTAATCGCAACGTAGTCGTCTGCGAGAGTGCGTTGCGAGAATTCGGCGTCGCGTTGCAGGCTGGCTTCCTTCGACTGACGCTCGAGGTCGACGATCTCGCGGATCGCGTCCTGCTCGCCGGCCGGAAAAGGCGGCCTGGGATGCACGGCAACATGCTGGGCCGCGAACGCGGGCAAGGCCAAAGACGCCAGCACTAGAAACATCAGACACTTGTTGATCACGATTGAGACCTCCGCATGGTTCCGCGAGGGGACAGAGATCCGCCCAGCCGAGACTACGCGAAATTGGATGCAACAGTTCCGTGAAAAATTCCGGTAATTAACACATTATTTTGCATAACTTGTTCTCGCCGCGATCAAGGACAGTGTCACAATTAACAAGACGTTTGCGGGAGCTGCTTTATTTCAATTTTTTTCGTTGCCAGTGTCCGCAATGTCCGTAAATGGACACGTCATAGGCATCTGGAGTTGTAGGCTATTCGCTATGGGTACTGGCACGTCGGCACTTTTGCAGAAGCTCGCCGCCCTATTAGGGTTAGTACTGACCGCGGGAGTCGTTATGGGCATCGGCCGATGGCAGTCGCGTCCGGCAGTCGCGGATCGGGCAGCAAGTACGAGTTCGCCGCCCACCTTCTATCGAGACGTTCTTCCGATCCTGCAAAGCCATTGCCAAAATTGTCATCGGCCTGGGGAAGTTGCCCCCATGCCACTGGTCACCTATGCCCAGACGCAGCCGTGGGCGAAGCGGATGGCGGCCGAGGTCGCGATGAAGATGATGCCGCCGTGGTTTGCCGACCCGCGATTCGGACATTTTTCCAACGACTCGTCGCTGACGAACAGTCAGATTGCAATTTTCTCCGAATGGGCCGAGGCTGGCGCGCCGGCGGGCGACGAACACGACGCACCTCCGCCACGGAAGTGGGCCGAGGGATGGAATATTCCGCCTCCGGACCAAATCGTGACGATGCCGAAGCCGGTGCAGATTCCGGCGCAGGGCGAAGTGGAGTACACCTACGAAATTGTGCCCACGCATTTTGCGGAAGATCGGTGGGTGCAAATGTCGGAATTGCGGCCGGGGAGTCCGGCGCATGTGCATCATGCGGTGGTCTACATTCGTCCGCCGGATTCGTCGTGGCTGCGGCATGCCCCGGTGGGCGAGCCTTTCACGGCCTCGACGCTGACCGATCCCGAGGAGCGGCGCCAGGCTCATGAAACTACCAGTGACTTGTTGATCGTGTATGCGCCGGGCAGTTCACCCGACGAGTGGGCGCCGGGCATGGCCAAGTTTGTGCCGGCTGGGTCCGACCTGGTTTTTCAGATGCACTACACGACCAACGGTTCGGCGGATCGGGACCAGACGAGCATGGGGCTGGTGTTTGCGAAGTCGCCGCCGAAGCAGCGGGTAATTACGCTGCAGTTGAACAATCACGCGCTCGTGATTCCGCCAGGCGCGGACGATTTTCGCGTGGAAGTGCAGGGAACGCTGCCCAACGACGCGACCTTGCTGAGCTTGTTTCCGCATATGCACCTGCGCGGGAAGCGTTTTGAGTACGATATTGTGCACGATGACGGCACGGTGGAGACTCTGCTGCGGGTGAATTATCACTTTCACTGGCAATTGAGTTACCGGCTGGCGGAGCCGCGAGCCCTGAAGGCGGGGACGCGCCTGCGGGCGATTGCGTGGTATGACAATTCGAAGAATAATCCTCACAATCCTGATCCCGACAAGACGGTGACGTGGGGCGATCAAACCTCAGACGAGATGATGGTGGGCTTCTTTGACGTGGCCGTGCCGGCGAGGATGGATAAGTTGCAGTATTTTATGCGGCATGGCGTGGGAGATGCGAAGTAAGGTGCAACGGTAACGGAATTTGAATTCGAACCCGAAGACCTTTGTTACACTTGCAGGATTCCAGCCGAGGCGATTTCTAGAATGAACGGGAAACGAAATTTATTTTTGGCAACAGCGACATGCATCATAGCTTGCGGAATCCTAGCGGGTGGCGTGCGCGCGCAATCCGGCGCATCTGTACCCGGAGCACCTGCGCAGGCCACAAGTCCGGCGGGGCCGAAGATGGCCGAAGAACAGTTCAAGAACATCAAGGTGTTGAAAGGAGTTCCCGCCGACCAGGTGTTCCCGGCGATGCAGTTCATCACGGTGTCGCTTGGAGTGGAATGCGAGTTCTGCCATGTGCAGGGCGCGAATGGGAGGCTGGAATTTGATAAGGACGACAAGAAGAACAAGCAAACTGCGCGGAAGATGATGGAGATGATGTTCGCCATCAACAAAGACAATTTTGATGGACACCGGGAGGTGACGTGCTACTCGTGTCATCGCGGCAGCCCCGAGCCGATGGGCACACCCCCGATCATGAGCGAGTTGGAGGCGAAAGCGGCTCCGGCGGAGGCCAAGAAGGTCGAAGCCGTGGAGTCTAAGGAACCAACCGGGCCCTCCGCAGATCAATTGCTCGACAAATATGTCCAGGCTCTCGGCGGACCCGCTGCCGTCGATAAGATCACAAGCCGCGTCGAGAAGGGGACCATTGAGTTTGGCGGTAAGTCGTTCCCCATCGATGTGTATTCCAAGGATCCGGAAAAGCGCATTTCGTTCACTCACATGCCGGAGGGTGACAGCGTTACCGCATTTAATGGACAGGAAGGCTGGCTGGGAACCGTCGGCCGCCCGATGCGCGAGATGCACGGGTCGGACGTTGACGGAGCCGCGATCGACGCCGACTTGCACCTGGCAACTCATTTGCGGCGAATATTCAGCAAGCTGAGCACGCGCGGAACTGAAAAAATCGGGGATCATGACGTCTATTATGTGGTTGTCGGGCAGCGCGAAGACAAGCCTCCGATCCAGCTTTATTTTGACCAGCAATCCGGCTTGCTGGTCCGGCTGGTGCGTTTTGGGGAAACTCCGCTGGGACGTCTGCCCACCCAGATTGACTACGCTGATTACCGCGTAGCCGACGGTGTGAAGATTCCGTTCCGCTGGACTCTGGCGAGGCCGAATGGTCGGTTCACCATCCAGGTAACCGAACTGAAGCAGAATGTTCCCGTGGACGACGCGAAGTTCGCCAAACCGCCTGCGCCTCCGCCGGCAGCACCTTCTGCTCCTCAGGGATTGAATGTTCAGCCGAAATAATAGTCCACGGTTTCTTGTTTTGCTTCTCGAGGGGGATGCGGGCGCGACTCTGGGAGTCGCGCAGAGTCCCAGACACCCCGTAAGAAGCCAGCGGCATCACGTTTTCAATAACAAAACCTGATAGGACCGATAAATAGATTGAATTTCCGCGAACGTGCTGCGGACGATACAGTGAGCGCGTCCAGGAAGTTGGCGGCCCAGATCTCTTCCCGACCTCGAAACAGCGATACTATGAGGGGATCTGGCTTGACAGTTGCCGGCGTAGAGTTACCGACGGGAATTCGCGGTGACCTGGCGCGGCGATAGCGTCAATGACGCAGAACAGGATTCAAAAAACAAAACATGACTAAGGTCGAGGCGATTATTCAGAATTCCAAATTGGACGCAGTCAAAACCGCGCTCCACGAAGTTGGCGTCGAAGGCATGACGGTGCTCGAGGTTCGAGGTCATGGTCGGCAGAAAGGCCACACCGAGGTCTACCGAGGACGCGAATATAGCGTGGACCTGATTCCGAAAACCAAGTTGGAGATGGTGTTGCCTGACGCGATCGTGGAGAAAGCCGTGCAGGCTATTCTGGCGGCGGCGCGCACGGGGAAAATCGGCGATGGCAAGATTTTTCTCACCCGCGTGGACGAAGCCATTCGCATTCGGAATGACGAACGCGGTGAAGGCGCACTGTAAGAACCAAGAGCTACTCAGACTCAAGAGTTATAAGACGTAAGACTTGTAAGGCGAAGACGAGGCCCCTAAGGGACGCAAGCGGAAAGCATTTGAACGGCAGCTGTGACGGCAGCCCTCCCCATATGTGGCCTTCACCAGGGGAGTACGAGTTCACTTTCATGACGGCGGCGTCCTCACTCATCAGCGAGTTGCGCGGTTCACTCAGCGAACAATCGGCGCGGATTCAGCGAGAATTCGCCGCCAGCGGCGACGGCCGCATTGCGGTCGCGCAACGCACAGAGCTGGTCGAAGGCATCCTGCAGCGACTGTGGCTCGACCTGATTTCGCCGGAGGCGGACAAGCCGCGAAACTTTGCGCTGGTCGCCACGGGAGGTTTCGGACGGGGATGGCTTTTCCCTTATTCCGATATCGACCTGCTTTTTCTGTTCGCTGATCGCGGCAACGAACAGGCCTTCAAAGATCCGGTCCGCCGTTTTTCGCAGGAGCTGTGGGATCTCCGTTTGAAGCTGAGCCCCGCGACACGCACTTTGGCCGAGTGCGAGCGTTACGACCCCAACAACACTGAGTTCACGATTTCGCTGCTCGACTGCCGTTATCTCGCGGGCGACCGCGACCTATTTGCCCGGCTTCACGATAAGGTGATTCCAAAGTTGGTGGAGCGGGAGTCGGGGCCTATTCTGCAGGGGTTGGCGGAAGTCACGCGCGAGCGCCACGGCAAGTTCGGCCAAACTGTCTACCACCTCGAACCGAATCTGAAGGAGACTCCGGGGGGTCTTCGCGACTACAACGTGGCCTGCTGGCTAGCCCTGATTTCGGCCATGGACAAGCTGCACGACTGGCCCGATGCCAGTTCGCTGCGCGCGCCGGTGCGCAGGCAGTTGGACGCGGCGCTGGAATTTCTAATGTCGGCACGTTGCTTCCTGCATTTTCGCCACGGCCGCGACGATAACGCTCTCAGCTGGGAAGCCCAGGACGAAGCGGCGGCGCGCCGGATCGGCGTCACGGATTCTTCTGAGCAAACGGCGGCGGACTGGATGCGGATTTATTTTGGCCACGCTCGCGCGGTGCAGCGCACCGTGGAGCAACTGCTCGAGGAAATTCCGGAAGCGTGGTCGTCGCTTTATCGTCAATTTCAGAGCTGGCGCTCGCGGCTCTCGACTCCGGATTTTTCTGTGGTCGACGGACTGATTTTTCTGCAGCAACCCTCCGCGATGCAGGATCCGGAGATTCTGCTGCGCCTTTTTCACTTCATGGCTAGCCACGGGCTGAAGTTGAGCACCACCACGGAATACCGCATCGAACAGGCACTGCCCGCGTTGGCGTCCCATCCACCGCGGGGCGCCGAACTCTGGCTCTACCTGCAGGAAACTTTGCTGCAGCCGCACGCCGCTGACGCGTTGCGGGCGATGCATTCTCTGCGCTTGTTGACTTTGCTTTTGCCGGAACTGAAACCCATCGACTCGCTGGTGGTGCGCGATTTCTACCATCGTTTCACCGTCGATGAACATTCATTCCTGGCGATCGAGAGTCTGCACCGCCTGCGCGAGTCCCAGTCCGAGTGGGACAGGCGTTACGCCGAACTGCTGGGCGAACTGGAAGATCCGGAATTGCTTTATCTCGCGCTGCTTTTGCATGACACGGGGAAAGGCGTGCCCGGAGCCAACCATGTGGAAGGCAGTCTGGAGATAGCTGGCCGCTGCCTCGATCGTCTTGATGCCGATCCCAGCGAGCGCGCGGCGGTGCTGTATCTCATCGGCAATCACCTGGAACTGTCGAGCGCACTGCGGCGGGATATTTTTAACCCCGAGACGGTGGCAGCCTTTGCAGAAAAAGTTGGAACACCCGAACGCCTCAAGATGTTGTGCCTGATGACTTATGCCGACATCAAAGCGGTGAACCCAGAAGCTTTGACTCCGTGGAAGACCGAGAATGTTTGGCAGCTCTACATCGCGGCCGCGAATTACTTGAACCGAAGCGCCGATCAGCGCGTGCACGCCGATGTACATGATGACAAATTTGCCCGCTTTCGCTCGCTGGCTTCGGTCACCAGCAACAAGTTCCGGAGTTTTGTGGAAGGCTTCCCGCAGCGTTACCTGCGAGTGCATTCCGCGGAAGAAGTGGTTCGCCACCTGGAAATGGCTGACCAGGTTGCCGACGATCCTGTCCAGATCGATTTGAAACGCGGCCGGCATTGGTACGACTTGACGCTGGTCACACGCGACCGTCCGTTTCTTTTTGCGACACTCACCGGCGTGCTCGCTGCATGGGGAATGAACATCGTCAAGGCGAACGCGTTTTCGAATCAGGCGGGAACGGTGGTCGACACAATTCATTTTACTGACCGCTTTCGTACCCTGGAGCTGAACCTTTCCGAGTGGGCGCGTTTCAAGCGCAGCATCACGGAAGTTCTGCTGGGCGAAGCCGATCTCGATCGAATGCTGCGCGACCGGCAGCGCTCGGAAAAAAGCGTCATCACCAAAGTGAAGGTGGAAACCAGAATCGAATTTGACGACGCGTGTTCTTCTTCGAGCACGCTGGTGCAGGTGATTGCCCAGGACCGTCCGCGGCTTCTGCACCGGATCGCGTCCTGCCTCTCCGATCAGGAATGCAATATCGAGATCGCGTTAATCGACACCGAAGGCCAGATGGCGATCGACGCGTTCTATCTGACGTCAAAAGGGGCGAAGCTGACTCCGCAGCATTGCGAGCGGGTGGAGAAAGCGCTGGTGGAGGAACTGCGCGGGGAATGAGGACGGTCGCCAGGGGCTGAAGCCCGCATCGTTGCTCGGGCGATGGCGGCACGACTGAACTCGTGCCTTGCCAAAACTACGGAACCAGACAGGTTCTCGATCGTCCCCCCAGTTACTTCGCTGAGAACTTGAATACCGCCTTCTCGTGAAACGTTTGCCCCGGCCTTAGAATCGTTGACGGAAAATCCGGGTGATTCGGCGAATCCGGATAATGCTGCGTCTCCAGGCAGAAAGCGTCGCGGCGTTTGTAGACGTGACCATGCTTTCCCGTAACCGTCCCATCCAGAAAATTGCCGGTGTAAAACTGAACTGCCGGCTGCGTGGTAAACACTTCAAGAACTCGCCCGCTGGTGGGTTCGTAGGCGCGCGCGGCCAGTTCCAGGCCGTCACCCTTGCGGTTGATGATGAAGCTGTGGTCGTAGCCGTGGCCCAGCACGAGCTGCTCGTAATTGTCGTCGATGCGGGCGCCGATCCTGGTTGCAGTCGTGAAGTCGAATGGCGTTCCTTTCACCGGTCGAAGCTCGCCCGTCGGAATCAGATTCTTGTCCACGGGCGTGAAGCGGTCGGCATTGAGCATGAGTTCCGTATTAAGAATGTCGCCCGAGCCCTCGCCCGCAAGATTGAAATAGCTGTGCTGGCTCAGGTTGATGGGCGTGGCTTTGTCCGTCGTCGCTTCGTCGTCGATCACAAGTTCGTTATCGTCAGTCAAGGTGTAGGTCACCTTCGCCGTAAGATTGCCGGGGAATCCTTCCTCGCCGTCCTTGCTTAGATAAGTAAACGTCACGCCGGGCTTGCTGCCTTTGAGAGGCGCATCGTCCCAAACCACTTTGTCGAAGGTTCTGGTAACGCCGCCATGCAGCGTGTTGGGCCCGTCGTTCTTGGGCACGGTGTAAGTCTTGCCGTCGAGGGTGAAAGTGCCGTTGGCGATGCGATTGGCGTAGCGCCCGACCACGGCCCCAATGTAGGGAGGGTTCGGGATGTATCCCTCGAGACTTTCGTGGCCCAGGACAATGTCAGCGAACTCGCCCTTGCGGTCGGGGACGCGAATGGAAACAATGATGCCGCCGTAGTTCATGGCACGGACTTCAACGCCATGGGAATTGGTGAGCGTGTACAAGTTGACGGGCCTCCCCTCCCGCGTGCCGAAAGATTGTTTCTGCACTCCATGTGCGTGCTTGGAAGAAGTTTCCTGCGCTGGTAACAGGTTGCAGACGAAAACAACAATCAGTAACGCAGCGAAGACAATGCGTCGGAGCATCATGGCCGAAAGTGTACTACGGAATCGAGTCGTCGGGTTTGGGTGAACGGCAAAGACACAATGCGCAAAGACCGGCAAACTCCTAGCCTCGTGGTGATTCCTGGTGGTACCATCGCGTCCGGTAAATCTATGACGAAGCTGCGCTGCATCGTGTTCCCTGCCCTGCTATTTGCACTATCTGCTTTCATTCTCAGCGCCGCGGGGCAATCCGAACCCGACCCGGCGCACGCAATCGTGCTGCATGCGGCGCGGTTGCTGGACGTAAAGAATGGGCGCATCGTGAAACCCGGCGAAATCCTTGTACAGGGTGACCGCATCGTCGAGGTCGGGACTGCTGTGAAGCGTCCCGAGGGAGCCGAAGTGATCGATCTGGGTGACCGCACCTTGATGCCTGGTTTGATCGATGCTCACGTCCATCTTTTCCTGCATCCTGGAGCGGAGGATCTGCAGACCGTTCAGGAATCGGTGCCGCAGCGCACGATCACCGCGACTCTGGCCGCGCGCGACGACCTGATCGCGGGCTTCACCGCGGAACGCGACATGGGCACTGAAGGCGCGGGCTCGGCAGATACGGCGGTCCGCAATGCCATTAACGCGGGACTCATTCCTGGCCCGCGGCTGCGCATCAGCGGCAATGCGGTGAACATCCTGGGCGGCCACGAGGACGCAATCGGCTACAACCCCGAGCAGCACGTTCTGCCGAATGCAGATTACGCGAATAACACGGGTGAACTCGTCACCGTGATGCGGCGGCAGTTCAAGGAAGGCTCGGACTTCGCCAAGATTTACGAAACCGGGCCCGACTCGGTAGTGGACGGAAGATTCCATACGATTTATCAATACACCGAAGCGGAGCTTGACGCTGCCGTACATGAGGCGGCGCGGCTGGGACGAAAAGTTGCGGTACACGCCACCGGAGAACCAGGAACGCTTTATGCCGCTCAGGCGGGAGTGGCATCGATCGATCACGCCAACCAACTGAGCGACGAGACCATGCGCTTGATGCGCGAGAAGCAGATCTTCGCGGTCCCAACCTTCACCATCTTTGAATACTTCGCCGAGCATGCGTCAACGCCGGCGCAAGCCGCCCGCGAACACCAGGTGCTCGACTTGAAGGTGCAGGACTTCAAGAAGCAGGTCGCCGCAGGCGTCCCCATGGCAGTAGGTTCCGACGTAGGCCCATTTCCCCACGGAACGCAGGCCCGCGAACTGGTGCTAATGGTGCAGCACGGCATGTCGCCGCTGGCGGTGCTGCAAGCCGACCTGCTGAATGGCGCCAGGTTGCTCGGATGGGACGGACATATTGGGGCGCTCGAATCCGGCTATCTGGCCGATATCGTTGCCGTGCCGGGCGATCCACTGCAGGACATCAGCGCAGTGCAGCACGTGGAATTTGTAATGAAGGGCGGCGCGGTTTACAAGAAATGAGATCCGAACCAATCGAGGGTCACGCGGACACCCTGCCCTTCTACGATCACGACCAGAACGACTCACAGCGCGACTCACAGAACGACTCACGGCGCGCCGCCAGAAGCACCAAATTATAGTAGAACTATAGAAGCTGGAGAGGTGGCCGAGTGGTTGATGGCTCCGGTCTTGAAAACCGGCATACCCGAACGGGTATCGGGGGTTCGAATCCCTCCCTCTCCGCCATTACTTTTGTTATCTAGCACTTGCGAGTCGGTGATACCTATACTGATACCAGAATCAGGAAGGATCACCAATGGCCAACCGCGAGGTCAATCTTACCAAAAGAGTCCAAACGCCGCACGGGTGGCGGTATTGCCGCGTTCTGCTGTCTGCGAATGGGCGTCGTCGCGCAAAGGTGCCCCAGCCCCCAACGTCCCATGATCACGAAAGCCTCACTCCGACTCCTCTAATCAACCTGAACAAAGCCCTCTGTCCAGCTATCCAATCCCAACTCACGCCAGTGAATCTGGAACCCGTCAGGAAAATCGACGAACCCCGGTTTGTCCCTGAGACGTTCAATTGCGACTTTCGCAGCCGATTCGCTGTCGTAAACCCCAATCAGTAGTTCGATGTCATCCCCCTGCTGTTCCCGGACGAACCACAATAGGTAAACCCGGTTACTCCTGTCGCTGCTTCTCTTAGAATCGATACCGGTTTGGGGCTGACCGAACTTCCCTCGTGCAGGTGTCACAGATTACCCCCGTTTCCGAAAAGGACCTAGAGACATTATGATGCGTGTCATATTCCGAACTTGTCGCGGGCCCATTTTTGGATCTTGCTGCGTTCGCTTCCGGGTCCAGTGCCGCAGCCGGCACCGTCGGGAGGATATTGCTGCTTGCACAGACGATCAGCGAGATCGGAAGCCGACTCCCCCGGATTCGGTCTTGCACCCTCGGCCCAACTTGGTACGATGTTCTGCTTGCCGCCTTTCGCCATCTTGAGGTTCTGCTCAACCAACCATCCCAGCGCCCCGAGCAGAGCAATGTCTTCAAAAAGGCCACAGGGTTCAGTGATCTGACAAACTACGGCTCCAGCCACCGCAGCTCCAGGTCCAATATTATTTGCAATCGGAACGCATGGAGCACCGAACTCCGTCTGGCACCCTGGCCCGATGCCCGGCAAACCTGAACTGATAGACTGCCCCAGGGTAGGCATCGGCGAGCCGCAGGGCATAAAGTCGCTGTCGCAAAGGCTGCCGCCGGATAGACTCACGCTAAAGTCCCCTGGCCCGAAGTTCGTACTGGGCGCGAAGCAGTTTCCGCAGAAGCCCGTCCCGGCACCAGGGGCATAGGGACCGGCACCAGAGCCTGGCCCCCCAAACCAAACATCGCTACCCGAGGAGCCATCAAGGCCGCCCCCGCCGCCCCCGCCGCAAGAGACAATAACAGGACAGAACCCCAGGCCCGACGGGTCCGTCATGCTGTTCGGGTTGCTTACGTAGGCGTAGGGGTTCCAACCAGATTGTGCCGGGTCGGGCGAGAGCCAGCGAGCCGGAACGGTTCCCAATTCCCGGTTCGGCGTGTCCCACAGGCCGCTCGTGCCTGACACGATGGATTGCACGTCGCCGGTGAAGTTGTTTTCGCCGTACGATGGGGTGCCCGTTGTGGCGTATATCTCGCCGTAAGGGGTGAGGGCCTGATCGAAAGTTACGCTTGAGGCGCTGATGTTGTGGCCAAGTCGAATGTTCCCCAGCCAGTCTTGGTGCATGAATACCGTGGAATCGCCCACGATCCCCCACCCCGGCGCGGGCCACAGGCCGGTGACCTTCGTCGCGCCGCGAAAGATCCCTTCCCCGGCCTGCGTGTACAATGTCTCCGTGTATGTGGTTCCACTGTCTACTTCCACGATGCGACCGAAGGCGTCATAAGTAATACATTCGCCACTAGTGGAGCAGCCCGTACCGCTCATGTCAACGGATGCCAACTTGCTCCAAGCGTTCCAAGTGTAGGTGTTCATATTAGACGGATCGTAGAGTTGGTTGCCGTTGCTGTCGTACGTTGCGCCGTAGCCGGACGCGTATTGGTTATTCGTCGTATTGTATCCAGGATTGAACGTCGTGCCGGTGCGCCCGGAAATTACGCCTTTCGTGACGTTGTTGTACCCGTACGGGTCGTAGCTGAACGTCTGGCCCCAATTGCCGGAACCACAATCGTCGTAGACGAGACGGTTCAGATCGTCGTAGCCCATATTGCCGGACGTTCCGAAATTACACGTCTGCGTCCCACTCGAATGGAATCCGTCGACAATCGCCAATTGTGCTAATGTGCCGATTGAGTTCCAGTTGAGCGTTCCCCCCTGATTGGCTGAACCCACGGTAAAGGTGTAAGTCTTCATCCGGCCGGTCGAGTCATACGTATAGGCGTCGTTGTCGGTGCCAGAGCCGATATTCACCTGCGTGGGCTGGCTGGCGGCGTTATAGGCTACGCTGGAAACCTGAGTCTGCGGGACGTGGCTGTTTACTAGTGAGGTCCAGCGCCCTTCCCCATCGAGAGTGTATGTATTGGTGTACTCACTCGGATCGTTGAGGTCAACCGAGAGCACGGCCCCATTGCCAGCAAAAGTTGCCGTTGAATGGAAATAGCGCCCGCCGTTCGGTGTACTTTCCCACAGATCAGTCGGGTTCCCATCGTTGTCGTAACTGAACCATTCGTCCGTTTGCAGCGTGCCTGAACAATTGTCCGTCGAGGCTTCAGCGATTCGACCTAGAGTGTTGGTCGGGGTCGTCACTCCACTCGGCACTGTGCCGAACGTGGTGTCATAGTAGAAATGGCGGCAGGTTGTGCCGTTTGCGTTGATCCCCTTAACGCGGTTCAGAGCGTCGTAGGCGTAGCAAATAAGATTCCCGTTCGGATCCTTCGATGCCGTCAGGAATCCGGCTGCACCTGTGTAACCGGTCGGACATCCCGGTGTCGTGCTCCCATCGAAATAGTAAAGCCACGTCCCGGCGTCGGGCGTGTATGTCTCGTAGACGCGCCCCAGCGCATCCGTGTAGGTCCTCTGCGTCTGGCTTCTGCGGGTCTTCGAGACCTCGTAGCTGCCGCTAGCTGTCGTGTACGCAAAGCTCGTCTTGATCCCGGAGGCGCTCGTTTGCTCACCACAGCTACTCCCGCCGCTGGACAGAACTCCACAAGAAATCGTCGGACGCCCTAGGCCATCGTATTCGATTTGAACCTGCTTGTTGTTTTCACCATCCAACGTTGGATGCGGGCTTAAGACGGAAAGCACGTCAGGATTCGTTCCGCTGGTGTAGTAGGTGAACGTGTCGGTGCCACCACCACCGTCCACGACGGTAATTGGCCGATTCAGCACGTCGAATGTGGTTGTGGTCAGGCCAGTCGTACATGGGTTTCCTACAGTCTGAGTGCAAGGAATGGACCCCGTCGTGGTGAAATAAGGGGACGACCAGGAATATGTGGTGCTGACCGTGTCGTAGTTGGAAGATGACGGCCCTTGCCGCGTCTGGACGCTGACAGTGCGGCCAAGTGCATCATTGGTAACAGTTGTGTTGTTGACCGAACTCCCGGAGTTAAAGCTGAAGGTGCTGCCAGTAGTGTCTGGTGAGGAACTGGTCGGATACGCATAGTCAACCACGTTGGTCAGCGGGTCGGTGATCGACATAAGGCGGTAGAACGGGTCAGAGTTGCTGAATTGCGTCTTCTGATTGGTCGCGCCGTTGGGGCCTACCGTCGTTACCATCATGCCGCTAACTGCGCTCCACGTGTAATTCGTGGATAAACCCGCACCCACATTCTTCACCGTAGTTGGAAAAGGATAACTTGTGCACCCGCTGCCACAGCCCGCGTAACCACCACTGCTATAGGTATAATCGGTTTCGTTATTTGCCAGGTCGAAGGACTTTGAAACTGTTCCCTTCGTGTTGTAGCTGTTCACTGTGGTGTTGTACAGCCAAGATGAGCCGTTCCAAATGTAGGTTGTCAGCAGGTTTCCGGTCGAACTATAGGCATACCGCGAATGCGAGAGCGTGTGCGGAGTGCTTGCGCCGTCCTGCTTTAAGACATCGCAAGGCTTGTTGTTGATTGTGCCAGCGGTGTTGACGGCTGAGCAAGTACCAGTCGTACCGGGAGCGCTGCCGTGGGTAATTGTGGTTTGGAACGTCGGCGTCGACGCTCCGTAGTCATACTGCGCAGAATACGTTGTATTGCCGTAAGCGTCGTATTTGGTCTGCGTCCGTGCGTAGTTGGTCAAGCCGCCCGGCTTGCTAAACACGTCTGCCTCCGTAATCGGCATGCTAACCGACGCAGAGGGGCAAGTGGATACGGTTGGACTGGAATTGTTGTAGCAGTAAACGAACGTCTGGGTTGGCGTACCTGAGTAACTGGGGCTACTGATCGTCCCAACATTTTGGTATTCTTGAACCTCAGTAAGGGCCAGGGTTACAGGCAAAGCCGCGCCCCATCCAGCCGAAAACGAGTACACTTTTTTATTACCACCCGGATCAACTACAGTCGTTGTCGAACACGGTGTGGTCGTGGTGCAACTCCCCCCTGAAGTAACCCATGCAATTGAGTAGGTTGTCGTGCCGTCAATCGTCTGGCGCGTCAAGCTGGTCGGAACCAGCCATGTGCAGTTCAGTCCATAATTGTTGCCACTGTTGCCCGGATACGCGTAGGTAACAATTCCTCCGCTCCGCAGGGTAAGTTGCGTCAAACGCCCAGTGCTGGTGGGAGGAGTAGTATTTAAATAACCAGGCGTCTGCTCGTACTGCAGCCCCAGTGAAGTACCGTCGGGAAAGCCCACCGAGGTCGTCAGTGTCTCCCCAGTTGTGTCGTTACCATAATCTGCCACTGGGCATCCGAACACAGACCGAAGGTTATACGTAGTTGGGGTTTGCGTAGCAGAGCAACTCCCTCCCGAACACAACCCGCCACTCGAATTCCACGTGATCTTCTCCGACGGATAAATTGCCGTAGTCATCGTAACGGCAGTTAACCCTAGTGTGTCCGTGAACGTCTCGGCGCTAGAGTTCCATGTAATGGAGTTGCTGTTCGAGTCGGCCAGCGAAAAATAACCTGCCGAATTGCCGTTCGGGCTAAAGATCATTCCGTTGCTTTGATAGGCTGTGGGAGAGTTGTTTGCGCCGGTCGGACTTATGCTTAACGTCCAACCAGTCCCATCAATCGTTTGGGCTGTAAATCCGGAGCCTGCAAGGCAGCCCGCGGAATCTGCATACAGGGTAGGGAGTACCGGATGGAGTGTTCCATCCCCGGTCTTAATTGAGTAGTTCGAGTATTTGTCCGTAGTTCCGCCCTGCGGACAGGGCACATCATAGGCTATTGTGCCGAGCACGGTCTCACCAACGGCACCGTAGCCGAACATCCAGTTCACCGCGCCCGTGAGGATTCCGGATAGTGCATAGGGCGACCCCTGGGGCGGAAACAGGTTGTTTCCCGGCGTCCAGAGAGAGTAGTTGTACCACAGGTTGACGGTAAGTGGAACGGCTCCAGATTTCGACATGACCGGAACATTCAAGTTAATGTTCAGATTGGACAGATTGATCGTGTCCACTTCGCCCTTGTCGAAGGCCGACCAGCTCGGAGTGCCGGTGGCCGGCGGCGCCTGGGCTTTGGCGAGTAGGCCAACCGAACAAGATGCACTGAGAAGGCACAAAACTCGATAGAAGCGATGCAGTCGCTTTTTCCGTCCGAGCGCGCATGCTCCGAGGACATCCCGAATCATTGCGTTCAGAATGGATGATATTGAGAACAAAGGAAGAGAGACGTGCGACTTGGTAGCAGGGCGATGCATATCGATGCCTCCTAGCGAAATGAATGATTGGCCTTCTCGGCATCCTGCCAAGCAGCCGTAAACGATGCGCAGCCACACCAATCCGCGACCAGCGACTCGCTGGCACGATTCATTCACACTTCAAGGGAAGCAGCGTCTAGGATCACGGACGGAACTGAGAATCCGTCGCCCCCTTTGGCGATCCGAACCGCTGATGACACGGAACAGTACACACGAACGGTTGTGGAGGTCAAATGAAAAGATTCGTGAATGCGAGCGGTCCATTTTTCTCGGCTGCGATTAAAGGCGTCGCGTTCGGATTGCGCCTGTGTCTTTCGCTCAACTCCCGACTGATACCAGTGATACCGTTTTCCGCGGAACTCCAGCGAATATGGGAATCTATAGAAACTGTAGCCGAAGACCGGATTCGCTTGTAACCCGCTGGAACACAAGGTATTATGACGCAAGTGTTGGCGTCACAACTAGATAGCAGACACGGCGGTAATAGAATCCCTCCCTCTCCGCCATCACTTTGAAATCAGTAGCCCTAGATCCCCGACTACGAAATACGGCTACTCATCAAATTCTCAGTATTGGCGCTTGGGAGATGGGACAATGCAATCGTGATCGATTCCGAGCGTAACCCTCTACATCCGAATCACCGACGAGAAACGTAACCGCCGTAGGAGCGGCTCAACCGTCGCAACCCTCAAACCAACGGGATTTATTTCCTCCATTTCTATGAGGGCGACAGACGCAGGTGGGAGACCGTGGGGAACAACACCGAATTAGAGCTGGCGAGCACGATTGTTTATGTGGATCGTGAGCTTGCGGAGCGTCACCAGCGCGGGTCGATCGATGTTGTGACACAGCGCGTGCATGACATAAAGCCACATTTCACTCGTGAACAGGTCCTAGGCTTTGTCGAGAATCTTTGTGACGGAGGCGTATTTACGGGCAACGGTCAACCCATTGCCAAGCATGATGTTGGCATGACGCCTCCGGCAATTATTTCTTTGACCTTCGACGACGGGTTTCGATGCCAGTTTGAAAAGGCGCTTCCCATTCTCAACAGCTACAAAATTCCCGCCACATTCTTCCTCATCGCAAATCGCTATGCAACCCACGACCGTTGGTCAGGTCACGTCAATGATTGGTGGAAAATTGCTTGGCGTGACGATGACATTGCCATGCTAAAGGACGTGTGCAAAGACGGCCACGAAATCGGCAGCCATAGCGTCACCCACGACCCGAACAAGATGCCTACGCAGCCGGATGTCGAAGCTCAAGAATCCAAACTTCTGATTGAAGAATGGATTGGAAAGAAGGTTTCCTCATTTTGCTATCCGTTCTACCGTAGTCACGCTTACCTCGCGAATGCCGTGAAAAATGCGGGATATGAGCAGGCGCGAGGAGGTGGAACGGCACCCGGCTACGATCCACAAGCTTCCTACTACTCGGTCGGCCAAGGTGGAGCGTTGGACAAGTTCAACGTGGATTGTCGTCAGATCTCAAAGAATGAGAATGTCGGGGGATGGATACGTCCCGGATGCTGGCACGTATTGACGTTTCACGGAATTGGAGACGGCAAAGATGGGTGGGAGCCTATCTCGGTGGAGCAATTCAGCAAGCAGATGGAAGAATTGGCAAGGCATCGCGATTCAAATGCTGTGGAAGTCGTGACTTTCGCGGATGGTGCACACCGGGTGACCGTCTGAAAGGCTTGGAAGAAGGATGACTATCGTCAGAGGTTCATCGGAACGCAGAGGAATTCGCAGAGGCAAGCGGCGAGGGCTGGGTCGTCCGCGGTTGGCGCACGCCATGTCTCGAACGCAATTGAAAATCACGCTAACTCGTTGCAGTTCCTTCTGACTCAACGCGAATGTCCTTCCTCTCATGAGGGGACATCTCCACGTTGCCGTTACTGGGTGACAGAATTATGGAGCTAAAACACCTCAAAGTCCGAGCCCGAAGCCTCGGTCGCAAAATGCTATCCTGAGTTCATCCGCTCATACTCGAACGAACCATGAAATCCCTCTACGAGGAACTTCCGACAGTAGAAATTGCTGGACGCAAGTTCGTGGGCCGCGTGCTCTTTAGCCTGCTCGTACTCATCTCCGCGCTGGTCGGCGCCACTGCGGGACTGCTGCTGGTCTATACCACTGATCTTCCCCAGGTCGACGCGCTCGAAAACTACCGGCCCAGTTCGATTACCGAGCTCTATGACGACCACGGCCGGGTGATCGGCTCCTTCGCGCTGCAGCGCCGCGTGGTCGCCACTTACGAAGATTTTCCTCCCGTGCTGCGCGATGCGCTGGTCTCCATTGAAGACAAGGATTTCTACACTCACTCCGGCATTAATTTCTGGCGCATCGTCGGCGCAGCTTATCGTGACGTTGAATCCGGCGGCCGGGTGCAGGGCGCATCCACTCTCACGATGCAGCTGGCGCGCAATCTTTTTCTCTCGCCCGACCGCTCGTTTCATCGCAAGGTGCAGGAGACGATGCTGGCCATCCAGATCGAGCGCCGCTTCACCAAACCGCAAATCTTCACGCTCTACGCGAATCAGATTTTTCTTGGCCACGGAGTCTACGGATTCGAAGCCGCCTCCGAGTATTACTTCAGCAAGCCCGCGCGCCAGCTCACGCTCGATGAGGCCGCGCTGCTCGCCGGTTTGCCCAAGAGCGCGATCGTCTATTCCCCCATCAACCATCCCGACCGCGCGCAGAAACGCCGCAACCTGGTGATCAACGCCATGCTCGAGGATGGCAAGATCACCGCCGCGCAGGCCGACGACGCCCGTTCCGCTCCCATCGTTCTGCATCTGGCGCACGATCCCAATTCGCTCGCTCCATATTTCGTCGAGGAAATTCGCCGCTACCTCGAATCGAAATACGGAGCCGATCAGGTTCACGAAGGCGGCCTGAAAGTTTACACCTCGCTTGATGTCGACTTGCAGAAAGCCGCGAACCAGGCCGTGCTCGACGGTCTCGCCGCCTACGAGCGCCGCCACGGCTGGAAGGGTCATCTCGATAATGTTCTCGCTGCGGGCCTGACCATCGCGAAATACACCCACGCCGATTGGGACGACGAACCGGAAGTCAACGGCTACATCCACGCGCTCGTCACTTCCTCCGGACCCGGCATCGCCACGCTGAAATTCGGCCGCTACACTGCCGCGCTCAGCCAGGCCGACGCCGCCTGGACCACCGCGAAGGTGCAGAACATTCTCAAAACTGGTGACATCTGCTACGTCAAAATTCTTTCGCTCGGCGCAAACGGCGCCGCAAAAGTCAGTCTCGAACAGGATTCTGGCGCACAGGGCGCGCTGCTCGCGCTCGACAACGCCACCGGCGGCGTTCTTGCCATGGTCGGCGGACGCGACTTCAACGATTCCAAATTCGACCGCGTCACCCAGGCCCGCCGTCAGGTCGGCTCGTCCTTCAAACCTTACGTCTACACGGCGGTGATTGACGAAGGCGGCAGCCCCGACGACACCATTCTCGACGAGCCCATCAGCTTTCCGACGTCCAACGGACCTTATTCTCCGCACAACTACGACGAGAAATATGAAGGCATCATCACGTTGCGCCGCGCTCTGGCCCAGTCGCGCAACATTCCCGCGCTCAGGCTCGCCGACAAAATCGGAATGCCCGCCGTCATCAGCTACGCCCGCCGCTTCGGCATCACCGCGCCGCTGCAGCCGTATCTTTCTGTGGCGCTCGGTTCCGACGAGATCAGCCTGTTCGAGCAAACTTCCGCCTACAGCGTGTTCCCCAACGACGGCGTGCGCATCACGCCGCGTTACATCACGCGCGTCACCGACTACGAAGGCCGTCTGCTGGAAGAAGATTTTCCCGACGTGAAAGACGCCATCAGCCAGCGCACCGCGCGCATCCTCACTTCGATGCTGCGCGAGGTCGTATTGCACGGTACCGGCGTTGCCGCCTCGAAGCTGCCGTTCCCGGTCGCCGGCAAAACCGGCACTACGAACGACTTCACCGATGCCTGGTTCGTCGGCTTCTCGCCAACCATGACGTGCGGCGTCTGGGTCGGCTTCGACGAAAAAAGATCGCTCGGCGCAAAAGAAACCGGAGCCCGCGCCGCACTGCCCATCTGGATGAACTTCATGGCCGCGGCCAACTCCGGCAAAGACGTCGGAAACTTTGAACCCCCGCCCACCCTGCCCCACACTGCGCAAAAGCTCGACACGCCAGACACCGCCCCCGCCGCCGAAGAGGCCCACTGAAAGAGAAGCCCCCTGAAAGTTTTCTTGCGGGCCGTGGCTCCGGGAAATTGCCCGGCACCTCTCGTGCTTTTGGCCAAGGTGCTTGCCAGCGTCCCGCCTGCCCACCCATGTACCAAAGACCCTTTGCGCTCCGGTAGAAACTTTGCCAGAATCATTTCAACAGTATTTCGCCCGAGCAGCGCCTGTTTCGCCGCTTCCTCGCTCTGTGTTCCGCCGCCATGATCACAAGATAACGGAGGACCCGCATGCGACCCTTTGCATCTACGTCTTGCGCTTTCATCCGCCGTTCCGCGCTCATGGCTGTGGTATTGGCCTGTTTCCTGAGTCTGGTTCCGGCGATCTCTTACTCCCAGCAGGACGTCCTCACCTACCACAACAACAACTCCCGCACCGGCCTCAACTCGAAAGAAACCATTCTCACCCTCTCCAACGTGAACTCGGCCACGTTTGGCAAATTGTTTACCGTCACAGTCGACGGCCTGGTGGACGCTCAGCCGCTCTACCTGCATTCCGTCTCCACTTCCAGCGGCACGCACAACCTGCTCATCGTGGTCAGCGAACACGACAGCGCCTACGCTTTCGACGCCGACACCGGCGCGCTGATCTGGCAGGTGACTGCGCTGAAGTCTGGCGAGACGCCCTCTGACGATCGTGGCTGCAGCCAGGTGACTCCTGAGATCGGCATCACCTCCACGCCCGTCATTGACCGCCCTAAGAATTCGAACGGCGTCATCTATCTCGTGGCGATGTCGAAGGACAGTTCCGGAAATTATCACCAGCGTCTGCACGCGCTGGACGCCACCACCGGCAACGAACTGCACAATGGCCCGGTCGATATCGCCGCCACCTACCCCGGCACCGGCGACAACAGTTCCAACGGCGTCGTGATTTTCGATCCGGCGCAATACAAAGAGCGCTCCGGCTTGCTCTTCCTCAACGACACTATTTACCTGGCCTGGGCCTCGCACTGTGACGATCGCCCCTACACCGGCTGGATCATGGGATACAGTGCTTCCACACTGGCCCAGACCACCGTGCTCAACGTGACTCCGAACGGCAACGAAGGCGCGATCTGGGGAGCCGGCGCCGGCTTGACCGCGGACTCCGACAAAAACATTTATTTCCTCGATGCCAACGGCTACTTCGACTCCACGCTCAACTCTGGCGGCTTTCCCAACGAGGGCGATTACGGCAACGCGTTCCTCAAACTTTCCACCAAAGGCGGACTCTCCGTCATCGATTACTTCGAGATGTTCAACGAGGAGAGCGAGAATGGTTCTGACACCGACCTTGGCTCAGGCGGAGCTCTGCTGCTCCCCCCAATGAAAGACGCTCATGGCAATCTCTGGGATCTCGCGGTGGGCGCGGGCAAGGACACGAACCTCTACGTGGTGAACCGCAACGGCATGGGCGGATTCAATTCAACCAACAAAATGTACCAGGAACTTTCCGGAGCCTTGCCCGGCGGCATCTGGTCTATGCCCGCCTGCTTCGACGGCAGGCTCTATTACGGTCCCGTCGGTCAGCCGATTCTAGAGTTCGAATTCAAGAGCGCCCAGCTGTTGCCCAGTCCGGTCGCACAAACTGCCAAAGTTTTTCCCTATCCCGGCGCCACGCCCAGCGTCTCCGCCAACGACGGCGCCAACGCCATCGTCTGGGCCTCGGAGAACAACAATCCCGCTATTCTTCACGCCTACAACGCCAAGACGTTAGTGGAGATTTACAACAGCAACCAGGCCTCTGGAGGCCGCGATCAATTCGGCGCCGGCAACAAATTCATCACCCCCACCATCGCCAACGGCAAAGTCTACGTAGGCACCACCACCGGAGTCGGCGCCTTCGGCCTGCTGCCGTAAGAAGTGAATCGTTCTTTTGCCATAATTCTATTTTGTCATTCCGAGGAGCGAAGCGACGAGGAACCTGCTGTTTGCGTGCAGCGCCATTGACACCCGCCTACGCTGAAATCTCCTTCTTCTTCTCATCCTGCTCGCGCCGCAGTCGCGCCACCACCAACCGGATCTCATCAAACGTAATCTCCGGAGGCAATGCATCCTTCAACGGCCGCAGCCGTTCCAATCCCAGCTGCCCGCAAGCCGCTGCAATCACCGATTGCCGGGTCGGATCGATCCACGCCTGCTGAAACTCCAGCAATCCGCTTTCCACTAGATTCGCGACTGCATTCACCACGGTCGTAAGTTGCCGTCCACGAATCTGCGCAATTTCCTCGAAACTTTTTCCCGCGGCCAGCAGGCTCATCGTCTCCAAAGCCGGGGCCGTCTTTTTCATCGCCGGGGCCGCGGCGCGCGCTCCCTTGCCGAAGCGCGAAATCGCATTGAGGATTTCCTGTCCAAACGCCGCCGCCTTGCGCTCGCCGATCCCCGTGATTTGCAGAAGCTCCGCGAGAACCTTCGGCCGCACGCGGCAAATCTCTTCGAGCGAAGAATCATGCAGCACTACGTATGCGGGAACGCCCTGCTCCTTCGCCGTGGTGCGCCGCCACTCGCGAAGATACTCGCGCAATTCCTCTTCCTCAATGCTGATGGGAGCCTCGGCCTGCGGCACGGGCGGCGTTAGAGGCAATGGCTGCTCTGAACTTCCAGCCGCGCGCGGGTTGCGCGCAGCCGCCGTCGCTGCGCCAAAACGCTGCCGCTTGCGCGGGTCCGGCGCAAAAACTTTCGTCAGCCACGCCGGAGAAGTGCCGCATACATCGCAAGCTCCGCAAGAGTCCCACTTCGGAGTCTCCCCAAAGTGCGTGCAAATCTGGCGATGCCGGCAGCGGTCCGATTCCACAAACGCGCGGATCACGTGATAGCGCTGCCAAGCGCGCTCGCGCTCGGCCGAGTCGAGAATCTGGTTGGCGAAAAATCCCAGCAGACCGGCATCCGCCTTTTGCCACAGCATCACGCAATCCGCCGGCTTGCCGTCGCGCCCGGCGCGGCCCGCCTCCTGGTAATACTGCTCAATCGATTTCGGCAGCGCCAAGTGAATCACCGCCCGCACCGTCGCTTTGTTGATCCCCAGTCCGAACGCAATCGTCCCGACCAGCACGTGCACTTCGTCCGACATCCAGCGTTCCTGGTTGCGCTTGCGCGAAGCCGAATCCATTTTGCCGTGATACGCCGCGGCCGGCAGGCCCTGGTCTTCCAGAAAGTCGACCGTCTCCTCCACCTTGTTAATGGTGGGCGCGTAAACAATCACGCTGCCTTCGGTGTAGTGGTGCAACGCGTTCACCAGCATGGCCGGTTGCTCGGCCGCATTACATTCGCGGACGATGTAGGACAGGTTCGTCCGGTGGAAGCTGGCAATATATTTATCGGGAGCGCGTAGCTGGAGCTGCGCCAGAATGTCATGCCGCACATGCTGCGTCGCGCTGGCCGTAAACGCGGCGATGGGGTGATCTGGAAAATGCCCGCGCAGCCGGTTCAACTGCCGGTATTCGGGGCGGAATTCGTGTCCCCACTCGGAAATGCAGTGCGCTTCGTCAATGGCGAAGAACGCGATCGGAACTTTCTGCAGCCATCCAATCGTATCGCCGCGCGCCAGCCGTTCCGGAGAAAGATAGAGCAGCCGGTAGGCGCCCTCACGCGCCTGCTTGACCACGCTCGACTGCTGCTGGTCGCTGAGCGTGCTGTTGAGGACTGCCGCCGGAATTCCCATCTGCGCCAGTTGCGCCGCCTGATCCTGCATCAGCGCGATCAGAGGAGAAACCACCACGGCAGTGCGCCCCGAAACCACCGCCGGCAACTGGTAGCAAAGCGATTTGCCCCCGCCCGTCGGCATCACCACGCAAGTGTCGCGCCCAGCCAACAAGCTGCGCACGATCCGCTCCTGTAAAGGCCGGAACGAGCTGTATCCCCAGTAGCTGCGCAGCGGCCCGAGCAGGTCAGCTTCTAGAGACATGCAAGCAGTATAGGCTGAGGCGAACATTAGGAGAAGAAGAAGGCCAGATCATTGCTAGCAGAATCCCAATCCGGGAGGCGCAGCCAGCACCCTCAAAAAATTCTTGTCATTCCGAGGAGCGCAGCGACGAGGAATCTGCTGCCGCCTGCAGCGGCACGGTCGCGCGCGCGGGAGACGCTGCCGGATACACCCGTTCAAACGCCACCCACACAGCCGCCATCGCCACGAAGCACATCACGCTTCCCTCCGGCCCCACCGAGCCGCCCGTCAGCCATGGCGCACCGTGGAACGACGAACTCAGCAGGTGCCCCGGGGAAACACTCCCACTGTCGGGAACGGAATAGAAAAAACTTTCCCCCCAATCCCACGCCGCATGGAATCCCACGGCAAACCACAGTGACCCCGTGCGGCGCAACGTGAGGCAGAAGAAAAACCCAATCACCGCCGCTGCCAGGGCGCCGCGCCAGTCTTCTCCTCCGTTGCCGAGGTGGATCAGGCCAAATGTCGCCGAGAGCGCCAACGCGGCCGGCCAAAATCCGATGCCCCGGGCCAGCGTAAACAGCGAGTAGCCGCGGAACAGGAACTCTTCATAAAACCCCACCAGCAGAAACGTTCCCGCCCAGAACACGCCGAACTTCGCCAGGCGCGCGCCATGCAACACGATGTGGCCAAAATTAAAAACGTGCAGCCCATGAAGCGCAGCGAGCAGCAACGTGATCCCCGCAAAGCCCCACACCGAGCCCACCCAGAAGAACTTGCCGAACGCTTGCCGCAGCGGCAATCCGTAGGCGCCCCAGCGACGATGCTCGACCCGCGCCAGCACCAGCGCCGGAATCACCGCCGCCACAAAGAACGCGAACTCGAGCGCGGTCGCCGCCCGCAGCGTTCCCAGATTCCACGACCCGACCAGTTCGCCGGCGACTCGCTGCAGCAGGTAAAACGTCACCGCGTAGAATGCGAATCCCCAGCCCGCGCGCAGGCCGTCGCGATCGTCATCGCCGCCACCGTCGCGAAAAAAGAAGAGCGTGTGCGCGTACGAGGGCTGCGTCGCCGCCGCGAAGCTCGGCGCAGCCGCGCCGTCAACGGCGGCACCGCCAACGGATTCGCTGGATCGGTCGTTGGTGGGCCCGCCGGCAGGCTCGCCGGATAAGCCGCCTGCGACCTCAGTCTTTGCTGCTGTGATCTCGTCCATCAAAGAAGTTTCCCCGCAGAGGGGCTGAGACATGGTAAAACACTCGGTTTCCTTATGAGCGGATATTTCACACGCGAGCGTTTCGGACGTCCCCAGTTCCTTGCCGGGCTGCTGCTCGTTGCGTTCCTCGCCCAGGCGTCGTGGCTGGTGAAATCGCAGTGGCGCATGCAGTGGAACTCGCAATCGCAAATAAAAAATGACGCTGAGGAGTCCGAGGGCGCGCGCATCGCCGCCGGTTGGAGCCAGTGGCACGGCCACGGAATCGCCGGCGCACCCTGCCCCGATGCCCAGAAGGCGACCCCGCAGTTTTCCAACGTCTCCGATGCAAAGGACAGCTACGACACGGAGAGCTCGCCGCTGCTCCCGCTCGTCTCCGCCGCTCCGCTGCTGGCGATGCCGGAGCGCTGGTGGAATTCAGATTCGTTCTCCTATTGGGGATGGCTTACTCGCCTGCCGTTTCTCGCGGTCGGGGTGTTGCTGGGCGCGTCGTTGTGGTACGTGGCGCGGCGGCTCTGCGGCAACCACGGCGGGTTCGTGGCGCTGGCGCTCTACTGCTTCTCGCCCGCTATGATTCAGGGCAGCGCGGTCTGGCATACCGAACCGGAAATCGTGGCGGCCTGGGGAGCTTTCGGCGCTATCTTCACGGCGATCGCGGTCGCGCACACGCTCTACGCGCCGCGCGAAGTGGTGCTGTGGAACTGGCGGCGCATCGTGCTGCTGGGAGTGTCGCTGGCCATCGCCACGGGCTCGCAGTTTTCCATGATCGTGGCCGTTCCGCTGGCGCTGGCGTTTCTGCTCTACGTGGCTCCGGTGCGGCGGCAGGCGGGAGTGGTCATCTGGCTGGCCGCGTGCGCCGTTGGTTTTGTGTTGCTGTTCGCGGCATATTTTTTTCATGCGCATGCGTTCGCGGAGAGCATGCGCCACGCCGCGTTCTGGGGAGCGACCTGGCGAGCCTTCGCGATCCCAGGAGTCTACCGCGAGGTGGCGGTGCAGTTGGGACGCGCGTGTCCGGCGTTTGTGCTGGCCGTGCCCGTGGCGCTGGTAACTTACGCCGCGTGGCCGCGCACGCGCTACTTCGGCAACACCGCTCCGCTCTCGGTGACGCTACTCTTCCTAGTGCTGGGAATGGCGCACCCCCACGTTGGCGGCGCAGGATTTCTTCTAGCGGCTGTGCCGTTCCTGTTTCTCTTCGTCGCGGGCGTGCTCGCCGATCTGATGGAGACGAGCTACCGTTCCGTGGTGACCGCCGGCATCATCGGCCTGCTGGCCGCGAACACGGTCTGGAGCCTGGTGGCTCTGGCGCGCGTTGGGCTGGGATGAACCTTTCATGGATGACCGTCAGCGGGGCTTAACATCGGTGCTCATTCCCGGCAGAGAGCAGATTCCTCCTCGTTCGCTTCGCTCGCGCGTCGGAATGACAAGGGTTGGATGGTGGCGCTTAGGCATGTCCCCGACCCAAAGTTTTCCACAGTGTTCCTGAAGGAACACTTCTGCGATTTGTAAGAAACGCCCTGGATGAGGCTTAGGAGCGGCTGAGGCGATTCTCAATGTGAGAATCTGTTGACGGGAATAGAGTTATCGGCGGCTGCCGAAAATGGAGACGTCGGCACTGCCGATATATCGGCAGCTCGAGCAGTCTCGAACGTCCTCGGAGCGGCTGCCGTCTCGAGAATTCCGCCGGATGGGTGAGTCTTACGTCCTTGAGAGGGTTGGCTCCACGCCTTTGCCCGCCGGGGATGACGTCTCTCTTAGGGCATAGTTTATCGCAGCGGTGAAAGCGCGGTGCCATCCGGAAGGCCACTACTTTCGCAGCAGGATCATGACTTAGCGGCAGTGCGGTACACTGCGCTGGATGTCTTCTTTTGCCGATCAGATGGGATTCAGCTTTTGTCCGCCGGAGCGGCGGGTTTGGGCCGTGCGCGAGCTGGTCGCGGCGGTGCGGACGCATGTGGAACGGGAGTATTCGGATGCGTGGGTGGAGGGGGAGATTTCGAATTTCCGGGCGTCGGATTCGGGGCATCTTTATTTCACGCTGAAAGATGGCAACGCACAGATTCGCGTGGTGATGTTCCGGTCGTCGGCGAAGTTGCTGAGGTTTCGTCCGGCGGATGGAATGCATGTGGTGGTGCGCGGGCGCGTTACGGTGTATGAAGACCGCGGCGAGCTGCAGATTTCGGCGGACTATATCGAGCCCAAGGGCGCGGGGGCTCTGCAGATTGCGTTTGAGCAGCTGAAGGCGAAGCTGGAAGCCGAAGGGCTGTTCGCGGCGGAGCGAAAGAAAGCTGTGCCGGCGCTTCCGGCGCGGGTGGGGATTGTGACGTCCCCGCAGGCGGCGGCGCTGCGCGACATTCTCAACATATTGCAACGGCGGCATCACACGGTGAATGTGGTGATTTATCCGGCGCAGGTGCAGGGCGAAGCGGCGGCACAGGAAGTGGCGGCGGGAGTGCGGCACTTTAATCGCGAGAGAAGCGTGAATCGCGAAAGAAGCGTTGAGGTGATTGTGGTGGCGCGGGGCGGAGGGTCGGCGGAAGATTTGGCAGCGTTCAATGATGAGGCGCTGGCGCGCGCTGTTGCGGCTTCGGAGATTCCGGTGATTTCGGCGGTGGGGCACGAAACGGATTTCACGATTGTGGATTTCGTTGCCGACCTGCGTGCGCCCACGCCTTCGGCGGCGGCGGAGCTGGTGATCCGGTCGCGACAGGGAGTGGAGGATCAGGCGGCGGCGCTGCACGAGAGGCTGGAGCGCGCGATGCGCTACCGGTTGCTGATGGGTCGGCAGGCGCTCACGGAACTGGCGCAGCACGGGGCGTTCGGCGGGATCATGGGAGCGATCCGGCAGCGGCAGCAGAAGCTGGACGATTTGACATATCGCATGGAGCGTGGAGAACGGCGATTGCTGGAGCAGATGCGGCGGCGGTGGGAGACGGTGGCTGGGGCGGTGCGGCATTATGATTTGGCGTCTATCCTGGCGAGCATGCGCGTGGGACTGGGCGCGGGCGTGGCCGCGCTGGCGGGGGCGATGCGCAACGCTTTGTTGCTGCAACGGACGCGGGTGGAACGGTTGACGACGGGGCTGGAGTCGCTTTCTCCGCTGGCCGTTCTGGAGCGTGGGTATGCGCTGGTGTTTGATGCTTCGGGGAAGTTGTTGAAAGATGCTAGCGGCACGGAGGTTGGTCAGGAAATTTCGGCGCGGCTGGCGCGGGGCGAGATTGCGGCGCGGGTAACGAAGAATCGCGAATAAGAACCTGCATTACAATTAAGGTTTTCGGGCCAAATATTCACATCAGGAGAAGCATTCCGAGTGACGGAATTTCTGACCTCGTGGTCGAGAGTGTCGGTGGCGCTCGACATTCTGCTGGTGGCGATCATCATCTACCAGGTGCTGACGATGATCCGCGGGACGCGGGCTGCGCCCATGCTGGCGGGCGTGGCCGTGGTTGCGATCACGTTTTACCTGGCGCGGATCGGCGAGCTGACCACGTTGAACTGGCTGGTGAGCCGGCTGCTGCCGTATGTAATTTTCGCGCTGATTGTGGTGTTTCAATCGGAGATCCGGCACGTGCTGGCGGATCTGGGGCGGCGGCTAAGTTTTCGGGGATCGTCGGCCGAAGGCGATTCCTACGACGATATTGTTCTGGCGGCGAATCTGTTTTCGCAGCACCAGACGGGCGCGCTGATCGTGATCGAGCGAGAGATTGGATTGCGCACGCACGTGGAAAGCGGCGTCCCGCTGGATGCACGGCTCTCCTACGATCTGCTGGCGACGATCTTCCGGCCCAGCGCGCCGCTGCATGATGGAGCGGTGATCGTGCAAAAAGACCGCATCGCCGCGGCGGCGTGCTTCCTGCCCCTTTCGATGAATCCCATGCTCTCTACTCAAATGGGGACGCGCCACCGCGCCGGGATCGGCATCACGGAGGAAACGGACGCGATTGCGGTGATTGTTTCCGAGGAAACGGGAGCGATCAGCCTGGCAATTGGCGGCAAGATCGAGCGCGATCTCACGGTGGACCAGTTGCGCGAACGGCTGGCTGGCGAGCTGAGGAGATATATGTCTCCGGTAACGCTGCCGACGGCGATTGCGCAGGAGGAGGAGGAATCGGACGCTGCACTGGATTCGCCGTTGCGGAACGTGGAGCCGCTGGCGGACAAGGAATCGCGCTCGCGAGTGGAAGCGCGATCGGAAACGGAGTCGGAGCGTTGAGCGGTTTTTTCAAGCGCTACGTGATGCACAATCTCGGGCTGAAAGTGTTATCCCTTGCGCTGGCGACCGGGCTGTGGCTGGCCATTGCGCGGGATCCGGTGGCGGAGGTCTCGATCCGGGTGCCCATTGAGTTTCTGCATGTGGGGGATAATCTCGAGATTAGCTCTGAGCAAATTCCCGAGGCGCAGATTCGCGTGCGTGGACCGGGGCGTCTTATCCGGCAGCTGCGAGCGGCCGACGTGCATGCCGAGCTTGACTTGCGCGATGCCAAGCCGGGGGAACGGACATTTGATTTGACGGCGCAGGAGATTCGCCGCCCGCAGGACGTCGAAGTAGTGCAGGTGGTTCCGAGCCAAGTGCATCTGGCTTTTGACACGCGGCTGACGCGGGAGGTGGAGGTTCATCCGCGAGTGACAGGGACGTTCATCGCCGGGCTGCAGATTGCCAACGTGGCGGTGGATCCGGAGCGAGTCACAATAGCCGGGCCGCGGCATCATGTGGAACGGGTGGAAGCCGCCACGACTGATCCCGTGGATGCTTCCGGAACCAGAAGCCGCCAGACGTTTACGGCGAATGTGTATGTAGCTGATCCGCTGGTGCAGGTGGTGCAACCGACTTCGGTTCATGTGACCGTGATAATGGAAGCGGCAGGTACCTCGGCGCATTAGCTGGCGGAGGAACTCCTCAGGCACGCTGTAATTGTTCTCCCGTAATCTCACTCCTTTTTCGTTCGCGGTATATCATCCAGTCATCGTTTTGCGATTCGAGTTTTTACGATTTGAGGTTAATTCCTTCTTAATTCTATGGGCCAGCAAACGCGGCAACTATTTGGGACTGACGGGATTCGGGGAGTGGCTGGGGAATTTCCGCTTACCCTGGAAAGCACTTATCTGATTGGGCGCGCGCTGGGGCACGACCTGGTTCGCAACACGCGCGGGGCGCAGGCGGCGATCGGGCAGGACACGCGCGAGTCGAGCGGATGGATTGCCGACCGCATCGCCGAGGGAATGGGCGCCGTGGGCGTGGACGTGCACAGCGCCGGAGTGATTACGACTCCGGGGATTGCTTACCTGGCGCGCTCGCGGGGATTTGCCGCGGGCGTGGTGATTTCGGCGTCGCACAATCCGTGGACGGACAACGGTATCAAAGTTTTTTCTGGCGACGGTTTCAAGCTCACCGACGAGCGCGAACTGGCGATCGAGAAAGAAATCTTCAGTCTGCTGCAGAATCCTCGCGCGGCGGACGAAACTGCACAGAAGGTTCCGGGACCGTGTCTGCCGGGCGAAGCGGAGTTGCGGCACGCTTATGTGGGATCGCTGGTAGGGGACGTAGCGTCGGATTTGAGCGGGCTGCGACTGCTGGTGGATTGCGCTAACGGAGCGGCCACGGCAGAGGCTCCGGAATTGTTTCGCAGGATCGGGATTCAGGCGACGTTTATTCACGTTGCGCCCAACGGCAGAAATATTAACGAAGGGTGTGGGGCGCTGCATCCCGAGACGCTGGGAAAAACGGTGGCGGAGGCTGCGGGGAAATTTGATTTGGGCGTTACGTTTGATGGCGACGCCGACCGGGCGCTTTTCTGCGATGCTGGCGGACGCGTGGTGAATGGGGACGGCGTGATCCTGGCCGTGGCGCGCGATCTACACGCGCGCGGCAAGTTGACGGGGGAGATTGTGGTTGCGACCACCATGTCGAATATGGGGCTGGAGATTGCGCTGAAGAAATCCGGCATCCGCATGTTGCGGGCGAATGTGGGTGACAAATATGTGCTGGAAGAGATGTTGAAGACGGGAGCGGTGCTGGGCGGGGAACAGTCAGGGCACATTATTTTTCGCGATGGCGAAGCGACCACCGGCGACGGTTTGCTGACCGCGCTGCGGCTGGCGGACATTGTTGTGCGGAGGGGAAGATCGCTGGCGGACTTAGTTAGCGATTTGAAAGTGTTTCCGCAGAAAATTCAGAATGTGCGGGTGCGGGAGAAGATTCCGTTCACGCAGGTCCCGGCGGTGCAGAAGGCGATTGAAGCTGCCGAGAAAGAGTTGGATGGGAATGGGCGCGTGGTGGTGCGCTACTCGGGAACTGAAGCGCTGGCACGGGTGATGGTGGAGGCGGAGTCGGAGGAGAAGATGCTGGCGCTGGCCGCGGGGATTGCGGGGGAGATTCAGAAGGCGCTGGGGGTGTAGGGCGCGCGCTGCCAAAGACTGGTCGAGCTGCGCTCGATGGACAGCCGAGGGCGGCTGTCTCCACATGAGTAGTGGTGGCGTCAGCAGTTCGTGGGCAAGAGTGCCCGCGCCACACAAACTTAGCATTCGCTCTGTCTAGCGCTCCGCTAGTAAGAAGTTCACCGTGATCTGGGTCTCGACCTCTACGGGTTCGCTGTTCAGGATGTAGGGACGGTAGCGCCACTTGCTGACGGCTTCGACTGCGGAGCGAACCAGCATGGGATGTCCCGCGAGCACGCGCAGATTTTCTATGGTGCCGTCTTTGCTGATGAGCGCGGCCAGGACGACTGGTCCCTCGACACGCGCAGCTCTGGCCAGCGGAGGATACACGGGCTGCGGTTGGTAGAGGAGACTGCCGGGGCTCATGTGAGACACGCGGATGGGGTGTGGGGGAGCCGGCGGCTTGGCGAGGACAGGCGTGGCTTCCCCGCCGCCGAGGGAGGGAATGCCGTTGGGAACGCCTGATCGGGCGCCGGTTGCGGCTCCTGTGCCGAGGGCACCAAACGGCTGCGGCGGCTCATCTTCGGCGATCGGCGTAACGCCAGTTGGAATTCGCGTTGGCTCCATCACACGATTGTTCAGCAGATTGCTGGGCGAGGGTGTTGCCGATCCGGCGCGGGCGCGCATGGGTGGAGCGTCAGGGACGGACTGCCCCAGGCTCACGGGCGTGGCCAACCGGTGGAGCAGCGGAATGCCGCCTGGCCGCACCAGCGGCAAGAGCAACAGCAGGCCCATGGCGAGGGTTTGCAGCCCGAATGAACTTAACGTGGTCCAGCTGCGGCGCAAGCGCTGGTCCGCGGAAGCTTGCAGCAGGCTGCCGGTAAACATGTTTGCGCCGAGTGTTTCTTCTCTCAAAATTCCGTGGCCAACCATCTCCTGGCCAAAACCAGTTTTCCCAGACATGCCGTTCTCAAACATGGTGTTCCTCCAAGGGCGTCCTCTGGATTGCGCTTGCTTCTATGGACACCGCAGGTGCGCGCTCGGGCAGGTCTGAGAAAAAGAAAAAAGGCCGCGTGAGACGCGGCCTTCGGGAACATTTTTGACACCAGAGGTGTCGTTTGAAGAGTTAATTCGACGGGCTGGCCGGTTTCGCTGTGGCCTTCGGTGTGGTGGCGGCTCCAGGCTTGGCAGGGGGCCTTGCAGTGGAAGCAGCCGGGGGTGGAGGCACGTTCGACTGCGCGTTGTAAGCATCGATAATAGGCTTAGTGACATCGATCCTCTCGCCGTCGTACCACAGAACCGGACTCTGCGGCCAGGGCTTGGAAGTATCCACGATCATGCCGAAGGCGTTTTCCTGCGCGTACTTCACGATCATGGGAGCCATCTTCTGCAGGATGCGTTGGGCAATGTCGTTTTGCTGGTTGCCGATTTCCTCCTGGTAGTCTTGGCCCGCGCGCTCCAGCAATTTCTGCTTGCTTTCGATCTGCCTCTTCAAAGTGTCAAGCGCCTCCGGGCTGAGCTTGTCGCCCGTGGTGGTGAGCTGTTTCTTTAGGGCTTCGAGCTCGTCGTTCTGGCTGGTCAGCTGGGTGCGCTTGGGTTCTTCCTTCTTGGCGAGTTCGTCAAAATCGCGGCGGCCTTCGTTGGTAGCGACGATGGCTTGCTCGACGTTGATGGTCCCAACCTTGGTGCCGGAGCTGGTAGCCACAGGGGACGCGGTTGCGGGCGTGGATGCGCCCATGGGTGCAGCGGTGCTGGTTTGGGCGATTGCAGAAATCACGAAGAGAGCCGCAACGGCCAGGAATGGGCGCAGAAACTTGCTAGTCATTGGATCGATTGAACTCCTTGGAACCTGACTCCCTGGAACATGTCTGCATCGAACACGTCTGCTTTGAACATGCCTTCATTAAACATGGCTCAGGGGAACATGGCTCCGGAAATGAACTCCGCTATTTTTCTCAGTGATGTTTCACGTACGCAAAACGCTGGGCCGCACTGAAAAGAGGTCTCCGCTGCTGTAACGGCCGCCGTCGGAAAAGGCGCACTAGATTGCCGAGCGTCACACGCCGAGGCCGCGGGCGTGGCGTCCACCCGAACGAGCCTGCCATGGCATGAATCACTGACATTATAGTGACCGGGGTTGCACGCCGTCAAACCGATGGTTCGCAAGCCGTTAATACGCTCATAGCGCGTCATTCACCACGGAGTCACAGAGACACGGAGAAACCCAGCCCTTGGCCAAGCCCGGCCTTTGCAGTTCGGATTTCTCTGTGTCTCGGTGTCTCCGTGGTGCATAAAGGCACTTCTCAGAACGTAGTCGCAACCGTGAAGCGGAAAGTCTTGCGCGGCTCCCGCAGCAGGAAGTTGGGAGAATAAGTGAACTTGGCCTGGCCGTAGGTGTAGTCCCCGGCCGCGCCGGGCGGGAACATGCTACGCGTGATCGGAATGGGCGAGTTGGCCTCGTCATTGAGCCGCACCGGGTTATAGGCCCAGTAAAACCGGAAGGGGGCGTTAACCACCGGCATGAACACCTGCAACTCCAGGCCGGTCGACATTCTGGGTCTCCAGACGGTTGAGTGCAGAACCTCTAAATCCTGCGATGGCACCGGGTTCAGAATGGCCTGTCCGGTGCAGTTGTAGCCGGCATCCAGTTTAGGGCACCCGAACGGCGTGCTGATCACGGCGGAGTACTGCTGCGCAGCAATCTGCAGCTGGGAACGCCGGATGATGGGGTCCATGCCGGTATCGACAAAAGGAGCAATCGCTACCGGACCCGCGATAGTGATGCGATATTCGAGATTGGTGACCAGGCTGAGGTCGCCGCCGGGGAAAACAATCTGGTCCACGGGAATCGGGACAGTCCAGCAGTTGGTGGGCACGCCGAGGGTGGCATTACCGGGCACGCAAGGATAGTTAGGATTGGCAGGTTGGGGCACATTCGACCGGTCACGCAAGATGATGGAGTTAGCGCTGGGCAGGAAAGCCACCGGCGAGACGGAACGAATGTCGAAGCCGCGAATATCGTTTTCGCCGCCCATGTAGAAACGCTGAAAGGGCGGGGGAACCAGTCCGCCGAAGCCGCTGATAAACGAGCCTTGCACGCGGAAGCCGATGGTATTGCGGCGTTTCTGCACCGGCGTCCAGTGAGTGTATTGCAGGATGGGACGAACGGATCGCACCGTGCCGCCGATGCCCGCAATCTCCGCGCCCACGGTCATCTGTTGGCCTTTGTGCGGGAACAGACCGCTGTCCAAGGAATTAATCGAGAAATTGGGGAAGATCTTGCTGGTGATAATTCCCGCCAGCGCATTGGGGCCGGAAATGCCGCGGAACGCGATGTATTCGAACAGGCTCTTGGATGCCGTGCTCAAGGCCAGCAAGGTAGAGCGGTCGAGCGAGTAAGTGATGCCGAGCCGCTTGAACGAACGGCTGTGCAGAGGATAGCTCAACGACGTGGTGAGTCCTGCGCTGGATTGCGAATAATTCTGCAGGTTCTGCAGGATGGCGTTCGGCAGGTTCAGGTTCTGGCCACTGAAAATCGAGATTTGGCGGGCTTGGTTGAAGCTGGTCTTGTTGGCGAACAGGCTCACGCCCAGCTGCAGCGGACGGTCAAACATGTAAGGCTGCGTGAAGCCAAACAGCGCGCTGCGTGCCAGATTTCCCAGGCTGACCTGTATCTGCAGGGTCTCGCCCAGTCCCAGGAAGTTATTCGTGGCGTAGTTCAGCCCCACGAAGGCGCCTTCCAGTCCGCTGACGCCTCCGTTTAAGCCGATGCTGTTCTTGCCTCTTTCATGCACCTTCAACGTGAGGTCTACGTACCCGTTCTTTTCGTCGAGGCGTTTGTCGGTGACGTTGGGATCGTCGGGCTTCAACTGGTCGAAGTAGGAAAGCTGGTTCAGCCGCTGCAGGCTAAGTTCCCACAGGCGCGAGTTGTAGACGCTGCCCTCTTCCAGCACCATTTCGCGGCGGATCACTTTGTCGCGCGTGGTCGTGTTGCCCTGGAACTCGATGCGGCGGACATAGAACTGCTTGCCTTCATCGACGTCAATCTCCAGAGAAATAAGCTTCTTATCGTCATCGAAGGTTTGCCCGGGCACCGACGTGAAGTTGATATAGCCGGCCGTGCCGTAGGCTTTGCGCAGGTTTTCCAGGCCTTTGGCGATTTTTTCGCGGCTGAATATATCGCCGTCTTTGATGGGGAACTGGGCTCGCAGGATGTTCACGTTCGTGATGGCTTTGTTGTTCTTGAACGTGATTTTGCCCAGCCGGTATTTGTCGCCTTCCTCGATCGGCATCGTCAGGTCGATCGCCTTGCCCGGCCCGGACTGCAGCAAAGGAATGTGAAAACCCTTGTGCCCGGTATCGCGCATCTGGGTCTTCGGATCGTTGACGATGACCTTGAAATAGCCGCGATTCTGGTACTCGGCGCGCACCCGCTCCGTGTCTTCCTCCAGCTTGGTGGCGTCGTAGGTTTTGGCGAAAATGTCTTCCAGGAAAATGGAGTGCGGAATCCCGATCGGCTTCAGGTTCTTCATGGCCGCGCGCAGGATGCGCGACTTGACGTTCTTATTGCCTTCGAACTTGATCTTGCCGACTTTAACCTTCGGACCTTCTTTTATAACAAAAGTGAGGCCGACGGCGGCCGGAGGAATCTGGCGCACTTCGGTGCGGATGGTGGAAAACTGCCGACCGTGTTCCGAGAGCAGATTCTTGATGGAAACTTCGGCTTTCTTGATCCGCGTGGGGTCGTACTGACTTTCCACCGACAGGCCGACTTTGTCCTGCTTGAAGCGGTCGAGAATGTCACTTTGGGATACCGAACTGTTTCCCACGTAGGTGATCTCTCGGATGGTTGGTTTTTCCTTTACCTGCACGATGATGCGCCAGCCCTTGGGAGTCTGTTCGCGCAGGAACTTGATGTCCTCGAAGTATCCCGTATTCCACAGGGAGTTGAAGTCCCGCTCCAGGCTGGCGGCGTCGTAGATATCTCCAGGCTTCGTAAAAATGCGAGCTCTAATGGTTTCGGAGGGGATGCGACGGTTGCCCTGGGGAATGATCTCGGAGATCACGTCGGTTTGTGCCCAGGACAGCGACGCCGACAGGAGCATGGTCAGCAGCGCCAGCGCAACGGTCCACCGCACCGTCAAACCGCGCCAAGGCCGTGGAAATGAAGGAGATGACGCCGCAACGGCGCATCGTGTGCGCCCCTCTCTGGGCACAAAAGAACTCTCCGGATGAATGCGAAGCTGAATCGCTACGACCTCAGACCGTGGGATATAGGAAAACTGCCATTATACGGTAGCGCACTGATAACCGTCCAAGCCGCAACTCTTTATAGTCTTTATGGGTCCGACTTTATGGGTCGAACTTTAGGTCCAACTCCGGGTCAAGCCCGCGGTTGCTCTATGAGGATGGCCTGGATAACTCTACCTCAACCAAGACGGAATAAAACGTGGCCGAGTTGCCCATGTCGGCAAGTTTTTCTGAGGTCAGGACATTGATGCTCTGGAAACCTGGGGTATGTTTCGCCCAGTTCAGCCGAGCCGAGACCACTCCCGGTTGTACGGCTCCATCGACCCGGGCCTGCAAAACAATTTCGCCCCGATGATTGAAGACCCTTACTCTATCACCGTTCGCGATTCCTCGCGCCTGAGCGTCGGAGGGATCCATTTCGAGCAATCCCGGTTCCTCCATTACCTGGAGGGACGCAACGTTGGCAAAACTGGAATTCAGGAAGTTGTCCGACTTGCGCGCTAGTAACTCCAGAGGGAACCCGTTCTTGTTCGCCCCGTTCCCCTGCGCTCCGTTTCCGCACGTTCCATGCCGCGACTCGGACGGAGGCTTGAACTCCGCCACCGGATCGAGTCCCTGCGCCTTTAGCGCCTCGCTGTAAAGTTCAGCCTTGCCGGAAGCCGTGCGGAAGTTGCCGTGAGCGAAGGGAAGGAAAGGCTCATAGTGCGCCGAGCTTTGTTCTGCCGAAGCCCGAAGCCCGAGGCCCGAAGCCGATTCTGCGAAATTCAGCCGCACGAACGGCTCGTGCTCCAAGCGTTCTCGCGTAATTCCCCGCAGCCAGGGATTCTCCGCATCAAGAGCGACGTCGATCATTTCGTCCACGGTTTCGCGGAAGCAAGGATCCTGAAATCCCATGCGCTCGGCCAGCGCGCGGAATACTTCCACGTTGGGACGGCATTCGCCCAGCGGCGCGATCGCCTGGTTCGAAATCTGCAGAAAGTAGGTGCCGTAAGCGGTTTGCAAGTCACGGTGCTCGAAGAACGTGGTTGCCGGCAGAACAATATCCGCATAGTCAGTGGTGTCGGTAAAGAACTGTTCGTGCACTACAGTAAAAAGATCGGGCCGCTTCAGGCCGCGAATCACTTCGTTGTGATTCGGACAAACCGTCGCGGGGTTCGAGTTGTAAACGAACAGCGCCTTCACCGGCGGATGATTCTCGGTATTGAGCACGCGCCCCAGTTCCACCATGTTGATGGTGCGAGCCTCGCGCCCAAGAGCGGAATTCATCAAGTCAGGACGCTTTAGCCCCGCGCTGTTCAGGCCAAACGAGCCGCTGGTAGAAAGCTGCAACCCGCCGCCAACTTCTTTCCAGCCGCCGGTGATGCAGGGCAGCATGGTGATGGCCCGCGTCGCCATGCCTCCACCCTCGGAGCGCTGCACGCCGTAGTTCAGGCGAATCACCGACGGGCGAATCGTGGCATACTCGCGCGCCAGCTTGCGAATGTCATCGGCGGAAATGCCCGTCCACTGCGCCACACGTTCCGGCGGATACTGTTTGACCTTTTCCCGAAGATCGTCAAAGCCGAGCGTGTATTTCGAAACGTAATCGGCATCGTGCAGGTTCTCGCCGATGATCACATGCATCATGCCGAGGGCAAGCGCCGCGTCCGTTCCCGGATTGATTGGCAAATACCAGTCCGCGCAGGCTGCGGTCCGCGTGCGATACGGGTCGATCACCACCAGCTTCGCGCCCTTGCGCCGCGCCTCCGTAACGAACGGCCACAAGTGCACGTTGTTGCCGTGAATATTCGCCGCCCACGCAATGATGTAACGCGAATGGGAAAATTGCTCCGGCTCGGTGCCCAGCTTCACTCCCAGCACCGTTTGCAGTCCAACTTCCCCGGCCATGGAACAAATCGTCCGGTCGAGTTGCAACGCACCCAGGCGATGAAAAAAGCGGCGATCCATGCACGCTCCGTTGATCGCCCCCAGCGTCCCGCCAAACGAATAAGGCAGAATCGCCTCGCTGCCAAACTCGCCGATGATCGAGCGATAGCGTGTGCAGATTTCATCCAGCGCTTCGTCCCACGAAATGCGCTGCCAGGTTTGTTCCGCAACAACTGGAGTGGCACAGGCCTGTGTGGCGCGGGCACTCTCTTCGGCAAGCTCAGGGCAGGCTTTGCCCGCGGCCGCTGCGCCGGTCGCGGGTCCCTTCGGTGCAATCCGCCGCATGGGATACATCACCCGATCCGGCGAATACACGCGATCCAGATACTTCGCCACCTTGGCGCACAAAAATCCCCGAGTCACGGGATGCTCCGGATCACCCTGAATCTTCGTAGCCTTTCCGTCCTCGACGGTAATCAGCACCCCGCAAGCGTCAGGGCAATCATGCGGGCAAGCAGCGTGAACAACTTGTTTCATGCGCCATTCGATTATACGGTGCACAGGACGCATCTGCAGGTCAGACTATTGGCACAAAAAAGGGCGGCCTCTCGGCCGCCCGCATTCCAGCCTTTTAACCTGCCGAGGCTAGTTGGAGGCCTGCGGCGGGTCCGCCACCAGGCCGGCATAGAATTCAGGATTGCCGCTGATGGGGTCCTTGAGGAACAGACCACGCACAACGACCGGCACGGCAGTGGTGTCGGCAGAGAGCGAGCTCAGGCCGTTCAGGTCATAGAAGAACGTCGGATTCCCCGTGTTGACCGTGACCGGGCCATTGGCGGCGTAGCCCAGCAAGCCGTTGTTCGAGAGCTCAAAGCTCCCGCCGTTCGGCGCGTCCGTGACCGTGACGGTTCCCGGCACCAGCATGCCGTAAGCGCCCTGGCGGCGCAGCGAAATCATCTGCGGAGTAAACGTGGGATTCACGAAACTGCCGCCGATGAAAATTCTCTGCCCGATTTCGAGCGTCGTATTGTTGAACAATGCGCCGGTCAGCGCTCCATCGAGGAAGCAGATTTCGTAATCCGTGACCGCGCTTACGTTGAAGGTCTGGATGGTGTCCACGTCGCTCACCATGTCCGCGCCCGTCTCGCCCACCCACATCGTCACCTGCTGCACCTGATTCGATCCATTCACCGTGAAGGCAAGCACACGGCCAGATACAAAAGAGTGTGCGGTTGTGATCACTTCCACTCCGCTTGCCATCAGGCTGCCATCCGCCTGGAATGCGCCCTGAACTCCGACAATCGCGGGAGGCGCGAGATTGCTGATGCTCCAGCCGCTGTTGAACGTCGTGCTGTTGTTCACATAAACCGTCAGCTGGCGGCCATAGGGCCCTTGCATCACAAACGAGTTGGTGGCAGTCGCCACGGAAACCAGTCCGCCCGTGAGATCGGTGATTTGCCCGTCAGGATCGCTGGCATGCGTTGCCTTCACGAAGATGACCGGATTCACCACGCCGGTGACTTGTCCGCTGCCATTCACAGGCAGAGACTGCCGAATGTCGAATTCCATTTTCAATCCCGCGAGCCCGTTGGCTCCCACCACCATGGGACTTGGGAAATTCACCGTCAACGAATAAGTAGGAGATGTAGGCAGCGTGCCGGTGATCGTGCTCAGCGCCGGCGGATTCTGCGTCAAGTCCACAAACGAAATGACTGGATTCGTCAGCACAAAAGTCGCGCTGTTGTAAGTGTCGGCCGGAACAACATTGAACGCAAGAGGCGAGCGCAGGCCGACGAGGCGTGCGAAATCCACCGTGGTCGGGGTCGACATCACCACCGGCGAATCGCTCTCGCCATTCAGCGTGATGGAGTTGATGGTGACGTCAAAACCCACGACCGAGGGCAGGGGTGCGTCTTCGCCAGTAACGAACACGTTACCAGGCTGCGCTCCCGTCGTAGTCGTAAGAGTGTTCGAACTGCCTGAGCAACCAATCATGATGGCCGAGAGCAGCGCTGCAACGGTTAATGCAAGAAGTCTTTTCATGGCAAGCTCCGGGTAAGGGATTATTTTGGGAGAGCAAACTGTTCGTCTCACGGATATGGAAACACGCCCGCTTGCGGAATGTCGCGTAACCACCGGACGTGTTACCCGCGAGAATTCGACGGGCACATCCTGAGAAATCACCTTGCTTTTGAAAGAGTTAGCCGCGCATCCGAGGGGAGGGAGTTAATCGGGCATGTACTTTCGGGAGTCCGAAAGCCCTTTAAGGGCGGCCATTTCGGCGGGATCGATCACGCACATGTTCGGGCGGGGCAACAGTTCGGAAAGGGTTAGTGTCAGGAAGTGTCGGTGTCGGGAAGGTTCGTGTCGGGAAGGGCACGACTTAAGTCGTGCCGCAGGAGAACTTCACAGACGCGTACAGTGCCGTGGAAGAGCGGCGCTTCAGCGCCGCGTAAGCTCCGCAAAATTAACGCGGGCTTCAGCCCCTGTGGTAGCCAGCGACCGAGGATTCTAATGGGGCGCTCTTACTTCAACTCCAGAACTTCCTTTTCTTTGGCCTTGCTCATGTCTTCCATCTTCTTGATTTCGTCGTCGGTAAGCTTCTGGATCTCATCGAGAGAGCGCTTCTCTTCATCCTCGCTGATTTTTTTATCTTTCAGCGCCTTCTTGATCGCGTCATTGCCGTCACGCCGGATGTTGCGCACCGCGGTACGATGTTCTTCCAGCACGCGGTGCAAATGTTTCACCATTTCCTGACGGCGCTCCGCCGTGAGCGCCGGCACCGGCACGCGGATCAGCTTCCCGTCGTTCATCGGATTAAGCCCCAGTTCCGCGGAGCGAATCGCCTTCTCGATCGCGCCCACCTGCGACTGATCGAACGGTTGCACCGTAATCATCTGCGGCTCCGGCGCGTGCACCTGCGCAATCTGGTTCAGCGGCATCTGCGAGCCGTAGTAGTCCACGCTTACGCTGTCCAGCATGTGCACCGAGGCGCGCCCGGTCCGCGTGGCCGCCATCGCTTTACGAAAATCTTCCACCGCCTTGTCCATTCGGGCTTTCAGTTGCGCGTATGTTTCTTTCAGGCCAGGGATCGCGGCCATTGTGGCAGGGGCCATGGGTCAACTCCGTAGAACGTCAATCATCAAAACGCTGAATTATAAACCCAACCGAAAAATTGCCACGGAGTTCCACGGATCACCACGGATAAATCATCAGCTTGAAATCCGTGGAAATCCGTGAAGAACCGTGGCTAATGTCTCTACGCACTCACCATCGATCCGATCTTCTCTCCGGTCACCACGCGCCGAATATTTCCGTGCTCGTTCAAACTGAAGATGAAGATGGGCAGGTCATTGTCCTTGCACAGGCTGATGGCGGTCGAATCCATCACTTTCAGCCCCTTCTGCAGGACTTCCATGTAAGTGATGGTCGTGAACTTTTTCGCGTTCTTCACCAGCATGGGGTCGGCGTCGTAAATGCCGTCGACTTTCGTGGCTTTGAGAATTGCGTCAGCTTTAATTTCCATGGCTCGCAGCGAGGCCGCCGTGTCCGTCGAAAAATAAGGGTTCCCGGTTCCACCGGCGAAAATCACGACTCGCCCTTTTTCCAGATGGCGAATCGCCCGCCGCCGGATGAACGGCTCCGCCACCTGATTCATCTCAATCGCGGTCTGCACCCGGGTGTAGACCTTCTGCTTCTCCAGCGCGTCCTGCAGCGCCAGCGCGTTGATTACCGTCGCCAGCATGCCCATGTGGTCGGCGGAAACGCGGTCCATGTCCTTGGCCTGTTCCGCCACTCCGCGGAAAAAATTGCCGCCGCCCACAACGATCGCAATTTGGATGCCCAGCTTGTGGACATCAGCCAGCTCTGCGGCGATCTCATGGATGCGCGCGTTATCCACGCCAAAGCCCTGGTCCGCGGCCAGCGCCTCACCGGAGAGTTTCAGCAGGATGCGTTTGAAAACAGGCTTGGTCATTCGGTAGTCCAGACCACAAAAAAGGCGCCCCGCAGGGCGCCCTTAGTTTACTCGCCTTTCGGCTCTGTAGGTTTCGTGACTGCGATGGTCTCGCCCGCGTCGCCCACCTTGAAGCGCGCGAAGCGCCGCACCGCGATGTTCTCGCCCAGCTTGCCGATTTTCGCCGCGATCAGCTGCGAAATGGAGATGGTCTGGTCCTTGATGAAGGGCTGCTCCAGCAGGCAGACTTCTTCGTAAAACTTTTCCATCTTCCCCACCACCATCTTTTCCGCAATGTTGGGCGGTTTGCCGGAGGCCACGGCCTGCGCCAGGAAGATTTCTTTCTCGCGCGCAAAATCGGCGGGCGTGACGTCTTCCTTGCGCACGTACCTGGGATCGCTGGCCGCAATGTGCATGGCGATGTCGTGCACGAGCTCTTTGAAGTCTTCCGTGCGCGCCACAAAGTCGCTCTCGCAATTGACTTCAACGAGCACACCAATCTTGCCGCCCGCGTGAATGTAGCTGGTCACCGAGCCTTCGCTGGTCGCGCGCGCCGCCTTCTTCGCCGCCACCGATACGCCTTTCTTGCGCAGGACGACCACCGCCTGCTCCATATCGCCCTTGGCCTCGGTCAGGGCTTGCTTGCAATCCATCATCGGAGCTCCGGTCTTTTCCCGAAGCTCTTTCACCTGTGCCGCAGAAATATTTGCCATAGTAGTGCTCATATTGATTAAGAATTCTCGATTCTGATGCGCCCTTATAAACTTCGACCCGCGCCGGGCGATTCTTAAGAAACGACCCGCGCGGGTCAGAATTTCAAATGCCCGGTTTTCACTAACCACTGGCCCCTAAGCCCTGGCCACTGCCCTTCAAACCGTCTGGCTCTCCACTTTCGGCAGCTCGGCTTCTTCCGCGACCACCGGCTTCTTGTGCGTTCCCTGACCCAGCACTTCCTCCATGCTGATTTCTTCCCCGGCATCCACCGCGGCAGCTTCGCGCTCGCGGGCTTCGCCGCGGGCCGTTTCCGCTGCCTGGGCCGCGTCGCTGGCCGCTTGCATGTCCGCGACCTGCTTGTCGGTCATCAACTGCGCACCCTCGGCAATCGATTCCGAAATCTTCGACGTAAACAGCCGGATCGCCCGCAGCGCGTCGTCGTTCCCAGGAATCACATAATCCACTTCGCTGGGATCGCAATTCGTGTCGACTACGGCGACCACAGGAATCCCGAGCTTGCGCGCTTCACGCACCGCGATCTGTTCCTTGTTCGAGTCGATCACAAAGATCGCGTCCGGCAACCGGCTCATGTTCTTGATGCCCGCCAGGTTCGCCTGCAAATGCTTGCGCTCGCGTTCCAGCTTGATGACTTCCTTCTTGGGCAGCAACTCGTAGCGGCCATCGGTGGCCATCTCGTCGAGCTCCTTCAGCCGCTTCACCGATTTCTGCACCGTAACCCAGTTGGTGAGCAATCCGCCCAGCCAGCGCTGGTTGATGTAAAACATCCCGCAGCGCTGTGCTTCTTCAGAGATCGCGTCCTGCGCCTGGCGCTTGGTGCCCACGAACAGCACAATGCGGCCGTCGGATGCCAGGTCCTGCACGAACTTCGACGCTTCTTTGAACATCTTCAGCGTCTTCTGCAGGTCAATAATGTAGATCCCGTTGCGCTCTCCAAAGATGTATTCCTTCATCTTAGGATTCCAGCGCTTGGTCTGGTGCCCGAAGTGGACTCCCGCTTCGAGCAACTCCTTCATGGTAATAGTAGCCAATGAACCTCCTCGTTCAGTCTGCATCAGGAACTCAATGTTTCAACGTTTCAAGGTCGCAAGGTTTCAACGTTCGTAGTGCCCACAGTCTTTGAAACCTTGAAACCCAGGAAACCTTGAAACCTGATTGGTTCCCGATTGCCATTCCCGTCCCCGCGCCGCGAGGCTCGGGAAGAATTGAACACCTGAAAACAAGCTATTAGCTCTTAAGCCTTTAGCTCTTAGCCAAAAACAAAAACCTAAAAACCCTTGTCATTCCGACCCCCGAGCGAACGCGAGGGGCGGAGGAATCTCGATCTTGCTCGGTACTGAGTGCTCGGTACTCGCAACTATCTCTTCGAGAACTGGAACCGTTTGCGCGCACCCTTCTGTCCGTACTTCTTGCGCTCTTTGCCGCGCGAATCTCTGCTAACCATGCCCTCGGCCTTCAGCTTCTTGCGCAGTTCGGTATTGAACTGCATCAGGGCGCGAGCAATCCCGAGCTTCACCGCGTCGGCCTGCCCGCGTACGCCGCCGCCCAGCACATTGGCGATCACATTGAACGTCGCTGCCGAGTCCGTCGAGGCCAGCGGAGCCTTCGCCGCCGAACGCTGCGCCGGAGTCACGAAATACTCCTCGAACGCACGCCCGTTCACCTTGAACTCCCCGCTGCCCGGACGCAAATACACGCGCGCAATCGCCCGCTTGCGTCGTCCCGTTCCGTAATATTGAACCAATTCAGCCATGTTTAGCCCCGAGTCATGAGTCGCGAGCTCCGAGCAAAACCGGCTCCGAATCCCGCTACCTGACTCTTTAACCTTTCAAAAATGTCGATCTTGCTCGCAGCTCAGAGCTCGGAGCTCGGGGCTACCTACGAAACCGCAACCTTGCGCGGCTTATACTCGCGCACTTCCAGCTTCAAATCCTGCGGCTTCTGTGCCTGATGCGGATGCTTGTCGCCCTTGTACACGTTCAGCTTCGAAAGCATGTGCGCCGCCAATTTATTTTTCGGCAGCATACGTTTCACCGCCGCTTCAATAATCGCTTCCGGCCTGCGCACCATCCGCTTCTTGTATTCTTCCGTCCGCAATCCGCCGGGATACCCGGTGTAATGCTGGTATACCTTCGACTCGGCCTTGAACCCGGTCGTCCGGATCTTCTCCGCATTGATCACGATCACGTGATCGCCAGTATCCAGAAACGGCGTGTACTGCGGATTCTCTTTGCCCATGAGGACGCGCGCCACCTGCGAGGCCAAACGCCCAAGCGTCTGCCCATCCGCATCCACGACGAACCACTTGCGCACAATTTCCCCCTCTTTGGGGAAATAGGTTGACATCGGAAATCTCCCAGAATGAAAAGACTGCGATAAATTAAGAAGACCGCTCGTTGATTCCCCGGCGAGGACGCCAGGCCATCAGGCGGGCAACCACACAACTACCAAGCATCTAAGATACCGGACCCCGCAACCGATTGTCAACGTTGAGTTAACAACGGTAATGCGGGTTGAGAAATTCATGGGGCGCCGCCGAGTTGGGCCTTAAGAAGCTCCCCAAGATAGGCTGCCAATTCTGAGACATTGAAGTGCCCGTCGGCCCACGCTCGATCTGCTGCGCCGAGAGCCGCATAGTAGGGAGCACGGTTCTCGCGTATGCGCTCAGGCACGATCTTCTTGCCCGGCAACAGTTGTCCGTACCTCATACAAATGAGGTAATAACATGCTGCTCGTGCTGTCCGTCCATTTCCCTCAACAAATGGGTGAATCCAGTTGAGCCTCCACAGCGCATATGCTGGAAGCTCGGTGGGGTGAGTCATTATGGTCCAATTTTCGTGGACCACAGAAAAGAAGCGGTCCATTTCGTTGGCAACGTCCTTGAAATGCGGCGGAATGTGGCTTCCCACGTAGATGGGTTCTTCGCGATAGCGGCCCCCGAACTGCGCGATGTTTGCGACCGCGACATAGTTCAACGCCCACAACGTGTATTTGTCGAAAGACTCTATGCCCTTTTCTAGACCAATTTCGATGCAGTTAGACAGCAGATCGTATTGCCGCAAGAGGTTCTGCTCTTGGATTCTTGCGTATAAGGCGGGATTGTCTTTTTCTCGAACAGACACGTGAAAAGGGCTCTGGCAGTAGAGCTCTTCGGTGGGCCTAACGCATCAGTTTGATTTGTTCTGACGCTCGACGAACGCTATCTTTGGTAATGAGCTTCGAGTCCGGAGCATTGCCATAGGCGAAGCTGATTCGCTGCTCGTGCAACTCTTCTTCTGTGACGGGCCGGCGGCGCGACTCCTCTAGAAGTCGCAGCAGCTCCGGATCTGGCGGAGCGGCATTTTGAAATTGTTTTCGATCAGCCATAAAGTTTTCGCACCCCAAGGTTTCTATCATCATCACCACCATCATAACGCCAGTCGTCAATCTCGAAACCTGTGATTTTCTTAACAGTTGCTCAGGCGGGTGCTCTTCTCCCCTAGTACCCCGACCTCCGAGATGTCTTTCATTCGGCTTTCGATGGCGTGCTGTCCGAGAATTTAATGTAGGAGAGCTGAAGGGGAAAAGGAAGAGAGAAAAAAAACAAGCAACCACAGACCCGAACTGGGTAGAAGCTAAGGCTGAAAGCTAGTAGCTAGAAGCCGCCCTACTCATACGCCAGCGCATCAATCGGATCCTTCTGCGCCGCCTTGTACGCCGGATACAGCGCACCCAACATCGCCCCCACCAGCGCAATCAGCGTTGCCCGCAGCATCCATTCGTTGCTCTTGTCGATGTGCACCAGCGGCCAGCGATGTTCAATTCCCAGGCGCGCCAACAAGCTCACCGCAATTCCCACCGCGATCCCAGCCAGCGCCAGAAGAATCGTCTCGCGCAAAATCACGTTCACGATGTAGCCCTTCGACGCGCCAATCGATTTCAGAATTCCGATCTCCCGCGTGCGTTCCATCACGGCTGTATACATGGCCTGGAAGATCACCAGAAACCCGATAATCAGGCTCACCCCGATCACCACGCCAATGAACGGACGAAATCCCGGCAAGTGACTGGGTGTCATCATGCTCAGGTACTCCTCCATCGACAGCACCGAATACTTTTCCATCCCTGAATGGCTCTGGATGGCCTTCACCACCGCCTCCGTGTTCGCCGGGTCGTCGAGCTTCAGGTAAAAAACCGAGGCTTTGTCCTGCGCTCCAATCAAGTCCTGCATCGTCGCCATGGGCACAAACTTCCGCGCCCCTCGCCCGTTCTCCACGATGCCACACACGCGAAAGGGGTGGTTCAAAATCTCCATTGTGTCGCCGACTTTCACGTGCCGTTGGCGCGCGATGTAGTCGTCCACCAGCACGTCGTCCGGCCCCTGAAAGGGGCCGCCCTTGAGATAGGTAAACGGCCCACTCAAAGCCTCGAAGCTGGCCGGATCGATCCCGTCAATCACTTCCACTCCGCCGCCGGTGGCGATCGCCCATACAACCGGGCTCACGACCTTCACGTGCGGCATGCGGCGCAGCACATCGCCCACCTTCACCGAGACCGGCGCTCCGCTGATTGCCGCAAAAAACGAGGACCCCGGCGGTTGCACGATCACGTCAAAGCCAATTCCTTCCGTCCGGTTCTTCTGATCGTTCATGATCCCGTAGCACAAGCCCACGATCAGCAAAATCAGCGTCACTTCGAGCGCAATGGCCACAACACTGATCAGCGACCGGATCGGCCGATGCACCAGATTGGCGAC
>JBAUAN010000195.1:0-49806 GCA_049675725.1 Candidatus Sulfotelmatobacter sp. | reverse complement strand
GAAAACCCGGATGAAAATCACAGCCTATAATCAGCATGACGTTGGCTCCTCTCACGAGCCTTGGTCTTCTTCATCGCATACCAATCTACTCGCGACGAGCCAACGTCGTTATGCAATCAAGCGAAGTCTGGCGATACGCGAAGCGAATCGCCAGACGAAGTCGAAGAGCCTGCCCCGAGCGAAAGCCGAGGGGACCTGCTGTTCGCTTGCAGCATCCCCGGCGTCGCGAGGAGTTCTCCCGATGGCCTCGGTGCAACAACCTCGCAGCCCCGACACTCTGAGAGCTCGCGCTTGGTTTCGCGAGCCGAAGTACGGTCCTGAGCGAAGCCGAACGAATCTCAGTCTTCCCGACCGTCGCGAGAAGTGACGTTTTCCTGAGACCTGCATTCTTGAAGAAGAATCTAGGCAGGACGATCCGGATACGCCGCTTTCGGAAAACGAAAATGGATTAGCAGCGCGCACAGAAGAAGAATAAGCATTGCAAAGACGCTGCCTTCCGGTCCAGCCGAACCTCCCGTAAGCCAATTCGGCCCGTGAACCGAGCTGTTCAGAAACCGGCCCACGCCGAGCAGTCCACTGTCAGGTGTGCCGTAGAAAAAAGTTTCCGCCCAATCCCAGGCGGCGTGGAATCCGATGGCGAACCAGAGATTGCCGGTGCGTCGAATCATCAGGCAAAAAAGCAGGCCGGTGGCAACCACCTGCACAATGCCCAGCACGTTCTCTCCGTGATTTCCCAGATGCGCGGCGCCGAACACAACCGAAAGAAACAGCGCGGCCGGCCAGAAGCGCATGCGCCTCGACATGGTGAACAGCCAGTAGCCGCGGAACACAAACTCTTCGGTCAGCGACACGCCAAGAAACGTTGCACCCCACGCCAGCGCCCACCAGAAAACAGCGCTTCCCGTGAGAGCCACCGAGTCAATTTGAAAGTGCCCCGTAACCCGCACCAGCAGCAGGATCGCCGAAAGCGTCGCGAAGCCCCAGACCAAACCCTCCCAAAATCTTCCGCCGAAGGCCTTCCGGAGTGGAATACCGTAATCGTCGAGCGGCCGTTTCTCCAGGCGGGAAACAATCCAGGTCGCCAGAGAAACAAAAAATAGCGTAATGGCTTTTGTGGGCAGTTCGCTCTGCACCGTGAGGACGGAGGAATCGTGGCCCGCGCGATGCAACAGAAATCCAAGAGCCAATGAAGGAATAACAGCGATCCCGGCCCAGAGGAACAGGCGGATACGATCAATGCGACCCCAGATCTGTGGTCCCGCGGAGTTTGCTGCGTTCAGTGGGTTCGAACCGCCGGCGGATGCCTGCTGATTCTGCGATTTCTCGGTGAGGCCGGGGCCGGACTCCTCAGCCATTAATGATGCCCTCCTGCAAGGAGGGCACGAGTATGACAGGTCGGCTCAATCACGGCAAAAATTTAAAGGGGACCCGCCCCCCCGGCGGATCCCCTTCCTGCTCAGAATGCCAACCATATAAGCCCTCCCCCCCAAGGGACGACTCTACGGTGTGCAACCGCAGTTCTGAGAACGATCTGAGTTCAATTTCCGTCCTCGAGCCGGATGTTTGTTACTGCGGTCTGAATCCAGCCCCAGGTCACGCAACAGGTTTTGCAACAGGTCACGCAACATGGAAGTGTGCCAGCGGTCCCGGTTATCTCACTTCATCATGATTTTTTTTGTTATCATGGCGCGCGATTAGCGGGTCGAGATCCAGCAGGTCGAGAAACCGATCGCGGCGCAAGGGCAAATCGTCGTAGAGAAAAATCAGGATGTTCGGCATGCGGGTTCTGTGGCGTGGTTTCGTGGTCCGTTTTGTTCTGCTCGTGGCTTATTCCGGCGCGGGCAATCCGTCTCCGGCGCCGTATCAGTCTCCGTCCGACTTGCCTGAACCCTTGAAAGGCGGGGAGTCCGCGCAGGGCACGATCGCTCCCAGTCAGTCCCATGTCTACTCCATCGACCTCGCCGCCGGCCAATACCTCCACCTCGAAGTCGAACTGGAACGGATCGATCTCATCGTCCGTCTGCTCTCGCCAGAAGGCGTGGAATTGGAGCGGAGGGAGAATCTGGTCGAGAACTCCTCGATTCCTCTGTCATTCGTGGCCCCGGCCGCCGGCACCTACCGCATCGAGATACGGCAGGCCGTAGCGCCGGATCAGAAGAAACCGGATCAGAAGAAAAATGAGAAGCAGTCTGACAAGGGCGAGGCCGACAAGAGTTCCCAGCCCAAGACTTATACGATCCATGTGGATCAGCTCCGCCCCTCCGAACCAGATGACCAGAAGCGCATCACTGCCGAGCACGCCGACGCTGCAGGCGACAAATTGCGCGCCGAGGGCACCGGTCCGTCGCGTCACGGGGCAGTAACCCAGTACGAAGCCGCCCTGGCTTTGTGGACTGATCTGGCAGACCAGCCCCGGCAAGCCGACACTCTTTCGAGTATCGGCCGTACTTACTATGACTTGGGGGACATCAACCAGTGCTTGGAATTCTGGAACCGCGAGCTGACGGTGCGTCGCGCCTTGGGACACCCCGACGAAGAAGGCAACGTCCTCGGCAGCATTGCCACAGCTTACAGCCGCCTCGGCGACCGCCAGAAGGCGCTCGAATACTTCAGCCAGTCGATTGAAAAGCTGCGAGCCGCCGGCGACAAGGGTAACGAGGGAACCGCGCTTTCCAGTGTTGGAAACACGTACTATGGGCTCGGGCAGGTCCGGAAAGCGATTGAATACTATGAGCAGGCGCTGCCGCTGCAGCACGGGGTGGGTAGCCCGTCCGCCGAAGGGGCCACTCTCGGCAACATGGGAATCGCTTATTCGGCGCTGGGCCAGCCGCAAAAGGCGCTCGATTACTCGCGCCAGGCGCTGCGGTTGGCGTTGGCTGCCGGCGATCTGGATGGCCAGGCCGCGACCCTAACCTCAATCGCTTCTTTATATTGGCAGCTGGGAGATTGGGACCACGCGCTGGAAAACCAGAAAAGCGCCGTGGCATTAACCAAAAAGTCTGGAAATCGCAGCTTCGAGGCGATGATCCTCAACAATATGGGGACCACTTACCGCGGCCTCGGCGACCTCGATTCCGCCTTGAAGTGCCACCAGGAAGCCCTTCCGATTCTGCACGATGTGGGCCTTCCGAACGAGGCGACCGCGCTGCAAAACATAGGGCACGTGTATCGCGATAAAGGCGACTTTCAAAAGGCGATCGATTATTACCAGCAAGCCCTGAAGCTTTACCAGTCGCGAGGCAACAAGCGGGCAATCGCGCAGGACCTCGCCGACACCGGTGAGGCGAGCCTTCTACTCGGCCAGACTGGCCAAGCTCTGGAAAATTGGGCCCAGGCATTGCCGCTGGCGCACGTCAGCGGAGACCGGATTCTCGAAGCCAGCGTGCTTACTGGAATGGCGCGGGCTCATCTGCAAGAGGGCAAGCTGGAAGAAGCGCAAACCTCGCTCGATTCCGCTCTCGCCATGACCGAGACTCTGCGCACAGCCTGGGTGGGCGCTGATCTGCGTGCTTCGTATTCTTCCACGGTGCGCGACCGTTACCAGCTGCAGATTGAATTGCTGATGCTGCAACATCATGATTCGCAAGCCTTTGAGGCCAGTGAGCGCGCCCGCGCCCGCAGCTTGCTGGAATTGTTGACGGAAAGCCACGCCGATATCCGGCAAGGAGTGGACGCCGCGCTCCTGGCGCAGGAGCAATCGCTCGAAACCGACCTTCGGCTCAAATCGGAGCAACGGATTCGCAGCCAGAATGCGGCGTTAGACAAAGATATTGAAGGACTTACGGTTCAATATCGGGAGGTGGAAGCGCAGATTCGTACCCGCAGTCCACGCTACGCCGCGCTGACTCAGCCGCAACCTTTGACTTTGGAAGAGATTCAGAAGCAGATTCTTGATCCCGAGACGCTGCTGCTGGAGTATTCGCTGGGGGAAGGCCGCAGTTTCCTATGGGCAGTTACTTCTAAGTCCTTCCATACCTATGAATTGCCGGCGCGTGGAAAGTTGGAAGCAGCGGCACGATTGGCCTACGCTCAAATGAGCACGAGCCAGGGCGCGAGCGAGGGCATGAAGGGACCCGCACTCGCGCTTAGCCGCACGCTGCTGGGTCCAGTCGCTTCTGAGTTGGGGAAGAAACGCCTGGTGGTGGTCGCAGAAGGGGCCTTACAGTACATTCCATTTGCGGCACTGCCCACGCCGGCGAACGCCACGCGGGCAAACGGCACTTCCGCAAGCTCGCCCGCAAACGCCCCCGCGAACTCGGGCGTGCCTCTGGTTGCCGATCACGAGATCGTGAGCCTTCCCTCCGCTTCGACTGTGGCCTTGTTGCGGCGCGAAACGGAAAGCCGCACGCCCGCGTTGAAGCTGGCAGTGGTGCTGGCGGATCCGGTCTTCAGCCGCGATGACCCTCGGGTAACGCAATCTGGCAGCGGAGAAGATTCCAAGAAGGAAGCGTCATCTCCGGAGACATCTGGCTCTGCTTCGAACCCGGCTTCCAGCTCGGATGATCTTGAGCGCGCGGAGCTTTCTGAGCGTTCGGCGAAAGAGTCCGGGCTACCGGGGTTCGATCGGCTGCGTGCCAGCCGGCGGGAAGCGGACACGATTGTGGAGTTGGCCGGGAAAAACAACGCGGTCGAGGAGCTGGATTTCGATTCCAGCCGCGAAACGGCGACCAGCGCGGCCCTCGGCCAATACCGCATCATCCACATTGCCACGCATGGGCTGTTGAACAGCCGTAATCCGGAGTTATCCGGGCTGGTCTTCTCGCTGGTTGATCGACAGGGAAAGCCGCAGAACGGATTCCTGGAAGCGCAGGATATCTACAACCTGAAGCTGGGAGCCGATTTAGTGGTGCTGAGCGCGTGCCAGACGGCGCTGGGCAAAGAGATTCGCGGCGAAGGCCTGGTGGGGCTTACGCGCGCCTTCATGTACGCCGGCGTGCCGCGCGTGGTCGCCAGCCTGTGGAAGGTGCCCGACCAGGCGACCACCGAACTGATGCAGAAGTTTTATCGTGGAATTCTGCAGCAGGGGCTTGAACCCGCCGCCGCCCTGCGCGCCGCGCAATTCTCCATGTGGAAGGAATCGCGCCGAAGCGCGCCCTACTACTGGGCCGGATTTACGCTGCAGGGAGAATGGAAGTAGGCCCGGCGTTATGGTGGAAGCAGCGCAATCCGGCGAACTTGTGGCACGCATCCTGGCCGGGGAGAAGGCCGCCGAAAGCGAGTTGATCGAGCGCTATCGGCGGGGCGTGTCGATCATCCTCCATCGCGCCACCGGGGACCATTCGTTATCCGAAGATCTTTCCCAGGATACATTTCAGCTCACGCTCGAAAAGATCAGGGGCGGAGAGGTGCGCGAGCCGGAAAAACTTTCCGGCTTCATTTGCAGTGTGGCGCGAAACCTGGCCACGGATCATTACCGTCGCGCGCGGCGATCGGAACAGGTCGACGATCCTGAAGCGGTCGAACTGATCGCGGCGACCGCGCCCAGCCAGCTGGATCGCGTTCTGCAAGCGGAAACATCGAAGCGGGTACGGCAATTGTTAAGTGAACTCTCCGACAGGGATTGCGAGATTCTGCGGCGCTTTTACATCGAGGAGGAAGACAAGGACCAGATTTGTGAGGACCTGAAATTGAGCAGTCTGCACTTCAATCGAGTGCTGCACCGGGCCCGGGAAAGATATCGGGAGCTGCACCGGCGGCTGGAATCATGAGGCGCGGTTTTTGATGAGCGCGCGGAGCGGACGGTATGGTTGGCGCTCCAGCACGGGAGACTGAGATACGGGAGGCTCTCAGTTTCCGGCCGCAGGGAAGATTCCGGTCGAGCTTCGCTCGGACCGGGACGGACGAGGCGTCCGTCGCCACATGAGCATCTCGGGCATCGCGCTGCATGTTAACTGCTGGGTGGGATAATTGATGCCCGAACTGCACTTCCCAAGTGAACACTATCTATCATCGCTGACCAACATGCTCTGACGAATATGGATCATGACTACATAAATGACCGCGGCGTGGTCGCGCTTTACGTGTCGGGAAAGCTGGCGGCGGAGGAGCGTGCCCGCTTCGAAGAACACTTTGTGGACTGTCAGCAGTGTCTCGAGCAGATTGAAGTGACGGCAGATCTGCGCGGTGCGCTGCAGCAGATGGCGAAGGAAGATGCGGCCCGGCCAAGTGCGGCGGGCTTTGGTGTTGACCAGCCTAGCGTCGCCCCGCGGCTTGCACCCGCGCCGTGGGTCGGGGCTGGCTTTTGGCGGCAACCACGACTTCTGGCCTATGCCAGTCTGGTGGTGGTGCTCGGGCTGGCTGCGGTTTTCTTTGCGGATGCCGGGTACCGCCGTTCGGAGTTGGCCGAGGCGCGCAGAACTTCGGATGATTGGCAGCGCCGGTATGCCGAAGAGCGGCAGGCCCGCGAAACCTTGCAGCAGCAGATGCAGCGATCCGGTGACACCACGGACAAAACCGGGAGCTCAGGTGGCGAACGGAACCCGCTGGTGGCGAGTGTGCGGCCGGCTCCGTTGTTCTTTCTGAATGTTACCCGCGGGGCAGATGAGGCAGGCTCGGCGCCTGCGAACCGCGTTGCGGTTCCCGCGTCTTCGCCGTGGATCGCTTTATCCCTGGAGTTTGAAAAGGATTCTGCGTTCCGAAGCTATCGGGCGCGATTGAGCGACGCCCAGGGCCAAGTCGTCTGGTCCGCGGAAAACATCCCGTCGCCGCCTTCGGGTGCGATTGCCATCACTTTGCCTGCGCATTTGCTGAGCAAGGGCAACTATTCAGTGGCGCTCGATGGCCTGACGGCCGCTGGGCGCTATCTTCCTGCCGCACATTTCAGTTTTCAGGCAATCCCGCAAAAGTAGGGCTGAGTCGGACGGTGTAGTCGGGTTGCCGACCTGTGCCGGCCTTGGAGGTCGACGCCGGTCGAGCTTGCCTCGGACCGGGGCCCCTTCGGCGGGCTCGGGGTAAGCAGCCGAGGCGGCTGTTGCCACGTGGGCATTTTTGGCCCGAAACCACCGATCAGGATCATAACCCCTGGTCATATTGTTTTGACATTGTAAAAAAATTGTAAAACATTACGTTTTTCTTCTTGCAGTCGGTCAGCGGGAAGTTGTAGTATCCCGGTGCGGTACAGTGGTATGACCAAAGGAAAAAATTAGTTCCGAAATGGGAAGGCTTCCAGTCCTCCGTTTCCTTTGTAAAATTTGCGATTTGCGCCTCTCGTTGTTGTTAGTACGGCTACTGGTTTGAAGAAATAACAATCTGCTTGAGGAGCCGGCATGTCCACGTTGACGCGGTTTCGTCTCAGTCGCCTGTCGTTTTCAACTTCCTTCCTAACCGCTGCAGTGATTCTGGTGTTCCTGGTTCTCAGCGTCAGCCCGCAGGCGAACGCCCTGCCGGCATTTGCCAGGAAGTATGGACTCCGGTGTTCGGCGTGCCATGAATCCTGGCCGATGCTGAACTATTTCGGCCAGAAGTTCAAAGACAACGGTTACCAGCTGATGAATGACCGCGATTCCCCGATCTGGCAGAACCCGGGGTACTGGCCGGTCACCTTCCGCATCACGCCGATCTGGCACCGGGTGAGCACGGGGAAGGTCCAAGTTGACACCTACACCGGAGGAGTGCCGACCGGATCGACGGTGCAGCGCGTGACCACTTCCGGTTTTGACCTAAGTGGCCTCGACTTCCACACTGGCGGCACGCTCGAAAAAAACTTCTCGTTCTACCTGCTGCCGTCGTCGGACGCGACTGCTTCCTTCCACTTTGAAACGGTGATGGCGCGGCTCGACAACCTTTTCGGCAGTCCCTGGCTCAACGTGAAGTTCGGCAAGTTCGAACTTGACAACCTGCTCTCGGAAAAGCGCATTCTGACGCTGACGGGCAACGGCGGCATCTACCAGCTCTATCACTTCATTCCTCAGGGAGATGGCAACGTCTTTGGCCAAATGGGAGACAACCAGCTTGGCTTGGAAGTGATGGGCCACTCCTACAGCGACCGGACGCGTTACTCCGTCGCCCTGCTCAGCTCGGTCGACGGAAACGTGGGGCTGCCATACGGCAATGCTTATACCGCATTTATCGCCGGCAGCCAGGCTTTCGATGCCGGAAGGGCGGGCGTGCAGCGCGTTGGTTTTTACGCCATGGTTGGGCAAGCGCCTACCTATTACCTGACGCAGACGGCCTCCGGAACCACCACCCCGCTGGGCGGTTCTGGCCTCAGCAACAAGGGCTTCAGCCGCGAGGGCTTTGTGGGACAGTTCTACTTCGGCCCACACGTGGACCTGCAAGTGGTGACGCAGCACGGGACAGACAACGCCTGGTTCGGCCAGGGCTACGGCGACTTGATCGGGGGCACGGTCTCGGGCAACAACTTGCCGGGAACGACGCTTCCAGCAGGCGCGCAAGCACCCTCCTGGAACGGCGTCTTGTTTGAGCCGCACTACGTGTACAGCCCGCAGTTGATCTTCATCGGGCGCTACGAGACGATTCACATGTCACAACAGGCGAATGGAGCAGGCTGCACGGCTTGCGGGGGAACTGGGGGGCCGTCAGCATCCAACTTCGGCAACATTTCCACCTACACGATCGGCTACCGCTACAACCCGTTTATGACCAGCCGCGCGGGCTTTGCCTGGCATAACGAGTACAACTGGCTGCACCAAGACGGCACGGGGCCCGTGATTGGCCTGCCCAGCGCCAACATCAACACCAGCGAATTGCTGATCGGTTTTGACTTCGATTTCTAGAAAGGGATAGACATGCGGACAAGATTGCAGAGGTGGTCGCTTCTATTGGGCGCAACTGCGGTTTTGGCGCTCCCGATGGCCTCCTGGGCGCAGCTCTCAACCTACGACGTTGAGACGCGTATCGGTATGGAGAGCCATATCGGAAAAATTACGGGTCACGCTAAGGACGCCAAGGCGGACTATCGCCGGTACTGCGTCAGTTGCCACGGCGACCTGGGCGATGGCAATGGCGAGACGGCGCAGTGGCTGGACCCACCGATGTACCCCAAGCCTCGCGATTTTCAGCTCGGCGTATTCAAGTGCCGATCCACGCCGACCGGGACTCTGCCCACGGACGAGGATCTTTACGACACCATCGCTCGCGGCCTCGACCGATCGAGTATGCCGCAGTGGAGCACCTTCACCAAGCAAGAACGAGCTGACCTGGTGGCCTGGGTGAAACACTTCTCTCCGCGCTGGCTGAACGAGAAACCGGGAACACCCATCCAGATTCCTCCCGAACCAGAAATCACCGCAGAGCGCATCAAGGCAGGCCGCGACGTGTTTGCCCGGGTGCAGTGCTGGAAGTGCCACGGCGTCCAAGGTATGGCGAACGGTCCGTCGGCGGCAACTCTCACCGATGATCTCGGCCGCATCATCGCTCCCTTCAATTTTACCGACGGATCGCGGCCGAAATGCGGCGACACGGATCGCGATATTTACAAGATTTTCATGACCGGGTTGGACGGCACGCCTATGCCTTCGTTTGCCGACAACATCAAGCCCGAGGAGGCGTGGGACCTGGTCTTCTACCTGCGGACATTTATGGCTCCGCACAGCAAGGAAAAAGAGCTGGCGAAGCAATTGGGCCTGAAACCAGTGGATCCCAATGCTCCCCCGCCGACGCAATAGGGGTTGAGAGCGACGAACAGGTTCCTTGCGCAGTTCTTGCGAGTTGCCGTTGAAGGAGCTGTGCCGAGGCGTCTGATTTTTTATCGACGCCGCGAGCGTGCAAAAACTGCGAGGAGGAAGATCCTCGTATGTGGGGCATGTCCGGAACATTGCCGCGGGTTTTCCGGAAGATGACAATTTGTTCATCCATGCATTATTTCGATTGTTTCCGTGTCAGCTTGGTCTATGATTCCGCGCGTTCCGTTGCAAACGATAACGAATACGCTGCATTGATCTAATTCCGTCCTCGTGGCGGGGCACGACGCACCGCGCGGTGATGTTGACACAATGCGTACAGGACGGCTGCCGTCTTCAAGTTAAGCGTTTTCGAGCTAAGCATTTTCAGGTTAAGCATTTTCGAGTTAACCAATAGATTCAGACTTAAGGAGACTTCATATGAATCGACGAAACTCGGTTGCTCTACTATCGGCTGTAGTTCTAGTTTGCTGCGGGGCGTTGATTTTGGGGCAGAACGTAAAGGCTGCTGGTGAGGGCAAGATCACCGGGACGGTCAAACTGGACGGCGTAGCTCCGCACATGAAGGGCATTGACATGTCGAAAGACAACTTCTGCGTCAAGGCCCACGCGAACGATCCTGCCCACCTTGAAACAGTGGTGGTGGGTTCCAATAACGGACTGGAGAATGTGGTTCTGTATATCTCCGGCTGGAGCGGCCCCGCCACAACAACGACAGCGGTGCCGGTATTCGACCAGAAGAATTGCATGTACACTCCGCACGTGATGGCGATGGATGTAGGCGAGACATTCAAGGTGATCACCAGCGATCCGACGACCCACAACATTCACCCGCTGCCCAATCCGATGACCGGCAATATCCCGTGGAATCAATCACAGCCTCCCGGTGCAGCGCCCATTGAGAAGAGTTGGAAGGCCGCGGAAGTGATCCCGGTACAGTGCAACATCCATCCCTGGATGCACGGCTGGTTCGTTGTGGTGAAGGGCCCCTACGCGACCACGGACAGTAGCGGAGCCTACACCATCAACAATGTGCCGCCAGGAACTTACACCGTGACTGCGTGGCAGGAAAGCTACGGGACGCAGACGCAAAAAGTGACGGTTGCGGCGGGTGGGGCGGGAACTGCCGATTTTACATTTAAGGCAAAGTGAAGTTGCTTCGAAGCGAAATGAAGTAAGTGAAGCGATTTCGTGACTAAGCTCGGTTTGCAGCATGATCTGTCGAAGTTGTTATCTGTCGAATCACTGAAAGAGGCCAGGCTGAGTCTGGCTAAAGGCGGGACGACATGGCGAAGATATTCGCAGTGACGATCATTGTGATCGCAATTGCTTCGGCGGTTCCCATCGTGATGCATATGTGGCCCATGCCGCAGGACATCTCCGTGCACGGCCATCTGATCGATGAGCAGTATACGGATACGATGTGGGAAGCCGGCATCTCGTTTCTGGCCTCGCAGTTCCTGCTGGGTTTCTTCATCTGGAAGTTCTCCAGCCCCAAGCCCGGCGACAAAGTTAAGAAATTCCCCGGGGGCGCTGCGGGACTGGTCATCGCGGGATTCCTGCTGGTGGGCACAGAGTGTCTGGCTTTGGGTGTTTTCGGCGTGAAAGCGTGGGCCAGCGTGTATTTCACGCCGCCCGCGGCGAACGCCATGCCTGTCCAGGTCCAGGCGGGGCAGTTCGCATTTTATTTCCGCTACCCTGGCCCGGATGGCAAGTTTGGCCCGCTGCACGCCGACCAAATCAATGAAGCCGCCGCGAATTTCTTTGGTCTTGATACCACGCACGATCAGGATTCCAAAGACGACATCGTAACTGCGGAGATGGCCATTCCCGTAAACCGCGAAATCCACCTGTTGATGCACTCCAAAGATCTGGGACATTCTTTCTATGTTCCCGAATTGCGTGTCCATCAGGATTTCGTCCCGGGATTGGATTTGTCGATTCATTTCACGGCAACCAAAATCGGGAAGTACGAAATTGTGTGCACGCAGCTTTGTGGCCTCGGACATTACAACATGAAGGCTTATCTCGAGGTCATGTCTCCCGAAGATTTCGACAACTGGTTAAAACAGCAGGCAGCGCTGCAGTAGCTGGCAGAAATCTGGACAACGCATCGCGTTTGAGGTGAGCACAATGCACGACATTTCCGCACACGCGGTATCGCATGGAGCCCCGACTAGCTTCCTTCGGAAGCATGTCTTCAGCCTTGACCACAAAGTCATCGGCAAGCAGTATTACGCGCTGGCCTTGGTCGCCGTCCTGGTCGGCATGGTGCTTTCCTGGCTCATGCGCCTTCATCTGGGGTGGACCAACCTCGCCATTCCTGGCTTGCACCTGCTCTCCAGCACCGGCGCACCCGGGAACATCATGACGCCCGAGTATTACCTGCAACTGATGACCATGCACGGGACGATCATGGTGTTTTTTGTGCTCACGACGGCTCCATTCGCCGCATTTGGCAACTTCTTTTTGCCCATCCAGGTGGGTGCGGAAGACATGCCTTTCCCGCACTTCAACATGATGTCGTTCTGGGTCACGTTCGTGGCCTTCCTGGTTCTGGTGGCATCGTTTTTCGTGGGCGATGGGCCGACTCTGGGCGGCTGGACGCAATATGCGCCGCTCAGCGCTGTGGGCGCGGTCTCGGGGCCGGGCCAGGGTCTGGGCGTAATTCTCTGGGCAAGTTCGATTGCCATTTTCTGCGTGGGCCAGTTGCTGGGTTCGTTGAACTTCATCACCACCACCCTCGATATGCGCACCAAGGGCATGTCCCTGATGCGGCTCCCACTCACCGCCTGGGCCTGGTTTATCACTTCGGTGATGGGCCTGACGGCGTTTGCCGTACTGATGCCCGCCTGCATCCTGCTGATTCTCGATCACGTTGCAGGAACCAGTTTCTTCGTGGCATCCAACCTGGTGATCAATAGCCAGATGTTGCCGCACTCCGGCGGATCGACTCTGCTGTGGCAGCACTTGTTCTGGTTCTTCGGACATCCGGAGGTCTATATCGCGATCGTGCCCGGGATGGGCATTGTTTCCCATGTACTCATTACCAACATGCGCCGGCCCTTGCTTAGCCACAGGGCAATCCTTTATTGCATGGCCTCTTTGGCCGTTCTCAGCTATATGGTCTACGGGCATCACATGTTCGTTAGCGGGATGAATCCTCTCTCCTCGCTGGCGTTTTCGTTCCCCACGCTGATCATCACGATTCCTTCCACGATTATTGTGCTGATCTGGCTGGGCAGCTTGTATGGCTCTAAGCTGCGAATCAACGCGGCGTCGCTGTTTGCTCTGGGCTTCATTTCGATGTTCATCAGCGGCGGCGTCAGCGGCTTCTTCCTGGCCCAGCCCTCCATCGATATCATGCTGCATGCCACTTACTTTGTGGTCGGGCATTTCCACCTGGTGATGGCTGTAGCCGCCATCTTCGGAATCTTCGCCGGAACTTACTTCTGGTTCCCCAAGATGACCGGCCACATGATGAACGAGACTTTGGGAAAGCTGCACTTCTGGCTGACTTTCGTGGGTGCGTACTGCATTTTTATGCCGTTCCACTACCTGGGAATCGCCGGCAACGTGCGCCGCTACCAGGCGTTCACGGACGATTACCTGATCCCGCTGATCCCGGTGCACAAGTTCATCACGGTTGCGGCGCTGTGCACGGGGGCAGCGCAGTTTATCTTCCTGTACAACCTGATCCACAGCCGTTTCAAGGGCGCGCCGGCATCCGACAATCCGTGGGAAGGCACTACTCTGGAGTGGAGCACGGCCACGCCGCCGCCTCATAACAACTTTGGCGACACGCCGCCGGTGGTTCACCACGATCCTTATCAATACAGCGTGGAGGGTGCCAGCAGCGACCATGTGATGCAGACTTCGCCGGAAGACCTTAAAGGCGCGCCCGACGAGAAATAGCCGGACGCGCGAAGAAGTAATCTCGAAGCGAGCACGAGTGTTTAGAACTGGAGAGTCAGCAGTATGGCGACTACGGTCCACGAACCGCCGAAAATCGAGCGCGAACGCTTAACGAGCCAGGGTTCCGGCAATGGAGGCTGGCGGAATCTGGTTCCCGCCGACGGGGATCTGCGCCGAGTAAAGCAATATTCTCCTCCGCCGGCAAGTACGGGCATCTGGGTGGGGCTGGCGGCGATCACGATGACGTTTGCCGCGTTCACCAGCGCGCTGATCGTACGGCAAGGGTCGGCGCCGGACTGGCAGCACATCACGCTGCCGCGGATTCTGTATCTGAACACGCTGATGATTATTGCCAGCAGTGTTGCCCTCGAAATCGGGCGGCGCCGGGTTGCCGCGTTCATGGGCGGCCGGAGAGATGGGACCGCGAGTCCAGCGCGATGGCTCTATATAACTCTGGCCTTAGGGGTGCTCTTTGTTGCGGGACAAACCTTCGCATGGCTGCAACTGCGGGCGCAGGGATTTGGACTTGCCACCAACGTGAGCTACTCGTTTTTCTATGTGCTGACGATCGCTCACGCGCTGCATCTGCTGGGCGGGCTTGGCGGTATGGTGCGCGTAATCGGGAAGCTCTACGGACATTTCCCGAGCGGGTCCGTCCTGCGAAGAAGCACTCTGGACGCGACTTCACGGTACTGGCATTTTATGGGTGCGCTGTGGCTGTATCTGCTTCTGCTGCTTTGGATGAAACTCTAGTCCAGTCAAAGGTAGGAGGCGACGTGAGCCAAGCTGAACTGACCATGCCGGGACATTCCGCGCAGGAAATGGCGGAGCCGATGTTTTCGGTTCCCGCAAAGAAAATGGCGATGTGGCTGTTCATCATCGCCGACAGCGCTACGTTTGCAGGCTGTCTGGTCGCGTACGGATTTATCCGCAACGCCACGCCCGATTGGCCCCGTCCCTTTCACAGCATCACCAACGTTGCGCTGATGACGCTGATACTGCTGACCAGCAGCTTGACCATGATGTTTGCGGTGCGGCATGCCCAACTGGGAGACAAGGCGAAGGCTTTCCTCTGGACCCTGATTACGGCGGCCTGCGGAATCATGTTTGCCGCACTGCATCTTCGGGAATGGTTCGGAATGATCGGCGAAGGTGCAACCCTGTTCCACAATCCGTGGGGCACGCCTCTGTTCAGTTCGCTGTTTTTCAGCATTACCGGGCTCCATCTGCTGCACGTGACGGGCGGCGTAGTGGCGCTAATCGCCGTGGGACTGCGCTATCGGGGCGGGCGTTACAAAGCCGATGACCTGGAAATTACGGGGCTCTACTGGCACTTCGTGGATTTGGTTTGGATGTTCGTCGTGCCGCTGATCTATCTTTTGAATCTGGCTCACTGAGTCGAAAAAGAAGCAGGAGCAATTAACCGGAGCAATCAACTATGACTACTGCTGGAGAGCACAAGAGCAGTGCTGGTAGAGATATTGGCGTGTACGCATGCCTGGTGGCCCTGGCCGCGATCCAGTTCTTCATTGCCTATCAGAACATCAGCTCCTCGCAGATGTTTGTGCGCATGCTGATCGTGGCAATTGTAGAGGCGGGGCTGGCCCTTCTGTTCTACATGCACCTGTGGGACAATCGTGGGTTGAAGTGGTTTGTGATAATTTTCACAGTTGCCGTGATTCTGGGGATGCAGTACGGTTGGACCGACAGCTTCCGCATTATCGACGGCGTGCCGTGGGCGAAGTAGGAAGATCAGGGTTCCGGCTCTCGGCTTCCGGAGCGGGCAAAACGGCAGAGCAAAGCTATGACGGTTTGGAGAAAAATTGAGATTCTCGGGATTGCGCTGGCGGGATTGATCATCCTGCTGGCGCCGGTGCCCGCGTTTGCCCAGAGTTGCGCGCTTTGCTATACCCAGGCCGCATCCTCGGGAGCGCGGATGATTCAAGCTTTGCGCAGCGGGATCCTGATCCTCGTTTGTCCTCCCACGCTGGGATCGATTGGCGTGATTTGTGTTATGTATCGCAAGCGGAATCAGGTCCGGCAGACCGAGCCGGGCGACGAATCGAGCCAAGACTGGTAGAATTGCAATCCCAAACGTGATAGCGAACACTCCATCTCTCGAAGCACCCCGCCAAGGCCTCAGGTCGAAACTCCGGGACTATTACACGCTCACCAAACCGGAGGTGAACCTGCTGATTCTGATGACCACGTCAGCGGGCTATTACTTGGCCTCCCGCGGGCCGATGCGAATCGTCGGCTTGCTGAACACGCTGCTGGGAACGTTGCTGGTGGCCAGCGGCACCGCCACGCTGAATCAGTGGATGGAACGAGTGTGGGACGGGCAGATGCGCCGAACCGCCTCCCGCCCGCTGCCTTCTGGCAGGCTTACCAGCCGCGCGGCGTTGGTATTCGGCATTTTGCTCAGCGCGACGGGCGGGCTCTACCTGCTACTGGCAGTGAATCTTCTGGCAGCCCTGCTGGCGGTTTCTACGTTGCTTTCTTATCTGCTCATCTATACCCCGCTCAAACGAAAGACGCCGCTGTGCACGCTGCTGGGCGCGTTCCCCGGCGCAATGCCGACGCTGATTGGCTGGGCAGGCGCGTCAGGGCACATTGATGGGCAGGCCTGGTTTCTGTTTGGCGTTCTATTCCTGTGGCAATTCCCTCATTTTCTGGCCATCGCGCTGATGTATCGCGAAGACTATAGCCGCGCTGGGTACCAGATGCTGCCGGCGTTCGACCGCGAGGCGCGCTTTACCCGCGTCGAGATTGTGGGCTTCTCCCTGCTTCTGGTGCTAGCTACGCTTTTGCCGCTGGCGGGGCACGGTGCCTGGTGGTACGCGGCTGGCATGGGCCTGGCGGGAGCGTTTCTGCTTTATCACGTGGGCAAACTGGCAGCCTCGAGTTCGAAGGTTTTGGCGGGGCGTCTGCTGCATGCCTCGGTGCTATATCTGCCGGTGGTTCTTGTGATCATGGTGGCCGCGAAGAAGTGACCTTCGCAGTTGCCGTGCGGCTTCTCAAATTGTGTCTTGCCTGAAGTCATCTTTCGCCTCGCTAATTCCTCAGCCTGGGACGTTCCGCTCAATCATGGCTGTTGGTGTGATTGCAGCAGCCTGGCTCGCCACCGGAACGGCTTTCTCGCGCGTCCAAACGCCAGCAACGGGGAGGCGTTCGCAGATACTGCGCACACTGCCACTCACAAAGTTCTATGACACTCCGCATCCGCTGCCCGCCGGCAAACCCGGGAGTCTGATCCGTTCGCAAGAGTTTGAGCAATACGAACTCCCCTACTCCGTAGACACCGTCCGGATTCTTTACCACTCGCGTTCCGCCGCCGGGGAGGATGTGGCGGTGTCGGGAGTGGTTTTGATCCCCAGCGACAAGAACCCACCCGCCGGAGGCTGGCCGGTAATCGCATGGGCACACGGCGCTTCCGGCGTCGCCCGTCCTTGTGCTCCCTCGCTGATGAGGAATGTGGGCCACGGTCCGTTCCTCTCGATGTATGCGAACCTTGGCTACGCCGTGGTGGCTACAGACTATACGGGGCTGGGAACAGATTTCCGCAATGCGTTTCTGGATGGTCCCTCGAACGCAACTGACCTGATCGCTTCTATTTCGGCGGCCCGAGCTGCAGTGCCACAACTGGGCGCGAGGTGGATTGTGATGGGCGAGGCGGAAGGGAGTTTAGCGGCCGTGGCAGTCGCGGAAAAAGAGAATGAGATTCGCGATCCTGGGTTCCTCGGCAGCATCGCGATTTCAGGTCTTGCTGGTACGAAAGAGCTCTTCGGGCACTCCGCGCTGGGGTCGTCCAGCTTCATGCTCACCTCGCTGGCTTACGGGATCAAGACGGTTTATCCGCAGTTTCAGGTCACCGACATGCTGACGGAAAAGGCGCTTGCACTCTATCAACACATCGAGCAGACCTGCTGGGAGGGAGGAACGAGCGCTGACCTGTCCCCTTCTGAGACGGTAAAGCCGGGCTGGGAGGACAATGGACTCGTCCGTCAGTACTTTGTCAGAAACAGTCTCGTGCAGACGCGGGCGTATGGCCCAATCATGGTAATCAGCAGCGATGCCGATCAGGCGATCCCGGCAACGGGGATTGCTGAAACCATTGCAGGCATGTGCAAACAAGGAGATCGGGTCCAGTGGAAACGGTATCCCGATCTCGACCCCGGACGCGTGATAGGCGAGTCGGTACGGGAACAGATTGAATGGATTGAAGCCCGGTTCGCCGGCCGCCCGCCTACGACGAATTGTCCTTAAGCTGGAACGCTATCAGCGTGCCCAACTCGGGTCCGGAAATTTTCACTCCGATGGGCGGAAGCTGCAAGCGCTGGTCTGGTAGTGGTTAGATTACGGCCGAGGAACTTGTCCCAGTCGCCAGGAATACGTCGGCTACTTCCTGCCCGGCGATTTCCACGAAGGCCTGCACTACGATCGGATCAAATTGAGCGCCTGAGTCGGCCATGAGGCGCCGCACCGCCTCTTCGTGCGGGAAACCTTTTCGGTAACAACGATTCGAGATCATGGCGTCGTAGGCGTCAATGACCGCCACGATTCGTGAGCCAATGGGGATTTCGCCGGCTTTCAGTCCGCCGGGATACCCGCGTCCGTTGTAGCTTTCGTGGTGGTGAAGAGCGTAGAGGCTGGCTTTGTCGAGCCCCGGAAAGAGACGGAGAATCGACCAGCTGTATTCGGGATGCTTGTTCATCAACGCCCGCTCTTCGTCGGTGAGCTTGCCTTCTTTTTTCAGGATCGAGTCAGGGACGCCGATTTTCCCGATGTCGTGAAGAAGTGCGGCGACTTCCAGTTGATACAGGTCGGTTTCCTCGATGCCTAACTTTCGCCCAACCCGCACTGCCCATTCCGCAAGGCGAGTGCTGTGGACGCCGGTGCCCAGGTCGCGCAGATCGAGCAACTGGTTGAAACCGCAAATCACCGAATTCATCAGCGAGCGCTGCTGCTCTTCAAGCTCCTTGATCCGCAAGCAGTCAGCGCTCTTCGAGAGATCGGCCGCGAAGTCGCGGATAGCACTTTGGGTCGCTGTCGCCATGAATTATTTCAGCCTCAAATTATTTCAGCCCCAAACTATTTCAAACCCAGGCTGGTACGCCAGGCCTGCACTGCTTGATAGGTATCCAGGCGCCCGTTCCCCAACTCTGGGTCGGAAATGTTTTGTGCGTGCGCCAGAGCTTTGGCCGCCTGAGGTTCCCAGCTGGGCAGGTTGGAGCCTCCCAGCGAAATTGAAATCCCGAGCAAGCTCAACGTGAGCCCGCCGCCTCCAGAGCTGGATTGAGTGTTGTATTGCGAAACCATCAGCGCGGCTGTTCCCGTTACGAGCGGAGTGCTGAAAGACGTTCCCCATCCTGCCGCGTAGGTTCCGTAGGGATAGGTGGTCATCACGCCTTCGCCCGGGGCGGCCAGCCAGACTGGCGGGGCTCCGTAGTTGGAGAATGCCGACTGAGTGTCTTCGTTGCTGGTGGAGGCCACGTCGATCACGCCCTTGAGCGCGGCTGGGTAAACGGTAACCTGCTCGCCGCTGTTGCCGGCGGCTGCCACGCAGATCACACCACTCGCGGTCGCGTAATTCACCGCGTTCGCCAGCTGCTGCGAAGAGGTGGTGTAGTTGAAGCTCATGTTGATCACTTTGGCGCCGTGAGCAACCGCATAGTAAATGGCGCGCAGGATGTCGGAGTTATAACCGGTTCCGCTTGCCTGGAAAGCTTTCAACGGGAGAATCTGGGCCTGCGGAGCGACAAGGTGAATGAGGCCGGCAGTCATGGTGCCGTGGCCAAAGGCGGCGTAGTTGGGATTTCCGTCCAGAACGGCAACGGTGGATTGATCGAGCACCGCGACCGTGGACTGGCTGACCTGCGAGGTCTGAACACCGTCACTATCCAGGACAGCGACCGTGGACTGGCTGACATCACTCATTTCCGATCCGCCGCTCTGGTTGCGCGTGAAATCGTAGCCGGTCAGCAGAACAGGCTTCAAAACGGGATGATTAGGATCAACCCCGGTATCGATATCCGCGACAATCACTCCAGAGCCCGCGGTCTTGAATGTGGATTGCGTGGTGGCTGTGCGGATGAGCGTATTCGCCGGCTGGTAGACGTAGCCGTGCCACACCGTGGTTCCGTAATAAGTGTATGGAGCTTCATCGCTCAGGTACGCTGGCGTCGAACCAGCCGAGGCTCCCTGAGTCTGGACGAACTGGTCGGTTTCGATCGAGACCAGCCCCAGCAGGTTCAGGTCGAGCAGGGACGTGAGCGGAGCGAGCGCCGAGGGAATCTCGATCATGAAAAGCTGCCCCTTCGGGTCGCCCAGGCTTTCAGCCGTGGAGCAATTGAGCAGGGCGCAAAGATTCAGAATGCCGTTCAGGCCGAGGCTGTCGCTAACCACCAGGCGGGTTTGCGGAGCGGACTGTGCCGCCGATGTTTGCGCGTTCAGGCTTTGCGCTCCAAAACCCAGGCACAACAGAAGGGCCAGACAAGTACGGAAAAAAGTCGATTGCCAGAAATGATCGTTCGCAAATTGGCTGGTTCTCATGGTTCTCAGTTCCCCTTTGACTCGGCCGGCTAGTTTCCTGCTCTGATCGAGTCTACGCAAAAGTTAGAATCTTCAAAACTTACGCCCGTAATTCGCACGGGTTACTTTTCGTGGTTACCTTCAGGCCATTCGGCGCGAAGGTATCCGCGGAAGCCAAGGTTTCAGCGTGTTGGTTACCTTGGATTCCGTAAAGGGGGAGAACAACTTCATCCAACGCGAATATCGATGTATTCGTCCGTTTCGTAGCCAAAGCGCCCCTGCCGCCACTGCATATCTCGAACGTCGGCATTACCGCTTCAGACTGGCTATCAACGGGCATTAGCTCCCCCTGTTGCTCTCTGAGGACGTAGCATCAATTCCATACAAGGGGAGAACAATCTGATCGGACTTATCTCGGCTGACCGAGATGGAGAGTCTGCTGGCGGCGTCAAATTCGAACTGAAACTCACCGAACTGGTTGGTGGAAGTTTCCGCAATCTGCCGCTTGCCTTGCTGCAAGAGCACGGCCAGGCCTTGCGCCGCCCGCTTACCGGTGCGGTTCAGGACTTGTCCCACCAGGGCAGCCTGCTGCGTCTCGCGGTGCGGCTCTACGCGAAGATCGATGTAATATTCGTCGGTCTCATAAAGAAATTGACGAGCCGCAACCGAACCGCGCATTCCCGCCGGGACGGGCTCGAGGGCAGAATCGAACAATAAGCGAAAGCCACGGCTTTTCTCGGGCGAAGCCACCGCAAACTGGCTCTTGACCACGCGGACCACGTCGGAGGGCGGCGCGAGAGCGCTTTCCGCCTGGGCTATGGCGTGGACCATCTGCCACGTGCTCAACGCGTCTGCGCACTTCTTGCATCCCTCGTCGATGTGTTGCTGCATGGTCATTTTCATGCCCGGCGCCACCAGATTCCTCGCAAAATCTGCCCAAGATGCTTCACTGAAATGCTTCACAAAGAACCTCGCCGGGGGGAGCGGACCAGAAAACTGCCTTTGGTCACTCCAGCCTTTCTTCCTCTTTCCCTTGAGCCATCGAGTCTTTATCTTGGCTCTGTGGAATAAGGGCAGTGCCGGGGTGAAAAAATATAGGGCAGAGAAAATAATTCTCCGGGTTCAGGCCTTGCCCACCAGAATGAATGGAGCCCATTGATAACAATGGGGATAGCTTGTTCGAAGCTGTAACATAGCGGCCCGCAAAGCCTCTGCCTTGGACTCGCCGGTGCCTAACCGGCGGTAGAAGGCGGTCATAAACTCCGCCGTGCTTGTGTCGTGGACGTCCCAGAGGCTGAGGATCAGGGACTGCGCCCCGGCATGAAGAAGGCCTCGCGCCAAGCCGATGAGTTCATCGCCGGCGGCGACTACATTGAGGCCGGTGGAGCATCCGCTGAGCGTGATCAACTCTACGGGAAGGCGGAGCTGGTAGAGGTCGAACAGGCTGAGAAACGAATCCCCCATGCGGATCGCGGAGAACATGGGATTGTCCTGGCGGAAGCGGCCATGGGTCGCGATGTGAATCAGGCGACTCGCGGGACCTTTTTCGCGCAGGACATTTACGGTTGCGTTCTGGCCGACGAACAATTCTGCATGGTCGAGCACGCCGGTGAGCGCCTGCACTTCATCGAGAATTGCGGGGGCTTGCGGATCGGGGATGCCGAACACCAGAGATGCTCCCGAGGAATTGGCTGTGCGGGTCTGGCAGAGAGAGTAAATGCTGGCGCTGGGTGAATAGGAGACCGTATAGCGATCAATCAAGTGCTGCGTGCCGTCGAAGAGGGCGTGGAAGGGTACATAGTGGAGTAGACCGTGTGGCACGAAGGTCAAATGCTTTGCCTTGAGCCGTGGGGCGACGGGAGCGATCAGTTCGTCGTAAAGTTCTTTGAGATGTGCTTGCGTGGTCTGGAGCAAGGAATCGTGGACGCTTTCGAGATATTGCGTACCCAGCCGGAACTTTGAGAGCTGGAACTGAAGCAGTCGCAACAAACCGGCGACTCTGGTCTGGAGGGTCACGGGAACAATTTCGAGAGTCTCTCGTCCGAGCAGGCACAGGAGTATACGGTCGCGGACCTGGAAGTACTCGACCAGCAAAGTATCTTCGGGGATTGCCGCCCGAATCGTGGCGATAGGCACGTGGCTGGGCATTTGCAGGCCGGCCTGTGCGGCGTCGGCCTCGGTGGCATCGTGCAGGATTCGCACCAATTCTTTCTCGCGACGTTGCGCTTTCTTGTTGAGGGCTGCGATGCGGTCGGGGGATTGTTGCTCCGGCTGAAGCTGCTCGCGTTCAATCAGGTTGTAATACCAGTTGAGTTCTTCTCGCAGATCCTGAATCGAACGCACCAGTTCGCTCTGCCCCGGCGTTTTTTCGGTGAAGGCCGGCGCAGGCTTGGCGAAAAGGTCCATGAGGCTGCGCGATTTTGCCTGTTCCACATAGGTGAATGCCTCTTCGGCGGCGTGACGATCGTTCTGCCGGTCATTCAGGCGATCGTTCAGGCGATCATTCTGCCGAGCTAGGCAGAGTTCGACCAGATTTTCGTACACCTCCAGCCGATTCTTGATGAATGCGACTTTCAGCTCCTCGCCGCGCAGGTTTCCGCGAAGCGTCTCCAGTGATTCGCGGGCGCTCTGATAGGACGCGTAGGCCTGCTCGCGATTGGCTTTCGCCGAATAGAGATTACCCAGCAGCAGATGCGTCTCATAAGTGAGGACCGGCGACTCCAGTTTCAGAACGTTCTCGAGCGCAGCGGTGACGTACTGGAAGGCCTGATCGGTGTCTCCTGTCCGCATTGCAATACGGACCAACAAAAGCTGGGCTCTTACGGCTTTGCTCGCCCAATTGAGGAAGAGGAACGATTCCAGGGCCTGCGCGCAATAGCGCCGCGCTTCGAAGTATCTCCCTTCCTCGAAGAACGCCAGGGCCCGATACAGATCGATCAAGGAAGGCCACGCCCGGTTCTTTTCCTTGACAAAGATTTCCCGCGATTCGGCGTAGAGTTTGAGCCCTTCAAAGGCGTGGCCCTGCTGGGCTGCCGCCATGGCCGAAAATGCCAGACACTTCGCGGTCTCGTATCCCATGCCCAGCTTGCGAAATCCCTCATATCCCTGTTGCGCCAATTCTCCCGCTTCCACGCTGAGGTTCAACTCCAGATAGAGCTCGGACAAATCCAGGTTGCACAGCGCCTGGTGGTAGGCATCGCCGATTTTCTTGGCGTTGACCCGCGTCGTGCGCAGCATTTCTATGGCCCGGCTATATTCACCGCGCAGGTAATGAAGATAGGCGATGTTGTAGTCCGCCTGGGTTACCAGCAGCGGCATGCCATGTTCTTCGCAGAACTGGCGGGCTCGAGCGTAGGAATCAAGAGCTTTGGAAAACATGTTCAAGCTGATGTGGCAGGTGGCCATGTTGCTGAGGACGGCGGCAATTCCCTCGGGATCTTTCTCCGAAGGTAGTCCCCGGTAGGCGCCTTCGTAGGCGGTTAGCGCTTCATCAAAACGATCTTGGCGGTAGTAAACATTTCCCAAGTTGATATCGAGGCGAGCCAGGCGCCATGAATCGCCTTCTGCGGCGAAGATTCTGCGGGCCCGTTCCGCCGCTGCGAAGGCGCGATTGTATTCACCCATGAGGAGCAGCGGTTGCATGGAGCTGCTTAAGGTTCGCGCAACCTGGTTGGTTTCTCCGGCGGCTTCGAAAAGGGCTGCGGCCTGTTGGTGATGGTCGGCCGCAGCGGCATGTTCGCCCTTTACGTATAGGACGTTGGCTTTTGCCCGCAACGCGGTGGCTTTGGATTCCTTGCTTTTCAGCTTCTGTGAAATAAATACGGCAGCATCGGCGAGGCGGAGCGCCCGAGGCACATCCACTCGAACTTGCTCTCTCACTTGCTCGGCAAGCTCGGTGACGACTTCGGATTTCAACAGAGAACGGTGCCGCTGGAAAAACTTTTGCCTGCGGGCATCGTTGGGAAGGCCCGCCAACTCCTGCAGCAGTTGCTCGCGATTGGGATTGGTTCGGATTTTGGTTCGGGCTTTTTCCCCTACTTTGCTTCGGACCTTGCTTCGGATTGGAGTCACTGGAATCCCTTTTCTTCCAGCAGTTGCCGCATTTTCTTCAGGCAGCGGCCGCGAATGAATCCGATGGAGCCGGAGGCGATGCCAAGCTCTTTCGCGACTTCCTGATAAGGGCGCGGTGGATCATCAAAGAAAAGCATGCTCACCATTCTGCCGCATCGCGGAGGCAACGCTGCCAGGGCGTCGCGAACGCTCTGTTCCCGCTGCACTTGATAGAGGATCTCCTCGGGAAGTTCTTCGGTATTGGCGCGGGACTCGCCGTCGACTTCGGAGTCGTCCATCAGGTTTAGCCGGTCTTTTTTCCAGCGCAGGCATTTGTGAAAACTGGTCTGCATCAGCCATTTGGCGATAGCTTTCGGCTCGCGCAATTTCGACAGGCTGGAAAGCAGGTCGACGCACACTGCCTGAAAAATATCGGCTGCGTCTTCCCGCGGCAGGCCGAACTTGATGGGAACGGAGAAAATCAAATTCTTGTATTTCTCGATCAACGCCGACCATGCGGCCGGGTTGCCCTTGCGACATTCGCGAACCAGGCGCTCATCGGACCACGCCTGTTCGCGAGCCGCGGGGGCGGTCTTCACTGCTTTGCACCGGATGGCGAGCCGTTTCCGCTCAGGAAATAAAGTTCCTCAACGTTCCACAGCGTGGTGGGCTCAAGAATGGCCGGCTTGAAATTCGCGAGATCCTTTTTTGCGCCAACCAGAATGTTGGGCGTGGCGAGAAAAACATAAGGGAGGTGCGCCGTGATGATTTCCTGCACCTGGTCGTAAAGTTGCTTGCGTTCTTTGTACTTGAGCTGCACCATCTGCCGCTGCATTAATTGATCGATCTGCGCTTCCCAATCCGTCGCGGGTTTCATTTCGCCGAGGTGCCAGAGGTGCGTGCCGCCGCTCGACAACCAGACATTCATCTCGGGATTCGGATCTGCGTCGCCGCCGCCCAGGGCCATGATGCTGGCTTCATAATCATAGGTCTGAAAAACGCGATCGATCACGGCGCGAAACTCCAGCGGAACGATGTGAACATTCATCCCCAGCTTGCCGAGGTCGTCTTGTATGATGGTCGCCATTTTTGTGCGCTGCGCGTTCGACGTGCTGGCGATGATGGAGAATTCCACCGGGCGGCCTTGAGCATCGACGAGTTGGCCATCTGCCTTCCATGAGAATCCGGAGGATTTCAGCAACTCCCGCGCGCGATCGACCGAGCGCGGCGGGTGAGGCAGCGACTGATCTACCCAAAACTTGTTCGACGGGCTCACATTCCCCCACAAGGCGGTTCCGCGCCCCGCGTAGACCAGTTTGACGATGCCGTCCCGGTCAATGGCCGAGGAGACCGCTTGCCGGAATTTGACGTTCCCAAACCACGCTTGCTTAGGGGCAATCTCGGCGAGATTCTTAGAAGCGAGATCGTTGAGGTTGAAAACCAGAAAGTCGTATTCGAGACTTGGGCCGAGGTCGAAAAGCTCAATCCCCCGGTTCGTCGCGTCTTTGGACAACACGGAATAGTTCTCGGCACTGAGGCGGCTGATAATGTCGGTATCGCCTGCCTGAAACCGCAGCACCTGCGCGTCTTCATTTCCGACGAACAAGAAGACCAGTTCGTCGAGATAGGGAAGACGATTCTTGTTGCGGTCAGCTTTCCAGAAATAGGGATTCCGCTCGAGCACGATCTTTTGGCCGGGCACATATTCTTTCAGGCGAAACGGCCCCATGCCTGCGATTTCAGCGGAAGGCGTGTTGAGCGTCCACGCTTGCGCGAACTTGCCTTCGTGATATGACTTTTCGAGCAGGTGACGAGGCATCATGGCCAGGCTGTCGAAAATGCGCTCGGCGGCGGCGTAAGGCTCCGCGAGCGTGAAACGTACGGTGTACTGATTGATCTTCTGGACGGCGATCGGTTTTCCGCCCACGACCAGAAGATCGCGTTGCGGCGAATGCAGTTTTTCGTCGAGATACACTTCGAAAGAAAACACAACATCGTCGGCGTCGAAGGGTTGACCATCGGAAAAGCGCAGGCCGTGGCGCAGGTTCACGGTGAACACTCGGCCATCCGTGGAGACGATCCATGACTTGGCTAAAGCAGGTTCGGTCTGCTGCGAGGAGCGGTTGATGTGGATCAAATCGGCGGTCAGGCGGCCGATTACTTCACGAGAAGGCGCGTCCGCGGCGGTTGCAGGATTCAGCGTCTTGGGTTCGCTGCGCTGGCCGACTGTCAGAACACCGCCGTAGTGTCCGACTGGATTGTCAGTGATTTGTAGTTCTTCGCCGCGCTGTGGAGCCTGTGGCGGTGTAGAAAACGCCAACGATTGCACACCGGCGAGCAAGAGAAGAGCGAGACCACCCAAACGGTGCATATGTAAGGATCCGCGGGCCTGGTTATTAGATTGAGCCAGATTGTAACTGCTGGTGAAAAGCATTCGCCACTGTGAGGTAACCAAGAGAGACAAGTACCAGAGCAAGCGCCGGAGCAAACATCCACCAAAAGGACACCAACACGTTGTATTGTTGCAGGTTTGCCAGCAAGTTTCCCCAGCTGGGCATGGGCTCGCTGAGGCCCAACCCAAAGAAAGACAGGGTAACTTCCGCGATCACATATTGAGGAACCAGCAGAGCCGCCTGGGTCAGCAGCGTGCCGTAGGTATGAGGCAAAACGTGGCGGCGGAGAATGTAGGCGTCCGACGCGCCGAAGCCTCGGCTTGCCGTGACATATTTTCGAGACCGGGCGCTGAGCACGATTCCTCGCACGAGCCGCGCCGGACGCGCCCACCCGATGGTTCCAATCACCGCAACCAACAGGAGGAAAGTTTGTGAGGGGCTGATGTGCAGCGGCAGAAATGCACGGACGGCTAGCAGCACATAAAGCCAGGGCAGGACGAGAAACAGCTCGGCCACCCGCATGGCCGATTCGTCAATCCAACCAGCGTAGAAGCCGGAAACACAACCGACGCACAAGCCGAGGAATAGAGAGATTGCCGTGGCGAGCAGGCCGGCGGCGAGGGAAATCTGTCCACCATAGAGGATTCTTGAAAACTGGTCGCGCCCGTAATTGTCAGTGCCAGCGAGAAAGATCTGCGCGGGAGCGTTTACGCCAAACAGATGCATGCGAGATCGTAGCTGGCCGGCAATCTTATATTCGGGGCCGGGGACGAAGAAGTGCACGGGATATTCCTGATCGCGCGCCTCGGTGTATTCGTAGAGGCTGTCGGGACGGGCCACGGCTTGATAGATGAATGGGCGAAGGTGGAAGTGTCCGTTGGCATCTACGAAATGAAGTCGAGTCGGCGGGACGTAGGGAAAGTCTCGATTTTGCTCGGCAGGTTCGTAGGGCGCAACAAACCCCGCCAGCAATATTGCCAGGTGCAGCGCCAAAAGAAAGATTGCCCCGGCAACGAGTTTCCCTTTGGAGTTCATGCGTGATCCGTTCGGACTCGCGGGTCTGCGGCCACGAGCATCACATCGGCAATCAGGCTGCCCAAGATCATGAACATGGTAGACGCCATCACCACGCCGATCACCACGTACATGTCGCGGGAGAAGCACGCCTCGAGCAGGAGCGGGCCCAGCCCGGGCCAGCCGGTAATGACCTCAACTAATAATGACCCGCTCAACAAGCCCGCGGCGGACAGTCCGAATAAAGAAATCAACGGGTTCGCGGCAGCGGGCAGCGCGTAGTGGAAGAGCAACCTTGCTCGGCCGATTCCGTGTCCGCGCGCGGACTGGATGAAGGGTGCCTGCAGCACTTCAATCATGCTCGCGCGCACATGACGGATGAGAATCGGAAGACTCGCCAGCACCAGCGTAGTCACGGGAACAATCAGGTGCGCAGCCAAATCACTGATCTGTCCCCAGTAACCCAGTCGGTCGAACCGGGTGGAAACCATTCCGCCAACCGGCAACGCATGCGTCCGGATGGCGAGATAAAGAAGGCTGAGCGCCAGAACGAGTTCCGGCACGGAAAGAAGTAAGGGTGTGCTCGCCGAGGCGAGTTGATCTTCCCATTTGCCGTGGCGACCGGCGACCCAGACTCCAACGGGGACGGCGATCAACCACGCCAGCGCCATGGCCAGCGACGTCAGAAGCAGAGTGTTCCGAGCCCGCACCATGAGCAGATTTCTGACTGGCTGATTGTAGGCGAAGGAATAGCCCCATTCTCCGCGCAGAACCGATTTGACCCAGCGGACGTATCGCACCGGCAACGGTTGATCCAGTCCATACTGCGATCGCATCGCGGCGACGGTCTCTGGGGAGATTTGCGGATTCAATTTCATCTCATCGAAGAAACTGCCTGGGGCAAGGCTACTGAAGAGGAAAGACAAAACGGAAACGCCAATCAACAGCAGCAGCGCGTGAATCACGCGTCGCTCGAGATATTGGATTGGCGACTTCATGCCGAACGTCATCCTCGACCTCCTGCTCGGGCGGTCCGAAAAGCCGACTCCAGAACGTGGACGGATGCCAGCAATTTGCGAGTCTGCGGATGCTGGGGATTGGCCAACACCTGCCCTGTCGACTCGCATTCGACAATCCTGCCCTGATGCATTACTGCAACAAAATCGGCGACTTGTCCAACAAGGCTGAGATCGTGGGAAATCAGCAGACATGTCAAAGAGCGGGCAGCTTTGAGATCAAGAAGAAGATTCAGGATTTGGGCCTGTGTCGACAGATCCAAACCGGAGAGCGATTCATCGAGGACCAAAAAAGATGGTTTGAGCGCGATTGCCCGGGCGATTGCCAGGCGCTGGCGCTGGCCGCCGCTCAATTGCAGAGGCGAGCGGTTTGCCCAATCCGGGGACAAGCCAACTTCTTCCATCAATTCGCAAGCACGCGCACGCGAGTTTTGCCCGCTTTCAGCGCGCTGGATTTGCAATGGTTCCTCGATGATCTCAGCCGCGGAGAAGCGCGGATTGAGCGCTCCCGCCGAATCCTGAAATACCATTTGAATTTTGGGGCGAAGTGGCGCGAGCTTCCGGTTGCTCCAGCGCGAGATTTCGTTTCCCTCAAACCAGATCTCGCCGCAGTCGGGCTTTTCCATCATCACCAAACAGCTCGCCAGCGTAGACTTTCCGGAAGCGGATTCGCCGACCAGAGCGGTGAGGCAGCCAGGGGCGATCTCGAGATTGACATCCACCAGCGCGTCAATCGCGAATTTGCTTCGCGAAAACGGAGTTCGCTGCACGTACCGCTTGCTCAACCCACGCGCTCTCATCAGAGCGGGCTGAAGCGCACGCGTGGTTGCGGTTTCAGTTCCCATAGTTGAAACAACTTACTCGCCGATCGATTTCCGGCGCGATTTCCTCTGGCGATTCGATCCGGCAATTCTCGGTTCTAGCAGAACACCGTGGCTCGAAAGCGCATCCCCGAACCAACTGGTCGAACCCATTCGGGCTTCCCGGAATTACGGGGAGACGTTCCCGCTGCGCGAAACCTGCGGCGAGACCAGAATATTGGACTGGCTTGGGAACCAACTGCAGCAAACCTTTTGTGTAGGGATGAAGCGGCCTGCGGCACACCTGCCCGACCGGGCCTGTCTCAACGATTCGGCCGGCGTACATTACCAGGACTCGGTCTGCGAAGCCTGTCAGCAAGGCTGGATTGTGCGTAATGAAGATGAGCGACGACCCGTACTTGCGATTGATATCGCGCAGAGCATTCTGAATTTCTGACTGCAATGTCACGTCGAGAGATCGCGTGGGTTCGTCCGCGATCACCAGAGCGGGCTGACAGACCAGCGCTTGCGCGATGGCGACTCGATGAAGTTCACCTCCGCTGAGTTGATGCGGGTAGGCTCGGTAAGTTCGATCCACATTGGAAATCCCGGCATCCTTGAGCGCGGCCTCGACCTCCTGTTTGCGCTGCTTGCTTCCCACACTGCGGTGTGCGCGGATAACCTCGCCGATCTGATCGCCGGCACGCATCACGGGGCTTAGCGAGAGTCCGGGTTCCTGGAAGATCATCGCAATCCTCGCGCCGCGAACTTCCGCCCAGCGCGATTCGGCCAAGTTCGACAAGTCTTCGCCCTCGAGAAAAATCGAGCCTTCAACGTGCGCACTTTCCGGCAGCAGACCGAGAATGGACAGAGCGAGCGTACTTTTGCCTGATCCGGATTCTCCCAGGATGCCGACGATCTCTTCGGGAGCAACATCCAAGTCAACTTGACGCAGGGCCGGAACAGACTGCTGCCTGCCCGCCTCGTAGCTCACGGTCAGGCCGCGAACACGAAGCAGCGCTGAAGCACACGTAGACGGCACGAAATGAGGCGTCGACACGAAGGCGGCAACTCCCTACCTGACTGCAGATAGAACAAATTGTGACGGAAGTAGTGGGAATCGTTTAATTACTGAGGTAATGGACAGTTGGCGGAAACCCAGGAGGTGATGGCCGTTGCGGTCAGGGAGCTAGTTGCAGGTGATCATGTTCTGCGTGACGCCCTGCAGACTGATGACTGAGTTGGCGGCCAGCGGGAAACTCCACAACTTGCGGTGGTGCCTGCGAAGATACCAGGCCGCTGCAATGGCGCTGACACTTTTCACAGAGGCGACGGCGTAAGTACGCACGACTGTGGGGTGTGTTCCATAGAGATAGGCAGACTCGACTTCGATATTGCAGACGCCTTTTTTCCCGGCCAGCCAATTCTGGCGCGCGAAGAGCGTGGTGTAAGAATCCGCAAACGCGCTTCCGGTGGAAATTATGGCGAGGCTGACGAACTTTGCGTCGACCGGTCTGGTCTCGGCAGGCCTGCTCTCATTCAGCTTCGGGGCATTGACCAACGCCGGGGGCGAGACCATGGAACTTTTCACTGCAACCGCGCTGGGTGCGTCGGGTAGTTCTTTAGCGGTCGAGATCGCGCTGCACATGTGCAAGGCCATCACCATGGCGATGGCGGAACTCACAGCTGACTTCATTCGCAGCCGAGGATGTGCATGCCGCTTCGTGCCGGCTGCTAACTTATGAACGAGAATCAGGCGATTGAGCAGCTCGGGATCGAGAGTTTGGTGAAGGGGAATGATAAGCCGCCTGTACCAAGACTAGTGACAGACGTGACAATCCACAATTGCTCATATGTAACTAAATAGTAACCAGCTTGGTCACCAGTTCCCCGGTTACCCGGCCCGCGTGGATCCAGCATGAATGACACCAGAGCCACCGCGCGTAGAGCGCGTCGGGGCCGGTGCTATGATTCCTGCCGACAGAATGCACACAACTCAAGGGGAAGAAAACTATATGCCAGCGCGTTTTCTCGCAGAAGATAAGCGGAAGTTTCGTCCAGCTTTATTTCGGGGTCAACGGACGCCGTTGGCAGACGCGGTCAAATTGTTGGCCCGCGCGTTTCTTTTTCTCACTCTTCTGGTTGTCATCGTGCAAAGTGTTCCGGCGTCGGCGCAATCGGCTCCGGCGATCGTCCATGTGGACGCGACGCCGAGTCACATCATCAATTCTTTCGATCCCGACAGCGCTCTCGGCAGCTCGATTGATGTGCTCTCTCGCATGGACATCGACAGGGTTTACACGCCGCACATTATTCAGGAGTCGCTCTCGGCAGGCTGGGGACCGATCACGTACCGCAACAATACCGAGCTGCGCATGGCCGCATGGCACTGGAACGAAAACGGTACATGGAGCGACGCCGCCCACCGCAGTGGATACTTCACGGGGAGCACGGAACTTAAAGATCCGATCCGCTACATACTCGCTTATGCTCTGCCGCACAGCGGCTTTGCCTCCAGTGGAGATCGCCCGGTGCAAGGGCCGAACCTGACGTACTGGAAAAGCAATCCATACCTCACCAGCAAATTCACGCGTGAGAACGACGCGCTCCATCCGCAGTGGGTGGTAGTTGACCTGACGGCGGAAAAGCCGGTTAGCACTGTGCGCATCAATTGGGCGAGTCCTTACGCAACTACTTATCAGGTGGAATACTGGACGGGCGCGGACGCGCTTGATTTTGACGCGGGTCCAAAAGGCGAATGGAAGATTTTCCCGTCCGGCGCGTTGAAGAAAGCGCAAGGCGGCACGGTAACTCTGAAGCTCGCCGACACGCCGGTCTCGACGCGCTTTCTGCGCATCCTGATGACGGAGTCTTCGAACACTTGCGATGAGCGCGGATCGAGCGACGTCCGCAACTGCGTGGGCTATGCCATTCAACACATTGCGGCGGGCACCATTGACGCCACTGGAGCGTTCGTCGAGGTCACGAAAGAACCTCGCGAAAAGCTGACGACATTCTGCGTTTCGTCAATCGATCCGTGGCATTCTGCGGCCGACGTTAATGATGGTGGAGGTTACCAGCACAGCGGCTTCGATATTTTCTTTAGCAGCGGCCTCACCAACAACCTGCCGGCGATGATTCCGGTGACGCTGCTTTACGGCACGCCTGACGATGCAGCGGCTCAGATTGCGTACATCGAACGGCGAGGCTACCGCATCGGATATGTCGAAATGGGCGAGGAACCGGATGGCAAGCACGCCATGCCTGAAGACTATGCCGCTCTTTACCTGCAGTGGGCAACCGCGATTCATCAGGTGGACCCGAACTTAAAATTAGGTGGGCCGGTTTTCGAGGGCGTGAACGAAGACATCCACGTGTGGCCAGACGCTCAAGGCCGCACTTCGTGGATGGGCCGTTTCGTCGACTACCTCAAGTCCCATGGCCGCATCGCCGACCTTGCGTTCGTGTCCTTCGAGCATTATCCCTTCGAACCCTGCGACATCACCTGGAAGACGCTATACACCGAGCCGCGGCTCATGAAGCACATTCTGCAAGTGTGGAGAGACGATGGCGTGCCCAAGGACGTACCGTTGATGGTGACGGAAAACCATCTGGCCGCGGGCCTCACCGGGCCGATGACTACGATTTTCGCCGCGCTGTGGCTGGCCGACAACGTCGGATCATTTTTTGAAGGAGGAGGCGCAGCGTTTTACCATTCTCCGATTCAACCCCAGGGTGTGCGGAAGACTTGTCTGGGCTGGGCGTCGTGGTCGAATTTTGTTTCCAATGAACACTATGAGATCAAGGGATACACCTCGCCTTATTTTGCCGCGCACATGATCAATCTGGAGTGGGTGCAGCACCGCGCAGGTGTGCACCACATGTTTCCATCTTCTGTGGAGATAAAGGATGCCGACGGCAATGAGTTGGTTACTACGTATGCGGTGCGCCGGCCGGACGGGAACTGGTCGGTGATGCTGGTCAACCGCGACGAAACTAATCCGCACACGGTGCGCGTGTTGTTTGATGACGGGCGTAATAAGCGGGAGGCATACTTTTCCGGGCCGGTTACGTTTGTGTCGTTTGGCAGCGAACAATACGTCTGGATCAACGACGGGCCCAATAGCCATGCCGATCCGGACCATCCGCCGGTGGCGTCGATGGTGGAGGCGGGTTCGGAGACGACGTTCACGCTGCCGAAAGCTTCGATCAGTGTGGTGCGAGGCAAGGTGACGGGGCTGGAGGAATGAGCTTCCCAAAGATGCTCTCCCGCGGGAAGCTGCTTGCGAACGCGCAGTCAGTTCCAAAGCAGCGTCGTCAGCGAGTCGTGATCCAGGGACACGTCCGCCTTCATACCATTCATTTGCAGAACGACAGTTCGCGCGGCTCCGGGATTGGTGACCACCAGCGCGCGTGAACCGCCTGGGTTTTCGAGCGCGACGTGGTGCAAATCGGGCGCGGTGCTTTGTGAATCGAATCGACGCGCGCCCCTGCGAACGAATCGGCCAAAATGCGCCAACGCCCAGAACTGTCCGCTGCGCGTGAGGGCTCGCGTGTTGGAATCGACCGTGACTACTCCCCCGCACGGGAACGGACCAATGTTTGGCTTTCCGTGCTCGTCGAGCGCAAAATTCCACGCGGTAATGGAGCGGCACCAGTGGCGGAGCGTTCTACTGAAAGTTGCTCCCCAATTCGTCCAGTCGGTTTGATAGTTGGGGCTGGTGTAATCGGGCCCACCCTCGGTCCAGTGCATGCTTGCGTCGGGATGCACGTCGTGAACTTTGTCGATCATCTCCACCCCGCCCACGTATCCGTGCCACGCAACCGCGTTGCAATACTCGCGCAGCTCCGGGTCATCAAGCTCGCACATTGCGCGGCCCCAGAGGTTGTAGTTGTGATCGAGGATCCAGATCTGCGTGTCCAGGTTGTTCTTGCGGAGTAAAGGGCCGAGATGATTGCGCACGAATGCAATTTCATATTCCTGCGCCCAGATGCAGGCTGGCATTCTGCCATCCTGGTCGGTATCGACTTCGTTTTGCGGAGTCACACCTTGCACCGGAACATTTTCAGCGGCGTAGGCCTGCAGAAACTTCAGGAAATATTGCGCGTAGTTGGGAAGATATTTCTGCCGCATGGAGCCGCCCAGCATGGAGCCGCCGGCCTTCATCCATCCCGGCGGACTCCAGGGCGAGGCGAAAAGAAACAGGTCAGGCTGCATCTGGCGTGCCTGGCGCAGCATGGGCAGGATATAGGTGCGATCGTGGTCGATGGAGAAGCGCCCCAAATCAGGATCGGCGTCACCGTCGTCGTAGCTATAGAGGCTGGTCGAGTAATCGCTCGATCCCATGCATACGCGGCACACACTCAGACCCATCTGCGACGGATGGAACATCTCGTGGAACAACTCTTCCCGCACTTCCGGGGCGAGCCGGTTGAAGGTATAGCAGGATGCGTCGGTGAAGGCAGCGCCGAAGCCGAGAATATCCTGAAATCGTTCGGCAGGATTGAGCCTAATGGTCTGTGGATAGGACGCTTCCGAGGCTGGCCGCCACGAAATCGGTTTGGAGGCAGCGCAGCGCATCGCACCAGCGGTAACCCAAACCTCGATCTCGCCAGCCGCAGCTGCTGCCGAAGGCTGGCTCGCGAAGACTGAGGCGGGAGCAGCAGTCGTGGCTGCCAAGCCTAAAGCTGAGAGCTTCAGGAAGTCGCGTCGCGTGGACGCGCTGGACATTTCTTCGTTGTTCCTGGACATAGAAATCCTCGGTTTCAGAAACATTCACGTCGATCGCGCTGAGGATCGGCGCTGGATCACCACGCTTGAGCTTTCTGCAACAAGCTTTTCATCCCCGCCCAGCTTTGCCGCGAAGACTCTTCCGGAGTGCCGGCGCCGCGCCAATGAGTTTCCAGGCTCACTGCGAAGTGATATCCGTCGCGCTTCAAGGCCTGGAATTGTCCCAGCCAATCCACTATCCCGCCTCCCATCGGCGCCCAGCCGTAGCCTGCATCTTTTTTCACCGCGTCCTTGCAATGGCAATGACCGATTCGGTCTTTCGGCAGCAGGTTGTAGCCATCGGGGAAAGGTTTTTCGCCACTGGCGGCGGCGTTGCCGGGATCCCAGTTCAGCATAAAATGCGGGGATTGCACGGCGCTTAACACCTTCGCAGCTTCGGCGCCGGTGGCCGTATTGAGTCCGGAATCATTTTCCAGGAGCAGTGTAATTCCTTTCTTCCCTGTCTTGGTGGCCGCGTCCAGCAACTTCTCGTTGATTGCGGCACGATAGGGCGCGGGATCGTCAAGCCGCCAGAAATCGAAGCAGCGCAGACGGTCTGTGCCGAAGGCTTTGGCCATTTCAATTCCGCGTTCCAACACTTCATCCTGTTGGGCGAACGTGAAGCTCGCTTTGAAATCGTTCGCCTCGCTGTACTTCGAGCGCGGAGCTCCCGCCCAGTCCACCTTAAACAGCGGGCTCGCAATGTCGGTGACGCGCAGCCCATATTTTTTGAGAATGCGCTGCGCTTCCGCAACCTCCGAGGCATCGAGGTTCACGATGTTCTTGTTCCACATGCCGCGCAGTTCGATCCACTCCATGCCAAACTCGGTGGAGGCCACTTCGCAGGAGCGGCCAAAGTCCTGGGAGATCTCGTCATTGATTACGCTGACACGAAATGGCGATGCTGGAGTATGAGATCGCGCTGCCAGCGGAGAATTCAGAACCAGGGCGGCCGCGGCCGTACCGCCCATCCTGGCCAAAAGCTCCCGCCGCGAAATTGGAGTAGTCATGACAGTCCTTTCCGATTCTAAACTGTCCCCGGCTTGAAGCGATGATGCCACACTCGCGCCGCGCCAATCAGATTCGCATTTTCACCCAGCGACGCCATGGTCAACTCGGCTTTTTCGAAGGGAACGAAACGGCATCCCCGGCTGATCACCGAGCGGATGCCGTCTAGGAACAGAACCGAACTCTTCAACACGCTGCCACTGAGCACGATCGCGTCAGGGGCAAACAGATTGATCAGATTAGCGAGGCCGAGGCCGAGGTAATAAGCCTCGCGCTCGACAGCGCGGCAAGCCAGTTCATCGCCCTGCTGCGCGAGCTGGCAAATCTCACGGGCACTTACATTTTCGCGGCGCGGATAATCCGCCGGGGCCTGGCTCTTGAACCATGCTGCCATGGCGGGACCGGCAGCCAGCGATTCCCAGCAGCCTCGAAATCCGCATGAACAAGGCGGACCAGAGGGGTCCACCACGTGATGCCCAAGTTCGGGATGAGCTCCGTCCACGCCGCGGTAGAGTTCGCCATCGAGCACAACCCCGCCTCCAATGCCAGTACCAACTGTCACGTAGATCAGTCGCGACTTGTGTTGGCCAGAGCCCCAACTCGCCTCGGCAAGTGCGGCCGCGTCGCCATCGTTTTCCAGGGCAGCGCGAATATCGAAAATCTTCTCCAGGTCGGGCGCCAACTTTTTCTGCCGCCATCCAGGAAGAAAATCGACGTCGCCGAACTCCCCCGCGATGGGGTCCACCGGACCCGTGGACCCAATCCCAATGCCTTTAATTTCTACGCCGGCATTCTTGGCAGTTTCGCGCAGCATGGCCGCGATGCGGTCGAGGCCGTCGGCATAGCGTTCGGGATCGGTTGGCGACTCCATTTTGGACAAGACCCGCCCGTTCTGATCGACCATGCCAACAGCAATTTTCGTCCCCCCAATATCAACCGCGCCGATGGTCATTGATTGGTCCCGTACCTGTTCTTGAGCGATGAGCAGTTTCCCATGGGCTAAAACCCAGCGTCGAAGCGGCTCATAGCGGCACGCAAAAAGCCGTGCTCTTCCCCAAACCTATCAGGGCGATTTATGAGGCTTCGTTCAGAATGTTATACGAATCGCAAACTGCAGGACTCGCGGCATGTGAGCGTAGGCCGGGAACATAAAGTTCGCCGTACCTACATAGTTGTTCACTCCGCGCCATTGCGTGTGGTTAAAGATATTGAACCCTTCAGCCCGAAATTGCACGTTAACTTTTTCGGTGGGCTTGAAAACCTTGTAGACCGACATGTCGAAATTCGTGCGATAAGGCTGGACCAGGCTGTTTCTTCCGGAGTCGCCGAAAGTCAGGCCCTGGGGTTGTTCATACGCGCAGGAATTGTAGAGCTGAGGACCGGGCGTGCCGGGATAAGGGACGGAGCACGGAGTGGCATGGGGATTGCCAATTACGTCGGCATAAGAGCCGTTTCCCGAAACACCATCGGCGACGCCGGCGTTATCGCCGAAGACGCCATCGACCACGGAAAAGGGAGAGCCACTCTGCGACGTCATGATGCCGGCAAGCTGCCAGCCTCCCAGGAAACTGCGCGAGAGTCCCTTGCCGGCGAACGGCACTTCGTAGATCCAGCTTGCCGTGAGGATATGCCGCTGGTCATAATTGGAACTGGAATAGTTGGCGGGGATGTCGTAGGAATTTACGAAATTGCCGTCGACATTGTCTGAGGAGTCGTCAAGCGAGTGACTGTAGGTGTAGGCGACATCGAGCGTGAGCGCGCCGCTGGTTTTTCTCAACGAGAACTGCAGCGCGTTGTAATTGGAGTTTGCCTCGGGCTCCACGCGCTGGATGTCGCCGACGCTGTAGTAGGGTCGAAAAGGGTCGGGATCGTTTCCGCAAGCCACGTCCAGATTGATGGCGGGTTGCCCGGTTATCGTGTTGCCGTTCACCACAAATGTGGGAGCAAGCGCCGTTCCATTTTGCGTGTTGCAGACATCACCCGTGAGTGGCTGTCCCGGAAGAAACGGGTTCAGCGACGCCGGGGTCGGATGCAAAGCGTTCAGTTCACGCTGCAATGTGAGATGCGTCCCTTTGGCGCCCACGTAGGCCAGCGTAGCGACTGCGTGCGCGGGCAGATCACGCTGCACATCTAAATGCCATTGCTGGACGTAGGGCCACTGCGCGCGATCGGGAATGGAAACGTTTGACAGAGGGAACAAGAGTGCCGCCCCTGCCTCCGTTCCTCCAACATTCGTGTAGCCCACCACGTTATATTGCGTGGGCTGTTGCACCAGCGGAGGAGTTCCTTCGAGATTCTCGGCATTGCCTTCCATACCGTTGGTGTGCTCGAAAAAAATTCCATAACCCGCGCGCACTGCCATTTTTCCATTCCCGAAAGGATCCCAGGCGAACCCGAGACGTGGCGCCGGGTTGAACAGGTGTCCCTTCAAACAGCCACGGGGCACGGTCCCGATGCCGCACTGCGCGATTCCGTCGAATGCCGTTCCGGTTCCGGGGATGAGCGCGCCCACCTGGCCGGTTACGCTGCCGTCCACATCAATCTGGGCGGCAGTGCTGGGATTGTAGGCTGCCGGGTCCCAGTTGGAGACCAGATGATTCCTCTCCCAGAAGGTGCCGTAGAGGCTGAGGCGCAGGCCCAGATTCAGGGTCACGCGCTTCGAGACGTGAAAGTCGTCCTGAATGTAGGGTTCGAACATCTTGTAGTTGATGTGATACTTGGGCTGCGCATTGGACTGCGTATAACTGGCGATGTTTCCCATCAACATGTCAGCGAATGCGTTGCCGGTGGAAACCGGAACCGTGCTATCGAATACCAGGTCGCCGCTTAGATCGGTGTAGGCCAGTTCGTTCTTTTCGGCATTCACGAAGTAGCCGCCAAATTCTATTTTGTGTTTTCCCAGGCTCTTGGTGACATTGTCGCGATAAGTGAAAGTGGGATTCGAATTCTCCCATGGGAAAGCCGTGGGGCCCTCGCAGAACCCGCCTCCGTACGCACCGGACGTGCTCAGGCAGTAATCGGGCAATTTGCCTCCAAAGTTTGGAAACAGCCCGGTCATCGTGAAGTTGCTGGGGCGCGTCCAGACCGCGGGGTTCGTATTGATCTGCTGAATGTGGTCGGTGGTGTAGCTCGCGACAAACTCGTTGAGCAGTGTAGGAGAAACCGTCGCGGTGAGTCTTCCGACCATCTCCACTCCGGGCCCGATGAAGTGCGTGCCAATCGTCGGGAAACTTTCGCTGCCCCAGGTTACGGTGGCATTGGTGGTATCCCAGGAGTCGTGAATCGCTCGGAACGTGGCGCGCAACTTGGAACTGAAATCGTGGTCGATGCGGACCAGATCCTCGCGCCAGCGCGTGGGCTCAGGGATGGCGGCTGCGAAGACAGACTGCGCACCCGAGCCGATGTTGGCCTCGGGAATCATCGGCAGCAGGAGTTGAGCGTTTGGATCGACGGATGGAAGTGTGTTATTCGGAAATGGATTTCCCGTGCTTGGATCGATCGGGCAATCGGTCGGGTTTGGGTCTATGGGTGCACACTGGTCGGAAAAATTCCCCTGACGATTCGCCATCGACGGAACAATATTATTAAAGTTGTAAGGCACCACCTCGCGCCGCCAGTTTTGCAGCCAGAAGAAGAACGTGTGGTTCTTCCAGACTGGGCCACCAACGCTGTAGCCGAAGTCGTGTTTGTGATATCCGGCCTTGGGTGTTCCGGGAATGTCGAAGTAATTGTGCGCGTTGAAAGCCTCGTTCCGCGCGAACTCCCAGACCGAACCGTGGAACTTGTTCGTGCCCGACTTAGTCTCCACCTCGACCGTCCCCGAACCGTTGCGTCCGTATTGCGCGCCGTAGTTGGAGGTCAATACCTGGACTTCCTCAATCGACTCGACGCTGGGATAGACGTTGAGCGAGAAGTTGCTGCCATTGTCGAGCATGTCCCCGCCGTCCACTTCCCAATTGTTATATTCGGTGCGCCCGCCGTTGACGCTGTAGCTGATACTTCCCGCTGGACCCACCGCGCCTTCGTCCTGACCTGTTTGATTGCTCACGCCCGGCACAAGCGTAATGAGCTGGGTGAAGTTGCGTCCGTTGAGCTGGAGTTGCACCACCTCCTTACCCGTGATCGTCCCGCCTAACTCGGACGACTCGGTGTTTACTTGTGCCAGACCTTCTCCACGGACTGTGATTTCGTCGTGGATGTTTCCCACCTGCAGAGTTACGTCGATGCGGGCGTTCTGCGCCACGCGCAGAACCACGCCAGTGGCTTGGTATTTGCGAAATCCGGCAGCGCTTGCGGAGACGTCATATTGCCCGGGCGGCAAGCCCGCGGCCACGTACTCACCGGAGGAGTTGGTCTTGAGTTCGCGAGTCATCCCGTTCGCGGTACTCTTCAGAGTGACCCGCGCGCCGGCAATCACAGCGCCGGTTCCGTCGCGAACTGTTCCGGTAAGAGAGGCGGTATCCTGAGCCAGGCCGATTGCGGAGAACAGCAGCACTGCCGTGAACAGAGCGAGCTTCACCGCCGGCCCCTTCTTCAATGTTCCCCCCTCAGCGGCAGCTCAAGGCGAAGTCCGCGAGGAACGGCGTTAGACCCAGACCTCAGAACTCAATCGTGGAGCTCGGGCTTAGAGCTCAAGCTTAGAACTCAAACCGCAACCCGAACTGGAAGAAGCGCGGTGTTTCCCCTGGGGCGTCACCGGTAATTGTGCCGAAAAACTGATCTCCCACAGCGGAATCCGGCTGCCCAAAGCGCGGGTGATTGGTCAGGTTAAAGATCTCCGCCCGCACTTCCAGCCGCATGCCTTCCTTGGGCACAAACGACTTGTAAAGATTCAGGTCCGCGTTGTGGATGCCATCGACCCGCAGGCCGGAAAAATAGCGAGGCGCGTTGCCCGGAATCTGATCGCCAGGATCTCCGAAGCACAGAGCGTTGAAATAGGAGGGCGTGGCAATCCCTGAACCCACGTTCTCCCATTGCAAGGCCACATTGTGCATGGTGGCACCGGGGGTCCTAAATTGTGGGCAGATAACTTGGGGCCGCTGGGTGCCGTTGGCGAGGCGCGCGTTGGCCATGCTGAGGGCAATGGGTTGCCCCGATTGTGCGGTGAGCAGCGTCGAGATCGACCAGCCTCCAATGACAGCGTCGACAGCTCGGTTCATATTGCCGCCAATCCATTGCTTGCGGCCAACCGGCAGGTCCACGACCACGGCAGCCGCGAGCCGTTGTGGCGTATCGCTGGCTCCGATGCTGTGTTCCAAGAACAGCCGGTCCAGTTGTTGAGGAATCCCCTGGCCGAGCGATCCCACCCAGTTGTTCCGGCCCGCCGAGGATTCGTCGGTGGCCTTCGATATCGTGTAGCTGCCCGTGAAGCTAACGTGATGCGTGGTGCGCTTCTGGAACCGAATCTGCAGCGCGTTGTACCAGGAGTTCGCGCTTTCCGCCATCAGGCCCTCGAAGTCGCCCGCGAATTGCGGGTACCTATTTACCAGATTCCCCAAGGGCAGGGTGGGACTGCCGTAGTTCGAATTAGGTTCGTTGAAGCAGGGATTGGAGGGGGTCGATGTGCAAGGGGTATTGAACATCGAGTAAAAAGGGTTGCCCACTTGCGTCTGAAAGAAGTTGCTCACGCAGCTATCCGCCAGGCAGGTCGGGTCCGTGGGAGTTACAGCCGCCGCAATCTGCGCCAGCAAAGCCGACGGGATAAAATCCCGGTTGTTTGTGCCAGCCCAGGGCAGATGTGTGCTGCGGTTGGACGAGTAGTCCACGCCGAGCACGATCTGGCTGGGAAGCAGCCGCTGGATTCCCAGATTCCACTGGTAAATGTCGGCATCCCGCGCCGCCGTCGTGCCCAGATCGTTCCCGTCTGGATAGCCCCAGTTGGCAAACTGGCCGTACTGCTTACCCTGCGGACCGGTAAAGCCGCTGGGAAAGGGATTCTCCAGAGTCGCGGATTGAGTGGCAAAATTGTCATTTGTAAAAAACATGTTGGCGGTCTTGAGGAACGCGGCGCCGGGATACTGGAAGTTCGTGGCTGGGCTCATTCCGAAATAGACGCCGGCCCCGCCCCGCACCACCGTCGAAGGATCGATCTGGTAGGCAAAACCCAGTCTCGGCCCAAGGTCTTTGCGGTAGGTTGGAACCGTCCTCATGCTCGATGTGGGGAACTGTGTCGTGCCGAGCACTTCCAGGGAGGAAGGAAAATTCACACCCACCGACTGCAGAGCCGCCTGGGTACTGAGCGTACCCGACTGGGCCGTTGCCGGGACAGAATTCAGTGCGATGTTGACGCCACTGTCCCCGGTGAAATTGCTGAATTGGATCTGGTTGCCGCGCGAGGTGTAGGGCGAACTCCACTGGTAACGCAGGCCGAGATTGACGGTGAGTTTCGAGTTCACCTTCCAGTCATCCTGGACGTAGAACCCCGTCTCCAGCGACCGGTTCGCCACCGAAGGAGTGACCGCCAGCTGACTGCCGGCATTGACATTGTCGGCATAACCAAAAGCCAGACTGGCAAACGGGTTGCCGGTTTGGTTTCCATTCGCATCCGTGTCGCTGTTCGGAGTTGGCGATGTCACGTCATCCGTAAACGTCAAGTAGCCGGTCGGGTAGTTCGGTTGCCAGAAATTGTTATAGAAAATTCTCTGCTCGCCCCCGATCTTGATCAGGTGCGATCCCCTGGAAACTACCAACTGCGACGAGTAGCTCACTAGAGTGTGGGCAAAGGCGGTGTTAATGCAGCATTGATCATAAAGATTCGTCCACCCCGGGTTTCCCTGCATGAGAAACGTGGGCATCTTGTCGATGCCGTTGGCCTGCTCAAACACCGGCGGCAATCCTGTAGTGCCAGCCGGCAGTGAAGCGTTGAAACTGGAGATCGTGGGGATACCCGGGAGCGACAGTTCATGCACCCGGTCGACTCCCACATGGCTTGTCCATACGATTCGCGGGTTGATGGTCCGGCTATATTCGAACGAAGCGTTTTGCGCCACCGTCACACCGCTGGCTATTCCGTCGTTGCCATCGAAGCCGTCGCCCAGGATCGTTGGAGTCGTATAGTTGCTCCAGTCTCGGCTGTAGCGGCCGTTGATGTGGTTCTTGTCGTTGATCTGGTGGTCTATCTTGATGTCGTACTGGTAATCCGGCGCATTCGACGTTATGGTCCAGTTGAAGTTATTGAATTCGTTCGCGTTGCTGGGCTTCGGGTAGAGATTGAGGACGCCTATTCCTATGGCATCCTGTTCCCCTCCTGGTCCTCCCGGTATCACGCCTCCCCCTTGAACCAGCGGCCGGCACATCGTGCCGGGTGTTGCTGGCGGCGGACAAGGAACGAGTGGCTGCTTCGGGTCGTAGATAGGGTTCTGCGTCCCCGAGAAGTCGCCTTGCCGCTCCGCTAGGGTCGGGACGGTCGCGTTTCCGCTCGACGCGCCGGAGCTTTTCACCTTCTCAAAGTCAACGAAGAAGAACGTGCGGTTTTTTCTGATCGGGCCGCCAAGGGAGAATCCACCCTGGTCACGCCGGCTATCCGGCTTAGGGTTGGGCACGGGATTACCCACCACGTACTTGGGGTTGAAGAAATCGCGGGCGTCCATCTGCGGACGCTGCAGGAAATACCAGCCAGAGCCATGGAACTGGTCGGTTCCGCTCTTCATCACCATGTTCACGACGGTGCCGCCGTTGTTGCCGAACTCGGCCGAGAAGCTGTTGTTCTGAACGTTCATTTCCTGCATGCCCTCGACCAGGGGCTCGTAATACACGTTGGAATTGCCTCCCTCGCCCTGCTCGGGCGCGCTGATCAGGGCGCCGTCCAACCGTATCTCGGCGGTCGCGTTGCGCTGCCCGTTGGAAGTGAAATTCGTTCCCGACGGATAGTTATCCTGCGTGCCTGACCCTGCCACCTCGGTGACGCCCGCCGCCAGGAATGTGAGGCCGAAGAAACTGCGGTTGATCAGAGGGAGTTCGTGCACATATTCGCTGGTGATGTTCGTGCCCAGGGTCGCACTCTCCGTGTCCAGCAGCGGCGCAGTGGTGGTTACCTCGATCGATTCGTTAACCCGAGCCGGCACCAAAGTGAAGTTGAGCGTGGTTTCCTGGTCCACGGCAAAAACCACATTCGTGTGCTCGGAAGTACGGAAACCCGGCGATTCCGCTTTCACCGAATACGTGGATGGCCGCAGTCCGGTGAAAACGTATTCGCCCTTGCCGTCGGTCACGGTGTGCGTGGAAATGTTGGTGCCGCTGTCGGTGATCGTTACGGTGGCATTCGGCAACACTGCGCCCGCAGCGTCAGAAACCACACCCCGTAGTTGAGAGCGGTAGCTGCCTTGAGCCACAAGCAAGGGGGAACTAACCAGCAGGAACGCAACCAAAAGCCAAGGAAGAACTGGCGTGGCCTGTCGCATGGGACCTCCGCACTTTGTGTGCACTTATGACGTCGACGGCGTGTGTACAGCCAGCTTACGATTTATTTCGATTGCGATCTTATACTTACGTAACCGGCCTGTTGTCAAGGGCAATCTGGGCGCCAAGGCGCGCGCTCCCCCGTATCTGTCATCCCAGCGAAGCGAGAGCCCTGCCCTGAGCGAGTCGAACCGGACCCCATGCAATCCCTTACTGTTCGCGGCTTCCAAGGGAGTTTCCACCACGGGCTTCGGCCTCGCACGCCTGGCCCCGACTTGACCAAACGCTCCCTAGCGTGCGTACCAGAACACCCCACCCTTGTTGATCGCCGGTAGAGAGAACGTTTCCCGCCCATCTTTCTGCGTACCCTGCAATCGCTGCGCGTCGCCGAGGAACGGAAGAAAATATCCGGCATTGCCCGGGATCGCCGGCAAGCTGATCTTCACATCCGTTTGCGGCGTTTGAATGGGATTAGACCCGCCAACCAGTCCGGCAAAATTTGCCAGGAAAACGTGAGTCTCTCCCTTCACCTGCGCCACTGAGGTCGCCACAGATGGCGAAGCCACGATCTCGACCCCTCGATTGGACGCCAGACTGTTCAGAAACTCGCGTTGCGACTCCGGGGTTGCATGTTCAAAACTCTTCTCCAAAAGCGCGTTATAGATTTTTCCTGGACATTCGGGAAAACGCGTCACGTTGGGCCGGCCACTTAGATGCAACGCGTCTTCGCCAGTGACGATCAGCTTGTTCCCCGGCTTCAAAAATTGTTCGATCCTGTCTTTCTCGGAATCGCTCCACATGCGCACATCCGGGAGAATCAATGTCCGTCCGTGAAACTCAGCCAGCGTCCGCGGAGTCACCACTTGAAATTCCCGATGCGCCTGCATCAGCAGAATCAGAATCCCGCGATACGAATTAAGGAATTCGTCGGCGTAGAAGTTTCGAGTCTGCGGAGAAAAGTACACTCCGATGGGATCAATTGGCGCCCGCGGAGCATAGAAAGTATCTTGGTTCTGTTTGATCCACGAAAAAATCTTGGCGCGCGTCGCCGGATCGTTCGACCCTGCCATCGAATGTCCGGGCGCGTCCCAGAAGTTCGCACCCGCCATCACTTCCGACATGGCCAGATTCATCATGGCCTCGCGCTTGTCCACTTTCTGGTCGCCATCCCACGAATAGTTGAGGATCCACGTTGCTTTGCCCTGCGCAAACGCGCGAAAACTGTGCATCCCCACCTGATAACGGAACCAGTCGAGCGGGTTGCGCTCGGAGGCCATATGGCCGCTGTTGCCGAACGAGTACTCGTGCGCGATGGCGTCTACCACCGGGTAGAGGCTGTAAACGTCGGCCCCCACGCGGACGGCCTCTTCTTCGATGCCCGGATAAATTTCAGGAATGGTCTTGATCTGCGGATTCACCGACTTCGCGTTCTGGTCGATCTCGTGCATGAAATCTGTGAAAGTCTGGATGCGAAACTCCACCCACTTGCGGAAGTTCGGATCAGAAAAATCGCCGAGCTTGAGATCTTTCTTGGCGTCGAGTCCCGTCTGTTTCTTGAAAGCGGCAACCGTATAGTCGTCAAAGCTGGCCCACGTGTCTTCCCATCCTTCAAAGTGGGTCATCCAATAGGGGATGTCGACGTAGATGCCGTCAATGCCGGTGGCGGCAATTTGCCGCACGCGTGTCATGTACGTTTTCCGCCACTCGCTGGCGTAGGGCGATACCCACACGTCTTCATCTCCCTTCCTGATCCAAAATGCCGAGCCGCCGCCGAAGATTGCCGGCTCACCAGTAATTTTGCGTTGCACCCAGTCGGGATGCTCTTTGGCCAGCGTGTGCGGCGTCTGGTCCCCGTGAGCTGTAATGCATTCTGTTCCGGCAATGTAGACGAATGCGCGGTTTCCCGCCGCATGCGCTTTCTCGGCAACCGCGCGAATCGCGCGCAGCTTCTCCTCGGGATCCACGAAGCTTTCGTAACGCCCTGGGATGTCGTTATCCACTTCGATCCCAAACACGCCGCCCTCCTGCGCGTTGCGCACAATCTCGTCGGCACTGTTGCGAGACAGGCCATAAGCGCCGATGCGCACATAGTTGGTCCAGTCCTGCCCGGTCAAACTCCGGTCGGTCTGGTTGTGTTCGCTGGAAGTCGGGGCCGCGAGGGCCAACAGCGCCAGGGAAATTAACGTGAGCGAAAGCAAAAGTAAAAAAACGAATCCGGTGATAAGTCTGTGTCGATGCATGCCAGCTCCTCAGCGCAAAAGCGAAAACGAGTATAATCCGATCATGCCGAGAGCAGCCTTATTTACGCTGCTGGTCGCCTGGGTCCTCAGTGGAGCACTGCAAGCGCAGCGGGCCGGGGCGGCGTTTCACAGCAATGCAGCCGCGCCGCATGTTCGCTCCGGTTTCATGGGACAGCACAGTTCCCGAGTCGCTCGCGGATCCGCTTTCGTCTCGTCCCGTATCCACCGCGCCAACAATTTCGGATCCTATTTTCTGCCCTACGGCGATTCTCTCGGCAACGACAGCTATGAACAGCCTGATGCGGAAGCAGCGACCAACGCCCCCGCGTCCCCGCTGATGATTCCGCGCACGCCGGAGTCTCTCCCGAAATCGCAGTTCATCGAGATTCCGAGCGTTGCACATGCAGCCGCTCCCAAAATGCCGCCGCCGGCCGTTTTCATTCTCGCCAACGGAGAGCGACTGGAAGCAAACCGCTTTTTGCTCTCGGCAAGCCTTCTGTCGGTCAGCATTGATCGTCAGCAGCGCACGGTCCCTCTCACCATGCTCGACATCCGCGCGACTCTCAGCGCCAATCATGATCGCGGAATCGATCTCCGCATTCCCGACGACCGGAATGAAATTTCCCTGAGCTTCTGAAAAAGAGCTTCTGAAGAATTCTCCAGAAACTGGCAGCGCCCGTCACCTCAAGCAAAACGCAATCAACGTCCGCCCGCGCTGGCCTAAATTGTTCTCTAGTTTCCGCAGCAGCTTGGATTCCAGATCTTCCGGATCGGCAACCATCTCGCAAGCGGCAATCTGCTCGTCGCTCGCGCCGTGAAAACACAACTCGCAAACTCCCAACCCTCCCTCCGATTGCACCGGGGGACCAAACGTGCGGCAGGTCATGGGGCGCGCCTCGTAGAGATCGCACAATCCGGTTTCCGGATCAAGCACTGGGCAAGGCTCGTCGTTGGCAAATTCCGCGAAGCGCTCCTCCGCTTCTGGACCTTCATCGAGTACGCCAGTTTTCCTGTTCCCGGGAAACTCCGCTGATAACCGCCCCACCGAAGCCCGCGCTCGTTCGCGAATCCGGCGTGCTCGTTGCGGGTCCGTTTTTTCCAGGTCGGCCACCCCCTGCTGCAACCGCACCACATCCAGTTGATGGATGGCAAACACTCCCACGCAGCACTGTGTACATCCGGGACGGCACGCGAGCCATTCGCCGGCGCGCCGTGAAGCATCCACCAAAGCAGCATCCACAATCTGGATCAGTTTCCGGTCACCCGCCGGCAATCGCCGCGTAGACATGCCGGAAGCATACCTCATCCCCGCCCGCCCCGCGGACGCGTTCATCGCGCAAGCATCTGCAAATGATCGAAAATGGCGGAAGCGAGTGGGGGTCGAACCCACCGGTGACAGGAAAACCTGCCGCCCACCGGTTTTGAAGACCGGGCAAACCACCGGGTTTATTTCGCTTCCATATACATCAAAACAAAGCAGTTACATGGTTACTTCGGTGTCCTTGACTGACACCTAAGCTGACACTTAAGCTGTTGGGCATGAGAAAACCACGGCATCAGTCAGGTGTGGTCTACGAGACATCGGGTGCATTCTATATCAGGCACTTTGAAACCCGCGATGGGAAGAGACGGCGCGTCTCCCACCGCCTGTGCTGGAAGGATGACAACCACAACAGTCTGAACTGCAAGGCGGTCCAAGACCTCGCGGACAAGCACATGATAGAGGTGAACGAGGCTGCCGAATCGCTCACCAACCCCGAGGACGTTCTTATCACGAATTACTGGACGAACACCTACCTGCCATTCGTGACCGCACACCTGAAGCCCTCCACGGTGGACGGCTACACGCAGATCTGGACCCAATTTCTGGAGGACCACTTCACCGGCAAGACCCTGCGTGAGTACGAAACCCACCACGGCAGTAAATTTCTCACCGGCTTGGTCGCCAAGTCTTACGGTCGCCGCACCATCGCACACATCCGTTCCCTGGCCTCGGGCATCTTCACCAGCGCAATCAACGACGGCCTGTTGAAATTCAATCCATGGTCCGAGGTCAAGACCAAAATCAAACCCAGGTCGCCTGAAAACACGCCGTCATACTCACTCACTGAACTCATGGACATCGTGAACGAGAAACTGACGCGCACCGATGCGCGGTTGGTGGTTTGCCTCGCAGGTCTGATGGGGTTGCGTCCTTCAGAGATTGTCGGCCTCACTTGGCAGGACGTGAACGTTGAGGCAAAGACTCTCCGCGTTCGTCAGGCAGTTGTTCGCGGTGTGGTTGGCACCACGAAAACGGACGTTGACGCCACACTGCCCTTGATTGAACCTGTGTTGGCCTTTTTCCGAGCATGGCACAACGAGAGCGGCGAGCCTGACAAGGGTTGGGTGTTCCCAAATGGCAAAGGCAAACCAATGAACGTCAGGAACTTCGTCGCCTCGGTGCTCAAACCTGCCTGCGGCGACAAGTGGAAATCCTTGTATGCTTTCCGCCGTGGCGCGGCGACCATTCTGACGCAACTCACAGGAAATCCCATCGCCGCATCGCAACTGCTCCGACACAAAAATATCTCGGTGACCATGACGGCATACATCAAGGCCGACCGCACAGCTTTGGCCGATGGGTCAAAACTGGTAGAGACGAAGTGGAAGTCCCTCAGCAAGTAGACGTGTTATCGTTGGTACGTCGAGGGGGTAGGCCGTTTACGGTGCAAGCCGGACGGCCTTTTCTTGCCACTTTCCCGCCCGGTGTAGCCCCGCCGAGCTTGTCCAACGTCCCGCAAGACCGACCCACGGGAAACGGCATCCTGCACCAAAGTGATTATTGGATGACACTCAACCTGCATGTTTGAATCGTAACGAAATCGCCATTCCTGGCGTTACGATTCGATGCCCCGAATTCGACTCTACCGCAGCAATGCACACCGACAGAAAGCGTATCGCCGCCGTCAGGCTTTGAAACGCATCATAATGTCTCTAGGTCCTTTTCGGAAACGGGGGTAATCTGTGACACCTGCACGAGGGAAGTTCG
>JBAUAN010000194.1:0-23384 GCA_049675725.1 Candidatus Sulfotelmatobacter sp. | reverse complement strand
TAACTGCTTTGAAATGTGGTGGCCAGGGACGGAGTTGAACCGCCGACGCCAGCCTTTTCAGGGCTTGCTTATGTTGTAGTTTGAACGACTTACGTGACTCTGGGTGGCCGCCTAAGTCCTTGAGAAGACGTGAGAGACTTGCCAATCGTGGGTTGGAGTCGTGGGTTCGAAAATAGGCGCGGAAAACCCCGCCACAAGCAGTTTCAGCTCGGCATTGGTGAACAACTATCATTTTATCGTTGTCATTTATTACCACATTTGTGGTATATTTATACCACAATGCTTTACCTTCGGTCTAAGGCGCGCCAGCAACTGCTGGCTTATTACTTCACAAATCCGACGGCCCGTCACCACTTGCGGGACTTGGCCGAGAGGTTGAGCATCGATCCGTCTAACCTGTCGAAAGAGTTGGGACGCCTAGAGCGCGATGGACTATTTTGGTCGGAAGTGATTGGCCGCCAAAAATATTTTCAACTGAACCGGAAGTATCCGCTTTTTGACGAAGTGCGCAAGATCGTTGCAAAGACTATTGGCGTGGCACAGTTGATCGCGCAATCCCTTAGGAGAATTGAGGGAATGGGCGAGGCATACTTGTACGGTTCATTTGCAAGCAACCAGCAGGACGCTGCCAGCGATATAGACGTGCTCATAATTGGCTCCCCGCGTGGGGAAGATTTAGCACAGGCCGTGGGAAGGCTTGAGCGGCAACTAGGGCGCGAAATCAACTACACCGTGCTAACGCCAAAGGAATTCGGGTCGCGCCGCGCTCGGAAGGATGCGTTTCTGGAAAGCGTCTGGCACAATAAGCGTGTTTCGCTCGTAGGTCCGAATGAAGAAGCTAAAACCGCACGCGGTTGACTGGGCACAAATCGACCGTTTCCTCGCGAGCGCGGACAAGAAGCTCGCCTCGGCCCGCAAGATTCTCGCTTTTGATGAAGAAGCATGTCTTCAACAAGCTTACGAAGCAATGCTGAAGGCTTCCCTCGGGCTCATGTTTAGTCACGGATTCCGCGCGAGGAGTCAGCCTGGGCACCACATCGCTATTATCGACTTCGTGCGTTCGTGCATCGACAAGAAACATGGCGGTCTGCTGATCGTCTTTGATCGCCTGCGCCGGAAACGCAACATGGCACTTTACGATGACACCGTGTTTGTTTCTCACCATGACGCCGAGCAGGCGCTCGAATCCGCCAGCGACTATTTGAATGTGGTCCGAGCTGACATCGCAGGCCGAAAACCTTGAATCAGAGACCGATAAAGGAAGTCCACGCGTTTTTCACTTCAGCAAGCTCTGGTAGCCGCCTTTTTCGTGGAATAGCGCTCATCACGGGGTCAGTGATAAAGCCTGAAGCTGGCCGTAAACCGGCGCTCGGTGGTTTCCTCTCATTTGGTTGTACAGTGTGTCTCGTGGTTCAGTAGGATACCAGTCACTTTTTGGGTGACGGGCCGAGGCGATCGAGTTCGCCTTTTGCGGCGAGCGCGAGCAGTCCGGCCTTGGGCGCGTCTGAAACACCGATCGCAGACTCTAAATCCTGTCTTGCCCATTCCCTGTTGCCGCTCTCCATCCAGGCGAGCGCCTTTCCGCACGGAGTGCAAGTCCTGTGTGCGTTTTGTGTGCGGTCGCCCACGGAAATCGATTTTCATTTGTTGGGGGAGGTCACTTGTGTACGTTTCAGGTCAATTTTACTCAAAATAGCGACGGCGTAAATCTGAGACGCAAGAGTGGCAACAAGTCTTTGACAGCCCGCTCCCTTCACTTCGCGAGTCTCGCCAGGTCACATTCGCTTCCCTCACGTCCTGCTCCACGACACCAGTAACGACGATGGTTTTCCGGGGATCAGTCCCGAGAGTCAACCGGCCAAAAGTCGAAGAAATTCATCCATTGGTCGCAGTGCGTCGCCAATGTTTTTTCCAGAAATCTGACAGCCTGGCACATCGCCTCGTACATATCGGCATCGCGGTCGCCACGTTTGACCCGCGATGGAGCCGCCGGGATTAAATCTCCCATCAGAACCTGGTAGCGCAGCCAGCCTCGGCGAATCACAAAGACCGGCAGCACCGGAGCGCCCGAGACCTGCGAGAGCAGGAAGGGGCCAAGCGGAAAGCTGGTGGGTTTAGAAAAAAACGGCACCTCGAAAGTGTGCCGCTGATAAACGCGGTCGCCTTGGATCGCTACCATCTCGTTCCGACGCAAGGCCTGTAAGAGTTCGATCGAAGCGCCCACACCCCCTTTAAGATCCACAGTCTTGAGCCGTTCACTGGCCATCAAATTCCGCAGAACGATCTCCGCCGGCTTGTCCTCAACCACTCGTGCCACGTTGACCGGGCCGTTCATTGACAGCAGACGCGACGCAAATTCCGAATTCCCCACATGCGCCGTCCACACAATCAGTCCGTTGCCCGCAGCCAGGTATTGGTCGATCTTGCCACTGCCGTCGTCGGCGTCCACCAGCATGCCGAGCAGTTGCGAATGGGTGGCCTGCGGGACGAAACAATAGGAAACCATCAGGTCGCAGAACGAATAGAAGACCTTATAAACTTTCCACTGCAGTGCAAGCCCGCGTTTGCCCGAGACGCGGCGCAGATTTCCGGTCACCGCGCGTCGTTCTCGCTTCAAGATGACGAAGAAGACCAGCGCTGTCACCGCCGCGACCGGAGGATGCAGAAAGCGCGGCAGCCTCGGCATGATCACGAATATCATCCGCAGCGCCGTCGTGTTATGAAAACGGTGCTCGTACCAGCGCGTCACTTTCGGCCCGCCGTCATGTCGTCGCCCCTGTTGTCACTTTCGTCTCGAAGCCAATCGAACGCGAACGAGTCTCCGGGCTCGGCGTGCTCGATCAAGCGGAAAGGCTCCGCTCGTTTTGAAGGAGCCGTTGATTGTATTTGGACAACTTTTGCTTGGATTAAGACGGAATTTGCGCACCGGGGATTGCAGAAACTCAGGACCTTGCTTCCGCCACTTTTGACTCGATGACCGCCGCCAATGCGTTAACGCTTTCGAGGTGCTTCGGGGTGAAGTTGTCCTGCACCAGCTTGATGCCGAAGTGCCTCTCAATCTCTACCACGAGTTGCAGTATGTCAATGGAATCGATTTCCAATTCTCCGCCGAGCAGCGGTTGGTCATCGCGCAGATCCTCCGGGCGTAAGTCGGTGATCCGCAAGCTATTCAATATGATGGGCTTGAGTTGCTCCTTAACGGTCGCCATAATCGCTCATTTGCAACTGCGTAGCATACCACAAACGCTCCCATAAGAATCATGCAGAATCGGCATCCAGAAGCGCTTCCGGGAGTGTCCTTCGTAGTGTGCACACCATTTATGATCGCGATTTTTCCTTCGTCTCACACCAAACTACAGCAGTCCCCCATCCACCGAGATCACCTGCCCCGTGATGTAACTTGCCTGCTCGGACCCCAGAAACGCCACCAGCGGAGCCACTTCTTCGGGCCTGCCAAAGCGCCCGAGCGGAATCTCGGAAAGCAGCCGTTTCTCCTCCTTCTCGATGTATTTGGCGGACATCGGGCTCGGAATCACGCCGGGGCAAACGGCATTCACCCGGATCCGGAATCGCCCCATCTCGCGAGAAAGCGCCTTGGTAAAAGCGATAATCCCGCCCTTTGCCGCCGAGTAATTGCACTGGCCGGCCTGGCCGCGGACTCCGGCAGGGGACACGATATTGCAAATGGCGCCGCTCCCTCGGTGCATCATTCCCGTCAGGGCCAACCGCGAGCACAAATACGTGCCGCGGAGATTCGTGTCGATCACTTCATCCCATTGCTCGTCCGACATAAAGGCCAACAGCACGTCGCGGGTGACTCCCGCGTTGTTCACGAGGTAATCGACGGCGCCCAGTTCCTGTTCGATGCGGTTGAACATCGATGCAACGCTCTCTTCGCGGGAGAGATCGGCGTCCACTGCCGATGCCTCACCGCCGGAGGCGACGATGCTCTTCACCACCTCACCCGCAGATTCTTTCCCGTTGCGATAGTGCACAGCTACGCGGAACCCAGCGCTGGCCAGAGCTTTTGCGATCGCGGAGCCAATAGTCCCTGAGGCCCCCGTGACTAATGCGACTCTAGGTTCTCCACTGCGATCACCGCTGCGATTGCTCAACTTCGTTTCAGCCATAGTCTCGACTTCAGTGCAACGGCTTGAAGACCAAAATGTAAACCGCCCAAGGGGAGTTGTAGCGCGGGAGATTCCCATGCAGAGCGTAAGAAACCGTGCCCTGCAGCAGCGTACCGAACGGCCCAGGGGTGTTGAAGTTCAATTCTGGGCCGTCGAATTGGCGGAATCGAAGCGACTCATCCAGATTCCGCGCGCGCGCATACGCGTACATCCCATCGACCTTCACCAGGTCCATCACGTTGAAACCGTAGTGCACGTTTGCCATGGCAATGGCGTCAAAAGAATCTGTGCCAGGAGGAATGCCGTGGAGACGTGGCGCCGCAATAAACGAGGGGAAGTAACGCGAGAATCGGTCCAGCTGATTGCCGCCCCAGTAGGAAAGATCCCATCCACCCTTGGTGAATTTGCGGATGTAGTAATCCTTCCGCAACTCGACGTTGTATTGCGTGAACGCATTCTGCGGACGCTGAATCAGTAGAGCGTTTTCGGGCGGCGGATTGAGAGAGGAAGACCCGCACCCGGGCGAAGTTTGGGCCAGCGAAACGCATCCGAACGGTCTCCATCCGATGCGCTCGCCGCGTGTCCCCTGCGCGTCGAACACATAACCATCGCGGTTGTACTTTATTTCCAGGCCGGGAAGAATGTTCAAGCCGTTGCGCGGCAGTTCGTACTGCTCCTCCGCCTGGCTGGTCCGGAGAAAATTGTCATACGAGAAGTAGTTCGAGGCCGTTACGCTGAGATGCGTAGTGGCCTGCCACGAGGCGCGCACACCGGTCGTTTGCTCCCACGTCCAGACTTCTCCCTGCAGCAATTCGGTGTTATTGCCGTAGATGCGGTTCTGGCCCGGCAACCCGGAGAGCGCCAAATCCAGCGCCACGCGGAACTTCGGCCGGAGCTGTTTCGAGAGATCGGAAATCAGAATGGGCCCGGCAAAGAAAGTCGAAAGTTGTGCCCCAGTGTGATGAAAATCAAAATCCACCGTGCTGGTGCCGAGGAACGGAATGGGAAAGTTGAACGTGCCTCCATACATCAGGCCGGCCACGAGAGACTTGATGCTCTTCGCACTCTGGTCCACCAGAACCCGCTCGCCGTTTTTCTTTCGCAGCGGCCGCAATCCCTGGTCGGTGTCGCGGAACATCGGGTCCTCAGAATTATGCTCGGCCGCGAGGACGGCACCGAAGTTTGCGCTGTTGATGACGTAGTCCGAAAACTGCAGCGTCCTTTGCAACACAAAATCACGTCCGGCGGCGTTTAGCAACTGCTGCGCGGAAATCGATCGCAGTAAGTTGAACTGATTGCCCTTGTCGTCGCGAACTAAATCGAAATTTTGGGTCTCCACGTTTACCAGCACGTTGCTTTTGACCCCGCGCTGGGCCAGGTACTGTTTCACTTCGCGAAAAGTATTGCTGTCGATCCAGATCTTGCCGCTGTAAAGCGCCTCGTCCCGCACCTTGGGCTCGACTCCCACTACATAACACATGGCCCCGTTTACCTGTTCGATCCCGAGCAGTTTGTAGTCATAACGCTCGTTCAGTTTCAATTCGAGGGGAGGGGTCATCACTTTTTCCGGCTCGATTTCGGGCAGCGGAAACTCATGATTCTTGCCGAACTTCACCCCGTTGATATAGAACTCTTTTTGCACCAGTTCCGTCGGGCCGTCCCGGCTGAAGAACTGCTTGAGCTGCATCGAAAAATCGAACCCCGGCTCCAGAGTTGTAGTTTCGAAGTGCAGGCTCAGGAAACTGGTGGCCACATAGTTTTCCAGGCTGCGCTTCTGCGCTTCGCGATTCTGTTGCCAGCGAGCGATGATTTCCTCAACCCTGAGTTCCACTCCGCTCTTAACCTCCACCATGTTGTATAGCGTCTGATTGGCATCACTCTGTTTGTGGATGGAAATCAGCGCGTATTCGCTGGTGCAGGCGCAGGTTTGCGCGAAACCCTGGTCAGTCTTCGTCACCTCGCCCGCCTGGAGTTCGGCACCGGTCGCCGGATCGTACCACTTGATCTCGAATGGTCCCGTCTTAGCGCCCTGTAACCTGACCGTTTTCGGTGAGTCGGGGCTCGCATTCACGCGCGCCACAATTACCACATCCGATGCGCCGCCGCTGAACCAACGGTGCTCACTGTTCCCCACCCCGTCTACCGTGACACTGAACGGAGAGTTTGCGGAAGCCGCCGCGAACATATTGCTGGTGATGAAACGGCTCAGGGAGCTGCTTGCCGCGCACAAGGCCGTTGCGGCCTTAGCGTTCGGGGGCTCCGCCCAGACGATTTCCACCGAAGTACCGCCGGCAGCGAGCATGGCCGTCAAGAATGGCGAGGGTGTCGCGGAAGTTCCACCATCTAATTTAGGGGAGGCTACTTTAAGGATGACCGGCTTATTCAGCGCCTGTTCGGCAATCCACGCAGCATCTTGCCGCCAGCTCTCGGCATAGGTTGTTCCCAGCAGATCGGAGTACGTCGCAAGCCTCTTTACAATCTCGCCGTGCCTGCCGATGAACCCCGGCTGAAAGACAAACGCCAACCGCAAGCCGGCGTTGTCGCCTTTTGCGGCTAACGCCAGACGAACCAGGCCGAACGCGAACAGATCGGGAGCCGTCAGCGGTTCTTTAATCTCTACCAAGAGTCCACGCACGAAGGCTGCCGTGAGAGGCATCGATTTCACAAACGCGTCAACCCGCCCGGTAATCTCCTTCTCGGATTCATTGCCAGCAAATGAACCGGCTTCCACCACTACGTGCAGCCAGACCTCGGAACCTTCGGGTACGCTCTGCAAGGCCTGCTCTTCGGCAAAGCCGACCGAACCGTTGCCCCTCGCGAGGTTAAAAGACAACGGCGGCAGCACAATCAGTTTGTCCGGGGCTTTACACTGGCCGGCGGCTTCTAAACCCACGGCAAGGTTCTGGTCTGTCGGAATCGAGATCGCAGCCCGCGGCAGGCCAGCTTCCGCCGTCAGCGGTGAAAGCAGAACGGCAGAAAATAGCAAGATCGGCGCCATTCGCCCGCAACTTGCCAATCGGTAGAACCGCCTGGGGAGCGACCCGGATAAGAACAGCGTTGCCGACCGAAGCGACGATTTCATCAAATTTAAATCCGGCAACTCAGAATTGTAACTTCATAACATTCGCGGAAAGGATTTCGCCGTGAGTCCGGGTCGATGGCGTTTTCAATGTGAGTCTCGCGAACGTACGGTTTCATTGACCAATTTTCTTCAATAAGGCCATAGCCGCACAGTGTCGAATGGGACACCCATAATCCGAAGCACTGAGTAAGGCCCACATTTTCAAATCAACCCTCGGTCGCACTGGCTCCTGGCACGTCCCTCGCTACATCGCGCCGCTCCCCAAGCAGAATGACAGCGGGAATCAATAACAAGCCACCGGCAAGCGCCAAAGCGACTCCCAACGCAGTCACCAGACCCATTTCCACAAGCGGCGCGAAACTGGAAGTCATCAGCGCCCCGAAACCAACGATCGTAGTCAGGTTCGATTGAATCAGCGCCGCGCCCGAAGCCTTCGCGATCACGAGAATTTCGTTACGCTCATTCTCGAGATATCGGCGCACCAAGTGGATGCCATTGTCGATGCCAATGCCGATGATGAGCGGGATCGCAGTAATCGACATGAAACTAAAACGGTGCCTCACCAGCAACAACAGACCGAAAGTTGTGACTACGCCGAATACGATCGGGATCAGCACGATGAGTGAAACGCGGAGATTGCGGAAACAAAGGTAGACAACTAATAGAATCCCGGCGGCGGTCCAGACCAATGCTCTGCTGCTGTCGTGAAGCACTTGCCTCTGCAGGTCGCGGTTCATCTTGTCGAAAGAGAATTCCACGAACGGACCGAATTGCTTTCGCCAGGATTCGATGACCCTTTCCGGAACGACCTCGACGGCATCGGGATCGGTGCCATAAAAGGTGATCGCCGCGACGTAGCTGCCGTCCCCGGTCTTGCGAATGTTGTTGTCGAGCAATCCTGGCGGCAGGAACTTGGCGGCCGTTTCCAGGGTAATCGGATCACCGCCTCTTCCCAAGCCTTGTCCAAGCTTTCGCAACCGATCGATAAAGGGCTGGAGCGGTTCGGTTCGAAAACCATTCTCGCGTAGCGAATTCTCCAGGGCGCTTGCCGAGGCCGCGAGATTGACACCGGCCAGCGAACTGGCTCGTTCACTTTGCGTTCGGGCTGACGGAAGCAGGATTGTGGGCGAGAAGAGGGACTTGATGGCCCCGCGATGCCGATAGGCTTCCAGCCCAGCCGTCAGTTCTTCGGCTCTGCCCAGCACTTCCTGCTCGCCGCCAGCGATCAAGATCACGTTCGGACTGCCCTCAATCCCGAATCTTGCAGAAAGCAGGTTCTGCGCCGCCACGGCGGGGTTATCGGCACCGGCGATCTCGAAGTGCTTTTCCAGTTTCAGGGACGGCAGAAACACTAATGAGAGCAGGAACATTCCCAAGCCCAAGCCGACCACAAGGCGGGCGTGCCGGCCCACAAAATCAACGGATTTCCGCGCCACCCAAGGAAGCAGCCGGAAGGTGATGGTTTGCGGAGCGCGCGGCTTGGAGATTCGCCACCATAGCCGCATCAGCGCCGGAACCGTCAACAGGGTATGGAGCATCATCATGAACATTCCCACAGTAAGGATGAACCCAAACTCTGCCAGTCCTTTGAAACTCGCGGTGGCTAGTGAGGCGGTTGCTGTAGCTGCCGTTACGATGCATAAGACAACGCTAAGGCCGGTGGTTTCGAAGGTGTGTAGCACCGCATCATTCAGCGTAACGTCATTTAGCACCCCGGCCTTGGCCCATTCCTGCGGCACCCGGTTGAAGAAATGTACGACCTGGTCATCTCCCAGTCCCGCCAGGATCGCAATAAAAGACAGGCTGATGAGATTTACTTCTCCGGGATAGAAACTTGCTACGCCCGTAGTCCACAGAATGCCCAGGCTGGCGGGCAGCAGCGATAAAAGCAGGAGTGGAATCCTCGGATAGATCAGCAGGCATAACAGCAGATTTCCCACGATGGAAATCAAAGAAATTCGACGAATATTTGTTTCGATGAGTTGGTGCTCTTGCTCCGCGTAAACGTAAGCCCCCGCGGCAATGGCCCGCACTCTGGAGTCGCGCAAATCTTTCTCCGCCGTCATCGAGTGGATGCGCTCCCGCGTCCACCGCATCACTTGCTCGGCGAACATGTACTCCATGGCCGACTGGCGAGATTCCGCAATGATGAGCAGCGCCTTGTGGTCTTTACTGAAGAACCGATTTCCAGATCCCCAGTTCAGGTCGAAATTGGCGAACTGCGAAAACCCCTGGCTGCTGCCCACTTCCACTTGCATCAGGCCCAAAGGATCCGCGACAAAGTAATTGGTTCCTAATGACGAGAATGGAGTGACCAGTTCGGTTGCCGCGCGGCGAACGGTTTGATGAATTTGCCGCGGATCCAGCCGCCGCTTCAGATCTTCCGTTTGCTCGGGCCGCACGAAGGAGGGAAAGTTCCAGGTAAAGAACCGCACCAGGTTGAGCAGTTCCTCGTCCTGCAAGCCAGAGCGCGCGTCCAGGAACAGCCCGCTGGCTTGCATGTCTGCGGTGAGACGGTCGGCCATTTCTTCCATCTGGCCGGTGACGTCCGTTCCTGCCGCCGGGGCATCGATGACCACGAAGAGCTGATTGCCATAACCCAGTTCTTTGCCGATCTGGCTCGCGGCTCGCCATTGTGGGTCGCGATTCCCAAACAAATCGGTCAAATCGGTACTGGTTCGCAGGTTGTGGATGTTTGCGTACAACAATAAAGTGACGACCAGGCTAAGGGCTGTCACCAAACCCGGACGGCCTACCACCAGGCCGCCCACCCAGCGCATGCAACGGACCATCATGCTGTGGCTCCGGTGCCCTCCGCCAGCGTTTTTTTCACCGAGTCGGCCTTTCCGTCGTCGGCCTGATCATCGCTCGCTCAATCATCGTCCGCCCATCAGCCCAAGACCACAGACAACTCGCCGTTCGCGACCATCTCCCCGTCCACCCACACCGTGCCACCGATGCAGGCCATCTGCCCAACCTCAGTCAGCTTCTTGGTTTCAACGCGCAGTTCTTGCCCCGGAGTCACGGGTTTGAGAAACTTGAAGCGATTTACGGCCGCGAGCAAGGCCACTCCTCCCCCGCTCCCGGCAGCCACCTGCAGTGTCGCCGATCCCAGCATCACGCCGGCGGTCTGGGCTACCGCTTCGATCAGAAAAACCCCCGGCAGAATGGGACGGGCAGGAAAATGCCCGGCAAAAATTGGATTCGCCGGATCAACAAACTTCACCGTAACACAACGAACTCCCGGCTCCAGTTCTTCCACCCGGTCGATCCACAAGAATGGAGGGCGGTGAGGAATCAGCGTCTCGATTTCACTTCGCTCGATTACCCTGGGATTGATCACTGGGGTTTGTATACCTCAAACGTATCGGCCGGAATCTTCGGATTCATCGAGCTTACGTCGATGACGAATACACTGTTTACGCCGCTCTTCCCGTCTACCTCCAGCGACCGAGGAAAGAAATCCCGTTTGTCCAGCTTCACGACCAGGTAATTCAGCCTGCGGCGAAAAGTGTCGGTCCGCGGAACCAGCTTCATTTGGTAATCCCGGCTGTCCTCTTGCACGGTGATGGTGAAGTTTTTTTTCAGGTTTCCGAGGGAGTTATCCCGACCGAAATAAGACTGCGCCCGGCGAACGCTTTTTCCGATTTCCATCACTTCGATCTTATCGCCAGTTGTAACGTTGAGGTAGTTCTCGTTGAAGCGAATCCGCATGCTGGACGGTTCGAAGTAGTCCAGTGCAAATCGGGTGGTGCCTTCGGCGCAAAACTTGCCGCGGAGCACCAGAGGCTTCGCCATGAGGCTAGACGTGCGGGTTTCCGTAAGGGTCCCGCAGCTGCTCGTGTATTTTTGTTGCGCTTGTCCGATCCCCTGCCAAATTCGGCTCAACAGATCGTCGGACTGGGCGGCCAGCACTCCCGGAAAAATCAAAAGCATAAGCAGAGCGCGTAGCAATCTGAATCGCGGGATCATATGACGCCGGTTGAAAACGAAACGCCGATGGCAGAGACAAGAGCCAGACGCGCACCTTCTTTCGTACCGGCATATTGAAGCGCGCGTGGCCATCATCTGATACAGACTAGCATGCGCGATGGTGATGCTACGGGCTGGCAGGAAGGCGTGACCAGGATCAAATTTCCTCGGGATGGAAATCCGGATCAACATGGCCCGGTAGCTCCGGGAGAGGACGGACGAACCAGCCAACGTTAAACCTGCCTGCTTAATCCCCGTTGCCGCTCACAGCTTCCCCGGCAGTCTCGGCGGGTGGCAAGGTAGCTCCGAGCCCGATCTGCACTAGCTCTGGAACAGCTTGTTCTTTCAGTACCAACTCGCGGTAGAGCTTGGCCATGCGGAAGTTCTCTTCGTCCAGCTTGAGCCGATCGGCTCGAGCCCGCAGCCTCTCCTCGCGGGCGTTCTTCGCAATGCCCAGTTGTTCGAGGTCATGCTGGGCCTCGTTGGTGACAATCTCGTCCTTCAAGACCAGATGATGCTCCATACTGTTGAGCTTCACGCTCTTGCCGCCGGCAAAAATCTCATGCCGTCCGTGCTCCTCGTACCACTTGGTCAAGGTGGCGGTCATATGCATTTTCTCAACGATCTTCCGCCATCCCATCCCGGTGTTATAAGCGCAAAAAGAGATCTCTCCTTCTTGTGTAGCGTAAGGGATGATGCACTGCTCGGTCCGGCGAAAATCATAGTTGAATACATCCTGGAACCACATGCCCGCCACGAACAGCAGGTTCCAGCGATCGCGGCGCCGGTGGAAAATGTCAGCCATGGTCCGATTGCCAGAGACGTTACCATAGTCGCGTTCGGTTGCGCCCAAGCCCTTGTCGAGCTTCCTCAGCATATCGACAGCGCGGAAATGCCTCGGCGCATGAAACGCATCGTAATTCCGAACTAATGCCAGCGCCATACCCGCGACCGATATCCACTTGCTGCGAGCCCAATCGTTGATCCTCGCAATGTCCTTGGCGAATTGTTCGGCGTCCAGGAACGCGGTCACTGGAATCGCCTCGCGTGTCTCCTTGTCGACCATAATCGCCAGACCCACGCCACAGTTCGGGTGACAACCGCAGGCGACTTGGCCCCAGGCGGCGTCCGGCCCGTGAACAAGGTCCGCCCAGTCGGAAAAGGTGCTCAGAAACGAAAGTGGGAACCAGTCGCGAACCGGTTCGCCGATGCGCAATTGGTCTTTCACATCGTGGGCCAGATGCGAGAGGGTGTAGCGTTGCGCTTTGCGGCGTTCGTCGGTGATGGCCTCGTCGCGGCCCGTGAAAGACACTGGCTGGAACGACACCATAGCTATCTTGTCCGGGTTGTCGAGGGCGAATTGCACTACGCGCCCCACCTGCTCATTGTTGATCCCGTTGACGACGGTGGTCACCAGGACGATTTCGACGCCGTTGGAGTGCAGATTCTCGATGGCCCGCAGTTTCAGGTCGAACAGGTTGCCGACGTTGCGATGAGAATTCGCCGGGTTGCCGATACCGTCGAATTGGAGATAAGCGTAGCGCAAACCCGCTTCCGCGGCCTGCCGGGCGAACGCGGGGCGCTTAGCGAACTCGATACCGTTGGTTGCCGCCTGCACACTGTCGTAGCCGAGTTGACGGGCGTAGCGAATGGCGTCCAGAAAATACGTGGATAGGGTCGGCTCACCCCCGGAGAATTGGACGGACATCTGACGCCGCGGCTTGATGGAAACTGCGTTGTCGAGCAGCGTCTTGATGTCCTCCCAGGTCAGCTCATGTACGAATCCGATCTGGTTGGCATCCATGAAACATGGATCGCACATCATGTTGCAGCGGTTGGTCAGATCGACGGTGAGAACCGAGCCCCGCCCGTGCTTGATGGTGCTGCTGCCATGGTTGTGCAATTTTTCATCGTTATGGGCACGGATATCCCGGCCGGGAAACGTCTCCTCCAGATGCCGGAAGAATTGCGGATCAATGGAGATGACGTCTTCGAAATATCCGTGGATCGGGCAATCCTTGACCATCAGGATTTTGCCATCGCGCTCGATGATCTGCGCCTTGATTTCACCGGGCCTTTCGTTCAACAGGATGCGGTAGTCCTGCTTGCCGTCGACAATCTGTTGGCGAATCTCGGGCACACAACGCGGGCACAACGAATCGGTTTGACGCGGCCAGCCAAGAGCAGGCTTCGACTTTTCATGGGACTTCAGCAACGGCCTATCCGACCACCGGGGTGTGAATGATGGATTTTCGGGAAAGAGACTGTTACTCAAACAAAATATTTGCCACGCCCCGTTTGCAGCAATGGACATCGCCTTTTCGAGGTATTTGATGGGCTTATGCATTTGCCTTGACGCTCCGGGTTGAGCCGGCCACAATCTCGTCTACTTGCCCGAACAAACGATTTTGAAGAACGCTATTCGAGACCCAGCTGCCCACCCGGTCGTTGAAGAGTATCAGATCGCATTCTCGTGCGACAACTTCTTGTTGCCGAGTGTCACGAGTGAAATTACACTTGCGAACGCTCCCTACGAGGAACGCAATGAGACGCCGGTCAGCCTGGAAGATTGAGAACTATACCTACCGCGAGTGTCCCCACCCGGACCGCGAGTTTGGCTACGCGGTTTCCCTGCATAACCACTCGCGCCACTCTGTGGAAAAGCTGGCGGCATTAAACCAGGTTGTCCGGCTGGCTTTCATGCGCCCTTTCAGTGGCGTTCTGCAAAAGTCGTTTGGCCTCGGTGGTGTGTCTGATCTGAATTACGCAGATATAACCTTCAATCCGCCCTACACCCCCGAAGACGTCTATCACTTGGAGGCGGCTGCGGCGGCCCATTGGGGCTTCGACGGGGTGCACCTAGCCATCACCGATCACGACGAATTTGCCGGCAGCCTCGCTCTGCTGCGCGGCCGCCCCGATCTGAACGGCCGCATCGCAGTTAGCGAGGAGCTGTCACTCTGGTTCCAGGGGCATTTATTTCACGTGGGAGTGAGTCGCATGCCCGAGAGTGAAGTTGAGGAAACACACACTCGAATTCAAGCGGCTGCGCGGGGTAGACGCTACGACGAATTGTTTGAAACCCTCGCCGCTAGCGATTGCTTGGTGGCCCTAAACCATCCTCTCGTCGCATGGGGACCGGGAGCGGAGACGATTCCCGTCACTGAACTGCTGTCCCGCTACGGGTGGGCGATTCATGCTTTAGAAGTAAACGGGATGAGGACACGCGAGGAGAACGATCGCGTTCTGGAACTTGCCCGACACTGGCGCAAACCCGTGATCGGGGGAGGAGACAGCCATCTACTCGTCGCCAGTTCCATTCTCTCTCTGTCGAGGGCCGCAAGTTTCAAAGACTTTGTCGCCGAAGTGAAGGACGGCCACGCGGTGCCATTCGTGACGCCTCATTATTTTGCCCCGCTCAGATGGAAACTTTTCTTGCGGGTGCTGTTTTTCATATCGCGCTACCGGCAGATTGCCAGCTACAAGGGACAACCAGTGGCCGAAATGCTGGAGCGCCGCACAGTGTTGCTCGATCCGGTGGGCGCGGCGAGTCGTGTATTTCTGAATCTGGTTTCCGCTCTGGGATTAGCTCGGTGAGCAAGCTTTTTAACGCAGAAACATACGGTCAGGGGTCGGGCACTTGGGTTCTCTAAAAATGCACTAGACGGACAGAGCTTCGTGCCGGAGGATGAGAGCGTCGGAAGAAGCATCAATGAGCTATTGTCGATACCGCTAGATCTCAGTAAGGTCAGCCCAATATGAAAAAGCTAGTAGCTGTGTTCCTTTTGTCCGGATATGCGATGGCCCAGAACCCGCGAGTATTCGTTGAAACTGCTGATCCGGCATCGAGCTCCGCAACGACGGTAAGACCTACTACGCATCCAGCCACAGCGAGCAAATCCGCCTTCTAAGCCAAGCCTGCCCAGCAATCACGATCACCGAAGATCAGTCTGGCGCGGACTTGATCGTGCGATCGGAGAGCAAAACCTGGCAACAGACTTCATGGGCCGGTCATCAACAGGAATTCACATTGATCAATCAGGCGAAGGAAGTGCTTGGCACCGGGGCTTCACACCACGCTAAGGGCGCAGCCAAAGACATTTGTAAACTAATCAGAGAGGCGAGACGGCCTCCAGCGCAATCCTCTTCTCATTAGTCATTTATTTCTTCGTCATGTTCATAGGCCTACTGCTTTCCTGGCAAAGGCCGGAGTGTAACCGCGACTTTCGGTCGGAGTAGGTCCCGGTCAAGCTGTTTTCGCCGTTAGAACTGAGCGTAGCGCAATAGTCCACGGTGTGTCTGGTTGAGAAAAGCAGGAATAGGCGTTTGCCGCTGACCACGCCCGTGATCTGATATCCCCCGCCGTTGCCGCTGACGTCCCGGCTTCCCTCGGTCTGTACCAGACGGAAAGCGCCCCATTCCTCCGAGTCCCATGCACCGTTCACATTCATGGCAGGGGGATCTTTTTGCGCGTCAAGCCACGCCTTGCCTTCTACTTCTACCTTGGCAGCCGCCAGAGAAGTCGGGAAAAAAGCGCACAGCAACAGCAATGTCATCGCGAATGTCAGATGTTTCATGAGAGACGTCTCCTTATTCTTAGTTCCCGGCGGGCCGGGAGGTCTACTGACTTGTCAGGTGCATGGGCCTACTTTTTGGGTATCCGATCAGATAGGTAACCGGCATCTTTCCAGTTGCAAGCTCACCGATCTCCCACTGGTATTGGCAAGAGGTCAGTTTCTCGACCATCTCACGCAATTCCTGCGGGCGATAGGACCGCAGGCAAGACACAACTCCGTCGAATAGCAGGACCAAGGGAATGATCGGGATCAGATATGTCCAGAGCAAACGCGACCAGCGGAAGGGGCGAATCCGCGGAGTGTGCAAGAACAGCAGAAGGATGCCCGCAAATATCAGGCCGATCGTCGACGGAGCGCGCCTGGTCGCTTCAAATATTGCGATGCTTTCGCCGGCATCGATGGCATTTTGCAGAATGGCGCGAGCATCCTCCGGCGAAAAATGATGGAACGAGGTAAACATCGTTCGCAGCCCCTTCAGCGCTCCGGGAACCTTCATCGCGTCAACCGGCTCGGGATAGAAAGTAATGTGGCGGTCAGAAGACGCACTGACACTTTGGAATGCCTCAAGATTCGGATATTTATCCGTGAGCCAGATCTGAAGGCCGGCGGAATTTTTTTCGGCGTCCCGGCATCGCAGCTGTCCGGCAAGATCCAACCAGGGACCGCCTCCGCCGGAACACATATCAACAATCGATTGTGTGGCAGAAGATTGTTCGATAGACGATTGTTGGACGTTCGTCCGGTTTCCGGCAGAGTCAATCACGCTTTGTAGCAGCGGAGCGATGGGCGCGTAGGCATGCAAGAGATTGAGCCCAAACTGCATCGCATCCGTGACGTCATCCCGAAGCGATGCGGGGAACCACGGTTGTTCATGGAGCTCGATGAACTGTACGCGACGCATGGGCAGGTTAAGCCGGAGATCCCTTTGCTCCGCTCAGGGCAGGCTCTTCGCTACGCCTGAAAAACGGCTACGCTCAGGATGACACAGTCATATAAAAAGCCAAACTGCACCAACTACAAAAGGTTGTCCAACACTAGATCTTCTCTCAGGCTCGAGCCAGCGTTACCCCCCACGTAAAGCCGATCCCAGCCGATGCGAACAGCAATAAGTGCCCGGGACGAATTAGGCCCTCGCGCCGCATATGCACATAATTGATCACCAGATCGCTGGCAAAGGTGTGGCCATATTCTGCCATGGGAGTCGAAGGCATGCCTCCCTTGGGCAGTCCCACCATCTTGCCAAAACCTTCGCGATCCCGCCGGCTGAGGTTGGAATAGATGAAATGGTCAATATCTTTCAAAGTCAAAGAAGACGCTGCCAGAGCCTTGTTCACCATCAGCAGCATATTGAGAAAGTAGACCGGCCTCACCTCTCGCTCCATGCATAGAGCGTCGACGATGATATCGTGGTGGCCATTCGTTTTGACCATCGTAATAGCTTTATGGAGATGGCCGAGCGTCATGGCTTCGACCCCCAAGAGCAAGGGGCCCTGGGTTGACAAGCTTTGGGTGCCTTCGCGACGCAGGATCACGGCGCTGCCCGCGTCGCCATGGACGGTGATCGGAAGTAAGGAGCGGTTGCCTTGAGGTGCCGCGTCGCCGGTTACCAGCAGCACCGTCTGAATGGTTTCATCGGTCATCATCCAGCCCAGCGCAGTCTTGATTGCGATGTGAAGTCCTGCACATCCGCCGACTTTGAAACTCAAGATCATGGAAGTTTCAGCGTCTAGATCGACGCTAAGCCTGTGCGCGAATGAGAGACCTTGTGAACTCTTGGCGGACGAACTTTGTCTGGACGAACTCTCGTTGGACCAGCTATCGCTAGTCCAGCTTTCGCTTGACCACGTGCTGAAATCCAGGATGAGATCGACGTCCCGAGCCGTTACCCCGGCTTCGGCTATAGCTTTAGTAGCGGCTTCGAGAACCAAGTCATAAAGCTGCTGGTTGCCGCAGATCCGGACCCGATTCAGTCCGAGACCTTCCACGGCCTTTCGTCTCGACTCCGGGCTCAATGGAGACAGCGAGGTCTCCACTCGAGTTCGTTCCCGCTCCAAGACTGCTTCCACGGCCTCATCGTTGGGCGGAATGGCATACGCCGCGGCTGCAATTCGCACATTCATATTCAAGGCAATTCCAAAAGAAGGGCCGCAAATCCACTTTCGCCGGCTGTTGCTAACAACAGGGCCTGTCCATTGATGGGCTGGCTGCTGATGGGTTGGCTGCTTAACGCCAGGATCAAGTGAAAAAGCGCTCCGGTACCGGCCAAGCCCAAGGCAAACGACTGCGGGAGAATGATCACGGCGTCATCGCCGGAAATCTCGCGAGCCAAGGCGGTGGTAGGACTGGCGGCACAAGGCGAACCATTCCCGCTGCACACTGTCAGACGTGGGACGGAACCGCCGATCATTTGCCGGATGCTTCGAGCCGGTTGACCGCCTTCCGCCGCGCGAGCCGAGCGGATTTTGGCATAAGAGCGGGCACCGGAGCGGATATTCCCGCGGTCGCACGATTCCATCACCAATGCCGCTACACCTTCACTAGGGATAAAACCGTCGGCTTCCGGCGGGGAATCCGCGTTGTAGCAAGCCGGCGAGAGCAGTCCTGCCACTTCGTACCATGAATAGAGGGTTTGCGCCAGCGCGTCACCCGCAAGAACAATAGCTAAGTCAGCCTGACCATGGCGAAGCAGAGAAGCGGCTTGAATCAGTGCATTCTCGCCGGCAAAATACTTGCTGCTCAGCGTGACATTAGGACCCCGCAAGCCGTGAAATAAAGACACGTGACTAGCCGGAGCGCTGGGAAGAGTCTCTGGGAAGGTACTGGGATCGGTTGCGTTCCAGCCATTCGCGGCAGCGCTGAGGTAGAACGCTTCCGTGAGTTCAACACAGCCGAGGGCGGTGGCGAAGACCACGGCAACCCGGGATCGGTCGACTTCGTGTAGATCGATCCCAGCATCCTTAATGGCCAAGTAGGAAGCCACCAAGGCCCACACTGAGAAGCGATCGAGACGCCTGGTCTTCAGGCCAGGCACCACGCTGGCGGGGCGAAAGGGCTGTACAACAAATGCTCTCCGCAGACCGGCGGTTGTCCAAGCGGTGATAGCACTGGGTTGCAGGGGACATTGTGGAATTAGTCCTGCCAGGGAGCCATAAGGACTTACCGAACCGATGCCGGTAATAGTGACGGGTGGCAAATTCGGAGTCATGAGCGGCCACTCCCGAATATGAGCACGGCGTTGCCGCCGCCAAAACCGCTCGAAACCGACATGGCCAGCGGCAGCGGTTGGCGTTTCACTTCCCCCCTCAGCCAGTCAACGCCAGGGCTCTCGATAGGATCGGAGAGCCGCAACGTCGGAAGCAGTGCTCCTGAACGAATGGCCATGATCGTAACGGCCGCCTCTAAGGCGCCGGCCGCACCAAGACAGTGTCCGAAATAGGACTTTGTCGAAGACACGGGAATGGGATGGTTGCGTCCCCGGAAGGCAGTCTCGTAAGCATTGGCCTCGGCAATGTCGTTGAGAGGCGTGCCCGTGCCATGGGCATTCACATACCCGATCTCATCGCCGCTGACTCCCGCCATTTCCATGGAAAGGCGTATGCAGTCGGCCAATCCGATTCCCTCTGTCTGCGGCGCGGTGGTATGAAATGCATCATTCGTCATGGCCCATCCGCGTAGCACCGCCATGACGTTGGCATTACGCGCCGTGGCCCCGCCCAGCGTTTCGAGGACGAGAACTGCGGATCCTTCGCCCAGGTTGAGACCCTTGCGATTCTGGTCGAATGGAGAGCAGGGGTCTGGGTCTAATGCTCGCAGGGAGTTGAATCCGCTCAACGTGAACGGGCACAGCGGGTCGCTGCCTCCAGCCAGGATAATGGACGCGGCCCCGTCGAGCAGCATGTTGGCGGCGAGCGCAATCGCTACCGCTCCGGATGCGCAAGCCACAGAGACCGCACAGCGCGGTCCGCGAATCCCGAAATGCTCACCAACGGCGTCGGCAACGTGTGCGAACGGATATGAGGCGCCCCGCAACAGACTGCCGGGCCGCTGCCGATACCAAGCGGCCGGATCTTTGGCGATTCCGGTGTCGATCTCGGTCAAGCCCCCGACAGTGTTCGCTATGACGATGCCGCTCTCACGGAAGATAGAGCTATCGCGACCGGAATTCCCCATGGCGTCCTGAGCCGCCACCGCCGCGAGTTGATCGGTGCGCGAGTATCGGGAACTGAAGTGTTCTGCCAGAAGCGGCAATTCCCGGACTTGGGCAGTCGTTCCTTCGAAGCCGGGATACAGATCTTTTGTGGGAGCCAGACAACACTCGCCCGATAACATGCCCTCCTGCAGGCAGTCCAACCCGATGCCATAGGGACTGATGACCCCGACTCCAGTAACGACGATGGTTTTATGGATATCAGTCAAGAGAGGAATATTGGCCAAAAGTAAGAAAGATTCAACCACCGATCGTGATAGGCCGTCAACGAGTTTTCCAGAAACCGTACGGCCGCGTGGCCTGCCAAGCGCAGGAAACGGGGCATCAGGGCGCAGCCTCCACCAAAGATCTTCTGGCGACGAACAAAACGTGGGCCAGGGGCAAACGATTATGGAAACGGCGCTCTTCCAACTGCATACCGGCGTTCTCCAGCGCACCGCGGTACTCGGCGATCGACAGTATTCGGGGCCGGAAGCCGACGCCCTTGTACGCGAAGATTAGCCTGTCGAACGCCATGGCGATCACGGACCGGAGACCGCGTTCACGATCATGGACCCGGAAAACCAATATTCCCTCTGGTGCAAGTGCCGAACAACACCGTTTCAGCAGGTCCTGTTGCTCCGCGGCGGGCAAATACTGCAAGACATCCAGAATTAAAATCAAACCGGCTGGCGGAAGCTCGAACTGACGGATGTCGGCCACGGTCACATCTGCGTTCAGGTTGCCGAGTGCCTGGCGAGCGACGGCGACGCGATGTGCATCCAGGTCGCAACCGACCAGGCGCCGGCGGTTATCGTCGAAAGCCGCAAAACAAAGAGCTATGCCGTAGCCGCAGCCCAGGTCCACTACCGTTCCCGATCCCAGGTTTTCGGCAGCAAGTAATTCAAAGATTCGATCCAGTCGGAGCTTCCATCGGGCGAACTTGCGAGGTGTTAGCGCGGATTGGGCAAACATTTTGTTTACAAAGCGGACGCGCTCCCGCAGCGCCGGATTGGCAGAAGCCTTGCGATGAAGATGCACCACAACCGCAGTGATGACCCCGCCGACGCCGCCGACCAGGGTACCCAGGGCCACGCAGCCAATCACCCAAATGAAAAGCTGCTCCTTGCCAATGTGGGTGCGCGCGCCAGCCAGGTCGGACAGAGTCAGGGGCTGGAACGAGCCGAGGCGGAGTAAACAGCCGAGTTCCACAGAGGAGAAAATAATGAAAGGTTGGAGCAACGGATTGTTGATGAAAGTGCCGGCCACGGTCAGTGGCTTGTTCAGTCTGAATAGCAAGGCCGCGCCGACTGCCGCAAGGGTTTGAAGCCCATAGATGGGCATGATGCCGATGAAAATTCCGAGGAATACAGCGGCAGCGGCGCGGCCTGGGTCAAGCCTCTCCTTTAGCAAGAGGGTTATGAACTTCCGCGCATGAGCCTTAAATCTTCGGATCACCTGGTGGCCTTTCTATCGTTCGCTTGGCCATCAGGCCGACACCACGCTGCTCGCCACTATCTCCCATCCACAAACACCCTGCCAATCACGCTCCCAGAAAGCGAAATGCCAGGGACCAGAGACAGACACGCACCGTGTCTCGTACCGGCTTCATCTTGGAGCGCGCCTCCCCATCGTCGTAGATCATGTGCACAGGAGCATGCGCGATGGTGCAGCCCGACCGCGCCATCTTGATCAGGATTTCCATCTCGATTTCGTAGCACCGGCTCCGCAGTCTGGCCTGGCCAAGTTTGTCCAATCGGAATAACCGGAACCCACTCTGGCTGTCCCGGATTTCGCAGCCGATGAGCGCCGAAGCCAACCAGCTGCCAACGATGTTCGAGAAATACCGGGAGCGAGGCATGAGGGCGCGATCGAAACAGCGCGCGCCAATGATCAGGTCCGCTCCAGTTTCTTCGGCGACGCGAAGCATGACCGGGATATCCTCCGGCAGATGCTGGCCGTCGCCATCGAGAGTGATTGCGTAAGTAAAGTTGTGGTCGCGCGCGAAAGCGATGCCCACGCGCAGGGCCGAGGCCTTGCCGCAATTTCTTGGCAATTGCAAACAAACAGCTCCGGCAGCCCGGGCAATGTCCGCCGTCCCGTCGCCGGATCCATCGTCGATCACCACAACATCTGCCACATGCTGCCGGGCCCCCTCCACGACCTTGGCGATGTGAGGGGATTCGTTGAATGCCGGAATTAGGGCGCAGATTCGCATGCGGCCGGTTGCAGTGTTCCGCCAGCATCCTCACGTGGGCCGGCCAGGACGAATTCGAATCCCCGTTCCCTAAGCTCGTCGATGACGCGAGGCAAGACTTCTAGCATGGCATCCGCCCCGCCAGGCAAATGATCATGAAGTAGGATGATGTCCCCGCTTGCCGCCTTCAAGATGCGCCGGGCAAGAACGCTGGAATTCGCAGTGAGTGTATCACGCGTCCGAATAGTCCAAGAAACATACTCCAGTCCCGCATCCTCAAGATAAGGCGCCAGAAGCGGGTGACGCAGGCCCACTGGCGAGCGGAAAAAACGCGGCCGGGAACCACAGGTGCGGCGAATGCTCTCCGTGCAACGGTCGATCTCAGCCCGCAAACGACCGGGCATGAGAAAACAAAATAGAGAATAGTGCGACCAGGTGTGGTTGGCGATCAGGTGTCCTTCTGTCCAGGCGCGGCGCACTATTTCCGGATGCCGGTCCGCCCGCTTCCCCACCACAAAGAACGTTGCTTTCACACCCTTTTCCCGGAGTAGATCGAGTAATTTGGGCGTATCCACCGGATCCGGGCCATCGTCGAACGTCAGGGCGATGCAACCCGCGCCATCTACCCGCGACCGGTTGGCGACGAGCCATTGATTGCGCGGATGAAACAACAGGTAGAGGATGAGTAGGGTGGTGGCACCTAGAACTACAAGCAGGAGCCAAGAGAGGCTAAAAGCATACAGGAGGACCAATAAGGCGGTGATCGCAAGAATCAACGAAAAAAAAATTACCGACCTCGCCATTTCGGTTGTCCCAAGCCCTGCAGATGCTGCGAGAATTTAAGCTGCCATCTTAGCATCCGTGGCCCGTGCGGGGGAACGGAACAAGTCGGTGCCCCGTGGAGCCGAGACCTTTTAAACAAAGGCTTCACAATGCCTCAGGGCGCAACTAGGATGAAGGCGGCTTTTCTCCAACGAAATCGGCCTGTCATTTTGCTCAAGTGCTAGATCTCCTCCAACAGCGGTTTTTTGCACCTCTCGATCTGTAAGCGCACAGTTGCCATCAACAGCGGTTCGACTCGGCGCGGAGCCCCGTTTGAGGAAGTGGAAACCTGACATCCCCCGGATAGCTGAAGAATAAGCCGAGGGGCAAAGGTCAGTGTCAAGGCTCTTCGACCGCGAACGCGGCGCGCGAAGCGCGGCCTTGACACTGGCCGGGCCTCGGCTATGCTCTGGCTATC
>JBAUAN010000193.1:0-3971 GCA_049675725.1 Candidatus Sulfotelmatobacter sp. | reverse complement strand
GACGAAATTGCCGATCTTTGATTGTTGATTGAAAACCCTGTGGGTTGCGGGCTTTAATCAGCAATCAACAATCATCAATTGTGGACCAGCGTCGACAAAAAAGGGACGGCGTGCGCCGTCCCTGTTTGATCGTTGTCGGAAGCCCGCCTCTGAAAGTTCGTTCTCCGGTCCTCAGAATGCAAACCGCATGGAGAACTGCATCACGCGGGGGGTGGTGAGCGTACGTTGGAACTTGCCGAACCCGGTGATATCCACGAGGTCCTCGTTATCCACTGCATTGGCGGCGTCAAACCGAACTGAGTTGGTAACATTGAAAACTTCCCACGAAAACCGAATCATCCGGGTTTCGCTGAAGGCCCAAGTCTTGTTGAGGCCCCCGTCGATGTCGAAAAAGCCGGGGCCGCGGAAAATGTTGCGCTGGCCAGCTTCACCAGGGTAGGTATCGCGGAAGAGAACGGGACCGCTGCCGGTCGGCTGATAGGGGCAAACGCACTGGATATTCTGCGCGTTTTTGAAAACGTTGGGATTGCCGCTGGAGTCGATATAGACACCGGTCTTCGGTTTCGGTCCAATGAGGACGGACGAGCCTTCCAGTTCGAAATTGGTAGACCAGCCAGTACCCGCTGAGACCGTGAAGGGGAAGCCGCTGGTCCAGCGGCCCAGGCCACTCAATCCCCAACCTCCGAAAGCGGAATTCATGAAGCGATTCGAGGAGTTCCAGTGCCGGCCCTTGCCGTAGGGAAGATCCCAGATGAGATTGAAGTTCATCTGGTGGGTAGTATCGAAGTCCGAAACTGCTCGCCACAAATCGGGAGACCACGCGTTGATCGCCTGATTGTTATACGCAACACCGCCGGCGGCTTCAAATCCATTCACACGTTCGGCGTTCGAACTGATGTCTATGGATTTGGAATACACGTAGTTCAGGTCGAATTGGAGTCCGGCGCTCATAGCGTGACGCAGCGTCACTTGCAGGGCATTGTAGTTGCTGTTGCTCCGGGTTTGCCAGGCGTAGAGCGAAGAGAACTGGTCCTGGTAGTACTGATACGGGGTACCCGGACCGTAATAGGTGCCGCCGGGGCCATTGCCAGCGCACGCGGGATAGCAGAAGACATCCATAATTTCCTGCGCGGTGGTTTCGTTGCCCGCATAACAATAGAACTCATCGTAGAGGTTTTGGGTCGCTGTGGGGTTCGCAGGCACTGTTCCCCCATTGGGTTCTGAGCAAGCAGGATGTTGCCCGGAGCCGGAAAGCAGACCCGGACCTGCTGCCTGCGGGAACAAGTCTTCCCAATAGGGAATCGGCTGAATTTCATTCAGAGGCGTTCCCGCGGCGGCGGCCTTGGAGAACTGGTCGGCGGCGGTGAAATAATTCGTTTTGCTCTTGGGATCAACCAGGTTGAGCGGTTGAGCCAGATCGACTTCCTGCAGCAGGTGGCGCGCGAAACGGCCGGTATAGGTCGTTTCCAGGACGAAGTTGTGCTTGAATTCGCGGGTAATGGAGAAATCTGCCACTTCCGAGTAAGGCGTCCGCAAGTGATCGTCGATGCCCCAGGCGATGGCCAGGCCATAGGTGTTGGGATTGTTTGGCGGCACATAGGGAAAGCCGCTGGGTGAAGGTGAGATTTCACCGGCAGGCAAGTTCTGCAAGCCAAGAAGCCCGGTGTAGCGAGGGGAGTTGTCCACCGTGGAAACGCCGGCAGGATTGCTGAAAGTGGAAGTCAACCCCCAGGAACCGTTCCGGTCGAAAGTGTTGACCACGCCCTCGCCGAAATGGTCAAAGTAAAGGCCGTAACCAGCGCGGATGGAGCTTTTGCCGGCATCGCCGAACAGCATGTGCCAGAAGCCACTGGAGGCGTGAGGAGAATAAGCGATGGCAAGCCGTGGGGCTATGTTCTTATAGTCCCAGGCCCAGTAAGGCTTGCCGGCGTTGGCCTGCCCGGAAAGTCCGAACGTCAAATCGGGCTGGATCACATTTCCCAAATCCGCCTGTTGACCCCGAGTCTTAAACCACTGATCCATGTCGAACGTGGGAGAAACCTGATTGCCCTTGCTCTCAAAAGGCGGCTGCAGCAGCGAGTAGCGGGCCCCGTAGGTGAGGACCATGTTGGGGGTCACATTCCACTTATCCTGCAAGTACAGCTCACCTTCGTAGTTCTGGAAGTGGCGCTGCACCAATTGGCCGTTAGGAATCTGCTGGCCGTATCTGTTCTGGTTGGCCTGGGTGAACGTCTCACTCAGGATTCCAGCCGCGTCCATGGCGGCGAAGCTATAGGAAGTGCCGAAGCTGCTGTCCACGTCGGGATAGGGGCCAGGAGTCGGATTGAGCGGGTTCGCGTCGAGGATCGACGGGTCGAGGCTGACTCCTTGATTGGCGATGAACGATGGGTTCATCCAATAAAGATTCGTCTGCGCAGTGGAGATGTTGTCGGCGTTGGATTGACGATTGTTGTGGATGACCCGCCAGTTAGTGCCAAATTGAATCGTATGCGTGCCCTTCGTCCAGGATACGTCGTCGACGATATTGTGCACGGGGACATTGTTCAGGATGGTCTGACTGGCAAGACCCTGGGTATCGTCAAGGCCGCGGAAGTTCACGAAATCCTGGTTGTTGATGCCCCCGGTTCCCAGCCCCTGGCGAATGAACGCATAACGCAAATTGTTGATCACGTTGTTGGAGATCAAAGCGGTATAGCCGACGGCGATTCCTTTGCTGTTGTTGGTGAGAAAGTCGAACGGAGGCTGGTTGGGAAACTGCGGCGGCTGCTTCTCGTGGTCATTCTGAAGGTTGCCGCGCACGAAGAGCGCGTGGCTCCCGCTGGCGTTGATTTTGTAGTCGAGCTTGACGATATAGGTGTCGTGCTTCACCGGATCCGCGCCCGGGAAAGTGTAAGCCGCAGTATTGAGCAGATCGCCTTCGCTATTGGAGTTGGGCAGAGGATATTTCGTGAATAAGGCGTTGGGATTGGCGCCGCCAATATTCGTGATCCGCCCGTTCGGCCCCGCCCCGTTCCAAAGATTACCGGGAGTTACAGGACAGGTTCCGTTGGCAACGCAGCCCGTCCCCGCAGGGTTGCCCTGGTCCAGTGCAGCAACCTGGCCGGGGTTAAGAGTTGCGATGTCAAATCCCGCGAAGGCACTGCCGCCGGGTGTGACGGCTATGGTCTTGTTGTTGACATTGCAATTAGGATCGCTGCCCGGGTCGCACAGGTACTTCAATTCTCCCTCAGTCAGGCTCGGGGTAGGGATCTCACGGGTTATCTGGGTCGCGTCCGAGGTGCGCTGGCCTTCATAGGCCATGAAGAAGAAGAGCCGGTCTTTCTTGATGGGCCCGCCAATCGTAGCGCCAAAGGTGTTGCGCAGGATAAACCCCGGGACGTTCGGTTCGTTACTCGCCAATTCCGACTGCTTGTTGAACCAGTCATTAGCGACCGTGAAATTGGGGCGATAGTATTCGTAGACCGAGCCATGGACCGCGTTGGTGCCGCTCTTGGTGACCAGATTGACCTGCGCGCCCGAGGAGCGGCCGGAACCGGCGTCGTAGTTGCCGGTGGTGACACGAAACTCCTGCAAAGAGTCGAGCGTGGTGCGCATGGCGCCTTCAAAGGCAAAACCTTCGAGTTGGTCGTTGTCGTCTAGCCCGTCGAGCGTGATGTTGGTCTGGTCGCTGCGGGCGCCGTTGACCGCGCCGCCGCGGCTGTCAGACATCTGCTGATCGTTGGTGGTGCTGCCGATGTAGGTGACGCCCGGCTGCAAACTCAGAATGGAAACGGGATCGCGGCCTTCCGATGGCAGATCGGTCAACTGGCGCGCATTGAAGCTATTGCCGAGACTGGCATCGACCGTGTTCACCAGGGGCGCTTCGCCGCTGACATCGACGATCACCGAACCGCCCTGCACCTGCAGGGTCAGGTTCACCGTGGCGGGGGTGCTGACTTCCAGGACCACATTCTCGCGCCTCGTGGTGGCGA